>NZ_JAJPWQ010000003.1:0-930824 GCF_046549005.1 Amycolatopsis sp. lyj-108 | reverse complement strand
ATGGGGTTTAGAACCCGAATCGCCACTCACGCCCCCCGGCACCGACCACGCCACCTTTGCCTTACCCCTCACCAGAACCTCAGTACGCCTTAGACACCTACGGCGCGGCGACGGGTATCCGTCACGATCGGCGTCCCGGCTCAGCGGACGGCCCGCGTTCACCCAGGCACTGAACGCGTACTCGAAGGAGTAGCCCTCGGCGAGAAGCCGCTGGCACGAAGTGAGGTCCTGGACGGCGGGCGCCCGGGTGACCGTCGTCGGTGGCTCCACCACGACCACCGAAGCGGGCGGCGGCGGTGCGAGGACGACGGTGGTGGTGGTCGAGGGAACGGTGCCGACCGAAACCAGCAGTACCGCGATCATCCTGTTCATATCCTTGCCTCCCGATGAAACCGCCGGACCCTCTCCGGAGGAGAACGGCGATTTCACCGGTGCCATGACAAGAATCGCGTGATCGAGGCCCGAAGTCCCCGGAAGTCGGGAGCTTCGGCAGGGGTGGATCGGGCCGGAAAGCCCTAGGACTGGATGACGTTCACCATCCACGAGATGCCGAACTTGTCGGTGCTGGCACCGAATTCGTCACCCCACATCTGCTTTTCGAACGGGACCGAAACCGTGCCGTCGGCGGACAGTTTCTCCCAGTATCCGCGCAATTCCCCGCTGTCATCACCACTGAGACTGACCGACAGGTTGGTGCCCGGTTTGTGCTCCATTCCCGGCGGCGTGTCCGACGCCATGATCGTGTAGCCGCTCGGCGTGTCGAGCTGGCTGTGCATGATCTGGTCCTCCACCGGCGAACCGGCCATCCCGGATTCACCGAACGTATTCAGCGTCAGTTCTCCGCCGAACACCGACTTGTAGAACTCCATGGCCTGCCGGGCGTCGCCGGCGAAGCTGATGTAAGGATTGAGACGGGAAGCCACTGGAACGCTCCTTCTGGTCGGGTCACGAGCATCCTGGCAGACCCCTCCTGGCGCGACAACGGCTGAGCTACCGCCGGGTGAATTCCTTCGCGCAACGAAAATTCAACCCCTTCACCGAATGCGGTGAGCGATTCCCTCATGGACTCGTCGTGAATGCTGGTTTGGTGTTCGCGTATGCCCGGACTTCGGATACGCGTGACCTCGGCTCAGCACCGGCGCGACCTCGCGACGATGGAGGATTCGGGACGTTGAGTGTCCCAAATCCTCCATCGTCGACCCCGCCCCCCACCGGGATCGCCACCGCTGCCACCCAAGAGCACCGAACCTCGATACCAACCGATTGACTTTCGATAGATAACGCGCGAAACTCGATGCATGATCACAGGGCAACGGGCCGTCGCGCCGCTCAGAGTGTTCCTCCTGCTGCTGTTCGGGATCCTGGTCCTCTTCCAGACCATGTCCCTGCCGGGGCAGTTCGCGCACATGGCACGGCAGGATCCCGAAATGGCGTATCTACGCTGGCCCGCGACGGCGGTCTCCATCTTCTGGGTGCTGTGCGTGCAGGTCGTGGTCGTCGCCACCTGGCAACTGCTCACCCTGGTCAAGAAGGACCGGATCTTCACCGAGGCGTCCCTGCGGTGGGTGGACGCCATCGTGTGGGCGATCCTCGCCGGCTGGGTGGTGCTGGCGGGCGTGTTCCTCTACGTCGGTTTCAACGCCGAAGACCCGGGTCTGCCGCTGCTGTTGTTCCTGGCGTTGATCGGCGTCGCCGTGCTGGGCCTTCTGATGGTCGTGATGCGCACGCTGCTGCGCCAGGCCACCACCCTGCGGTCCGATCTGGAACAGGTGATCTGATGCCGATCGTCGTCCGCATCGACGTCGAACTGGCCAAGCGCAAGATGAGTGTCGGCGAGTTCGCCGAACTCGTCGGGCTCACCCCGGCGAATGTGGCGGTGCTGAAGAACGGGCGCGCCAAGGCCGTCCGGTTCAGCACGCTCGAAGCGATGTGCCGGGTGCTCGAATGCCAGCCCGGCGATCTGCTCGAGTGGGTCGAAGACGAGGCCTAAGCCGTCGAGAACTTCAGATGGAAGTTGTCCAGCGTCGCGGGCAGTGGCCGCTCCGGCCCGAGTACGGCGCCGGAGGCCAGTTCGAAGCGGCGATCCCGGACCAGGTGCGCCAGCATCGTGCTCGCGCAGAACAGCACCAGATCCCGGCCGGGGCAGATGGCCGGTCCGGCGCTGAACGGGACCAGCGCCGGATTGGCCGCCGCGCTGCCGTCGAGCCAGATCCCGGGTTCGAACCGGTCGGCGTAGGGCAGGGATTCGGGGTCGCGGTGGAAGAACGGGGTGAAGATGAGGATCGTCGTCCCCGCGGGACCCCAGGCGGTCTCGGCCGTGCTCTCGCGCAGCAGGGCCGGGGTGGTCGGCCACAGCCGGACCGATTCGAGGGCGCACGCGCGCAGGTAGGTGAACTGGTTCGGCACGGTCAGGTCGGTGGCGGCGACCTCCTCGCCGGCGCGTTCCAGCGCGGCGGGATGGGTCGCCAGCAACGCGAGCGCGCGGAAGGTGACGATCCCGGCGGCGTCGAACGCGAAGAGCCAGTGGGCGACCTGGTCGGCGACGACCTCCGTCGTCCGCTCGCCCGACGGGCCCGCCGAGGCGATGGCTTCGGCGAGACTGCCCGGCTCCGCCCGTTCCAGGTGACCGATGAGCCGGGTGCGGAACTGATCGTGGAGCCGGTCGCGCCGGGGGTGCGCGTACGCCCAGTTCGCGTCCTTCCGCAGGCGGGCGAGCGCGTCGGTGAGGCCGTCGTCGTCCACCGCGGAGTCGCCGAGAGTGACCCGGCGGACCATCCGCCACCAGGCCACGTTGAAGGTGTCCCAGTCGAGGGTGCCGCCCTCCCAGAGCGATGCCGCTTCCCCGGCGATCGCCGAGGCGAACGGGACGGCGAGGTCGTGCAGCGGCCTGCCCGGTTCGAGGACCTCCTCGTTGAGTTCGCGGCGCGGCGGCCGGTCCACCGCGTCCGAGATCAGCACGCCGTGTGGCTGGAAGTGTCCCAGCGCCGCCCGCTTCTCCTTGGTCGACGGACTGAACGGGACCGGACTGGCGGCGAGCACCTCGCCGACGTCTTCGCCGGACAACGCCAGATCGATCGAGCGGCCGGGCACCCGCAGGCGCAGCGGCCCCGGACCGTACTGCGAGCGAAGCCCGCACAACAGGCGCACCGCGGAGCGGTCCAGCTGGAGTTTCTGGGCCGCGGCCATCCCCAGCGGCCGCCGTTTGATCACGCCGCCCGCGAGCGTGGGCAGCACGACCCGCAGAGCGACACGCACGGTGTCCTGGACGGAAGCGATGGCTGGTTCGGTCTTGGTCGCCATACCGGCGGACTACCCGTCGCGGCGTTCACGTAACCGGTTTGTCCCACGGCCGGGCGGGGAATCCGGGCCCATGGCGACCAAGGCACCCGGGGCGGCCCCGCCGGAGACCGCCGATCTCGGCAAGCTCCGTTCGGCGGCGTCCGGCTGCCGCGGATGCGACCTCTACCGCGACGCGACCCAGACAGTCTTCGGTGAAGGCCCGCGCACGGCGGAGATCATGGTGGTCGGCGAACAACCCGGGGACCAGGAGGACCGGGCGGGCGCCCCGTTCGTCGGGCCCGCCGGGCGGTTGCTCGACCGGGCTCTCGACGAAGCGGGCTTCGACCGCGAAAAGATCTACGTCACCAACGCGGTCAAGCACTTCAAGTTCAAACGCGACGAACGCGGCAAACGGCGTATCCACAAGACACCGTCGAAGACCGAGATCGTCGCCTGCCGTCCGTGGCTGCACGCCGAGCTGGCGGCGGTCCACCCGGAGCTGCTGATCTTCCTCGGCGCGACCGCGGCGAAGGCGCTGCTCGGCGACGACTTCCGCATCACCCGAAGCCGCGGGGAACGGATCGAGCTGGCGGAGTTCGACACCACCGCGGTCGCCACGGTGCACCCGTCCGCGGTGCTGCGCGCGCCGGACCGCGACGAGGCCTATCAGGCCTTCGTCGCGGACCTCGTCACGGCGCGCGGTCGCTGAATCAAGCCACTTCGGAGCTGGTGCTACGGCCGTCGTGCAGGCCGAGCATGTCCAGCAAGGTCGCGCAGTCTTCGGCACTCCTCGCCTGTGAAGCCACGGCGAGGGCCGCCTTGCGGCGGATCGCCTCCTGTTCCGGCGTGCCCTGGCCTTCCGGCATCAGGTCGGGTACCGGATGAAGTCCGAGTTCGTTGTTCATCAGTTCCCCCTTGGGTGAAGGATGACCTGTCGCACTGGTACCCGCGTCCGCGGGCTCGCACACTCCCGTTCCGGGTGAATCACCCCCGCAACGCCGGGAGCAGCGTGTCCTCGGCGAATCGGAGGAAGCCTTCCTGCTGGTCGCCGCCGATCTGGATCAGGGCGAGGTCGGTGAACCCGGCCGCCTCGAATTCACCCGCCTGCTTCACGATCCGGTCGACGTCGGAGCCGCACGGGATGGCCGCGGCGACGTCCTCCGGTTTGACGAACTGGGTGGCCCCGGCGAACCCCGCGGGCCCAGGCAGCTCGGCGTTGACCTTCCAGCCGCCGGCGAACCAGCGGAACTGTTCGTGCGCCCGCTGGATCGCGGCGTCGCGGTCTTCACCCCAGGACACCGGCATCTGCGCGATCTTCCTTGTTGGCGGGCCGAGTTTGGTCGCGTCCCACTGCCGGCCAAGCGATCCGTCCGGTTCCACCGCGATCATCGCGTCGGCGATCGGCGCGAACCGCGTCACCGACTGCGACCCGGACACCGCGACGGCGATCGGGACGCGCTGCTCCGGGAGGTCCCAGAGCTTCGCCGAGTCCACCCGGAAGTGGTCACCCGCGTAGTTGAAGTACCCGCCGTCGAACAGCCCGCCGATGATCTGGATCGCCTCGGCGAGCATCTCGTGGCGGACGTTCGCCGGCGGCCAGCCGCGTCCGACGACGTGCTCGTTGAGGTTCTCCCCCGCACCGAGCCCGAGCGTGAACCGGCCATCCGACAGCGCTTGCACCGTCGCGGCCTTCTGCGCCACCACGGCCGGGTGATAACGCATGGTCGGGCACGTCACGAAGGTCATCAGTTCGACCCGTTCGGTGCTCTGGGTGACCGCTCCCAGCACGCTCCACGCGTACGGCGAATGTCCCTGCGCGTCCAGCCAGGGCGAAAAGTGGTCGCTCATCACCTCGAAGTCGAAACCCGCCTTCTCGGCTCCGGCGGCGTAGTCCACCAGGTCCTTCGGTCCGGCCTGTTCGGTCATGAGTGTGTAGCCGATGCGCATCGAAGCCTCCTTCGCGTCCGACCTCCGCGTACCCGCCCGTTCCCCGGGTCAACCGGACGTTTATCCGGTGAATCGAACGGGGTACCTGACCCGGGGAAGAGAGGAGGCTCGATGCCGCAGCAGGCTTGGAGCGACAAACGAGAACGTCAGTACGAACACATCAAGGATTCGGCCGAGGATCGGGGGGCGAGCACCGACCGGGCCGAGGAGATCGCCGCGCGCACGGTCAACAAGAACCGCGCGCAGGCGGGCGAGTCGCGCGAGGCGAGCCGGAGGTCCCTCCAGGACATGTCACCTCAGCGGCGGGGCGGCATACGGTCCGGGAACCGCTTGGGCCCGAACAGCCCGACCAAGGACCAGCTCTACAACGAAGCGAAGCAACGCAACGTCGAGGGCAGGTCGAAGATGTCCAAAAAGGAGCTTCAGCGCGCCTTGGGCCGTTGATCACGCGTCTCGCGGCGGGTCCCCGCCGCGAGCACCTTACGGCCACGGACGGATGGGTTTCGTAATGGATGCACACGGACGGGGCGGCCTGACTCCCCAAACCCGGCCACAGTCGGACGGACTGTCCGACCGGGTCGAACTCCGCCTTCCTGCCGAGGCGGAGCAGATTCCCCTTGTCCGCACGCTCACCCACGGTGTGGTGTCCCGTGCGGACTTCGGCTTGGACGCCATTTCAGACGCGAAGATGGCCGTCGACGAAGCCTGTTCCCAACTTGTCCAGCCCGCTGCACTGGGAGCCGTTCTTTGTTGTGTGTTTCACGAGGTACCGGAAGGAATCGCCGTCTCGATCTCGACACGGACGGCGAAGCCCTTCTTGCCGAGCGAGACGACGTTCGGCTGGCACGTCCTGACGACCTTGGCCGGCTCGGTGGCCGCACGATGCGAGCCGACTCCCGGCGGAGTGGGGGGTACGACGACGATCGACCTCGTCCTGGCCCCGGGAACGAGCGACGGGTGAGCGGCGAGCGCAAGACCCTCACGCGGCAGGCGGACGACTACGCCCATTGCGAAGCCCTCTTCGACGAGATGTCCTCGTTGCCGGAGGACTCCGGACGCCGCCAGGATCTGCGTGCCCGCCTCGTCACCGAACTGCTGCCGCTCGCCGAGCACATCGCCACCCGGTTCTCCGGCCGGGGCGAGCCAAGGGAAGATCTGGTGCAGGTGGCGCGGATCGGCCTGATCAACGCGGTCGACCGTTTCGATCCCGGCCGCGGGCACGATTTCCTCTCCTTCGCCGTCCCGACCATCATGGGTGAGGTCCGGCGGCATTTCCGGGACACCGGCTGGTCGGTCCGGGTGCCGAGGCGGCTCAAGGAACTCCACGTCTCCCTCAGCCAGGGCACGGCCGCGCTGTCGCAGCGGCTCGGCCGCGCGCCGACCCCGACCGAACTCGCCGAATACCTCGGGCTCGAAGTCAACGAAGTGCGCGAAGGGCTGCTCGCGGGCCAGGCGTACCAGACGTTGTCGGTCGACAAGCCGGTCCACGACAACGCCACCGAGGCCCTTTCGCTCGCCGACACGATCGGCGAAGAGGACCACGAGATGGCTCTGGTGGAGACCCACGAGGCGCTGCAACCGCTGCTGCGGGAGCTTCCGAAACGGGAACGCGCGATCCTCGTGATGCGCTTCTTCGGCGGCTACACGCAGACGCAGATCGCGGAACGGATCGGCATCTCGCAGATGCACGTGTCGCGCCTTCTCTCGCAGACGCTGGACCAGCTGCGGGGCAAGCTCTCGGAGTAGCCGGACCGGGCATCGGCGATGCTGTGTGCGTGAAGTACGTGTCCCGAGTGCCGCGACCGCCGCTGGACGGGCTGATCGACGACCTCTACTACCTGGAGGGTTCGCCGCCGTATGCCCGGCTGACGCTGCCGCCGTCGCCGTCGGCGTTGCTCATCGTCAACCTCGGGGCGCCGTTCCGCATCCGTGCCGTCACCGACATCGAGACGACCGAGTACGCCGACGGCTGCGTGGTCACCACGCCCACGCGCGCGTGGGAGTTCGGCTACCCACCCCGGACCCGGTCCGTCGGCGTGCACTTCAAGCCGTGGGGGCCGGCGCCGTTCCTGCCGATGCCCGCGGCCGAGCTGTGCGACCGGCCGGTGACGGTGGAGCAGGTCTGGGGCAGGCCCGCCGTCACCGAGCTGCGGGATCGGCTGGCCACCGCGAACGGACCGCACGAGATGCTGACGCTGCTCGAAGAGGAGCTGATGCGGCGGCTGTGCGAAACCGACGGCCTGGGGCTGGTCCGCCATACGAGCAGTGTCATCGCGGCGGCGAGCGGGGCGGTGGCGATCGGCGACCTGAGCGAGGCGACCGGTGTCAGCGGTACTCATCTGGCACGGCGGTTCAAGGAGCTCATCGGCGTCACACCGAAGCGGCTGGCCCGCACGTACCGCTTCACCGCCACCGTGTTCGCGATCGACCCCGCCGGACCGGTCGACTGGGGCGACCTCGCCGGTGGCGCGGGATACTTCGACCAGGCCCACTTCGGCCACGAGTTCCGGGAGTTCACCGGGCTCACCCCGACCCGGTACCTCGAAGTCCGGCGGCGGTTCCTGCGCGAACATCCCGGCCACACGCTGGACGGCTGGCCGCTGCCCGCCGATTGATTTCTTACAAGAGCGACAGCTCACGACACGCTAATTTGAGGGCCCCCCAAGCAGAGGAGCGCCCCGTGGGCAAGGTGGTCATGTACGGCTCGGTGTCGGTGGACGGCTTCGTCGCGGACGAGAACGACCAGCCGGGGCCGCTGTTCGACTGGTTGTCAGGCGGTGACGTCCCGTTGGACGACAGCGGCGCGCTGAAGGTGTCGCAGGCCTCCTACGACCACACTCGCCCGTACTGGGACCAGATCGGGGTGACGATCGCCGGCCGCCACGTCTTCGACCTGACGGACGGCTGGGACGGGAAGCCGCCGAGCGGGATCGACCATGTGGTCGTCGTGACGCACCGGCCGTCGCCCGAGAGCTGGGACCCGGAGGCGCCGTTTCACTTCGTCGACGGCGTCGAGGCGGCCGTGGCCAAGGCGCAGGAGCTCGCGGGTGACCGCTTGGTCGAGGTCGCCGCCGGCGACGTCGGTGGCCAGGCACTTGCCGCGGGCCTGGTCGACGAAGTGCGCATGGACGTCGTACCCGTGGTGTTCGGGTCCGGGAAGCGCTACTTCGGGTCGGTCGACGCCCAGCATCTGCTGGAGGATCCCGACGTGGTGATCCAGGGCGACCGGGTGCTTCATCTGCGCTATCGGGTGCGCCGGTGAAGGGGGTCGTGAGTGGCGATTCGGGTTATTGAGGGGTAAGGCAAACGTGGCGCGATGCCAAGGCGTGTCGCGAAAGCCACTTTCGCGACGTCAGATGTCCCGAAAGTGGCTTTCGCGACACTGCCGCTGGGTGGTCGTGAGTGTTTCGGGTCGTTAGAACGACACAGAACACTCACGACCCCTGTCGCGTACTAGAACGCTCAAGCGGGCTTGAGCGGATCGTGCCCGATCGACATCAGCTTGTGCCGCCAGTGCGCCTCGCCCGCGACCGGTTCCAGATCGTCGCGTCGCTCGTCCGCGACCCGCTGGACGACCGAGCGCATCACCCGTTCGTCCTCGGCGGTGAGGTCGGTCCTGCGCCTGCCGAGGATGCCGAGCACATGCCGTCCGGTCGGGGTGCCCGCCTGGTCCGGCAGTGCTTCGTCCTCGGGGTCGGCCGACCGCGTGCGTAACCAGTCGGCCAGTTCCCGCGAAGTCATGTTGACCACGCGATGGAATTCTTCCCACAGTTCGTCTTCGATCTCGTGCACGGCGAAACCTCCTGCCAGCACTCGACTTCCTACTACGTCGTGTACGGCGCCCGCTGTTCGATGGACGGGCTCGCGGCCGGGTAACGGCCGTCCTGGCCGGGCACCGGCGTCACCGTCGTGCCCTGTTGCTCGGGCTCGACGCGCTTCGGCCGGTTGATGACCGCTTCGGCCTCCTGCTCACCACGGATCCGCGAAAGCACGCTGAGAGTGATCGCGTGCGCGACGGCCAGGACCAGCAGCAGAACGCCCAGCCTGCCCACCACACCCGGAAGGTCGCTGCCCCCGATGTCGACGGTCGACAGCAGCGCCAGAACACCCAAGGTCGCGAGATGGAACAACACCGTGACGAGCCACGTCATGGACGCGCCCGCGGCCGGGTCGCCGTGGGAACCTCGCAGGTAGCGCTTACCACTCTGGTAGATGATCAGACCGTCGAGCATGACCAGAGCCACCCCGATGACGAGGAAGGCCACGTATGCGTTGGTAGTCATGCCGGAACGCTCCCTTCGTAATGGACCTCGCCCATGAGATACCCGGGACCTCCCCCGGGAAAACGCCGTCTTCCAGGGAAGGTCCCGGGTCGTGGTCAGCTGCCGGGGCGGTCCACGTCGCCGCGCCACGCGCCGGACTCGCGGCCGCGGCTCTCGATGAACTCCTTGAACCGCTTCATGTCGCCCTTGACCCGGCGGTCGAGCACACCGAGTTTGTCGGCGACGTTCTCGGCGAAGCCCTCCGGGTCGATCTCCATCTGAGCCGTGACACGGGTCTTGTTGTCGTCAAGGCGATGGAAGGTGATGACGCCCGCGTGGTCGGGACCGGAGTCCGACGTCCACGCGACACGCTCGTCAGGATGTTGTTCGGTGATGGTCGCGTCGAATTCCCGGCTCACCCCACCGAACTTGGTCACCCAGTGGGTATGCGTCGCGTCGATCTGGCGGATCTCCTCGACACCTTCCATGAACTGGGGGAAGCTCTCGAACTGGGTCCACTGGTTGTACGCGGTCTTCACCGGGACTTCGACGTCCACCATTTCGGTGATCGTGCTCATGCATCCTCCTGTCGGTTCGGGCTTTTCGAGCCGGCACTCCCCGGCTACCCGGCGCTCAGCGGGGCGAAACACGCTGTGATTGACCGGCCGGTAGGCCGGGTACCCGGCGGGCAGAACGCTCCGAGGAGGTGCTCCATGATCGAAGAAACCCACCGGAAGCCGTCCGGGGAAAAGTCGGTCGGCGAACTGGTCTCCGACCTGAGCGACGAGGTCAAGCACCTGGTCCGCGACGAAATGCGACTCGCCGTGTTCGAGTTGCAGAACAAAGGGAAGAAACTGGGGACAGGCGCCGGATTGTTCGGTGCCGCCGGCATTTTCGCGCTCTTCGGCCTCGCGACCCTGATCGCCGCTGCCGTGCTGGCGCTCGCCCTGGTCATGCCCGCATGGCTGGCTGCTGTGGTGACCGGTGCGGCGCTGCTGCTGATCGGCGGCATTTCCGCCCTCATCGGCAAGAAGGAGGTCACGAGCGGGACCCCGCCGGTGCCGGAAGAGGCCATCGCGGGTGTCCGCGAGGACGTCGACACCGTCAAGCAAGGAGTGCGCTCATGAACGATCACCCCAAGAACGCGGAAGAAGCCCGCGCGGATCGCGACGTGACCCGTGAGGAGCTCACCGAGACACTCGACGCGCTCGGCCGGAAACTGGACGTCAAATCGAGGGTGAACGACAACCTCGACACCAAGGTCGACGAGGCGAGCGCCGTCATCTCCGACAAGGTCTCCGAGCCCGCGGCGGAGAAGTTCCGTCAGGGCACCGAAGTCGTCCGCGCGAATCCCCTGCCGATCTTCGCCGGCGTGCTCGCGCTGCTCGTGACGATCCGGCTGATCATGCGAAAGAGGTCTTCGTCGTGAACAAGGTTCTCTACAAGCCACTGAGCATGGTCGTCAGCGCCGCGGGCGGGATACTCGCCGGGATCGCGTTCAGGCAGATCTGGAAACGCGTGAGCGGTGAGGAAGAAGCACCGGACGCCACGGACCGCGACTTCACCTGGACACAGGTGATCGTCGCGGCCGCCGCGCAGGGCGCGATCTTCGGCGCGGTCAAGGCGGCCACCGAACGGGCGGGCGCGGTCGGCTATCGCAAGGCGACCGGCGACTGGCCCACGGAGGACTGACGATGCGGGTGGTGATCATCGGAGGCGGGTTCGCCGGCTACAACGCGGCCAAAACCCTCCTCAAATCGGTCGGCGACGACACGGAGATCGTCGTGCTGAACCCGACCGACTATTTCCTCTATCTCCCCCTCCTGCCCGAAGTCGCCGCCGGGATCCTTGAGCCACGGCGGATTTCGGTGTCCATCCCCGGCACGTTGCGCGGTGTGCGGCTGGTGCTCGGCACCGCCAAATCCGTCGACTTCGACGGCCGCAGCGTGAGTTACGTCGACCCCGAGGACCGCGAGCACTCCCTCGGCTACGACCGTCTCGTGCTCGCCGCGGGCAGCGTCAACAAGCTGCTGCCGATCCCCGGTGTGCCCGAGTACGCCCACGGCTTCCGTGGTCTGCCCGAGGCCCTCTATCTGCGGGACCACATCACCCGCCAGATAGAACTCGCCGCCTCCGCGAAGGATCCGGCGGAACGCGACGCGCGCTGCACGTTCGTCGTGGTCGGCGCCGGCTACACCGGCACGGAGGTCGCCGCGCAGGGGCCGGCGTTCACCGCCGCGCTCGCCGCCCGGCATCCCGAACTGAAGGATCAGAAGATCCGCTGGCTGCTGCTGGACCTCGCCGAACGTGTCCTGCCGGAACTCGACCGGCGCCTCGGCGACACCGCCGACGAGGTGCTGCGGGAACGCGACGTCGAGGTGCTGATGAAGACCTCGATCGACAACGCCGGCGAAAACGGGGTCACGCTGACCTCCGGTGAACCCGTGCCGACGCACACCCTCGTATGGTGCGTCGGCGTCCGGCCGGATCCGCTGATCGAGGATCTGGGGCTGAAGACGGCCAAGGGCAGGCTCGTCGTGACAGCGCAGCTGAACGTCCCCGGACGACGTGACGTCTACGCGTGCGGTGACGCGGCCGCCGTCCCCGATCTGACCAGGCCCGGCGAATACACGCCGATGACGGCGCAGCACGCCGAACGGCAGGGCAAACTCGCCGGCCGGAACGTGGCCGCGTCACTCGGGCACGGTTCGCACGGCACCTACCGGCACCACGATCTCGGTTTCGTCGTCGATCTCGGCGCGCGCCGGGCAGCGGCGAATCCCTTGCACATCCCGCTTTCCGGCCTCGCCGCCAAGGCGGTCACCCGCGGTTACCATCTGCTGGCCATGCCGGGCAACCGGCTGCGCACCGCCACCGACTGGGCACTCGAAGCGGTGATGAAGCGGCAGACCGTCCAATTAGGACTAGTACGCTCGGGTTCGGTTCCACTGGACACGGATTCCCCCGAACTCCCCGCACGAAATGCCAGATGAGAGGCGACCATGACCGCCGAAACCGATCCCGTCCGCGCCGAAGGCCCCTCGGTGGTCACCGACGGCGACGAGGGGGCGAAACTCCTGGTCCTCGACCCCGCGGGCGAGGGTAAACACGGCGAACTCCCGGCGACGTGGCGGCCGCTCGCGGCGCGGCGTCAGGTGATCTGGTGCCGGCTGCCGGTCGACGGCGCCCTCAGCCAGGCCGAAGACGTACTCGCTGACGCGGCACCCGATGGCCCGTCGATCGACCTCGTGGCCGCCGGCGAGGCGGCGGGAGACGCGCTCCGGCTGGCCGAACGACACCCGGGCGCCGCGTCCCACGTCCTGCTGGTGGACCCGGTGCCGGACGAAGCCTCCGAACTGGCCGATCGGGTGCGCTCCGCCGGGACCGCGGTGGACGTCCTCCCCCACAGCACCGGCGAGCCGTACAACCGCGTCCCCCCACCGCTGACCCTCGGGCATCCGGACGTGGTCGCGGGGATCACCAAGATCCTCGGGGACGTTTAGTCGCCGGAAGGCGGCGGTATCCGGCGACCATGAGCGAAACCGTTGCGGACCATGTTCTGACCAGGCTGCGCGAATGGGACGTGGAGCAGGTCTTCGCCTATCCCGGGGACGGGATCAACGGGCTGGTGAGCGCGTTCGGCGCGGCGGGGAACAAACCTCGTTTCGTGCAGACGCGCCACGAAGAGATGGCGGCGTTCGCGGCCGTCGGGTACGCGAAACTCAGCGGACGGCCCGGTGTCTGCATGGCGACGTCCGGCCCGGGGGCGATCCACCTGCTCAACGGTCTCTACGACGCCAAACTCGACCACGTGCCGGTGGTGGCGATCGTCGGGCAGACGGCGCGCAGCGCGATGGGCGGCAGTTACCAGCAGGAGGTGGATCTCCAGGCACTGTTCAAGGACGTCGCGAGTGAGTACCTCGTCGAGGTGAACGTCCCCGAACAGCTGCCGAACGCGCTCGACCGCGCCCTCCGCACGGCCATCGCGCAGCGCGCGCCCACGGCGCTGATCATCCCGGCGGATCTGCAGGAGGAGCCCTACCACCCGCCGCAGCACGAGTTCAAGCACGTGCCGTCCTCCCCGCCCGACCATCCGCGGGCCAGCGTCATCCCGCCTTCGGAGGAAGTCACCCGTGCCGCGGAGGTGCTGAACGCGGGCGAGAAGGTCGCGATCCTGATCGGGCAGGGCGCGCGCAACGCCGTCACCGAACTCCGCGAAGTCGCCGAACTCACCGGCGCCGGAGTGGCGAAAGCGTTGCTGGGCAAGGATGTCCTGCCCGACGATCTGCCGTACGTCACCGGCTCGATCGGCCTGCTCGGCACCCGGCCGACGTACGAGATGATGCGGGACTGCGACGCGTTGCTGATCGTCGGCTCGAATATGCCGTACGCGCAGTTCCTGCCGGAGTTCGGCCAGGCCCGCGCCGTCCAGATCGACATCGATGCCCGGTTCCTCGGCCTGCGCTATCCGACCGAGGTCAACCTGCTCGGCGATGCGAAGGGGACGCTGCAACAGCTGATTCCGTCGCTGGAACGCAAAACCGATCGTGGCTGGCGGGAAAAGATCGAGAAGAACGTCGGTGACTGGCACGAGACGGTGACCCGCCAGGCGATGCTGGAGGCGGAACCGGTCAACCCGATGCGGATCGTGCACGAACTGTCCGAGCGGATCCCCGAAGACGCCATCGTCACCGCCGACTCCGGTTCGGCCACCAACTGGTACGCCAGGAATCTCCGGATGCGGGGCCGGATGCGGGGCACGCTTTCCGGGACCCTGGCGACGATGGGATCCGGCGTCCCCTACGCGATCGGCGCGAAGTTCGCCCATCCCGGCCGGCCGGTGATCGCCTTGGTCGGCGACGGCGCGATGCAGATGAACGGGATGGCGGAGCTGCTGACCATCGCCCGGTACCGCGAACTGTGGTCCGATCAGCGATGCGTCATCTGCGTGTTCCACAACGGCGATCTGAACCAGGTCACGTGGGAACTGCGGGCCATGGGCGGCTCGCCGAAGTTCGAGCCGTCGCAGAGCCTGCCGGAAGTGTCCTATTCGGACTTCGCCCTCGAGGTCGGCCTCGGCGGGATCGCCGTCGACGATCCCGCCATGCTCGGCGAAGCGTGGGATGTCGCGCTGTCGGCCAATGTGCCGACCGTGCTCGACGTCCGCTGCGATCCCGAAGTGCCGCCGATCCCGCCGCACGCCACCCTCGAGCAGATGAAGTCGATGACCGAAGCGGTCCTCAAGGGTGAGCCCGACGCCTGGCACATGGTGACGCAGGGGATCAAGACGAAGCTGCAGGAACTGCTGCCTTCGCGCCGCTGATCCTCAGGCGCTCGAGCCGCCGTCGAGGACGATGTCGTGCCCGACGACGTACGCGGAGTCGTCGGAGGCCAGCCAGAGAACCGCCGCGGCGATCTCTTCGACCGCGCCGATCCGGCCGATCGGGATGACCGCGCCGAGCCGTTCGGCGCGGTCGGCCTCGGTCTCGCCGGGCCGGAACGACATGCCGGTGTCGGTGGCGCCGGGGCTGACCGCGTTGATCCGGATGCCCTCGGAGATGTGGTCGCGGGCGGCGGTGCGGGTCAGCACGTCCACAGCGGCCTTCGAAGCCGCGTAGGCGGCCATTCCCGGCAAGCGTTGGTGCGAGCCGATATTGGACGACATGTTGACGATGACTCCGCCGCCGCTCGCCCGCATCTGGGCGATCTCGTGCTTCATGGACAGCCAGGTGCCCGTGAGGTTCGTCCGCACGACGGCGTCGAAACCATCCTCGTCGAGATCCGCCGTCGGCGCGGGACTGCCGAGGACACCGGCGTTGTTGAACGCGATGTCGAGTTTGCCGTGCCGCCGCACGGTTTCGGCGACGAGACGCTCGACGTCGGCACCGACGCCCACGTCCGCGGTCACCGCGTCGGCGGTGCCACCCTCGACCTCGATCTCCTTCACCGTCTGACGCAGTTTCTCGCCGTCCCTGCCCGAAACGACGACTTGAGCGCCTTCACGCGCGAACGCCGTCGCCGTGGCGCGGCCGATCCCGGACCCTCCTCCGGTGACCAAGACGACCTTGCCGCTGAAACGCTTCCCTGCAGTACCCACAGTAGCCAACTTTCTGGTCCGATCGTTCTAGTATCAGTGGTTGCGAGCGGCTTCGAGAACCGCCATGGCCTGCCCCGCCGCCGCACGGGCCCGCGCCGCGGGATCCGGCCCCTTGCCCATCACCCGCATCCCTTGCAGGACGGTGAGCAGGAAGCCGGCCAGCGCTTCGGGGTCGGCGTCGTCGCCGAGCTCGCCTTGCGCCTTGGCCCGGCTCAACGCCATCCGCAAGGCCAGCTCGAGCGCGTCCCAGCTGCGCTCGACGACCCTCGCGACCTCGGGATCCCTCGGCATCATCTCCATGGCGGCGTTGACCACGAAACAGCCTTTGCGCGCCGATTCGCCCAGTATTTCGGCGAGATAGCGGTCAATGAGCCGCCGCACCCCGGCGAGCGCGGGCCCCGGCCCGGCGAAGTCCTCGACGAACCGCTCGTTACCCCTGGCGATGTAGCGGTTCAAGACGGTCAGGTACAGCTCATGCTTGGTGCCGAACGTCGCGTAGAGACTCGCCTTGCCGATGCCGAGCTCGGCGACGAGGTCGCTGACCGAGGTGGCCTCATACCCCTGCCGCCAGAACAGTTCCAGCGCGGCGTCGCAGGCCGCGTCGACGTCGAATTCCTTCACCCGGGACATGAGGGAAGCTTAGCCACATCTGGACCGATCGGTCAAGAAAGCACTCCTCGCAAGTAGTCACCTCCTTGCGAGGGGTGGAAGCTCAGGAAGCGGAGTCGTAAGTCGTCCGGGCCTTCTCCACCTTCGGCAGGTTCTCCGTCGACCACTCCGCGAGGGTCGCGAACAGCGGCGCGAGGCTCCGGCCCAGATCGCTGATCTCGTACTCGACCCGGGGCGGCACCTCGGCGTGATAGGTCCGGGTGAGGAGGCCATCGCGTTCAGTTGCCGCAGGCGTTGCGTCAGCACCTTCGGCGTGATCGAGCCGATCCGCCGCTCGAGTTCGACGAACCGCTGCCTGCCGAATTCGTTGAGCGCCCACAGGATCGGCGTGGTCCAGCGACTGAAGACGAGGTCGACCACCGGGGCGATCGGGCAGGCCTGGACGGGGGTCGTCGTGGCGTCGGCGCGCATGAAGCCAAGGTACGCGGGTTGCCGACTTGTCATGATCCGGACACCCCATGAACCCAACTGTGCGCGTAACGTTCTGTTATGGACTTGACCACCGAAAGGCTCGTCGTCCGCGAGTGGTCCGAGGACGACGCCGAAGCCGCACTGGCGATTTACGGCACCACCGACGTGACCCGGTGGCTCACCCCGGCGATGGACCGGGTGACCGACACGGCGGCCATGCGTTCGGTACTGCAGGCCTGGCAGCAGGCGCAGCCGAATCTCGTGCCCCCGCGGGGAAGATGGGCGGTGCGGCGCAAGGAGGACGGCGCGGTCGTCGGCGGGCTGGGCATCCACCTGCTGCCACCGTACGAAGAGGACCTGGAGATCAGCTGGCAGCTGCATCCGGACGCCTGGGGCGAGGGGTACGCCTCCGAGGCGGCCCGCGCGCTGATCGGCTGGGCGTTCACCCAGGACACGGACGAACTCTTCGCCGTCGCGCGGCCGAACAACACCCGTGCCATCGCGACCGCGAAACGGCTCGGGATGAGCTGGGTCGGGGAAACCGACAAGTACTACGGGCTTCGCCTGCAGGTGTACCGGATCCGCCACACGGACATCGTCTAGGCCGTGTCCTGTAAGTCTGTTCGATGGGCTTCCTGATCCAGGTGACCCCTGACGGCACGGGCGATGCCGCGGACGGGCCGGGCGCACTGACCCGGAGGCGAGAGCAAAGGTCCCTTGCTCCCCCGCGCGGTGACCGTGTGGATTTCGGGTCACCCAACGCACCAAAAATCCACACAGTCAGCGACGACCCTGACAGCGAGTGAGCACTGTGTGGACATAGGGACACTCAACGTCCCTATATCCACACACCCCTCCCGCGACACCAACGGTCTAGCACCGTCCACGCGCGACACTCCACCCGAGACCCCAGCTCAGCCGGGCCATCAAACCTCCTGTCACCCAGCACGATTGCTCTCGGCCTCGAATCGAGATACCGTCATCATTCAGATGGTGCTAACATTCGAACTGGGAGACCCGCCTTGTCCGACGTTCCCGAGATCCTCCTGACCGGCTCCGAGGTCCTGCGCGACCCGTTCACCGCCTACGGCCCGGTCCGCGAGCGCTCCCCGGTCGCCAAGCTGGTCGCGCCGGGATTCGCGATGTGGGCGGTCCTGCGCCACGAAGAGGCGCGGAAGATGCTGAGCGACCCTCGTTTCGCCTTGAGCCCGGACAGCTACCAGCGAATGGACGTCCCCGGCCACTGCCGTCCCTACCTGCGGACGATGCAGGAGGTCGAGGGCCCGGAACACCTCCGGCTCCGGCGACTGGTCGCCCCCGCGTTCACCCCGCGCAAGGCCGCCGCGCTCCGCCCGGGAATCGAGCGGCTCGTGGACGACCTCCTCGACGGCCTCGACGGCCAAACCGAGATCGACCTGGTCAGCGCCTTCGCGCGCCCGCTGCCGGTCGACGTGATCTGCGCGCTGGTCGGCATCCCCGCCGCCGACCGCCCGCGATGGCGCGAGTACGGCGCCCTGATCTCGGCGGGCGACGGGGCGGGGCTCGCGAAGGCGGTCCCGGGAATCGTCGAGGGCGCCCTCGCCGCCATCGAGGACCGGAAGCTCCGGCCCGCCGACGACGTCGTCTCGCAACTGCTCCGGATCCAGGCCGAAGACGGCGACAGGCTCAGCGAAACCGAACTGGCCGCCCTGGTCTGGCAGCTCGTCCTCGGTGGTCAGGTGCCCGGCAATCTCATCGCAAACGCCGTCGAAATCCTGCTCTCGCACCCCGATCAACTGGCCGAGCTCCGCGAGGAACCGGTGCTCATGCCCGGCGCCGTCGAGGAGGTGATGCGCTGGCAGAGCCCGCAGTTGCTGACCATCCCCCGCTTCACCACCACGGACGTGCGGATCGGCGACGTCCTGATCCCTGAAGGAGAACCTGTTACCGTCGCGATCGCCGCGACGAACCGGGACCCGCGAGCGTTCCCCGATCCGGACGTCTTCGACATCCGCCGCGCGGCCGGACCGGCTTGGCATCTGACGTTCGCACACGGGCCGCATTTCTGCCTCGGCGCTTCACTTGCCAGAACGCAAACGGAAGTCGCGCTCACCGCCCTGCTGCGCCGGTTCCCCGATCTCGCGCTCGACGGCAGCCCGGTGCGGATCCCGGACCCGGGCACCTGGCGACTGAACGCCCTGCCGGTCAAGCTACAGGCGACGGTTGCAAACTGAAACACGTTCTAATAACGTGACCGCCTGTGAGACACGGGATAGTGCTGTTCACCAGCGACCGGGGCATCACCCCGGCGGCCGCCGCACGGGCGGCGGAAGCCGCGGGCTTCGACGCCTTCCACGTACCCGAGCACACGCACATCCCGGTCAAACGGGAAGCGCCGCATCCGCGCACCGGCGACTCGTCGCTCCCCGACGACCGCTACCTGCGCACGCTGGACCCGTGGGTCGCGCTGGCCACGGCGGCCTCGGTGACCACCCGGATCCGGCTCGCGACGGCGGTGGCCCTTCCGGTCGAGAGCGATCCGATCACGCTGGCCAAGACGATCGCCAGTCTCGATCACCTCTCGGGCGGGCGGGTCACCCTCGGTGTCGGCTTCGGCTGGAACGTCGACGAGCTGGCCGACCACGGCGTCCCTGGCGGCAAACGGCGGACGGTCCTGCGCGAGTACGTGGAAGCGATGCGGGCGCTCTGGACGCAGGACGAAGCCTCGTACGCGGGCGAGTTCGTTTCGTTCGGCGCCAGCTGGGCGTGGCCGAAACCGGCTCAGGCGCACATCCCGGTGATCGTCGGCGCGGGCGGGACGGAGAAGACGTTCCGCTGGATCGCGAAATCGGCCGACGGCTGGCTCACCACCCCCGGCGACACGGACATCGAGGACAAGGCCCGGCAGCTGCGCGAGATCTGGCACGAAGCGGGCCGCACCGGCGAACCGGAGATCTCGGCGCTCGGCGTCCGGCCCGATCCGGAGAACCTGGCCAGGCTGGAAGCGGCCGGGGTCACCGAGACGATCTTCGGCCTCCCGGACCGCTCCCCCGACGAGGTCGAAGCCTGGCTTCAGCGCCTCGCCGGGAAACTCAGCCTGCCCGCTGCGAGTCGATGAGGTACCGGCCGTTCTGCTGGACCAGGACGAAGGTCTCCCGCCCGGTCGTGGTGCCGCCGCCGGCCTTGACGTAGGTGAGCGTCGCCGACACCGTGTTCCCGGATTCGGTCACGTTCGACACGGTCACCGAGCTGTACTGCCTCCAGTAGCCCGAGTACCGCTCGAAGCTCTGTTTCCTGTTCGTCTTGAAGTTGTCGGTCAACGTCGCGAACCCGGCCTCGAGGTTTCCCGGGATGAGCGCGTAGTAGGCCGCGAGCGCCTGTCCCGGCGTCTGCGCCGGAGGCGGCGCGGACGACGAGGACGGGGGCGCCGTCGAGGACGGCGCCGAAGACGGCGGCGGCGCGACCGGCTCCGACGACGTCGGGGTGACGACCGGTGACTGCGAATTCTGCGGCGGCGCCGTGCCCGACGGAGCGTCGTCACCGCGGGTGAGCACCACGACCACGGCCGCGGCGGCCGCCGCCGCGAGCACGAGGAACACGGCGATCACGCCGATCAGCATTCCCTTGCGCGCCTTCGGTGGCGGCTCTTCGGCGACGAGGGTCGTCGGATCCCCCGCCGCCAATGCCCGCAGTTCTCGTTCGGTCTCGGTCATCGTCGGCCTGCTGTCGGGCCGGACGTCGAGAAGACGGTTCAGCAGCGGCGTCAGGATCCCCGACCT
Organism: Amycolatopsis sp. lyj-108; assembly: GCF_046549005.1. Classification (NCBI taxonomy): domain Bacteria; kingdom Bacillati; phylum Actinomycetota; class Actinomycetes; order Pseudonocardiales; family Pseudonocardiaceae; genus Amycolatopsis; species Amycolatopsis sp. lyj-108. The sequence continues at coordinate 910,401 of NZ_JAJPWQ010000003.1, read as the reverse complement.
GACCGGCGGGGTGATCTCGCCGCTCGACGCGCGGTACAGCAACGCGATCGGGTTTTCCGCCGTGCCATAGGGCGTCCCGCCTTCGAGCGCCGTGTACAGCGTCGCGCCGAGCGAGAACACGTCGGAAGCGGACGTGGCGTCCTCGCCGCGGGCCACCTCGGGCGCCAGGAACGCCGGCGTGCCGGAGATCTCGCCGGTCGCGGTGAGCTGGACGTCGCCCATCGCCCGCGAGATCCCGAAGTCGGTGATCTTGACGGTCTCGTCCTCGCCGAGCAGGACGTTGCCGGGCTTGATGTCGCGGTGGACGATGCCGGCGCGGTGCGCGGCCGCCAGCGCCGAGCACAGCTGGATGCCGAGGCGGATGACGTCGTCGACCTCCATCGGCCCGTCACGCAGTTTGTCCGCGAGACTCCTCGACGGCAGGTACTCCATGATGATCCACGGGCGGTCCTGCTCGTCGATCACGCCGAAGACGGTGATGGCGTGCGGATGGACCAGCCGGGCGGCGATCCTGGCCTCGCGCAGCGCGCGGTTCTTGGCCTCGTCCGCCTTCTGCTCACCGGCGCCGTGCGGCAGAAGGAGTTCCTTGATCGCGACAATGCGTTCCAGGTTCTCGTCGCGCGCCCGCCACACGGTGCCCATGGAGCCACCGCCGACGGGCTCGATGAGATCGAACCGGTCGGCGAGGCGGCGGATCTCCTCCATTGTCGACGTCCCCCTGGAGCTGTGATGTTCGCGCGAACCTTGCCAGCATGCCAGGAACGTGCCGGGAGGCAGGACCCGGCAGGGTGGTTTCCGGGGCGGTGTCGGTCACGTCGCCTGCTGGGCCGTTCAGCGGAACCCCGCCCCAACGGCTGCCCGGAAGTTCGTATCCCGGGCGGCCGTGGGCGCACTTTACTTCTCCGGTGTGGCCTGTTTTCGGGAAAGGGCGGCGATGCGGGAACCCATCGGCGGACGCGGCGTGCTCGAAGGCGCGTTCGCGTTGCTCGAAGCACTCAACGAGCGCGGCGGGCAGGCCGGGCTGACGCAGCTCGTGCGGGCCACCGGGCTTCCGAAGACCACCGTGCACCGGCTCCTCGACCAGCTGGCCGACCTCGGCGCGGTCGAGCGGGCGGGCCGCGGCTACCGGATCGGTTCGCGGGTGTTCCGGCTCGGGCGGTTCTGGCAGCCCGAAATCCGCGACCTGGCCAAGGAGTGGCTGCCGGTGCTTTCGGCGCGGATGCGCGCGAGCCTGGTGCTCGTGGTCCCGAGAGAGGGCCGCGCGCTGGTCGCCGCGGGGGCCGTCCTGCCCGCCGACGAGGTGCCCGTGTCGCCGGGTAGTCCACTGCCGCCCGGGACCGCCGCCGGACGGCTCCTCGCCGCCCACCACTCCGCGCTCGCCGAACCAGACACCGACGCGCTGGAGATCCGCGCGGCCGGCTACGCCGCCGAGTCGGAGACCATCACGGCGGGGCTCGGCTGCGCCGCCGTCGGCATCAGGACCCCGGACGGCCGGGTCGGCGCGGCCCTCGCCGCCGTCCTCCCCGTCCGCCGCGACCCGGTTTCCGCGGTCGCCGGACTGGCGAGCACCGCACGCTCGTTCAGCGCCGCGCTCGCTCACCTCGTGAGCGGCACGGACGGTTAGTCGCGCTCGCCTCCCCAGTACAGGAAGGTCGAACGTGTCGTGTTCGTGGGTGAGGCTGACGGTGGGGTGGAGGCTCCCTGGTCAGACGCGGGGGTCCCTTGTGGACACTCAGGCACTTCCAGCAGGGCGAAGCAGCGCCAGGCTGCGTTCGGCTTCCGCGACGGCGGAGCCGCGCTCGACGTGACCGTCGATCACCAGCGTGGCCAGCCCGTGCAGCAGGCACCAGAGCGTGACGGCGAACCCGCCCGGATCGTGCCGCTGCCCCACCCGGTCGGCCAGCACCGCGCAGGTCGCCCGATGCGCCTCGGCCAGTTCCGGATACGCGGCGCGGTCCCCGATTCCGGCGCCGGCCATCAGGCGGTACAACGCCGGATTCTCCAGCGCGAAGCCGAGATAGGAATGCCCGAGGACGGTCACCGTCCCGGCGCCGCAGCCACGCAGGCAACCCTGCAACTCGCCGTGCCCTTCCAGCGCGACCGCCACCAGCAGCGCGTCCTTGTCGCGGAAATGCCGGTACGGCGCCGCGGTGGACGCGCCCACCTTCGCGACCGCGCCACGCAGGCTCACCCCCTCGGGACCTCGTTCGACGAGGAGTTCCCGTGCGGCGAGGACGAGCGCACGACGGAGATCCCCGTGGTGATAGGCACGTTTGATGATCATGGCGGACCCCCCAGCCCTTGATGCCACGCGAACGCCCCACCTTAACCGGTCCGGGACCGCCCGTGAGCACCACAGAGCCGCAGCACGCTCTCGGCGAGCGCGTCGACGCCGTCCTCGAACGTCATCTGCTTCGCGTCCACAGCCTGTCCGGCTGCATGGCCGAGCGCCACGATCGCATTGATGAGCCAGGGATTCGCGAGTGCCTGGTCGAATTCCCCTGCCGCCTTGCCACGGGTGAGCAGCCGGTCCAGATGATCGGACACCGCCGAATGACGGGCCCGGTCGGCTTCGGGGTCGTTCTCTTCGGCGGCGCCGGCGGGCAGCAGGGGATAACGCCGGAACGTCCGCCATCCGACGTCGAGCAAGCGAAGCAGGGCGTCGGCGGCGGGGCCTTCGTCGAGACGCGCGGCGTCCATCTCGTTCGCGGCTTCCTCGGACACCGCGTCGATCACCGCGCTACGGAGTGCTTCCCGGGTCTTGAAGTGCGCGTAGACGGTCTGCCTGCTCACCCCGGCCGCTGTCGCGATGTCTTCGACGCTCGCGGCACCTCGCGTACCGAGGATTTCCTTGGCGGCGGCGAGGATCGAAGCGGCACTGCGGTCGGCATCGGTCCGCCGTCGTCTCCGACGGCCCGCGGCTATCTCAGACATGTTGTCAAGCTTAACCCAGGCCGCTATGTTTGACGGCATGTCAAATTTAAGGTCGGGTCTGGTCACCGGCGTCGCCCTCTTGTCGACGGGTCTGCTCGCGGGGGCGTTCGGCTATGGCGTGGTCAATGTCGCGGCCACCTTCGACGTCGTCCCGCTCGACGTGCGGTTGACCTTCCACACCGCGCTCATGCAGCGGAACGGCGTCGTCATGCAGACCGCGATGGCGCTCGCGGCGCTCAGCTCCGCCGCACTCGCCTTCCTGAACCGTGGACGGACCCGGCAACTGGCCGGAATCGCCGCGGTCCTGGTCGTGACGTCGTTTCTGGTCACCCGCTTCGGCAACGTCCCGATCAACGGCCGGATCAAGGTCTGGGCCGTCACCTCGGCACCCGCCGACCACGCGGCGATCCTCGATCGCTGGGAGACCTACAACATCATCCGAACCGTCGCCGCGCTCACCGCTTTCGTGCTCATCATCGTCGCTTCACGACTCGACCGCGTGCACTGATCCGAAAGGTCCCCACCATGCTCTTCCGTCATATCACGCCGATTTCCCCCGAGGACGCGACCGGCCCGGTGGCCGCCGTCTACCGGCAAGTCGACACCGAGTTCAGCAGTATCGGGCCGGCGGTCCGGATGCTCTCCCCCGCCCCGGAACTGCTCGCCCCGTGCTGGGCGCTGCTGCGCGAGTCGCTCGTGGCGGGCACGGTTCCCCGATGGCGCAAGGAGATCGTCACGGTATCCGTTTCACAGCGCAACGACTGCGCCTACGACACCGCCGGGCATCTGGTGTTCCTGCGCCTGGCAGGTGGCGAGGACGCCGCGGACGCGTTGGAACACGGCAAGGAACCGGCGGATGAAGACCTCGCCGCGCTCGCCCGCTGGGCACGATCGGGCGGACCACAGCCCTTTCCCGCCCGAGAAGCACCGGAATACCTCGGAACAGCACTCGCGTTGCACTTCATCAACCGGATGGTCCTGGTGCTGCTGAACGAAAAGCTCCTTCCGGGCGCCATGAGCGACGATGTCCCCGCTGCCTTCGACGGCGCGCCGATCGCCCGCGCGATACATCGAGAACGAACCAACGGCGACAGCCTTTCCCTGCTCGACGACGTCCCGTCCACCGGACTACCAGCTTGGGCGGGCACCAGCGCCGTCGGCCCCGCCTACGCCGCGCTGTCGCGCGCGGCCGAGCGCGGAGGCGGCCTCCTGTCCGAACCGGCCCAGTCCGTCGTGCGTGAAACGATCGCGTGCCATCGGCGATCCGCCCTGGACGGCGACCGCGGCCTGCTCACCGACTCCCTCGCCGCCCTGGCCCCGGCCGACCGCGCGGGCGCGACCCTCGCCGTGCTGGCCGGCGTCGCCCCGGGCCGGATCACCGAAACCGACGTGAAGACCTGGCGTGCGGGCGGGTACACCGACCACTGCTTCGTCCATCTCCTGGCGTTCGGTGCCATCATCGCGGTCCAGCTCGTCGAAGGCGAGCTCACGGGAGGGTGACCGCGCGGGCCGTGAGTCCACGAAAGCCGATTGGGCCGGATTGTGAGCGACCGGTCCAATCACGTATTCGCCAGATTCGAAACCGCCCCCACGCTGCGATCATGGTCAGATGGTCGATGATTCCCAGCCTCCGGAGAAGTCTCGAACCCGACCCGCCGAGCCTTCCAACGGGAACCACCGGACCCTGTCGAATCGCACCATCACCCTGTGCGCCGTGATTCTGCTCGTCTTCGCGATCACCGCTTGCTGGGTGCTGTTCTTTCTCTATGGAAAGGGGACCGACGCCGACAAAGCCCGACTGGAAGGCGTGCGCACCGTCGGCACGATCGTGCTCGGAGCAGGTGGCGCCATCGCGTTGCTCCTGGCCGCTCGACGCCAGCAGACCGCGGAGCAGGACCTCCTCACCAAACGTCATGACCTCCAGCTACGGGAGCGGGCCAATGACGACGCTCGCCATGACGCCGCGGAACGGCGGATCAGTGATCTCTATCTGAAGGCAGTCGAGCAGTTGGGAGCAGACAAGGCACCCGTCCGGCTCGCCGGCCTGTACGCGCTCGATCGCCTGGCGCAGGACACCCCTTCGCAACGTCAGATGATCGTCAACGTCATCAGCGCCTATTTGCGGATGCCTTACGAACTGCCTGACAAGCCTCCCGATCCCAGCGCCGAAAAAGAAGTCCATGACGAATATCGAAGTGACATCCAAGAACGCGAGGTACGCACGACCGCCCAGCGCATCCTGACCGATCATCTCGACCCGAACTACCAGGACGGGAACCGGTTCTGGCCGGACATCGATCTGGATCTCAGCGGAGCGCTGTTGATCGACGTCATGTTCCGCGACTGCCGGCTCAACAACGCCCGCTTCTCGAACGCTCGGTTCTGCGGTGACACCTTGTTCATGGGCATCCACTTCGAAGGAGAAACCAGGTTCGACGGCGTCATCTTCACGGGCGACTCCTGGTTCTCGGAAGCCCGGTTCACCGGCAATGTCCGGTTCGACCATGCGTCCTTCGAGGCCATGGCCAGATTCGACGCGGCCACCTTCAAGGGCACCGCCACCTTCCGCGCTGCCTCATTCCTGCGCGAAGCTCGGTTCACGAACACGACGTTCACCGGGAGCGTCGTGTTCAGCAAAGCCACCTTCACCGAAAGTGCGACCTTCGACGACGCCACGTTCTTCGAAGACGCTTACCTGCCAGGTGTGACTTTCGCGCACCGGTCCTACTTCACCGAAGCCGCGTTCGCGGGTGACGCCTGGTTCAACCAGGTGACCTTCAGTAGCTACACCACTTTCGACGGCGCGACGTTCAGCGGTGACATCAGGTTCACCGACTCCACTTTGGACGGCGTTCCCTTCATCCCCTCGCAACTTCAACCACACGAGCCACTCGAGGAGGAATAGGCCCTCAACCCACAGCCTGATCGGCGAGGTCGTTCGCCGCGACATACCCGAAGGTCATCGCCGGCCCGATCGTCGAACCGGCGCCCGCGTAACTGTTGCCCATCACCGCCGCGCTGGCGTTCCCGGCGGCGTACAGGCCGGCGATGACCGAGCCGTCCGCCCGCAGGACCCGCGCCCGCGCGTCGGTGCGCATCCCGCCCTTCGTGCCGAGGTCGCCAGGGACGATCTTGAACGCGTAGAACGGCGGCGCCCAGAGCGGCGCGAGGCACGAGTTCGGCAGGACGTACGGGTCGGTGTAGTAGTGGTCGTAGACACTGGCGCCCCGGCGGAAGTCACTGTCCACACCGGACAGCGCCTGTCCGTTGAACCGGTTGACCGTGGCGCGCAACGCCTGCGGCGGGACACCGATCGCGGTGCCGAGCGACTCCACGGTCCACGCCTTCTTGACCGCGCCCGCCGAGTACCACTCGTCGGGCAAGGGCAGCAGCGGTGCGACGTCACGGAAGAGATACCGGTTGCGGTAGTGCTGGTCGACGACCAGCCACGCCGGGATGGTCGGCGACGTCGGGTTGCGGTCGTACATCGTGTGCACGACGTCGCTGTACGGCGCCGCTTCGTTGACGAATCGCTTGCCCGCCGCGTCCACCATCAGCCCGCCGGGCAGGGTCCGCTCGGCGAGGCAGAAGTACGGTTCGCCGGGCAGCGGGATCGCCGGTCCCCACCAGGCGTCGTCCATCAGGTCCAGTGCGGCTCCGGCACGTTTTCCCGCCAGGATCCCGTCGCCGGTGTTCGACCGGGCACCGACCGTCCACTGTGTACCGATCGGCTGACGCTGGTATTCCGCCCGCATGGCGGCGTTGTGCTCGAACCCGCCCGAGCCGACGATGACACCGCGCCGGGCCTTCACCACGCCCGTCGCGACGGTCACGCCGGTGACCTTCCCGTTCTCGATGACGAGATCGGTCAACGGCGTGTTCAGCCAGACCGGGACACCGGCGCGCTGCAACCCCGCCCGCAGTCCCGCGGCGAGCGACTGGCCCATGGTGAGCGGTTTCTGCCCGGCGAGCGCGGCCGCCGTGCCGCGGGCGAGGCAGGCCGCCGCCACCGCGGCGCCCTTCGGGTTGACCGCGGCCAGCGCGAGCCATTTGTAGTCGGCGCTGAAGACGACCATCCCCGCGGGCGTCGCGAGGTAGGGCGGGTTCAGGTTGGCCAGTTCGGCCCCGAGGATGTTCCCGTCGAGCTGGTCGGGCTCGATCGAGCGGCCGTCCGGCATCCCGCCTGGCAGTTCCGGGTAGTAGTCGCTGTAGCCCTCCATCCACCGGAACCGCAGCGGGCTGTTGGCCATCACGAACGACAGCATCGCCGGGCCGTTGGCGAGGAACGCCTGTTGCCGCGAGGCGGGGATCGACGGGCCGACCACGGCGGCCAAGTACCGTGCGGCCTGCTCCGGGGTGTCGCGGACGCCGGCCGCGGCCAGCACCGCGTTGCACGGAATCCAGATCCCCGCCCCCGAACGGGCGGCCGACCCACCGAATTTCGCCGCTTTCTCCAGCACCACGCAACTGAGTCCGCGTTCGGCCGCGGTCAGCGCGGCGGTCATCCCCGCCGCGCCAGCCCCGACCACGACGACGTCGTATTCACCGAGCACCGCGGCCTCGGCCGACGCCGTCCCGGCGAACGGCAGTCCCGAAGCCAGCGCGATCCCCGTACCGCGCAGCACCTGGCGCCGGGACAGGTGGAAATCGGACCCCATGAATCCTCCTCGCGTGGGGGATCGAGCGAGGTCATGTTCTCCAGCCGACGGCAAAAGTGAAACAAGTTCTACCCGCTTGGAGCAGACGGGAACGGCTTCGCTCGGCCGGTCACCTCAACCGGCGCGGGCATTCAGCCCAGCGCGCGGACCAGGTCCAGCGCGCGGCCGAGGGTGGTGAGCCGATCCGCGACCGTCTCCCCCGCCGGGTACAGCCGGACCGTGTCGACCCCGGCGTCACGCCAGACGCGCAGCCGCCGCGCCACCATCGGCTCGGTGCCGATGAGCGTCGTGCCGAGCACCATCTCGTCGGTCACCAGCGCGGCCGCGCCTTCCCGGTCGCCCGCCTGCCAGCGCTCCCGCACCGCGGCGGCGACTTCGGCCCAGCCTTGCCTGCTGTAGGCGTTGTTGTAGAAGTTCGTCTTCGCCGAACCCATCCCGCCGAGACTGAACGCGAGTTCGCCCTTGCGGCCCGCGATCATCCCGCGCAACTCGTCCTCGTCCGCGGCGAAGGCGACCTCGGCACCTTGGCAGACTTCCAGGTCCGACCGCGACCGGCCCGACTTCTCGAGTCCGGCGTCGAGATGCGAGAAGTAGGCCTCCGCGCCCTCCGGGACGAAACTGGTGCCCAACCAGCCGTCCGCGATCTCGCCGGTCAGTTCCAGCAGCTTCGGCGAGAGCGTCGCCAGGTGGATCGGGATGTCCGGGTTCGGCGCGGCCGACAGCCGCATCGGCCTGCTCTCACCCGGCAGCGGGATCTCGAACTCCCTGCCGGAGAACGAGATCTTCTCCCCCGCGAACGCCTGGCGGATGATCGCGACCGTTTCCCGCATCCGTGTCAGCGGCCGGGCGAACGAAACGCCGTGGAGGCCTTCGATCACCTGCGGCCCCGAAGCGCCGAGTCCGAGGGCGAACCGGCCATCGGAGAGGTCCGACAGCGTCAGCGCGGCCTGCGCGATCGCCACCGGGGTCCGGGTGCCGAGCTGGATGATTCCCGAGCCGAGCCGGATCCGCTCGGTCCGCGCGGCGAGGTAGCCGAGCACGGACGGTGCGTCCGAACCCCACGCCTCAGCGACCCAGCAGTCGTCGAGACCGAGTTTTTCCGCCTCCAGCACGAAGTCCAGCGTTTCCCGCCAGCCGCGCGAGGCCTCGACCGTGGTCGCCGTCCGCATCAGGCGTCGCCGGCCTCTGCCCGCTCCTTGATCGCGGCGAGGGTCCCGGTCATCGCGTTCTCGAACTCGCGCAACCGGACGAAGACGATCTTTTGCTCCTTGTCCGGCATCTGGTCGATGGCCAGCGAAAGCCCGGACCGCCCCGGCCCCATCTGCATCCACTGCCGGAGCTTGGTGCCGCCGTTCTCGGGTTCCAGCGTGAAGCGCCACACCGCGGTCGGCGTCTCGGGATCCTGAACCGCCCAGGCGAAGACACGCGGCGCCTCGCATTCGACGACGTACGAGGTCGTCTCCCATTCGCCGAACGAGTCGTGCTTGCTGTGGCCGACGAACCGCCTGCCGACCATGGCTTCACCGGCCGCGCCATCGCACCATTCGACCGAGCGGACTTCCTGGCTCATCTCCGGCATCAGCCGCACGTCGGACACGATCGACCAGACCCGCTTCGGATCTGCGTCGACCCAGGCCTCGACCTCGACCGTCGGTTTGTCGGCGTACTTGGCGCCCGTCCACTCCATCGTGGTCGCCCTCCCGTGCTCGTGACCTCGATAGTTGCTTAGATGGACTTACGTTGTCAAACCCTCCTGCGCGGCGAAACGGCGCACCACGTCAGGCCGGTTCGCGAGCTTCGGCGGGTAGCCGGGCCCCAGTCGTGCCCGGGTGTTCTCGGCGGTGAGCGGCGTGGCGCAGTGCGCGCAGACGACCTCGGCGTGCGTATCGCGCCCGCAGGTCTCGTGATGGAGGACGATCGGCGGCCCGGCCTCCTCGGCGAGCCAGCGGTCGCCCCAGCGCGACATCGCCGCGAGCACACCGTAGAAATCCGCGCCCTTCTCGGTCAGGACGTAGTCGTAACGGACCGGGTCGGCCTGGTAGGCGCGCTTTTCCAGCAGCCCCTCCCCGACCAGGCGGCGCAGCCGGTCGGCGAGGGTGTTCCGCGCGATACCGAGCTCCTGCTGGAACTCGTCGAACCGGCGGATCCCGTAGAAGGCCTCCCGCAGGACCAGCGGCGTCCACCAGTCGCCGAGCAGGTCCATGGTGCGCGCGATCGAACACGGCCACTGCGCGAACGAAGTCCGTTTCATGCCCGCGAGCCTACGCCCGGCGAAATTGATCCGGTCATTCCTCCACCTATTCTCCGGCGCTCAGGCGCTGGCCCGAAATGTTGCGATCCGGTCAAGAAGATCCCGCGCATTAATGTCGCCCACCCGCCTCCGCACGCTTTCCGACAGCGGCCGCAAACGGTCTCGCGTCCTGGCGGAACGGATTCCGTCCGCGATCTCCATCGCGGCGAGACCGACCTCCGCCGCACGGTCGAGGTCGCCTTCCAGCGCGTGGTCGACCGCGAGCCAGATCATCGTCAGCGACCGGCTGCGCACCATGTCCGGGCCGTAGCCGTCGATGGCCTCGGTGAGCGCGGGGATGGCCTCCCTGCTGTGCCGGACGTCGACGAGCCTGGCGAGTTCGGTGCGCACCGTGCCGATCATCGCGGCGAGGTCGTTGGCCGTGAAGAAGGCGGACCACGACGGGACGGCGTCCCCGGCGGATTCCGCGAACTGTTCCGGGGCAAGGGAAAGCTTGTCCAGCGCCCGGCGCACGTCGCCGAGCAGCGCGTAGGCCCAAGCCTCGTTCGCCGACAGGATCGCCTGCGACAGCGACCTTCCCGCCCGGCGCGCCGCGGCCTGCCCCTGACCGAACTGCTCGAGCGCCTCCGCCGGAGTGCGGTGATGCAGATACATCCGGCCGAGCCGGTAACGGACGTTGGCGACGAGGTCGTCGTTGCCCGCCTCCGCCGCGAGCTCGAGCGCGCGGCGGAAGTGCCGCTCCGCCCGGACAGGACGGCCGGAGTCGAATTCCGTCCAGCCCCTCAGGTTGCGCAGATCCGCGACCACTCCCGCCAGCCGCCGGGCCAGCTGATCGGACATCATTCCCCGTCGCAGCGCCGTGCCGTAGGGCTCGAGCACGCGCAGCAGTTCCCGGCAGGATCCGCCGCCTTCCCGGTAATCGCGTGCCCGGAGCGCGGCGACGACGCCCTCCAGCCGGTCGATGTCGGACTGCCCGACGCGCATCGGCAGCCGGTCGGTCACGGCGACGCTCCTGGTCGGCGCACCGGAATGGCGACGGTGATTCGTACGCCCATTATCGCTCCCTCCCGATCCACAACGATCAAGCTCGTCAAGGTCCAGGACGGAGCCACGCCGATCTCCTGGAATACGCGAGCGACGCACAATGATGCTAACCACGACAAATACCGATGCACTCCGCCGAACGGTTGGCTATTTTCATTCACCGGAATATGCACGTGCGAAATCTCTTTCTTTTGCACGAATGATCGCATTCCCGGCTTGCTCACCCCACGTGCCCGACGGGAACCGTCCGTGAGCACCTGAGACGCAGCTCTCAGCCGAACGTGTGAACCTTGTCAACTCGGGTCACGAAAAGGCTTCACATTGCGTTATCAATAGCTGAAGATCAACTGCAACCGAACGTAAGGGGCTGAAGCGTTGGACAAGGAAAGCGACCTCATCCGGGGGACGATCGTCTTCGGCCTGCGCACTTTCGGTGCGGACCCGCTCCCGGTCCAGGCCGATCTCGAATACGACCCAGAGGATCCCTACGCCGTCGTGGTGGCCTATCACTCGGGCGGCGGGACGGTCCGGTGGATGTTCGGCCGTGACCTCCTCGCGGACGGGCTCCTCACTCCATCGGGTGAGGGCGATGTGATCATCAGCCCGGCGGACGACACCTCGATCGTGATCTTCGCCCTCAGCGCGCCCGACGGCTGCGCGGTCCTCGAAGCCCCGGCACAGGAACTGGCCGAATTCCTCGACCGCACCTACGACGTCGTGCCCGCCGGCTCCGAGCCGGAATGGTTCGACTTCGACCAGGAGATCGGCAAACTCGTCACCGAGTCCTGATCGACGGCGGGGATGCTCGCGAACGCGGCGGGAGCCGGGGGCGGCACCGTCCGCGCGGTACCGCCGCCCGCGCCGGGTCAGCCGAGTTCGCGGAGACCCGGGACGACCTGCTCGGAGAACGAGCGCAGGAACCGCTCCTGATCGTGGCCGGGGCCGTGGAAGACGAGGTGGTTGAAGCCCGCCTCGACGTACGGCTTGATCTGCTCGACGGCGTCGGCCGGGTCGGAGGTGACGATCCAGCGGCGCGCGACCTGCTCGATCGGCAGCGCGTCCGCGGCCTTCTCCATTTCGGCCGGGTCCTCGATGCCCGCCTTCTGCTCCGGCGTCAGCGAGAGCGGCGCCCAGAACCGGGTGTTCTCCAGCGCCTGCGCCGGATCCGGGTCGTAGGACAGCTTGATCTCGATCATCTTGTCGATGTCGCCGGTGCTGCGGCCGACCTGCTCCGCGCCTTCCGCGACCGCGGGCAGCAGCTTCTCGGTGTAGAGCTCCATCCCCTTGCCGCTGGTGCAGATGAAGCCGTCACCCTGTTTGCCGACGTATTTCGCCATCACCGGGCCGCCTGCCGCGATGTAGATCGGCACGCCGCCCTCGGGACGGTCGTAGACGGTGGCGTCGGTGGTCTGGAAGTACTCGCCCTCGAACGTGACGCGCTCTTCCGTCCACAGTTTGCGCATCAGCTCGATCGCCTCGCGCAGCCGCGCGAACCGCTCCTTGAACGCGGGCCACTCGATGCGGGCGACCGCGACTTCGTTGAGGGCCTCGCCGCTGCCGACACCGAGCAGGACGCGGCCCGGGTACAGGCTGCCGAGGGTGCCGAACGCCTGCGCCACCACGGCCGGGTTGTAGCGGAAGGTCGCCGTCAGCACACTGGTGCCGAGAACGACCCGCTCGGTGCGTTCGCCGACCGCCGCCATCCACGCGAACGAGAACGGCGCGTGCCCGCCCTGGTGCCGCCAGGGCTGGAAATGGTCGCTGACCATCACGCTGTCCAGCCCGACCTGCTCGGCGAGCACGGAGTACTCGACGAGGTCGCGCGGGCCGAATTGCTCGGCCGACGCCTTGTAACCGATCTTCAGTGCCATCCGGGGTCACCACCTGGGCTCTTGGATTGTTCCGCTTTTCACCTTGGCACAGAGTCGATCAGGTCCGCCCATGCCTCGACCGAGTGAAGGGTGTCGGGAACACCACTGTGCCGAGGGGAATGCGGTGCGGACCCGCCGGATCGTGGAAAGACCCCGTACCCACCCTCGCCTTCCGGGACCGGCACGTGGTGATGAACTTGCCGTTTGCGCCGTCACCTGTGCGTCGTGCTGGGCGGAGTTGTGATCGGGGAGTCGAACCCCACGCTGCCCGCCACGTGCCAGGAGGTGGGCCGGAGTACCGCCGGCCCTCGGCTTGTGCCCGCTTCCCGGAGGGCTACCTGCTTTCCACGTTCAGTCCAGGAGATCGGTCTCCCAGTTGGTGCGCTGGATCTCGACGTCGACCACGCGGATCTCCCCCGCGACGCGGTCCGCGCGGGACCGCAGTTCCGCGACCGGAAGCGTGGAGAGATACCGGAGTTCGGAGCGGAGCTGGCGGCCGTAGCCGCCCTGGTTGCGACCGGCCGCGGCATCGGCGGCCGCGGTCAGCACACCGTGCCGGAGCCGGAGGACATCGCGGCGCGCGATCGCGTCGGTGATCGTGCCTTCCCCGAGCGGGGTCGCGGCGTTGGTCCGGTTGATCCGCTGGATCAGCGATTCCAGTTCGTCCAAAGCGGTTTCGGCCTCGACGAGCAGGGCGGACGCGTCTTCCGACGGTTCCTCGCCTTCCTGGTGCCGCGCGTTGTCGACGATCCGGGAGCGCAGTGCCTCCACCTTCTTGGTCGCGTCGGCGCGCAAAGCGAGCGCTTCGGCCAGTCTGATCCGGGACATGCCGCGAAGTATCACCAAGATCGACGGCCGCCGCATCACGTTTTCAGCCCGTCAGGGAATGCCTCCGGTACGAGGAGTCCGGCTGGACGAACTCGATGCCGTTCTCGTCGAGCGCGTTGAAGACGGTGAACCGGCCCCGCGGGAAGACGAAACCGAGCGCCACCATGCGTCCGGCCATGTCCCGGCTCCCCGATTGCAGGAGCTCGACGTCCTGCGGTACCTGACCCTCCAAAGCGGACAGTTCCGGGTAGACGTCCTGCCGCCACCGGAGCGGGCTGGGCTCGGCCGGGTCACCCCAGTCCCATGCGGACCTGCCGTACGGGTCGATCGTGTTCCAGGTCAGGGAAAGCTCGTCGAACTTCCAGTGCGTGATCTCCAGCCGTTCGGCACCGAAGTCCACCACCACGGGCGCGTCCGGACCCCGTGCGCCCTCCGGATCGTCTCGAATCCGGAGAGCCACACGGGTGCATAACCTTCGATGTCGAAGAACGCCACCGAAGGAGTATGGCCGGTCAGTCGTAGGACAGCGCTTCCACCAGTTCGCCGCTGTCCGGGTTGGGCAGCGCCCTCGCCACGTCGGCCTGTGCCACGATGCCGACGAGCTTGTGGCCGTCGATCACCGGCAGCCGCCGGACCTTGTGGTTCGCCATGGTGCGCATGATCTCCTCGGCGTCGTCGTCCGCGCCGATCGTCACCGCCTCGCCCTGAGCGAGTTCCGAGGCGTGCAGCGCCCTCGGGTCCTTGCCTTCGGCGAGGACCTTCACCACGATGTCGCGGTCGGTCAGCATGCCCTTGAGCCTGCCGTCCTCGCCGCAGATCGGCAGCGCGCCGACCGACTCGGCGGCCATCTTCTTCGCCGCGTCGAGCACGGTGTCGGACGCCGACACACAGGTCGCACCCGCGGTCATGATGTCTCGTGCCGTGGTCATCCCTTCGCTCCTTCCGTCAGGATCCGCCTACGGATACCCGCCTTCCGCGAGCCGACACCTCAGGCCGCCGACGGTTCGAGGAGGATCTTGACCGCGCCCTCCTGCTTCTTCTGGAAGATCTCGTAGGCGTGCGGCGCCTGCGCCAGCGGCAGCTTGTGCGTCGCGAAGCCCTCGACACCGAGCGGGTCGGCGGGGTCGGCGATCAGCGGCATGATGTCGTCGAGCCAGTGCCGGACGTTGGCCTGCCCCATCCGCAAGGTGATCTGCTTGTCGAAGAGTTCCATCATCGGCAGCGGGTCGACCATGCCGCCGTAGACGCCGCTCAGCGAGATCGTGCCGCCGCGCCGGACACAGTCGATGGCCGCGTACAGCACGCTGAGCCGGTCGATCGCGGCCTTCTCGGTGACCTTCGCGCCGATCGGATCGGGCAGGAGCGCGACGAGATTCTGCGCCAGCCGCCCGACCGGGGCGCCGTGCGCCTCCATCCCGACGGCGTCGATCACCGAGTCCGCTCCCCGGCCACCGGTGGTCTCGCGGATGAGGTCGCCGAGACGCTTGTGCTCCCGCGTGTCGTAGGTGACGACGCCGGTCAAGGCGGCCTTCGCGAGCCGTTCGGGCACCAGGTCGATGCCGATCACCTTGCTCGCGCCCCGGTGTTTCGCGATCCGGCAGCAGAACTGGCCGATCGGGCCGAGCCCGAAGACCACGACCGTGCCGCCTTCGGGGATATCCGCGTAATCGACGGCCTGCCAAGCCGTGGGCACGACGTCGGAGAGGTACACGAACCGCTCGTCCGGCGGCCCGTCCGGCACCTTGATCGGGCCGTAGTGGGCCTGCGGGACCCGCAGGTATTCGGCCTGGCCGCCGGGAACCTGGCCGTAGAGCTTGGTGTAGCCGAGCAAAGCCGCGCCCTTGCCGTGGTCGGTGACCTGCGTGGTCTCGCACTGCGACTGCAGACCGCGGTCGCACATGAAGCAGTGGCCGCAGGAGATGTTGAAGGGAACCACCACCCGGTCACCTGGCTTCAGGTTCGGCACCCCGGAGCCGACCTCTTCGACGACCCCCATCGGCTCGTGCCCGAGAATGTCGCCCTCGTCGATGAAAGCGCCGAGGACCTCGTAAAGATGCAGGTCAGAGCCGCAGATACCGGTCGAGGTGATACGCACGATGGCGTCGGTCGGCTCGACCAGCTTCGGATCCGGGACGGTGTCCACCCGGACATCACGTTTCCCGTGCCAGGTGACGGCCTTCATGGTGCTCCCTTCGGCGAGTGGACCTGTTCTCCGCCGGATGCCCGTCCGCGCATCCGGCAAACCTCGCCGTTCCGTGCCACCGTGGAATCATGCGAACCCGGATGCTCGCCGTCACCGTCGACTGCCGTGAGGCCGAAGCACTGGCCGCGTTCTGGAAGGAAGCACTCGGCTATCCCGAAACCGAACGCTGGACCGACGGCCACGGCGTGACCTATGTCGAGTTGAAGAGCCCGGACGTGCCGAGCCTGCTCTTCCAGCCGGTCCCCGAGGGGAAATCGGGCAAGAACCGGCTGCACCTCGACCTCGCCCCCACCGAACTCGAGCAACGCGAGGAGGTCGCGAGGCTCGTGTCACTCGGCGCCAGGGTCGTCGAGGACCCCGAATCGGATGACTGGGTGGTCATGGCCGACCCGGAGGACAACGAATTCTGCGTGTTGCCGCGGCGTTGAGCAGCGCGGCCCCCAGGGCCTCGGCTGGGTAGTGGGCCGAGGGGAGCCTTCGCCGCGTCTGATGCGGTGAAGGGAGCCTTCGGCCCTCTCCCGCCGGCTCAAGCGGCCTGATCGCCCGCCCGGACCGACGGTTCGGAATGCAGCCCCAGCATTTCCAGCAGCATCCGGCAATCCGTCGCGTCGCGGGCGTTCCTGACGACCGCTTCGCTCGCCTTGCGCAGCACCGCGGCCCGCACGGCCGTCTGGCCGCCGTCGGCCAGTTCTTCCACCGGACGAAGTCCCTCGATCGGGTTCCCCATGACCCACCTCCACCTTCCCTTTCGTTGATACCTGATCCGGGCCGGGAAGACACCCTCTCTCCGTGCTGTTCCGGCGGCGCCCCCGCCGATTTCTCCCTAGACTGGCGCCATTCGTACGAGCGGACGGAGCGGGAACTGACCACCGAGTTGCGCGGGGAGATCGTGACGCTGACCCCGGTCACCGAAGCCCACGTCGCCGATTTGCGGCGGATCCGCGGCACCGCCGAGGTCGGGGCTCGCTGGGGTTCGGTCGACGACTCCCCCACCTGGCCGTTCGACGACCCCACGACGGCCTGCTTCACCGTCCTCGAGGAAGGCGTCGTCCGCGGTTTCGTCCAGTACGGCGAGGAGGAGGACCCGATGTACCGGCACGCGTCGGTCGACCTGTTCCTCGATCCGGCCGCGCACGGCCGCGGGCTGGGCACGGACACCGTCCGCACGATGGCCCGCCACCTGCTGCACGATCGCGGGCACCACCGGCTGGTGATCGATCCCGCCGTGGACAACGACGCCGCCATCCGCTGCTACAAGGCCGTCGGCTTCCGCGAGGTCGGGGTGATGCGCGGCTACGAACGCGACACCGACGGCGACGGCTGGCACGACGGGCTGTTGATGGATTTGCTCGCCGAAGACCTCACGTAACGCGTCAGGGCGACTCCGAGCAGCACCACCGCCATCCCGGCGAGCACCCGCGGGCCGAGGTCCTCGCCGAGCACGATCGCGCCCAGCGCGACCGAGACGACCGGCAGCAGGTAGCCGACGGTCGCCGCGGAGGTGGCGCCTTCGTCGGCGATGAGCCGGTAGTTGAGGTAGAACGTGACGCCGGTGCCGAAGATGCCGAGGACGACGACGGCGATCAGCGCGGTCACGTTCAGCGGTCCGGCCGGTGCCGCGTCGAACGGCAGCGCGAGTGCGCTCAACCCGGTGGCGGTCAGCAGTTGCGCGGCGGAGATCGCGATCGGGCCGCCTTCGCCAACGAGTTTCCGTCCCATGTAAGCGAAAGCGATGGCGTAGCTGATGCCGGCGCCGAGCAGGGCCAGTGTCCCCCAGCCGAACAGGCCGCTTTTCTGCCAGGGCGCGAAGATCAGCAGGATGCCGCTGAAACCGAGGATCAGACCGCCCATCCGGGACACGGTGATCCGGCGTTCGGTGCCGATCCCGATGCCGATCAGCAACGACCACAACGGGGTCGTCGCGTTCATCACCCCCGCGATACCGGAGTCGACGGTCAGTTCACCGATGCTGAACAACGCGAACGGCAAGGCGTTGCAGAAGAAGGCGGCGACGAGGAGCCTGCCCCAGATCCGGCGACCGCGCGGGAGGCGTTGCCCGGCCCAGCGGCTCAGCACGAGAAGGACGGCCGCGCCGAGGGCGCAGCGGATGACGGTGAGCTGAACGGGCGGAAGCCCGGTCAGCGCGAGTTTGATCCAGAGGAACCCCGATCCCCACAACAGGGCGAGAACACCCATCCGGACCAGGGTTCCCGGCGCGCCGATGCTCACTTGATTCCTTTCGCCGGGCCGCTTCGATACCTCTCCAAGCTGCCTCGGACGACTCGTCAGGACAAGTGAAAAGATCTACACCGACGTTAAGCGTTCCTACATGTTCCGAAGGGTCCCGGCCGTGGCCGCCGGGAAAGGCGGCCACGACCGGTTTCCGAGGAGATCAGTACTCGCCCGGTTGTTCGCAAGGCGGAACAGGGCCTGCTCACATTTCGCGGTCGCGCATGATCCACCTCCCTTTCGACTGGCGCACCGGTGGGGACGGGCGCGTTCTCGCTCAGTTTGCGGGCTGTCTTCGAACCTCCGCACACCCGGTGTCCGTGTTGTGACCCGGACAATGGGAAGGTTGTGGCACGATCTGCCGCGAAGCGGGGAGAAAGGTGCTTCTGGTGACCGAGAATTCCGGCTCCGCCAGATCCGGCGAGACCGGGAAAGCACGCGCGGAACCGAGACCGGTTTCCACGGCCGCGCTGACGTTCGGGCGCGCACTGCGGCAGCGGAGGCAGGACGTCGGACTGGCGTTGCGCGATCTCCAGAAACTCGCCTATGTCGACAAAAGTCTGATCAGCCGGGTCGAACGCGGCCTCACCCCGCCGAGCGCGGAATTCGCCGCGGCCTGCGATCGCGCGCTGGGGGCGGGCGGGACGCTGATCGTGCTCGCCGAAGCCGCCCGCGCCGAACCGTATGTGCACCTTCCTCCGCCGCCGGGCCATTTCGTCGGCCGTGAAGAACATTTCGCCCTGCTCGACGAAAAAGTGTTCACCGAAGCGGCCAAAGTGGTCTTCGTCGCCGGGCCGCCCGGCGTCGGGAAGACCGCGCTCGTCCTGCATTGGGCGAACCGGCGCCAGGAGGAATTCGACAGCGTCCTCTGGTCGGATCTGCGCGGTTACGCGGCGGGCTCCCCCGCGCAACCCGCCGACATCCTCGACGACCTCCTGCGCTGCCTCGGTGTCCGCCCCGACCGCATCCCCGCCGAGGAGCACATGCGGCTCGCGCTGCTGCGCGGCCTGTTGCGCGGTCAGCGCACGCTCGTCGTGCTCGACAACGCCCTCGACTCGCAGCACGTGCGGCTGGTGCTGCCCGGCACGCCGGACACCACCGTGCTGATCACCAGCAGACGGCGGCTGTCCGGACTGGTCGTCGGCAGCGGCGCGGTCCAGGTTTCCTTGGAGCCACTGGAAGAACTGGAAGCGACGCGGCTCATGGCCGACCTCATCGGCGACGAACGCGCGGCGGGCGATCCCGAAGGCGTCGGCAGGCTCGTCCGGCTGTGCGCGGCGCTGCCGCTCGCGGTGAACATCGCCGCCGAACGGGTCGCCACGCATCCGCATCAGAGCGTCGGCGATCTCGCCCGCGAGCTCGTCGCCGAGGGGCGGCGGCTGGAACTGCTCGCGGTCGACGACGACGCGGTCGGCGTCCGGGCCGCGTTCAGCTGGTCCTACCGCGCGCTGGAGGCCGACACCGCCCGCATGTTCAGGCTGCTCGGCCTCCACCCCGGCCCGCGGTTCACCGCGAGTGCGGCGGCCGCGCTCGCCGGGCTGCCCGGACACGACGCGCGCCGGCTTCTCGACCAACTCGTGCACGCCCATCTCGTCCAGCAGATCGGCGCGCAGTACTACCGCTTCCACGACTTGCTTCGCGTCTACGCCGCCGAAGAGGCCGCAGCCGGGCAATGGCGGGACGAGCGGCAAGCGGCGGTCTCCCGGCTGACCCACTGGTACCTCCACGCGGCCAACGCGGCGAGCTGGACGCTGACCCCGGCCCGTGACCACCACGTCGACCTGGGTCCCGCGCCCGAAGGCGTCGAGCCGCTCCGGTTCGCCACCTTCGACGAGGCCTACATCTGGTGCGCGTCGGAGATGCCGAGCATCACCGGCGTCGCGCGGCTGGCGCTGGACCACGGGTTGTACGAGATCGGCTGGCGGCTGCCGGTGGAACTGTTCGACTACCACCTGCTCGGCAGGCCGTGGCAGACGTGGATCTCCAGCCACCAGGTCGCGATCGAGTCCGCGAAGGCGGGCGACGACCTCGGCGGGCTGGCGTGGTCGGCGATCAACCTCGCCGAGGCGCACCGGCGGCGCGGCGACCTCGACCGCGCGCACGAACTGTTCGGCCAGGCCGTCGAAATCTCCGATGAGATCGGCGAGAACCCGAGCCTCGGCTGGGCACTGGTCGGGCTCGGGAACATCGCGCACGAACGCGAGGACTACGCCGAAGCCGTGCGGCTGGCCGAAAAGAGCGTCGAGGTGAACGCGCGGATCGGCTACCGGCTCGGCGAAGCGACCGCGCGGGTCCACCTCGGCCGCGCGTACCGCGATCTCGGCGAACGCGACCTCGCCCTCGACCATGGTCGCCGCGCCTTCGAGGCGTACGCGAAAGACGCGGACCAGCACGGCATGGGTTTCGCGCTGGTGCCGCTCGCCAGGACCAGCCGCCGGTTCGGCGATCTGGACCAGGCGCTCGCGTACTGCGAGCAGGCACTGACCGCCTACCGGAACTGCGGCGACGTCTGGGGGCAGGCCGACGCGCTCGACGAACGCGGCTGCGCGCTGGCCGCGCGGGGGCGGGCCGATGAGGCCATGACCGCCTGGCGCGACGCGCTCCAGCTCGTCATGGATCTCGACGACCGGAAGGCGAGCGTGCTGCGGGGCCGCCTCGAAGGCGCGGTTTAGAGCTTCACCGGCAGGTTGTGCAGGCCGCGGGTGATCGCGCTCGGCCACCACACGAGCCGGGCTTCCGGCACGGTCAGCGTCATCGACGGCGCGCGGCCGAACAGCGTCTCCAGGGCCGCGGACGCCTGCATGCGCGCGAGCGCGGCGCCGATGCAGATATGCGGGCCGACGCCGAAGGCCACGTGCCGCACCGGCCGCTCGCCAGGGCGGAAGGCGAGCGGTTCGGGGTGGACCTCCGGATCGCGGTTGGCCGCCAGCAACGACAACAGGATCGGATCGCCCGCTTCCATCCGCTGTCCGGCGAGTTCCATCGGCTCGGTGACGAACCGCCAGCTGGTGTTCTGCAGCGGGGTGTCGCGGCGCAGGACCTCCTCGATGACGAGCGTCAGATACGAGCCGTCGGCGCGGGCGCGGGCCGCCTCCTCCGGATGTGTGATGAGGGTCAGCGCGGTGGACGCGATGAGGCTGATCGTCGTCTCGTGCCCGGCGATCAAGGAGAGGAACGCCGTCGCGGCGACCTCGTCGTCGGTCAGCTTCCCGGCGGATTCCTGCGTGAGCAGGTCGCTGATCAGGTCCGCCCCGGGTTCGGCGCGTTTGCGGGCGACGACGTCGGCGAGCAACGCGTCCAGATCGTCGGTCGCCTTGAGCATCGACGCCATGTCGGTGACGTCACCGGCGGCGACCACCAGCGCCGGCGGGCGGACCTCGTCCAGCAGGGTGTCCGGGATGCCGATCAGCTCGCAGATCGACCGGATTCCCAGCGGGTACGCGAAATCTTCGACGAGGTCGCCCTCGCCCCTGTCCAGGATCGGGTCCAGCAGTTCGTTCGCGAGCCGATGCGTGCGGTCGCGCATGTGCTGCAGCCGCCGCGGGCCGAACGCGCCGGCGCAGGCCTTGCGCAGCCGCGCGTGCTCCTCGCCCTCGAAGTTGTTCATATGCCCGATGAGCGACGGCCGGTGGTCGGCGGGCAGGCCCAGATTGGCCTTGCGCCAGTGTTCCGCCGCGACGGACGGGCATTTGGACAACCGGGGATCGGCCATCGCGGAGACGACGTCCGCGTGCCTGGTCAGCAGCCAGGTCCAGGTGTCGCCGGGGAGCGGGAGCCGGAACGCCGGGGCGTTCGCCCTGAGCCATTCGTATGCGGGCGAGGGATCCCTGTCGAATTCCGGGCCGAACATCACGGGGACCGCGGCTTCGTCGTATGCGGCATCAGGCATACGAGTCACCATGCCAGCTTGTGGCGGTATCGCGTCCGGCGAACGCAGGCATCGGCCTGTCTCACGCGATCGTCAACGCGGTCCCCCTGTCACCCCCTCGCGGTGACCCAGCAAGATCGAGCGGGTGCGGTGTGTGACGGATGGAGGTGACCCTCGTCAGCGAGTTCGCCGAGCACGACCGTGACCCGGTCTCGGAGCGCCCGCGGGGTTCGCTCCGGGGTTTCGCCGACACCGTCGGCCTCGCCGCTGCCCGCGTCTGGCGGCTGCGTGGTCGCGCCTGGAACACCCTGCGGCATCCGGCGGGTTGGGAACTGTGGCGTCTGCCGCCCGCGGCGGTCTTCTGGATGCTCGGCACCGAGATCGCGGTCGCCGTCTGGGCCCTGCACAGCGGTTTCAAGGACTCCGTCACCGCCACGGACCTCGTCCGTTTCGGCGTGATCGCGGGCTGCACGATCTGGTATCTCGTCCAGACGCAGCATCCAGAGGAACAGCGCCGCGCCGACGACCGGCGCGGCGAGCACATCGACCAGACCGCCGTCTGGCTGGGCAGCGCGGCCGTCCTGCTGCCGCCCACGTTGTCGCTCGTGCTGCTGCTGATGGTGCGCGTGCAGCGCTACTCCATCGCGCACAAGGCGATGACGACGTTCCTCTTCACCACCGCCGCGCACGCCGTGTCCATCCTGGGCGTGCACACGATCACCGAACTGACGTCACTGCACGCCTGGCTCGCGTCGGGCACGCTCCCCCAGCGGGCCGAGGACATCGTGATGGCCGCCGTCGCGCTGGTGGGCGCCGCGCTCTGGTACTTCGCGTCGCAAACCCTCCTGATCAGCATCGCGCGTGGCCTGGCGTGGGGCGGCTGGCGGCGGCAGAAGCTGATCGGCAGCTGGGCCGACAACGCGGACTTCGTCTACGCGCTGCAACTGGCCGCGTGCACCACGATCCTCGGCGCGGTCAACATCGCGCTGGTGCCGCTGGTGATGATCGGTGTCGCGTTGCGCTCGACCCGGCTCTCGCAGGCGCTGGCGGACACGATCGCGCGCAGCCAGCGTGACCGGAAGACCGGGCTGCTGACCGAGGACTCCTTCCACGCCCCGGCCGCCCTGCGGCTGCTCGAAGACCAGACCGAACGGCGGCCGACCGCGTTCCTGATGCTGGACCTCGACCACTTCAAGCAGTGGAACGACAAGTACGGGCATTCCGGCGGCGACATCGTGCTCGGCTGCGTCAGCGCCGTGCTGCGGCAGAACACCCGCGCCACCGACGTCGTCGGGCGGTGGGGTGGCGAGGAGTTCGCGGTACTGCTGCCGGACACGACCCGCGAGGAGGCGATGCGGATCGCCGACCGGATCCGGGAGGCCGTCGCGAAGACCGCCATCACCGGCCTGACCGAACTCGCCAGCGGGCACGCCACCAACGAACCCCGCGCGGTGGGGCCGATCCTCGGCTGCACCGTGTCGATCGGTGTCGGCCTCTCGCCCGAGCACTCGACGGACTACGGCGAGCTCTTCCGTGCGGCCGACTCCGCGATGTACCAAGCGAAACGGAACGGGCGCAACCGCGTCGTCATGGCGCCTTCCGAGCACGCGAGTCTCGTCCCTGAACACGCGCCGATGTCACGTATGGGGCCGACCCGGCCCCATACGTGACATTCGGGAGCACCCCGACGACCCACGTCAGCGGCGGGTCACGAGGCGAGTCTCGAGCAGGTCGTCGACCACACGGGTCTCCACGCCGGTCCGCCGTTCGAACGCGGATCCGCGCAACGGCCACAACGCGACCAGCACGATGCCCACCGCGGCGAGGGCGGCCAGCACCAGCGCGGCGACGAACTGGGCGGCGCCGTCGGTCGCCGTGCTCAGCACCGCGAAGCCGATCAGGACGATCCCGGTGGGCAGCACCGTGGCCAGCGCCACCAGCGCGGCGGGGGTGCGGCGCAGGTCCCGGCGCCGGGTGGTGAGCCAGGCGGCGAGGAGGCAGGCGAACGACGCGCCCAGCAGACAGGCGCCCGCCGTGTCACTGAGCCGGTGCCAGCCCAGCGCGACGGTCGACGACGCGACCCAGGCGACGGCGACCCCGCCGATTCCGATGATCACCGGGCGGAACCGTTGGGGCAGAACGAAAGCGAGGGCCATCAGAATGGCCATGGCGGCGCTGACGTGTCCGCTCGGGAAACTGTTGTGACCCGGTCCGCGGCCGCCGTCGGGCAGTTCGGGCCGGACGAGGACGTAGAGCTTGAGCAACTGCGCGGCGACGAGCGGGAGCACGAGCACGCTCAGCGCGGGGATCAGGAGGCCGGGTTTGCGCCGGATCAGCGCCAGACCGACGAGCACGATCCCGGCGGCGCCGATGACGAGCACCATGTCCTGGTCGCGCAGCGGTCCCGCCCAGTCCATTGTGGACCACTGACCGGACTGCGCGCTGCGGACGACGCCGTTTTCGGCGAGCTGCCCGGCCGACGTGTGCACGAAGAGCACGTAGGTCACGACGAACGCGGCGGCCAGTCCCAGTCCGGCGGCGAGCTGGAACACGGCCCTGGACAGGGTGCGCCTTGGCTCGGCGTGCCGTCCCGGCAGCGGGCGGTGGGCGGGGGTCGGCTTCGCTTCGTGGGTGAGTAGGGCCATGTGTCTCACTGTCCCCACGCCGTTTAGCCGGGAGGTCCGGACAATGTCATGGTTCTGCTACAAGATCGAGCCGAGTCGCACACGCGCGGCGATATCCGAATAATGGCGGCGTGGCAAGTGTCCTTTTGATCGAAGACGACGCGTCCGTCCGGGAGGGGCTGGAACTCGCGCTGCGCCGGCAGGCGCATACCGTCCACACCGCCGAGAGCGGTGAGCTCGGGCTGGAGAAACTGCGGGTGTTCCAGCCCGACATCGTCGTGCTGGACCTGATGCTCCCCGGGATCGACGGCTTCGAGACCTGCCGCCGCATCCGTTCGGCCGGTGAGGTGCCGATCATCATGCTCACCGCCCGCAGCGACGACTTCGACATCGTGGCCGGCCTGGAGGCGGGCGCCGACGACTACGTGACCAAGCCGATCGAACCCCGCGTGCTCGACGCGCGGATCCGGGCCGTGCTGCGGCGCGCGGTGAGCGAAAAACCCGCGAACGAGGACGAACCCGGCGGGGAACGGCACGGCCGTCTGGTCATCGACCGGGCCGGGCTGGTGGTCACGAAGAACGGCGAGCCGGTCTCGCTGACCCCGACCGAGCTGAAACTGCTGCTGGAGCTCTCGCGCACGCCGGGGCAGGTCTACAGCCGCCAGCAGATCCTCTCCGCCGTCTGGGATCACGACTACCTCGGCGACTCCCGGCTGGTCGACGCCTGTGTCCAGCGGCTGCGCGCGAAGATCGAAGACGTGCCCGCGAAACCCGCACACGTCCAGACCGTCCGTGGCTTCGGGTACCGATTCGGCCGTTCATGAGGCTGCTCTCCGGGCTGCGGCCCCGGCTCATCCTGGCCTTCGCGGCGATGACGATCATCGGGGCGGCGGCCACGGCGGGGGTCAGCTACGTCTCGGCGAGGAACGCGATCCTCAAATCCGTCCAGGACGCGGCGATGGACCAGCTGAAGGACCGGGTCAGCTCCTACAGCCGCCCGTTGTCCACGCCGCCGACACAGGAGCAGCTCAACGACTTCGCGGGCAGCCTGCGGTTGAACGCGGTCGCGGTCTACCGGAACCTGCGGTCGGTCAACGGCCCGGATCTGACCACTTTCTCCCCCGAGCTGCGGCAGAGCATCGCGAACAACACCCGGATCCAGTTCCAGCGCCGGAACCGCGACGCCAGCCCGGAGCTCCTGGTCGGCCTGCCGGTGCTGGTGCGGCAACCGGACGGGTCGATGGGGCCCAGCGGCGTCGAGGTGTACTCGCTCACGTCGCTCGTCCAGCAGCAAAAGGCGATCGAAGAACTCGCGAGATCCGCCTGGCAGACGGCCGCGCTCGTGCTGCCGCTGGCCGCCGCGCTCGCCCTGCTCGCGGCGAGACAGGTGCTGCGGCCGGTCCGGGCGCTCAACACCGCCGCCGCCCAGCTCGGCGAAGGCAGGCTCGACGTCCGGCTGCCCGCCAAGGGATCCGACGAGCTGGCCGAACTGGTCACCACCTTCAACAACACCGCCGCCGAGCTGGAACGCACGGTCGGCGAGCTGAGAGCCATGGAGGCCGACGCGCGCCGGTTCGTCGCCGACGTCTCGCACGAGCTCCGCACGCCGCTCGCGGCGATGAACGCGGTCACCGATGTCCTGGACGAGGACGCGGAGACGCTGCCGCCGGACACCGCCGTCGCGGCGCGGCTGGTCTCGGGCGAGACCCGCAGGCTGACCCGGCTCGTCCAGGACCTGGTGGAGATCTCCCGGTTCGACGCGGGCCGTGCCGAACTCGTGCTCGACGAGTGGGATCTCGCGACGGCGATCCGGGACAGCCTCGACGCGCGCGGCTGGCGCGACGACGAAGACCTGGTCACCGACCTGCCGGAAGGCGTTCTCGCCCGCGTGGACCGGCGGCGGCTCGACCTCATCGTGGCCAACCTCGTCGGCAACGCGTTCCGGCACGGCGCGGCCCCGGTCGAAGTCCGCCTGCGCGCCGGCGACGACGACGTCACCCTGGAGGTCGAAGATCACGGGCCGGGGATCGATCCCGAGGTCCTGCCGCATGTGTTCGACCGGTTCACCAAGGCCGACACCGCCCGCGCCCGCTCCGAGGGCAGCGGGCTGGGACTGGCGATCGCGCTCGAGAACGCCCGCCTGCACGGCGGTGACCTCACCGCCGCCGACACCGGGCACGGCGCCCGGTTCGTCCTGCGCCTGCCGCACCGGACCGAAGGAGGCACGCGATGAGAAGGATCCGGGTGCTGCCCGCTCTCGCGGCCGCGGCGCTGGTGGCGGCCTGCGGCGTCCAGCCGACCGGCGTCGTCCCGGCCGGCCCGGGGCCGTCGATCCGCGCCACCACGGGGACGAACGTCGTCAACGGTCTGACGCTGTACTTCGTCTCCGACGGCCGCGTCATCCCGGTGACACGGCCCACCGAAGGTTTCATCTCCCCCGAAGGCGCGCTCACGCTGCTGCTGAAGGGACCGACGGAACGGGAAGCCGCGCAGGGGCTCACCACGTTCGTCCCGGCGGAGGTGGGGCGGGTCGAGGTGTACTCGGGCGATCCGACCGCCATCGTGCTGCCGTTCAGTATGCGAAAACTGTCGAATCAGGCCATCAACCAGCTGGTCTGCACCACGATCGCGGCTTCGGCTGCGACCACGCGGGCTCCGAGCTCCCCGGGAGTGAACGTGACCTCGCCGGACGGGGACATGTACTTCCAGTCGTGCAAAGCGGACTGAATTCGTCACTCACGGTGGTCACATAAAAGCACTTCTTGTGTCTGTACGGCCGTGAGCCTCTTTTGGTTCAACGATCAAGGTAACTGTGGGCGAACACACTCGGGCGTGACATTGCCGTGTCCTTTTCGTAATGTTGCCCGGAGCTCGCGGCCCCCGACGCGAGTTCCCGTCCCCGAAGTGGTGAGTGATCAGAGAAATGGCCGGCAGACATCGCAAGAACAAGGCTCCGCAGTGGAAGCTCCCCGCGGGTATCGCGGCAGCGGTCGCCACGGCGCTCCCGGCGTCGATGTGGCTGACCACCGCAGGTTCCCCTGACGTCGAAGCGGCAAGTGCCGCGCTCGCGCTGCAGGCTCCCCCGGTCTCCAGCGTGACTCCCCCGCCGTCGACCAGCAGCACCCCGCCCTCCTCCAGCACGACGACCCCGCCTCCGTCGACCTCCTCGGCTCCCCCGAAGCCGACGACGTCGGCCAAGGCCCCCGCGCCGGTCAAGAAGACCGTGCCCGCCGCGACGGCGTGTTCGACCGACCTCGCCGGCGTGAAGCCGCACGTGGCCCAGGTCGGCAACCACGTCAAGGCGAAGTTCGGCGTCAAGAACGTCGGCGGCGTCGCCGGCCGGGCGAACGCCAGCGACCACCCCTCCGGCCTCGCGCTGGACTTCATGGTGGACACCGCCACCGGCAACGCCATCGCCGAGTACCTCCTGGCCAACCAGAAGGACTTCGGCGTCACCTACGTCATCTGGCGCCAGCGCTACAACGACGGCAGCGGCTGGGACACCATGGAGGACCGCGGCGGCGCGACCGCCAACCACATGGACCACGTGCACGTCTCCTTCGCCAAGGGCGCGAAGGTCAACGTCAGCTGCTAGCGACGCGGAGCGGACCGCTCGCCGGGCTGGATCACGGGTCGCCCCACGACCTCTTCCACGCCTTTGACGGCGAGCCGGTCCGCTCGCTCGTTCTCCGGATGCCCGGAGTGGCCCTTGACCCAGTGCCATTCGACGTCGTGCTTCGAAGCGGCTTCGTCGAGACGGCGCCACAGATCGGCGTTCTTGACCGGCGTCTTGGCCGAGGTCATCCAGCCGTTGTTCTTCCAGTTCCGCACCCAGCTGGTGATGCCGTTCCGGACGTAGGTGCTGTCGGTGTAGATGTCGACCGCGACCCGGCGCTTCAGGCTTTCCAGCGCCTCGATGGGCGCGGTCAGTTCCATCCGGTTGTTCGTGGTCGGCCCGGGATCCCCGCCGTAGATCTCCTTCTCGACCGTGCCGTACCGCAGCACCGCGCCCCAGCCGCCGGGACCGGGATTCCCGCTGCACGCACCATCGGTGTAGATCTCGACTTCCGCCACCGGGACACCCTAGCGACGGGGTTCAGTCCGGCAGGAGCGGCACCCACGGCTCCTCGACCTGCCCGAGATGCACCGCGCGCGTGATGGACTTCGAGCCGAACCGGTCCCGGACGGTGTCGAGCGTCGCGTCGAGCTGGTCCCTCGGCTTCGCCCCGAACGGCAAGGCCAGCTGGATGGCGTCGTCCTTCGACAGGTTCGTGAGCGCGAGCCCGATCAGCGTGAGGCCGCGTTCGTCGATCAGCGGTCTCGCCGCGGCGAGCAGGCCACGGGCCGCCGCGACGACCGCGCCGGTCTGTTCGGTCGCCTCCAGCAGGGTGTGCGAACGCGTCGCTTTGGTGAAATCGCCGAACCGCATCCGCAGCACGACGGTGCGGCACACCCGGTGCGCCGAACGCAGACGGCGGGACAGGCGATCGGCCAGCGTCAGCAGCGTCGCGTCGAGTTCCGCGGGCGAACGCGGCCTGCTGCCGAGCGCGCGCTGCGCCCCGATCGAGCGGCGACGGCGACCGGTCTGCACGCGCCGGGGGTCGTCGTTGTGGGACAGGGCGTGCAGATGGGCGCCGACGCCGCGGCCGAGCATCCGGACGAGTTCCTTCTCCCCGAACCCTTCCATCTGCCCGACCGTCGTCACGCCACGCTCGCGGAGCTTCTGCGCCGTCACCTTGCCCACGCCCCACAACCGCTCGACCGGGAGCGGGTGCAGGAACTCCAGCTCCTTGTCGTGCGGCACGACAAGGAGACCGTCGGGTTTCGCGACACCGCTGGCCACCTTCGCGAGGAACTTCGTCCTCGCCACGCCGACGGTGATCGGCAGGCCGACCTGCTCCAGGACGTCCTTCCGCAGCTTCGCGGCGATCCGGCTCGGCGTGCCCGCGATCTTCAGCAGCCCGCCGACGTCGAGGAAGGCCTCGTCGATCGAGATGCCCTCCACCAGCGGCGTCGTGTTGCCGAAAACCTCGAAGACCGCCTTGCTCGCCTCGGAATACGCGCGCATCCGAGGCGGGACCACGATCGCGTCCGGGCACAGCCGCCGCGCCTGGCCGCCGCCCATCGCCGTGCGGACGCCGTACGCCTTGGCCTCGTAACTGGCCGCCAGGACGACGCCCCCGCCGACGATGACCGGACGTCCGCGCAGGCTCGGGTCGTCACGCTGCTCGACCGACGCGTAGAACGAATCCAGGTCGGCGTGCAGGATGGGACCCTCGGGCGTCATAGAACATATGTTCGCATCGAACGGCCCAGGGGCCAAGCCGCCCGATCAGTCGAACGGCGGGAACCGACACGGGCGCGGACGAAATCCGTCACCGATCGCCCGCCCGCGAAACACCAGATCGCGATCACCGGATCGCAGATCGCGCAGCCGAACGAGGAATGCTCGGCGAACGGGATGATCGGGGCGCCCTTGAGGTGGTGCACGACGTCCCAGCCGGTGTGCAGCAGCCAGGCGATGCCGATGAACGTCCAGGACTCGAGGCCGCGGTAAGCCACATAAGTCACGACGGCGGTGAACGCGAACTCCCAGATCCCGAGGCCGCCTCCGCTCAGATAAGCGGCGCCGGCGCCCGCCACCATGACCGCGTTGAAGCGGCGGCGGTGCGGCTCGTGGATCAGCGACATCAGCACGACATAGACGAAGCCGACGAGAATCGGCGCGATGATCATCATGGTTCGACGCTAGAAGCGGACGGAGCCCGGTCCCAGTGGCGTGAACGACGCCTTCCAACGGGATCTCGCCACCGGGCGGGTAGGTTGCGGTCATGTACACCGTCGCCGTCCTCGCGCTGGACAAGGTGATCCCGTTCGACCTCTCGACACCGATCGAGGTCTTCACCAGGACGCGGCTCGCCGACGGGAGCGCGGCCTATCGGGTCATCGTCTGCGCCGGACAGCCGGACGTCGACGCGGGGCACTTCACTCTGCGCGCCCCGTGGGGGCTGGAGGCACTGCGCGAAGCCGACACGATCATCGTTCCCGGCACCGCCGACCCCACCGGGCCGTTGCCGGAAACCGTCCACGACGCGCTCACCTCGGCCGCCGCAAGAGGCACACGGATCGCCTCGATCTGTTCCGGGACCTTCATCCTCGCCGCCGTGGGCCTGCTCGACGGACTTCGCGCCACCACCCACTGGGTCGCCGCCGAGGCACTGGCCGCCGCGTACCCGGAGGTCGACGTCGATCCGGACGTGCTCTACGTCGACAACGGGCAGATCCTGACGTCGGCGGGCGCCGCCGCGGGCCTGGACCTGTGCCTGCACCTGATCCGCCGGGACCACGGCTCCGCGATCGCGGCCGACGCCGCCCGTCTTTCCGTGATGGCGCTGGAACGCGAAGGCGGACAAGCACAATTCATCGCGTTGCGGCATCCTCCCGCTCCCCGCGGCGCGGCGCTGGAACCCACTTTGCTGTGGATGCAGGAAAACCTCGCGCGCGAGCTGACACTGACCGACATCGCCGCACGCGCCGGGATGAGTACGCGCACGCTCATCCGGCACTTCCGTGAACAGACGGGGACGACACCGTTGCAGTGGCTGCACCGGACGCGTGTCCGGCAGGCGCAGCATCTGCTGGAGACCACCCAGTACGCCGTCGAACGGATCGGCGCCGAAGTCGGTTTCGGTTCGCCCACCTCGTTCCGCGACCGGTTCAAGCGCACGACCGGCGTCAGCCCCGGCACTTATCGACGCGCTTTCCGTTAAGCGGCAAGGGCCAGTGCGGTGTCCGAGGCGCGCACGCGGGCCTGTTCGGCGAATCGCCTTCGGGCGGCGACGACTCTGAGCCATCGTTCCGAACGCTCGGCGTCCAGTTCGGAGGTCGCGCGGGCGAGCACCTCGGCGGCATGCGCGGCGGAATCGATCTCCGCGGCGGCGCCGAGGTAGTCGCCCACCTCGATCAGCTTGTAGGCGTGGCGCATCTCGGTCTGCGCGGTCGAGTAGATGGCGTAGGCGGCCAGATTGTTCGCCAGCGGGCCCAGTGAATGCGACATCGGATTCTCCGTTCCTTCTCTTACCCACACGTCGAACGGGCCCTCGGTGGTTCGACACGGCGGACGGATTTTTCTCGAGGGTTGCGCAAAGTGGCCGCCTCACGACAGCCTGAAGCGCATGCCAGCACGGGCGGCGTCGTTCCGCAGCGTCTTCGCGGTCGCCGGATTCCGCCGGATCTGGCTCGCGTATCTGCTCTCGGTCGCCGGTGACCAGCTGGCCAGGGTCGCCCTCACGGTGCTGGTGTTCGACCGGACATCGTCGGCGGGCTGGGCTTCGGCGGCGTACGCGCTGACGTTCGTGCCCGATCTCCTCGGTGGCGCGCTGGGCGGCATCGCGGACCGGTTCTCGCGGCGCACCGTGATGGTGGTGACCGACGTCGGCCGCGCGGTCCTGATCGCGCTGATGGCGGTGCCCGGTCTGCCGTTGCCCGTCGCGGCCGCGCTGTTGTTCGTCGTGCAGCTCATGGCCGGGCCGTTCCACGCGGCCCGACAGGCGATGCTGCCGGATCTGCTCGATCCGGACCGGCTGGTCGTCGGGCAGGCCGTCATCTCCTCCACCTACCAAGCCGGGCTCGTGGTGGGCTTCGGCGCGGGCGCCGCCGTCGTCACCGGCCTCGGCGTACCCGGCGCGCTGCTGATCGACGCGGCCACGTTCGCGCTTTCCGCGCTCATGCTCCGCTTCGGGCTCGAACGGTTCCCACCGTCGGCACCGAGCCATCACGAGCGCCCGTCCCTGATCGAGGGCTGCCGCCTGGTGGCGCGCGATCGCACGCTGCGCTGGCTGCTGCTCATCGCCTGCTGCTGCGGTTTCTACGTCGTGCCCGAAGGCCTCGCCGTCCCGGTCGCCGCCGAACTGGGCGGCGCGGACGCGCTGCCGTGGCTGCTGGCCGCGAACCCGGTCGGCTCGGTGCTCGGCGGGATCCTGCTGAGCCGGATCCCGCGGGAACGGCAGGTCAAGGTGCTGGGCGCGTTGACGGTGGCGAGCAGCCTGGTGCTGATCCCGACCGGCTGGGCGCCGGGCCTGGTCACGATCGTCGTGCTGTGGACGCTCTCGGGGGTGTTCTCCGCGCACGACATGATCACTCAGACGCAGTACAGCCTCGCCGCGCCGGCCGCCCATCGCGGCCAGGTGATCGGGGTCGCGATAGCGGCGTTGCGGGCGGCTCAGGCAGCCGGGATCGCGGCGGCCGGGCTGCTGGCCCAGGTCGTCGCGCCGACCACCGTGGTCACCGTCGCGGCGGGCGCGGGCGTGGTGGTCGCCTGCGTCGCCGGGGCAGGCTGGTCACGGGCGGTGTCGTCCCGCCGCGGCCCGGAGGAATCCGAAGATCCCGCGGGTCCGGCCGGCGGGACGACACCCGTTGGCGAGCACGGTTCCTGACACATCACGTCCAGTTGTTGTCACGACGGGTCGTCCAGTTGTTGTCACGCACTACGTTCACCTCCCTTCGTGAAGCCGCACGCTCTTGTGGGCCGGATCACTCAGGTCCAGTTGTTGTCCCGCATGTCGTTCACCTCCCGCGAAATAGCGATTTATCCGGCAAAACACTCACCAGTTGTTGTCCTGCATCGGTGCACCTCCCTCGTTTTGGTTGGGCTGTCCGGGGGAATTCGCGGCCGCGTGTCTTATCGTCGGAGACAACGCGGTCGTCGCCGTCCCGGTTCGATTACGGTGTAGATCACCGACGGAAGAGGGTGCGTGGACGGACGACTCGGCGGCGCGCGGCGGCGGCTCAGGGCCTGGCACCTGTGGAGCCTGCCGCGACCTGTTCGCTCCTACGTCCTGGTCGTGAATCTCATCGCAGTCCTCTCGACCGCCGCCACCGCCCGGCTGATCCCGGTGACCGGTACCGACCTGGCCCGATTCGGCGTCCTGACGCTGTGCGCGGCCATCGCGATCGAGGGCACCCGGCAGATCGAACGCCAACGGGAGTACGACAGGGCCCCGTCGGTCGCCTACGTCGACACCAAGGCGGTCTGGAGCGTCGCCGCCGTCATCGCGCTGCCTCCGGTGCTCGCCGCCGCGATGGTCGTGGTGACCTACACCATCGCATGGCTGCGGATCTGGCCACACCAACGGCCGGTACTCCCCCATCGGTGGATCTTTTCCGCCGCGACGGTGCTCTGCGGCACGCAGGCCGCCGTCGTCGTCCTCAGCCTCGGCATGCGCCACTACCCCGGTTCGCCCGACTCCGGGCTGCTCGCCGGGCTGGGCGATCTCGCCGTCATCATCGTGGCCGCGGCGCTGCGCTGGGCGATCAACACCGTGCTGGTGATGATCGCGATCGCGCTCTCGTCGCCGCCCAAGTCGATCGGCGAACTGTTCTCCGGCTTCGGCGACCAGATCCTCGAGGCGGGTGCGCTCGGCCTCGGTCTCGTGACGGCCGTCGTCCTCGTGCAGGCCAACCCGCTGGTCCTCGTCGGGGTCGTCATCGCGCTGGTCGCGCTGCACCGCGGGCTGCTGCTGACGCAGTACCGGCGCGACGCGCACACCGACGCCACCACCGGCCTCGTCACGAAACGCCGCTGGCGTCAGCTGGCCGAAGAGCACCTCGGCCGCACGCGCGCCGGCCGCAACCTCGGCGTGCTGTTCCTCGACCTCGACAACTTCAAGACGATCAACGACACCTACGGGCATCCCAACGGCGACCTCGTGCTGCGCGCGGTCGGCGACGCGCTGCGCGCCGAGATCCGCGAGCAGGACGTCTGCGGGCGGTGGGGCGGCGAGGAGTTCGCGATCGTCATCCCGGACATCCACGGCGAGGAGACGCTGCGCCAGGTGGCCGAACGGATCCGGCATCAGGTGGCGGTGGTCTCGGTCGCGCTGCCCGATCGCGACACCGTGCTCACGGATCTGACGGTGTCGATCGGCGGGGCGCTGTACCCGGCCGCCAACATCACCAGCGTCGACGACCTTCTCGTCGCCACGGACACCGCGCTGTACCGAGCGAAACAAGGTGGCCGCAACCGCGTCGAACTCGCCCCTCCCACGCAGTAGAATCCCCCTCTGCTGGGGAGGCGCGATGGAGCGATTCGCTCGGGGTCCTGTCGGTCTGGTGGTCGCGATACAGGTCTTGGTGCTGACACTGGTGTCGGGCCGGTACGGCTTTCACCGGGACGAGCTGTACTTCCTCGCCGCGGGAAAGCGGCTCGCCTGGGGCTATGTCGACCAGCCGTCGCTGACACCCTTTCTCGCGAGGATCTCCACGGACGTCTTCGGCGCCACTCCTTCCGGCCTGCGCGTGGCCGCCACGTTGTGCGCCGCCGCGACGGTGGTCCTGCTGGCACTGGTCGCCCGCGAATTCGGCGGTGGCCGCGGCGCACAGGTCCTCACCGCCGCGATGACCGCGCTGGCCGCGTTCGTCGTGGTCGACGGGCACATGCTGTCGACGGCCACCGTCGACATGCTGGTCTGGAGCGCGCTCGGCCTGGTGGTCCTGCGCCTCCTCCGCACCGGCGACGGACGGTGGTGGCTCGCGATCGGCGCCGTCGTCGGCATCGGACTGGAGGCCAAATGGCTAATCCTGCTGATGGTCGCCTCTATCGGCCTCGCGGTCCTCGCCGTCGGCCCGCGGACGGTCTTCCGCAGCGGCTGGCTCCCCATCGGGATCCTGCTCGCGCTGGCACTGGCCGCACCGGGACTGATCTGGCAGGCGGCCCACGGTTTCCCTTTGCTGACCGTGGCTTCCGGTATCAGCGAGGACGACGGCGCGGAGAACCGGATCCTGTTCGTGCCGATGCAGCTGCTCTACCTCTCCCCCGTGGTAGTGCCGGTCTGGATCGCCGGTGCCCTCCGGCTCTGGCGCGATCCGGACTTGCGCTGGGCTCGCTCGTTGGCCTTGGCCTATCCGGTGTTGTGCGTGATCTTGGTGGTACTGGGCGGAAAACCGTACTACTCGGCACCCTTTCTGTTACTGCTCGCGGCCGCCGGCGCCGAACCCTGCCTGCGCCTGCTCGACCGCACCTGGCGCCGCGCCCTCGCTGTCGCGCTGGCTTTCGTCGGCGCGGCCGTCTCCCTCGTCGTCGGGCTGCCCTTGCTGCCGGTGTCCGCGCTGGCGCCGGTTTTGGTGGTGAACAAAGAACAAGGCGAGCAGGCAGGCTGGCCGGAGCTGGCTTCGACGGTCACGCGGGTCTGGTCTCGGATCCCCGCCGAGCAGCGCTCCACCGCAGTGATCTTCACGCGGAACTACGGACAAGCCGGAGCCCTGGAGTACTACGGGCTT
Source organism: Amycolatopsis sp. lyj-108 (assembly GCF_046549005.1). NCBI lineage: Bacteria > Bacillati > Actinomycetota > Actinomycetes > Pseudonocardiales > Pseudonocardiaceae > Amycolatopsis > Amycolatopsis sp. lyj-108. The sequence goes on along the minus strand of NZ_JAJPWQ010000003.1, from coordinate 874,614 downwards.
CCCGCGGTCTACTCGGGGCACATGTCCTATGCGGACTGGGGACCGCCTCCCGCTGAGGCTGTCGGGCCCGTGGTCGTCGTGGGCCCGTATCTTCCGGCGTGGTTCACCGGATGTCGCGAGGAGGCCGTTCACGACAACGGGCTCGGAGTGGAGAACGACGAGCAAGGGGTGCGGATTTCCTTGTGCGCTGGGACTTCCCGGCCTTGGTCCGCGCTGTGGGGCGAGTTGCGGCACTATTACTGAGCTGGTTTGGGGCGTTGCCGGGGAACGGCGACGCTCGCGGGGCTGGATGTTGGGAGATCTCCTTGTGCACGGGGGCTTCCTGGCCTTGGTCCCCCATCGTCGGGCGAGCTGCCACACTACCGAGCAGGCCTACGTTATTGCCGGAAAACGGCAACACCCGCGATTCCTGTGAGATCGAAAACTGTCGGTGGTCGGTTGTATGTTCTGTGTGTGGATACGTCGAACGCCATTGTGGCGCTATTGAAGGAATTGACCGAGTCGGATGTGCTGGGGGAGGTCAATGGTTCGCTGGATGTGTTGGGGGATAAGGGTGCTGTGGATGTCGCTGTGGCGGCGTCGGAGGGGATCGCGCGGTTGGAGGCGGTCCGGTTCCGCGCTATCGCACAACTGGGCCGTCATCGCGATGGCGCTTCGAGTGTGGTGCAGGAGGTGGCGTTCGCGTTGTCTGTTGTGGACGGTCACGCGGGTGCCCTGGTTTCCGTCGCGGAGGCGTTGACCACCAGGTTGCCGCGGACGTTGGGGTTGATGGACCGGGGGGTGGTGGATGGGTTCGGGGCGAGGAAGGTGGCTGCGGCGACGTCGTGGCTGTCGGATGAGGATGCCCGGGCGGTGGATGTTCTGTTGGAGGGGAGGAATTCGGAGCAGATCCGGAAGGCGGCGAGTCATGCGGCGTCGACCGTGGATCGTGATGGTGCTTCCCGCCGGACCGAACATCACCGCGCGGGGCGTCGTCTGGTGGTGCGCCAGGGTGAGGTGGGGGTGGCCTCGATCGAGGTGGAGGACGGGCCGGTGGAGAAGGTGACCGCCGCCTACACCCGGATCGACCGGGAGGCGCGGGCGCTCAAGACCGGCGACGAGCCCCGCACCTTGGACCAGCTGCGTGCCGATGTCGCCCTGGATCTGCTGCTCGGCGGCCAGGGCGGGAAAAGGGAACGGTGCGAGGTGTTTCTCTACATGGACTTGGCGACCTATCTCGGTGTGAACGAGGATCCGGCGGAGCTGGCCGGGCACGGGCACATCCCGGCGTCGTTGGCCCGTGAGATCGCGGCGGGGCCGGATACGGTGTTGCGGCGGATCATCACCGATCCGTTGTCGGGGCAGGTGCTGGATTTGGGTCGGGACCGGTATCGGCCGACTGCGGGGGTGGGTGAGTTCGTGCGGGTGCGGGATCGTGAGTGCCGAAGACCCGGCTGCCACCGTGTCGCGCAGGCCTGCGATCTCGATCATGTGGTGCCGTGGCAGTTCGGTGGTCACACCAATGCTGATGAGTTGATCGATTTGTGTCGGCGGGATCATCGGCTCAAGGACGAACCCGGCTGGACCTACCGGCTCGCCCCGGATGGCACTCTCACCGTGACCACCCCAACGGGACAGACCTACGACAGTTCGCCGCCGCCCCTGCACGAACCTCGGGTTGCCGACGAACCACCACCGTTCTGAACCATCGCCGGAAAACGGCAACGGCTGTCTCCCGCACCGCCGCCGCGCCCTTCGACCTGAAGAACCACCGCCCCTTGGCCGGGCGTGCCCTCACCCGAGTCCAACCACGATGGCCCACAACCGCCTCCGCGCCCTTCCCCGATCCGGCGACCTTCCTGGGCGTCGCCGGAAAACGACGACGCAACGCTCGGACAAACCTCACCACCCGAAACCCACGCCGGAGATTCACCACTGGGCACTCCGAGCCGCCACCCCGACGGCAGCCACTGCCCAACCCCAGAACCACCATCACCCCCAGCCGTCGCCGGAAAACGGCCACCATCCCCAACCGGCCAAGCAACGAGAACCAACCCGATGAAACCGGCGTGAACACCGGATGACACCTCGCGAACTCGGCTATCAAGCCGAACCCCCAGTTGTCCACTTCATGACGTCATCAGGCCCCTCGGCGAGGTGTTCCAGGCCACTTTTTGGCGGGTTCCTACAAGACCCGGCCCTCGGCATGCGCCACCGACGACATTCTCGTACCGGCCGGTAAGAGGCAGGCTGTTAGACAGGTCCAGGAGACTGTCCCGCGCGTGATCCGGCGGGACGGGTCAGCTGTTGTGTCATGTACTTGGGAGGCTCAGTCGGTGTTCAGTCGTGTCGCCATCGTCAACCGCGGAGAAGCCGCGATGCGGCTCATCCACGCCGTCCGCGAGCTTTCGGCGGAGACCGGACGGCGGATCGAGACCGTCGCGCTCTATACGGACGCGGACCGGTCGGCGACGTTCGTGAGGGAAGCCGACATCAGCCACAACCTGGGTCCGGCGTCGGCGCGTCCGTATCTGGACTTCGCCGTGCTGGAGCGGGCGTTGACCGAAACCGGGGCCGACGCGGCCTGGGTCGGCTGGGGGTTCGTGGCGGAGGATCCGGCCTTCGCCGAGTTGTGTGAGCGGCTGGGCGTCACCTTCATCGGGCCGAGCGCGGACGCGATGCGCAAGCTCGGCGACAAGATCGGCGCGAAGCTGATCGCCGAAGAGGTCGGTGTGCCGGTGGCGCCGTGGAGCCGCGGGGCCGTCGCGGATCTCGACGCCGCCGTCAAGGCCGCCGACGAGATCGGCTACCCGCTGATGCTCAAGGCGACCGCGGGCGGTGGCGGCCGCGGTATTCGCGTCATCACCTCCGCGGACGAGCTCGAAGACGCCTACGAGCGCACCAGCTTGGAGGCCGAGCGCGCCTTCGGCAGCGGCGTCGTGTTCCTGGAGCGCCTGGTCACGGGCGCCCGGCACGTCGAGGTCCAGGTCATCGCCGACGGCCAGGGCACCGCGTGGGCGCTCGGCGTCCGCGACTGTTCGGTGCAGCGCCGCAACCAGAAGATCATCGAGGAGTCCGCCTCCCCCGTACTCAGCCTCGAGCAGGCCGACGAGCTCAAGCGGTCCGCCGAGCGGCTCGCGCTCGCGGTCGGCTACAGCGGCGCCGGGACGGTCGAGTTCCTCTACCACCCCGGCGACAAGCTGTTCGCCTTCCTCGAGGTGAACACCCGCCTTCAGGTCGAGCACCCGATCACCGAGCTGACCACCGGCATGGACCTGGTCAAGGCCCAGCTGCACGTCGCGGCCGGCGGCAAGCTCGAAGGCCCTCAGCCCGCCGAGTCCGGTCACGCCGTCGAGGCGCGGCTCAACGCCGAGGACCCGGATCGTGACTTCGCGCCATCGCCCGGCCGCATCGCGCGTCTGGACCTGCCCGCCGGCCCCGGTATCCGGGTCGACACCGGGGTCAGCGAAGGCGACACGATCCCGGCCGACTTCGACTCGATGATCGCGAAGATCATCGCCTACGGCCGCGACCGTGACGAGGCGCTCGGCCGGCTGCGCCGCGCGATGGCACAGACCACGGTCATCATCGAGGGCGGCGCGACCAACAAGAGTTTCGTGCTCGACCTGCTCGACCAGCCCGAGGTGATCGACGGTTCCGCCGACACCGGCTGGATCGACCGGGTTCGCGGCGAAGGCAAGCTGGTCACGCATCGCCATTCCGCGATCGCGCTCGCGGCCGCCGCGATCGAGGCCTACGAAGACGAGGAAGCCGTTGAGCGCCAACGACTTCTCTCCACCGCACACGGTGGCCGCCCGCAGGTTCAGCACGAGAGCGGCCGTCCGCTCGACCTCAAACTGCGTGGCGCCGCGTACCGCGTGAGCGTGGCCAGGGTCGGCCACCGCCGGTTCCGGGTCGGCATCTGGGCGGGCGGCGGCGACGTCCACCCAGCCGACGTCGAGGTGGATCGTTTCGACGAGCACACCGGCCAGATCACCGTCAACGGCACCCGGTTCCGTCTGGTCACCGGCACGCACGGACCGATCCACCTGGTCGAGATCGACGGCGTCACGCACCGCGTCAGCCGCGACGAGGGCGGCGTCGTCCGCTCCCCCGCGCCCGCGCTCGTCGTCGCGACGCCGCTGGAGGTCGGCGCGGAAGTCGAGGCAGGCGCGCCCGTGCTGGTGCTGGAAAGCATGAAGATGGAGACGGTGCTGCGCGCGCCGTTCCGCGCGAAGCTGCGTGAGTGCGTCGTCTCGGTCGGCAGTCAGGTCGAGACCGGCGCTCCGCTGCTGCGGCTCGAGCCGCTGGCGGAAGAAGGCGAAGAGGTCGCCGAGGACACCGGCAGCGTCGAGATCGAGCTGCCCGTGGAGCCCGACGGCACGTCGGCGGCGCAGCGGATCACGCGAGGACAGCAGGATCTGCGCAGCCTCCTGCTCGGCTTCGACGTCGACCCGCACGACGAGCGCCGCACGCTCAGCGCGTACCTGGCCGCCCGCGCCGAACTGGAGGACAACGGCGACCGCCCGCTGGAGGGCGAGGTCGAACTGCTGACCGTGTTCGCCGACCTGTCCGAGCTGATGCGCAACAAGCCGGCGCGCGAGGAGGTCAAGACGGACACCCGGGTGCACAGCTCCCGCGAGTTCTTCCACACCTACCTGCAGAGCCTCGACGTCGAACGCGCCGGACTGTCGGAGTCGTTCCAGAACAAGCTCAAGAAGGTGCTGGCGCACTACGGCATCGAGGATCTGGAGCGGACGCCGGAACTGGAGGAGGCGGTCTTCCGTATCTTCCTCGCCCAGCAGCGGACCTCGTCCGACGTCGCGATCGTCACCGCGCTGCTGCGGCAGTGGCTCACCGAGCCGCAGCCGTTCGAGTCGATGCGCGAGCCGGCGGGCAAGGCGCTGGAGGCGCTCATCGCCGCCACCCAGCTCCGTTTCCCGGTGGTCGGCGACCTGGCGCGCAGTGTGGTGTTCCGCTGGTTCGCCCAGCCGCTGCTCCGCCGCACCCGCGCCGAGGTGTACAGCGAGGTCCGCAAACACCTGAGCCACCTCGACCGGCATCCGGATTCGCCGGACCGCGCCGAGCGGATCGCGAGCATGCTGGCCAGCGCGCAGCCGCTGGTGCGCCTGCTCGGGCAGCGGATCGGCCGCCCCGGCACCGATCACACCCCGCTGCTGGAGGTGCTGAGCCGCCGCTACTACGGCAACCGCGCGCTCACCGGTGTCCAGCAGGTCACCGTCGGCGGCTGCACCTTCGTCACCGGTGACTACACCGACGAGAACGAGCGGTTCCACATGGCGACCACCGCCGTCGACCGCGCCGGGCTGCCAGGGGCGATCGAGGCGGTCGCCGATCTCGCCGCGAAGCTGCCCGCCGACACCGATGTCGAGGCGGACCTCTACCTGACGTGGGACGACGAGTCGGCCGACGACGACGCGATGGCGGCCGGGCTGCGCGAGGTCCTCGTGGCCGGGTCGCTGCCCAGCCGCGTCCGGCGGATCACCACCACGGTCGCCGGGCACGGCGGCGCGGTGATGCACCACCACTTCACCTTCCGCCCGTCCTCGACCGGGTTCAGCGAAGAGCGGCTGATCCGCGGCCTGCACCCGCTGATCGCGCAGCGGATGCAGTTGCAGCGGCTGGCGAACTTCGACCTCACGCGCTTGCCGTCCGGCGACGAGGACGTCTACCTGTTCAAGTGCGTCTCGCCGATGAACCCGTCCGATCAGCGGCTGGTCGCGCTCGCCCAGGTCCGTGACCTGACCCCGTTGCGGGACAGCGACGGCAAGCTGCTGGCCCTGCCCGCGGTCGAGGGCACGCTGGCGGGCTGCCTCGACGCGATCCGCGGGGTGCAGGCGAAACTTCCGCCGAGGAAGCGTTTCGACACCAACCGGATCATGCTGTACGTGTGGCCGACCAGTGAGCTCACCGGCGAAGAGCTGGACACGGTCGCCCAGCGTGTGCAGCCGTCGACGGCGGGCGCGGGTCTCGAAGAGGTCCAGTTCCTCGGCAGGCAGCGTGACCGCGCGACCGGTGAGGTCAACGAGGTCGCCGTGCGGATCGGCTACGACGTCAGCGGCGGCGTGCAGATGTCGGTGTCCGAACCCGTCACCGAACCGATCCTCCCGCTCGACGACTACCGCCAGAACGTCCTGCGCGCCCGCCGCCGCGACACGGTGTACCCGTACGAGCTGACCGAGATGCTCGGCTCGTTCACCGAATACGACATGGACGACACGAACACCCTCGTCCCGGTCGACCGGAAGAAGGGGCGCAACAAGGCGGCGATCGTCGCCGGTGTGGTCACCACGCCGACCGAGCGCTACCCCGAGGGCGTCCAGCGCGTGGTGCTGCTGGGCGACCCGACGAAGGCGCTCGGCGCGCTGTCGGAGCCGGAGTGCTCGCGGGTGATCGCGGCGCTGGACCTCGCCGAGCGGCTCGGGATCCCGCTGGAGTGGTACGCGCTCTCGGCTGGCGCCCGGATCTCGATGGAGTCCGGCACCGAGAACATGGACTGGGTCGCGGCCGCGCTCAAGCGGATCGTGCACTTCACCCAGGACGGCGGCGAGATCAACATCGTGGTCGCCGGGATCAACGTCGGCGCCCAGCCGTACTGGAACGCCGAAGCGACAATGCTCATGCACACCAAGGGAATCCTGGTGATGACGCCGGATTCCGCGATGGTGCTGACCGGCAAGCAGTCGCTCGACTTCTCCGGCGGTGTCTCGGCGGAGGACAACTTCGGCATCGGCGGCTACGACCGTGTCATGGGCCCGAACGGCCAGGCGCAGTACTGGGCGCCGAACCTCGCCGCGGCGCGGGACGTGCTGATGTCGCACTACGACCACACCTACGTGGCGCCGGGCGAATCCGGACCCCGCAAGGCGGTCACGAACGACCCGATCGACCGGGACGTCTCGTCGTTCCCGCACGCGGCCGTCGACAGCGACTTCACCACGGTCGGCCAGATCTTCTCGCGGGAGGCCAACCCGGACCGCAAGAAGCCGTTCGACATCCGCACCGTGATGCGCGCGCTGTCGGATCAGGACCACCCGGTGCTGGAGCGCTGGCCGGGAATGGCGGACGCGGAGACCGCGGCCGTGCAGGACGTGCACCTCGGCGGGCGGCCGGTGTGCCTGCTCGGGATCGAGTCGCGTTCGGTGCCGCGCCGCGGCTTCCCGCCCACCGACGGACCGGACACCTACACCGCGGGCACGCTGTTCCCGCGGTCGTCGAAGAAGGCGGCGCGGGCGATCAACGCGGCCAGCGGCAACCGGCCGCTCGTGGTGCTCGCGAACCTGTCCGGTTTCGACGGTTCGCCGGAGTCGATGCGGAAGCTGCAACTGGAGTACGGCGCGGAGATCGGCCGGGCGATCGTCAACTTCGAAGGCCCGATCGTGTTCACCGTGATCTCGCGGTACCACGGCGGCGCGTTCGTGGTCTTCTCGAAGGCGCTGAACCCGAACATGACGGTGCTGGCGCTGGAAGGCTCGTTCGCCTCCGTGCTCGGTGGCGCGCCCGCCGCGGCGGTCGTGTTCGCCGGTGAGGTCAACGCGCGGACGGCGGCGGACCCGCGGGTGCGGTCGCTCACCGAGAAGCTCAGCGGAGCGACCGGTGCCGAACGCGCCGCGCTGGCCGCGGAACTGGCCGAGCTCCAGTCGTCGGTGCGGTCCGAGAAACTGGGCGCGGTCGCGGCCGAGTTCGACGGCGTGCACAGCATCGAGCGCGCGGTGAAGGTCGGCTCGGTGGACGCGATCATCAGCGCGGCCGAGATGCGGCCTCGCATCATCGAGGCTATCGAACAGGGCCTGGCGAAGAAGTAACCGCACGCCTCTCACGCGCTATGAAAGGTCCTTTCCTTGCAAATTTTGCAAGGAAAGGACCTTTCATAGCGTTCCGGGCCTAGTCAGTGGGCGGGTCAGCGGGCGGCGGCTCCCCGAAGTCCTCGGGCGCGATCTTGTCCAGCGCCGCACGGAACTCCTCGACCTCCCGTTCCTGCGCGACCGGGTCCGGCGGCACCGACGGCAGTTCCGCGTCGGGTCCGGAGCCCATGATCTCGACCCGTACGGAAGCGACCTCGAGCACCGCGTCCGCCACCTCGATCCCGACCCCGGCCCGTAGGCCGATCGCGACCGCGTCACTCGGCCGGGCCGAAACGCGGATTCCGGAATCGAGCACCAGGTCGGCGAAGAAGATGCCGTCCCGCAGCGCGGTGACCTGGACACCGGTGACGCGGTGCCCGAACGATTCGACCACGTGGCCGATCAGCTCGATCGTGCCGGGCCGGGGCAGCCGGATCTTCTCCTGCGCGAGCGCGACCGCGCTCGCCTCGGGGCCGCCGATCGTGATCGCCAGCCAGCGGCGTTCGCCCTTCCGCTCCCGCAGCAACATCACCGGTGCCGCTTCCGGAGCCAGGACTGCCATCCCTTCGACGTCCATGGGGATCATGCGCGGTACCTCATTCCCTCGGTCAGGCGGTGTCGTCCTTCAGCGCCTTGTCCGCCACCAGTTCCGACGGGGTGGGCTGATCGCGGCGCTGGAACGGGATGGTGTGCCCCTCGGCGCGCAGCCGGGGGATCATGTGGGGGTAGTGGAGTTCGAACGCGGGCCGTTCGGACCGGATCCTCGGCAGGTCGTGGAAGTTGTGCCGGGGCGGCGGACAGGTCGTCGCCCATTCCAGGGAGTTCCCGTGTCCCCACGGGTCGTCGACTTCGACGACCTCCCCGAACCGGTAGCTGCGCACGACGTTCCAGACGAACGGCAGCACCGACGCCCCGAGCAGGAACGCGCCGATCGTGGAAATGGTGTGCAGCAAGGTGAAACCGTCGCTGCTCAGGTAGTCGGCGTAGCGGCGCGGCATGCCTTGGTTGCCGAGCCAGTGCTGGACGAGGAACGTCGTGTGGAAGCCGATGAAGGTGGTCCAGAAATGGAGTTTCGCGAGCCGCTCGTCGAGCATCCGCCCGGTCATCTTGGGGAACCAGAAGTAGATGCCGGCGAAGGTGGCGAACACGATGGTGCCGAAGAGGACGTAGTGGAAATGCGCCACCACGAAATAGGTGTCGTGGATGTGGAAGTCCAGCGGTGGCGCGGCGAGGATGATCCCGGTCAGCCCGCCGAGCAGGAACGTCACCATGAAGCCGATCGACCACAGCATCGGTGACTCGAAGGTCAGCTGCCCCTTCCACATGGTGCCGATCCAGTTGAAGAACTTGATCCCGGTCGGCACCGCGATGAGGAAGGTCATGATGGAGAAGAACGGCAGCAGCACCGCACCGGTGGCGAACATGTGGTGCGCCCACACGGCGAAGGACAGCGCGGTGATCGCGATCGTCGCGAACACCATGAGTTTGTAGCCGAACAGGGGTTTCCGGCTGAACACCGGGACGATCTCGGTGATGATGCCGAAATACGGCAACGCGACGATGTACACCTCGGGATGCCCGAAGAACCAGAACAGGTGCTGGAACAGGATCGCCCCGCCGTTGGCCGGATCGAAGACGTGCGCGCCGAGCCTTCTGTCCGCCATCAGGCCGAACAGCGCCGCGGTGAGGATCGGGAAGACCGCCAGGATCAGGATCGTGGTGAACAGGATGTTCCAGGTGAACAGCGGCAACCGCCACATGGTCATTCCGGGTGCGCGCAGGCAGAGGATCGTGGTGACCATGTTGACCGCGCCGAGGATCGTCCCGAGCCCGGAGACGATCAGGCCCATGATCACCAGATCGGCGCCCACGCCCGGGGTGTGCGCGGCGTTGGACAGCGGCGTGTACATCGTCCAGCCGAAGTCGGGCGCGCCGCCCGGGGTGAGGAACGAGCTGAGCACCATCAGCCCGCCGAAGAGGTAGAGCCAGTAGGAGAACGCGTTCAGCCTCGGGAAGGCGACGTCCGGGGACCCGATCTGCAGCGGCAGGATGTAGTTGGCGAAGGCGAAGAGGTTCGGTGTCGCGTACAGCAGCAGCATGATGAGGCCGTGCATGGTGAACAGCTGGTTGTACTGCTCCTGCGAGAGGAACTGCATCCCCGGCCTGCCCAGTTCACCGCGCATCAGCAGCGCCATGAAACCACCGGCGACGAAGAACCCGAACGAGGTGCTGAGGTAGAGCAGGCCGATCGTCTTGTGGTCGGTGGTGCGGACGACGTTGAGGAACACGCTGCCCTTGGGCGCCCGGCTTCGCCCGCCGAAGCGGACGGCGTCTGGTCGGGGCGCTGCCTTCACCTCGGTCATGACGACTCCCAGCACGAGGACACACCTTCGAAAAGCTGGTACCCCTCCAGGAGAGTCCCTACACGCGGGCTTTTCAAGAGCTAGAGGAGTAAAGCCTCCGATACGCCATCCGGCCGGTTACCCGGAGTCCGGCACTCCGCTTTCATGAAAGGACTCACCGGGATTTCGCGTTCCGGACCGCGATGTTCAGCAGCGCCGCGGCCGGACCGGCGAGCCGTCGCCCGGCGGGCCACACCGCGCGCAGTTCCCGGCCGAAGTCGACGCCGTCCACCGCGACCGGGACGAGCCTGCCTTCGGCGACATCCCGGACGATGGCGAGTTCACTGATCACCGCCGGACCGGCGCCCGCGATCACGGCGTTGCCGACCGCGGAGGCGGAACCCAGTTCCAGCAACGGTTTCGCCGGTCCGACACCGGCCTTGCGCAACGCGGCGTCCACGGTCTCCCTTGTCCCGGAACCCGGTTCGCGGACCACGAGCGGCGTGATCGCCAGTTCGGCCGCGGTCACGGGCCGGCGCTTGCGCGCCCACGGATGACTTCCCGGCACGACGAGGACCAGGTGATCGGTGGCCACCCGCCGGGACGACAGGCCGGGCAACGAACCGGGCGACTCGACGAACCCGAGATCGACCTTGCCTTCCCGTGCCAGTTCGGCGGCCTGGTCGGAGTTGGTGACCTCCAGCCCGAGGTACAGCCCGGGGTCGAGGCGTTTGAGCTCGCCGATCCAGCCCGGCACCAGATACTCGGCCAGCGTCATGCTCGCGGCGACCCGCAGATGTGCCTCGTGCTGGGTGCGCAGCGCTTCGGCGCCGTCGAGCAGACCATCGAGTTCGGACAGCACCCGATGCGCCCAGCCCGCGATGACCCGGCCGTCGGGAGTGAGCGCGGAACCGCGCCGCGTACGGTCGACCAGCACCAGTCCCAGCCGTCGCTCTACTGTGGACAATCGCTTGCTCGCCGACGGCTGCGCGATCCCGAGGCTGGCGGCGGCCTGCCCGATACTGCCGAGCTCGTCCACGAGCACCAGCAGGCGCAGGGACTCCAGGTCGGGTGTGGTCATAGCCCAAGTGTATGACCTACCCCTCGCATTCCCGGCTACCGAGGTCACCCGGTACGGACGAGGCTCGAACCATGAGCACCACGCACGCGAGACCGACGAAGCCCTTCCTGACCGCGGTGGCCGTCACCGGCGCCGGAGTGGGCACCGCGTACCTGGTCGGCACCGCGTTCCCGGTCGTCAGCGCGCTCACCATCGCCGTCGTGCTCGGCATCCTCACCGGCTCGCTGCCGTCGTTGTCGGACGAGACCCGGAAGGCGATCTCCGGAACCACCAAGAAGCTGCTTCGCGCCGGTGTCGTGCTCCTGGGCCTTCAGCTCTCGCTCCCCTCGGTCCTGGCGCTGGGCCCCGGGACGCTGCTCGCCGTGGTGCTCACGGTCGGCATCACCTTCCTCGGCACGATCGGCCTCGGCAGGCTCCTCGGCGTGCCGCGTGGCCTGGCGATGCTGGTCGCGACCGGGTTCTCCATCTGCGGCGCGTCGGCCATCGCCGCGATGGAAGGCGTCGTCGAACGCGAAGACTCCGACGTCGCCACCGCCGTCGCGCTGGTCACCTTCTACGGCGGGCTCGCCATCGCGGCCGTCCCGCTGATCGGCGGCTGGCTGCGGCTGGACGCGGTCCGGATCGGCGAATGGGCCGGGCTCAGCGTGCACGAGGTCGCGCAGGTCGTCGCCGCGGCCACCCCCGCGGGTAGTGCCGCCATCGCGGTCGCCATCGTGATCAAGCTCAGCCGGGTGGTCCTGCTGGCCCCGATGGTCGCCGCGGTCGGGATGCACGAACGGCATCGCCCCGTCGACGGGAAGCGGCCGCCGCTGGTCCCGCTGTTCGTCCTCGGTTTCCTGGCGATGGCCGCCGTGCGCAGCACCGGCGTCGTGCCGGGTTTCGCGCTCGACGTCGCCAAGATCGCCTGCACGCTTTTGCTGGCCGGGGCACTGTTCGGGCTGGGCTGCGCGGTCCGGATCGGCAAGCTCGTCCGCACCGGCGGCCGCGCCCTGCTGCTCGGCCTGCTCTCCACCCTGCTGGTCGGCACCACCGCGCTGGTCACGCTGACCGTGCTCGGCTGAGGACGGCGGCCGCGAGCAGCGCGATCACCCCGCCGGTGACCATCACGGCCGGGACGGAGACCGCGTCGACGACCATCCCGCCGAGGAGCGCCCCCGCCGAGAGGGTCGCCTGGAACGACGACGTGAACAGCACCGACGCCGCTTCGGGCGCCTGCGGTGCCGCACGCGCGAACCAGGTTCCCGAGCAGACCGGGACGGCTCCGTAGGCGAAACCCCAGACCACCAGCAGCGCGAGCGCGCCCGGCTTCGAATCGCCGAGAAACGGCAACGCGAGTGCCGCGACACCGATCAACCCCGCCGCGGCGAGGAAGGTCAGCCGGAGATCGCGGGCGATCGCGGCGCCCGCGACGAAGTTGCCGACGATCCCGGCGGTGCCGTAGACGAGCAGGAAGACGGTGATCAGCTCCGGGCCCACCTGCGTCACCTGGCGCAGGAGCGGCGTGACGTAGGTGTAGGTCCCGAAATGGGCGAGCACGACCAGGACCGTGACGAGCAGGCCGAGCCGGGTCGCCCGCCCCCGCGTCATCTCACGCAGTACGCCGAGCCGGGTGGCGCCCCGCGACGGCAGCGGAGGCAGCGAGAGGGCCAGCGCGGCGAGAACGCCGATCGTGAACACCGTCATCACCGCGAACGCCGCTCGCCAGCCGAGCAACTCGCCGACGAACGTCCCCGCGGGCACGCCCAGCACGGAGCCGAGTGGCACGGCGGAGAAGATCACCGCGGTCGCCCTGCCCGCGTGCCGAGGGCCGACGAGCCGTTCGGCGAGCCCGGAGCCGATCGCCCAGAAGGCGCCGATCACCAGCCCGACCAGGACTCGCGAGACGAGCATCGCCCAGTAGGCCTGCGCGGTCGCCGCGAGGACGTCGGCCAGCGCCAGCACCACCATCAGCGCGCACAGCAGAATCCGGCGGTCGAGCCGCCCGGCCGCGACGGTGACCGCGGGGGCGGCGAGCGCGGCGAGGAATCCGGGCAGGGTCATGGTCAGGCCCGCCGTCCCCGGCGTGATCCGGAAGTCGTCGCCGATCGGGGTCAGGAGGCCGATCGGCAGGATCTCCGTGGTGACGAGGGAGAAGATCCCCAGTGTCACCGCGAGGACGGCGAGCCATCCCTTCAGCGGGGTCCGCGCGGAGGTGTCGAGGGTCGAAGCGGTCATGTGCTTCAGCCCATCACCGCGCGGGCACCGCGGTCTGGCGGATTCGCGACGTTGATCTAGCTGCGGGACCGTTGAGTGACCACGATGCAGGCGACGACGATCAGCGCGGTCACCGGCGCGGCGGCCGGCAGGTGCTCGCCGAGCAGCAGGACCGCCCAGACCAGCGTCAGCAGCGGCTGGGCGAGCTGCAACTGACTCGCCCGCGCGACGCCGATCTCGGCCATTCCCCGGTACCAGGCGAAAAACCCGCCGAACTGCGAAATGAGCGCGACGTACAGCAGGCCGACGATCCCCTCGCCCGTGACGTGCAGCGGTTCGGTCGCGAGCCCGAACACGGCGAACGCGCCGGTGACCGGCAGCGCGAGGACCAGCGCCCACGCGATCACGTGCCAGCCCGCCATTTCCCTGGCCAGCCTGCCGCCCTCGGCGTACCCGAACGCGCACAGCACGAGCGCGCCGAACAGGAACAGGTCCGCTGTGGACAGTCCACCGCCGCTCTGCGCGACGGTGAACACCACGACCGCGCTCGCGCCGACCGCGGCGGCGAGCCAGAACCGGCGGGACGGCCGGTGCCCGGTCAGCCTCGACGAGATGACGGCGGTGGCCAGCGGCAGCAGCCCGATCACCACCGCGGAATGCGCCGTGGACGACGTCTTCAACGCGAGCGTGGTCAGGATCGGGAACGCGAGGACACAGCCGAGGGCGACCACGGCAAGGCCACGCCACTGATCGCGGCTCGGCAGCGGTACCCGGAAGACGCGGAGACAGGTGCCGGCGACCAGCGCGGCCAGGACACTGCGCAGCCCGGTGGCGGTCCACGCGTCGAAGCCTTTGAGCGCCCACACGGTGGCGGGGAAAGTGAACGAGAAGGCGAGGACCCCCAGCGCCGCCAACGCGGTCCCGGAGCGGACCGCTACTGCCCGGCCCGCGATAGCGCTATCATCCAGTCTCATGTCCGATGGTAGCAGCGTCACCAGCCTGGCCACACAGCTGCGGTCCGAGCTGGAGCGCTATCCGATCGAAGGAAAGCTGCCCTCCAGCCGGGAGCTGGTCCGGCAGCTGAAAGTGAGCCCGGTGACGGTGTCACGCGCCATCGCCGCACTGGCCGCCGAAGGCCTGGTGATCACCCGTCCCGGCGCCGGCGTCTTCCGTGCCCCGCCACCCCGGGAGGTAGCGGTGACCGGTGACGTGTCGTGGCAGGAGGTGGCGCTGAGTTCCCAATCCGGCGCCCGCGCCATCGACGCGAGCGGCGTGCTCGCCGCGCTGAGCGACCCGCCATCGGGAGTCATCGACCTCAACGGCGGCTACACGCATCCGAGCCTCCAGCCGGAACGCGAACTCGCGGCGGCCTCGGCCCGCGCCGGACGCCGCCCCGGCGCGTGGGCCAGGCCGCCGATCTGTGGCCTGCCCGAACTGCGGGCCTGGTTCGCCCGTGACATCGGCAGCCCGGTGAACGTCGAGAACGTGCTGATCACCTCGGGCGGGCAGAGCGCGCTGACCACGGCGTTGCGCGCGCTCTGCGCCCCCGGCGCGCCGGTGCTGGTGGAATCCCCGACGTATCCGGGGGTACTGGCCATCGCGCGGGCCTCGGGACTGCGGCCGGTCCCGGTGCCGATCGACCGCGACGGCGTCCGGCCCGAACTGCTCGCCGACGCCTTCCGCGACACCGGCGCGCGGCTGTTCGTCTGCCAGCCCGCGTTCCAGAACCCGACCGGCGCGGTGCTGTCCGCCGAACGCCGTGCCGAGGTCCTGCGGATCGCCCGTGACGCCGGCGCCTTCGTCATCGAGGACGACTTCGCCCGGCTGATGGCGCACCCCGGCAGCCCGGCTCCCCCGCCCCCGCTCGTGGCCGACGACCCCGACGGCGTCGTGGTGCACATCCGGTCGCTCACGAAACCGGCGTCACCGAGCCTGCGGATCAGCGCCCTCGCCGCCCGCGGCCCGGCATTGGAGCGGCTGCGCGGGCTCCACGCCGTCGAGAGTTTCTTCGTACCGCGGCCGCTGCAGGAAACCGCGCTCGAACTGGTGAGCTCTCCCGCCTGGTCGCGCCATCTGCGGACCCTCGCCACCGCGCTGCGGGAACGCCGCGACGTCGCCGTCTCGGCAGTGCGGGAGTTCCTGCCGTCCTGGACCGCCGTCCCGGTCCCGACCGGGGGCTATCACCTGTGGCAGCCGCTCCCCGCTTTCGCCGACGAAGTGGCGCTGACCAGCGCCGCTTTCCGTGCCGGAGTAGCGGTCACCCCCGGCCGGATGTACTTCGCGGCCGAGGCGCCGGGGCCCTATCTGCGGCTGAGCTACGTCAGCGCCGCGACAGGCGCGCAACTGCGCGACGGCATCCAGCGCCTTTCCCAGGCATACCAAGAGATCCCCGGTTAACGCCCGGCCGGGCCTGCTCGTACGATCGCGCACGGAGGCGACGAGAAGGCATGACACAGCCGGCGGCGGAGCCGCACGACCCACCCGGCAGGCTCTGGGAACTGCTCGACGACGGCCAGCGCAAGGCGCTGCGTGCCGAGGCCGAACTGCGCCGGTATCCGGCGGGAACGGTGATCATCCGGGAGGGTGACCGGTCGGATTGGGTGCTGATCCTGATGACCGGGCGGGTCAAGATCACGTCGGTGTCCACCGGCGGTTACGACGCCGTACTGGCCGTCCGCGATCCGGGCGACATCATCGGCGAGATGGCGTCGATGGACGGCAGCCTGCGCTCGGCCACCGCGATCGCCGTCGAGCCGGTCACCGGGCTGTGGCTGTCCTCGCGGGCATTCAACTCCGTGCTCCGCCGGCAGCCGGGCATCTCCGTCGTCCTGCTCCGGATCATCACCTCCCGCCTGCGCTACGCCAACTCGCGCCGCACCGAATTCGGGGACAGCACCGCCGCCGAACGCATCGCCGCGATCCTGGTCGACCTCGCCGAGCGGTACGGCGTGCCCGTCCCCGAAGGCATCCTGATCGCCCTGCGGATCAGCCAGCGCGACCTGGCGGGACTCGCGTCCGCGTCACGGGAAGCCGTCGCGCGGACCCTCCGCACCCTGCGCGCCGACGGGCTCCTCAGCACCGGCCGCCAGCGGCTCGTCGTCCGGAGCCTGAACGACCTCAGGCAGCTGGCACCCGACGACCACTGAGCCGCCATGGCAGGCCGAAGTGCCGCTCGACGCGTCTCCCCTCATCGGTGCACGGATCTCCGACGAAGCGAGGTCCGATGGCGTTCCACCCGCACGTCGAATCGGGTGAGCACCTCGTACACGGCCGGATCACCGGGATCGAACATGACGCGTCCACGGAGCAGACCGCTCAGCTCGGCCACCAGCGGGGCCGCCAGATCGTCGCGCACTTTGAGGATGGTCAGCGACGCGAGGCTGCGATGTTCCTTGTGCCACCCGGCGACGTCGACCCGCGCCGGCGCCTTCCGGAACCACCGCACGATCCGCGTGAAGGAACCCGCGACGCCCTGGCACAGCAGTTCCAGCGCCAGGAACGGCAGCAGGAGGAGCCCCAGCAACAAGTACACCGGAACGTGCACGAGTATCTCCGCGACGGCCAGCGTTCCCCACAGTCCGCGGGCCACCTTGTGCACGGATTCTCCCTCGCGCCCCTCCATGCTGTCGTCGTCAGGGAACTTCCAGTCCGCGGTGAGTTTGTGCTGCCGGTAACCGCCGGTGAGTCCCGCGATCGGCTGGACCCACCGGCGCCACGGCGCGAACCGGCGATCGACCGTCCACTCGCGCCCCTCGAGATCGAACACCTTCACCGGCCTCCCCCTTCCGATCTCGCGCCGTGTCCGACGGGAACGAGCTTGGCAGGGAAACCACCGTCCTTCTGCGTCACCTGACACAGAAGGCGAAACCGGGTTGTACGCGCCTTGTACGACGGCTGTACGAGCCGGAAGGACCCTGATGTCCCGTCACCCGGAATCGAATCCAGGACGGAGCACTCCCGTGAAGATCTCCCGCGTCGCACAGGGCCTGTTCGCGGCCCTCGTCGCCACCGCGGCGGTCGGCGCATCCCCGGCCACCTCTCTCGCCACCCCGGACACCGGCGACCGGATCTCCGCCGCCGCAGTCGGGAACACGTTGGTGTACAAAGAGAAAACAGAAGGTTACGACTGCTTCAGAATCCCCGCCATCGTCAAGGCGAACAACGGCGAACTGCTCGCGTTCGCCGAAGGCCGCAACGGCGGCGCCAGCTTCTGCAACGACAGCGGCGACATCGATCTCGTCGTGAAACGCTCGGCGGACAACGGCAGGACCTGGAGCGCGCCGAAGATCGTCATCGAAGGTTTCGGTGACACCAAAGGAAATCCGACGCCGATCGTGATCCCGTCCACCGGACGGATCGTGCTGCTCTCGGTGATGGAATGCGTCAAGAACCCCGACTGCAACCGGATTCCGCGCGTCTCGATCAGCGACGATCACGGCAAGACCTGGACCGCGCCCAAGGTACTCACCACCCAGCTCGGGTTCGACTCCGCGCCGGGCTGGCTCGCGACCGGCCCGTCACACGGCATCGTGCTGACCCGCGGCGCGCACGCCGGCCGGATCGTCGCCGGGATGAGCTACACCATCGACGGCAAGAACAGCGGCGCGCTCGTCTACAGCGACGACCAAGGTGTCACGTGGAAGCGCGGCGCCACCGACACTCCGGCGTTGTCGGCCGCGCTGAACCCGCAGGAAATCAGCGTCACCGAACTGCTCGACGGCCGGGTCTACGCCGCAGCGCGGAACCAGGCCAACAACGGCAACAAATGCCTCAGTGGCGGCGCGAAGAACCGCGCCTACGCCATCAGCTCCGACGGTGGGGCGAGCTTCTCCACCAAGTTCACCTTCGAGGAGGATCTGATCACCCCGGTGGTGCAGGCTTCGACCGCGCGGATGACCGCGACCGACAAGGCGGGCAAGTACAACCGGATCCTGTTCGCCGCACCGTCGGTCTGCGACCGCCGCAAGGAACTCGTCGTCCGGTCTTCCTTCGACGAGGGCGCGAACTGGCAGGGCAACTCCGCCGGAACGCTGGTGTGGAGCGGCGACGCCGCGTACTCAGACATGGTCCAGCTGTCTTCGGGTTCGGTCGGCGTGCTGTACGAAGCGGGCCCGGCCGGCAACGCCAACGAGACCATCCGCTTCTCGACGGTCACCGAGACCACGCTCGGAGCCCCGGTGTGCGGCGGCGGATACGGCGTGATCGACTCGGAACCGCTCGGGACGGCGGGCACGGTTTACCTGTCCTACAACGCTTCCAACGGACAGAACTGTGTCAGCACGATGAAAAGCGCATCCGCCGGAACCGCGACCGCGACGTCGGCCTACCTCGAGGTGGCCGGGTCTTCCCGGATCACCGACTCCGGGGCGTTCTCGTGGTTCGCCGGCCCGGTGCGGGCGTCCGCCGCGGGCAAATGCGTGAAGTGGGGCGGTTCCGCGGGCGGAACGACGTACAACAGCCCGTCGGAACACTGCGGCTGAGCACCTGGGCCGCAAGTCCATGCGGTACCGGCACTGCTTCAAGTACATGATGGCCCCCTTCCTTGAGCTAGGCGCAAGGAAGGGGGCCATCATGTACTTTCGGGCGAAGTTCCCGCGGCTGGACCCTCGTCGGCCTGTAGCGGGTAGGACGGTGCGTGGTGTCACCTCGCGCAGGCAAGCCAGCTGGCCGTGAAGGCCTCCTTGCCTACCCTGAAGGTAGTGAAGGAGGCCCTCGCTACCCGCCGACGCGATCCCTGGTGACGCTGCGACCACCGTGACATCGGCGTCCGGCGCAGTGCGCCACTGCCGCGGTTGCGCCCGCACCACTCAAAAAGTCATTTAGGCGGGCGCAGCCGCGGGGAAAGCTTGGTGAGCGCCAACGCTTCCAACCGTTTCGAAATCTCCGCGAGCCCGGCGTCGAACCGGTCCAGATCGACGCCCTTGTCGGCCAGGTCGTCGCGGACGTGCTTCTCCACCTTCGCCCAGTCGTTGCGGTACCGGGTGGCGAGTTCCTTCCACGGCACGCCTGCCAGCCCGGCGATGAGGCCGCTGTCGTAGGCGAGCACGCCGCGTTCCATCAAGTACGCGATGCCCGGATAGCCGAGGTAGCCCTGCCAGTAGGACCCGTTGTCGTTGGCCGTGATCGACCCCGCGGCCGGATCGTGGCGGACGTCGTACGTCTTGGCCTTGTCCGACGAGGCGACGCGCGCCGTGTCACCGTCGATCTCGATCCGGCCGTCGGCCACCGCGCCGAGTGCCTCGTAGATCTTGATGACCGGGGACGGCTTCCACTCCGCGGCCACTCAGCCCTCGAGCCGCTCGAGCAGGACGACGTCCACCGTGTCACCTTCCTCTTTGCCGATCGCTTTGCGCACATCGGCCTTCACCGGGAGCTTGTGGGTGCCGTCGCCCAGCGCCATGAACGAACTCCGGAACGGATGTCCGTCGATGGTCCCGCGGACCTTCACCAGCCCCTTGGTACCGAAGTACTCGGCGGAGCCGGGCATGACGACGTACGTCCAGCCGCCCTTCTCCGGGCTTTTGAGCAGCTTCGCAGTGAACCGTTTGTCCATGAAGGCATCGTACGACAGGCCACCGACGAAACCGGTACTTCAAAGGGTGACGCGGATGCGCACGCGGCGGCCGACGTCGCGGGCCCAGGCCCGGATCGACGGCCAGTCGCGGAAGTCGCCAGCCCAGGGGCCCGCGGCCATGATCTTCCAGAACAGGCCGCTCGCGGTGGCCGGGGTGAGCCTGCCGCCGAAGGTGGCCGTGCGTTCGGCGTCGATCCTCGCGGCCAGCAGGGCGACCCCCGCGGGCAAGCTCACCCGTTTGCCCGCGGCGAGCGGCCCGCAGGGCCCGCTGTGGAACAACCACACCGGACGGTTCCGGAGCGCCTCTTCGTGTTCGGTGAGCAGCCGCACCGCCTCGGGGCGCCAACGCCGGTGGTGCAGTGCGCTCCCGACGATCACCGCGCCGTACGGTTCGACGTCGTCGACTTCGGCCGCGTCCAAAAGATCGGCCGTCAGTCCGGCTTCCCGCAGCTCGGCGGCGATCACCTCGGCGATCTCCCTTGTCCCACCGGATCTGCCGGCGTGGGCGACGAGCACTGCGGTCATGCCACCATTCTCCGCGCGGCCGCTACCCGTGCCACCGTCCGGCCCGTCGACACGCCGCATTCGGCTCACCTCTTCACCCGTCGGAGCGCTACCCGGGAGGCAGGAACGCCGGTCTCGCGGCCGGATCCGGTTCGTCGTAGTAGCGGTGGAACACGGCGGTCTGCCCGCCGGACAGCGGCGGGACGATCCAGCTCCAGTCCGCCTGGCACCGACGGCCCGCACGCTCCTCCTTGGCGATATGCGTGAGGAACCGCCGCGATTCGGTGTGGTGATCGGCGATGGTCACACCCGCCGCGTCGAAGGAGTGCTGGACGGCCAACGTCAGTTCGACCAGCGCGCGGTCGCGCCACAGGGTGCGTTCCGACTTCGTCGACAGCCCCATCAGGTCCGCGATCACCGGCAGCAGGTCGTAGCGGTCGGTGTCGGCCAGGTTCCGCGCGCCGATCTCGGTGGCGAGGTACCAGCCGTTGAACGGCGCCGCGGGGTAGGTGATCCCGCCGATGACCAGCCGCATGTTGCTGATCGCCGGCACCGCGTGCCAGCGCAGTCCGAGCCCGGCGAACCAGCGGTGGTCGGGATGCGACAGCGGGACTTCCAGCACGGCGTCCGACGGCAGCCGGAACAGGCGCCGCTCCCCCGGTTCGGACTCGATGAGCAGCGGGAGCACGTCGAAGGAACCCTTGCGCTCGGGCGGGCGCCAGCCGTGCTCCTGGACGGTTTCGGTGAAGTCGGCGTGGCGCGGGTCGCCCAGCACCGAGCCGTCGCCGAGCCGATGGCCTGCGTAGCGGATCAGCTGCTCGTTGTGGATCTTCGGGCCGGGTCCCGCCGGACCGTCCGGCGCGAACACGGTGATGGTCGAGCGGATCCGGCCGCCTCGGGTCGCCTCCCGCAGATGGGTGACGCACTCCTCGGCGATGGCGGCGGCGCCGTCGACGTCACGGCGGTCCCGCACCTTCAGCCCTTGCCAGTACAGCCTGCCGATGCACCGCGCGGAGTTCCGCCAGGCCACCCTGGCGCCGAACTCGACCTCGGCCGCGGTGTGCCGGTACGTCCCCGTCGCGTGGATCTCGGCGCGGACCCGGTCGAGCCGCTCGCCAAGCCCCGCGGTCCCGCCGTCCGTTTCGGCGTGGAAGAGCCGGAGGAAGTCCTCCGCCTCGGCCGGGTCCACGCTCCGTTCCCGCGACACCACCTCCGGAGGCAAGCGGGGGATATCCGTCACCCGCATGGAGGCCGTCGTCACCTCGGCCTCCCACTCTCCGAATTCGACGCCGGCACCGGCGGCGGCGGCGGGAACGATCACCATTCCTCCTGCACTCGGAAATGCCCGGAGGATCTTGCCCGCACGGCGAGCCGGCCGGGTCCGGACCAGACGAAAGACGATACCCCACCGAAAGAAGGCCACGATCCACCAAATGGCAGATGCTTCGTCCGCGCTGACATTTCAGCAGGCAGAAAGCTTGCCGACGACAATATTTGGAATTGCCTGCGACTTCGCGGAAGATTCACCGAATTGCGCCGGACGAAATGATCACACCCACTCAAGATCGCTTTATGATCGTCCTTAATCACTCTTTCGAGCGTATTCATCCGCAGGCTCTTATGCTCTTTCCCCGGACCGGTGTATTGCCCCGCGTCCGCCGTCGCTAGAGTGCGGGAAGCTCCGACGGAAAGGAAAATCGTGGTCGACAGGCGGATTCCGGTCATCCTGGTCGCGGGCTTCCTCGGCTCCGGCAAGACCACCCTGCTCAACCATCTGCTGGCCAACCGGCAGGGCGCGCGGATCGGTGTCGTGGTCAACGACTTCGGCAGCATCGCGGTCGACGCGATGGCCGTTTCGGGCCAGGTCGACACCATGATGTCGTTCGGCAACGGCTGCCTGTGCTGCGCCGTCGACGCGAGCGGCCTCGACGCCATGCTCGCCAAGCTTTCCGAGGCCGAGGCAGGCATCGACGTCATCGTGATCGAAGCCAGCGGACTCGCCGAACCACGTGACCTCATCCGCTTGATGATCGCCAGCGAGAACCCCGCCATCGCCTACGGCGGGCTGGTCGAACTCGTCGACGCGGCCGAGTTCGAGGCGACCAGGAAGCGGCATCCGGAACTGGACGAGCACCTCGGGTTCGCCGACCTGGTCGTGCTCAACAAGACCGACCGGGCCGACGAGGACGCCCTGGCCAAACTGCGCGGCACGATCGACGAGATCGCACCCGGCACGCCGGTGATCGCGACCTCCCACGGCCGGATCGACCCGACCCTGTTCTTCGACGCGCGGCCGCGCGAACGGGCCGGGCAGCTATCGTTCGACGATCTCCGCGAGGAAGAGCACGACCACGAGCACCACTTCCACACCGCGTACGACAGCGTCGCCTTCACCGCCGAACGGCCGCTCGACCCGCGACGGCTGATGGACTTCCTCGAACAGCGTCCCGGCGGGCTCTACCGGATCAAGGGTTTCCTCGACTTCGGCCCGAACGGCGAGCAGTCCCGGTTCGGCCTGCACACGGTGGGCTCGTTCATCCAGCTGGAACGATCGGCGTGGCCGTCCGGCCAGCCGCGCCGGAGCGAGCTGGTGCTGATCGGCTCAGGAATCGACACCGAGGCCGTCACCGCGCGTCTCCAGGAGTGCGTCGCGGACGATCCCGAGGTCGTCGACGAGCGCGGCATGCTGCGCGTCCTGCGGTTCATTCCGGACTGACACGCCGAAAGGCCGAAATACCGGGAATCGCGGCGAGTCTCGTTGACACTGGCCTGCGGAAGGAATCTCGAGCTGGACCACCTGTATCGGGAGGACAGTTCCATGACGAACACCGCCGGACGCTGGTACCTGGTCGGCGCGCTGCCGGAGGACTCCCCCGCCGCGCACCTGATGACCCGCTCCGAAGACCTCCGCTATCGGCGTTCCGCCTGCGGGGAAAAGGAATCCCGCCTGTGGACGCCGGTGGATCTCACCGGCACCGACGTCGCCCCGTGCCCGCGCTGCGCCGCGACCCTGCCGAGCCACCGGTCCACCCGCAAGGCCGAACCCGCCGTGCACACCCAGCTCGCCTTCGACCTGCCACTCTGACCGCAATTCGGCACCAGGTTGCGATCCTTGCGCTTCGCAATCATCGCAACCAGGTGCCGAATTGCGTGGTACTCAGTCCTTCTTCGCCCTGCTTGGAACGACCTTCGCCCGGCTCGGGGCGACCCGGGGCGGCTCGTTCGGCATCTTCGGGTAGACGGGCGGCCATGGCGCGTCCATGAGCCCGCTCGCCATATCCTTTCGCGACATTTCCAGCAGCGGCTCGATCGACTGCGGTTTCGTTCCCGCCCAAGGGTCTCCGCGTTCGGCGAGCCGAGCGGGCACAGTGGACAGCGTGAGCTCGTCCGGCTCGACGGTGTCCAGTTCGTCCCAGCCGATCGGCGTCGACACCTGTCCGCCGGCCCGCGGCCGCACGCACCACGCGCCGAACACCGTCTTGTGCGGCGCGTTCTGGTTGAAGTCGACGAACACCCGCGAGCCGCGTTCTTCCTTCCACCACTGGGCCGTCATCTCCTCCGGGTGGCGGCGCTCGAGTTCGCGAGCGAGCGCGACGGCGGCCGCGCGGACCTCGTAGCCGTCCCACTTCGGTTCCAACGGCACGTACAGATGCAGGCCGCGCGAGCCCGAGGTCTTCAGTTGCGCGGCGATGCCCAGCTCGTCGAGCAACGCCTTCGTCAGGACGGCACCGTGCCGCAATTCGGGGAAGCCGATCCCCGGCGACGGGTCGAGGTCGACGCGCAGCTGATCGCTGATGTCCGGCGCGTCGGCCCGGTTCGGCCAGACGTGGAAACCGAGGCAGCCCTGGTTCACCGCCCAGACGACGTGGGCGAGGTCCTTCGCCACGAGCGCGTCCGAAGTGGTCCCGTTCGGAGTGGACACCACCGTCGTGGTCAGCCAGTCCGGCGCGTTCTTCGGGACCCGCTTCTGGAACCACGACTTCCCGCCCGCGCCGTCCGGATAGCGCTCCAGCAGCAGCGGCCTGCCGCCGAGCTGTGCCAGCAGCGGCCCCGAAACGGCGCGGTAGTACTCGACGAGGTCCAATTTGGTCTCGCCGTTCTCCGGGAAGTAGACCTTGCCCGGATTGGACACCGTGAACTCGACGCCGTCGAGGTCCAGCGTGACCGGCTCCGCTTTCATGCTTCCCCCAGCTCGGTGAACAAGGTGGCCAGCTCGGCGGGCGGGACCTCTTCGAGCTGCGCGTACGTGCACGAGGCCGGTTCACGGTCCGGGCGGAAGCGCACGAGCCGCCCACCGTGGCGGAACCGCGTGCCCTCGACGTGCTCGTAGCGGACCTCGGCGACCCACTCGATGCGGACCGGCTCCCAGCTCAGATCCTTCTTCGGCGCCCACCGGCTGCCCGCGCCCGGCATGCGGCCGCCCGCCTCTTCGTGCGCCTCGGCCCACTCGCGCCAGGGATGGTTCTCCAGCGCGTTCTCGCGCAGCGGCGCGAGCTCGTCCACCAGCTCACGACGCCTCGCGGCGGTGAAACTGCTGGCCACGCCCACGTGGTTCAGGACGCCTTCGTCGTTGTAGAGCCCGAGCAGCAGCGATCCGACCCCGACGCCGTCCTTGTGCCACCGGAATCCGGCGACGACGCAGTCCGCGGTGCGCTGGTGCTTGACCTTCCACATCACCCGTTTGTCCTGTTCGTACGGTGCGTCGGCGGGTTTGGCCATCACACCGTCGAACCCCGCGCCCTCGAAGCGGGTGAACCAGTCCTGGGCGACGTCGGGATCTTCGGACAGCGGGGTGAGATGCACCCGCGCGAACTTCGTGTCGACGACGCTCTCGAGCAGTTTCCGCCGTTCCTCGAACGGCTCCGGCGTCAAATCGCGGTCACCGAGGGCGAGCAGGTCGAACACCACGAAACTGGCAGGCGTCTCCGCGGCCAGTTTGGTCACCCGGGACGCGGCCGGGTGCAGGCGCAGCTGGAGCGCCTCGAAGTCGAGCCCGCCTTCGGTGACCAGCACGATCTCGCCGTCGACGACGCAGCGCTCGGGCAGCGCGTCCTTGAGCAGGTCCACCAGTTCGGGGAAGTACCTCGTCAGCGGCCTGTCGTTGCGCGAGCCGAGCACGACCTCGTCACCGTCGCGGAAGACCACGCAACGAAAGCCGTCCCACTTCGGCTCGTACAGCAGCCCCGGCGTGCGCGGCAGTTCGTGCACGGCCTTGGCCAGCATCGGCTTCACGGGCGGCATCACGGGCAGTTCCACGAGGTGATCCTAGGCCGGGCCACCGACAAAAGCGCGGCTCAAAGCTCGGCAAGCAGGAGCCCGCTGCGCGGTTTCGGCGTGAAATAGGTGGCCTTCCTCGGCATCCGCGACCCGGCCGCGTGCACGGCGAGCACCTGCGCGTACGGGACCGGGGCCAGCAGCAATACCGCGTCCGCGTCTTCGGGCACCGGCACGCCCGGCAGCAACGGCCGCACGTTCGGCCCCTCCGGATCGACGCCGAGTGCCCCGCGGAGCAGCCTCTGTTCGACCACGGCGTGGTCACCGCCGGCTTTGCCGAGCACCACCCGGAAGGCTGAATCGCCTGCCAGCACGGTCACTTCACCCTCCTCGGCCGGCGGGTCCGGCCGTCCTGGATGGACGTCGAACCCCGCCTCTTTCCATCGCCGGGCCAGCGTGTCCGCGTCGAATCCGGTGCCAGTGAGCACGCGGTGGATGGGGCCGATCCGCAGCGCCGGTCCGCCGGTGACGAGTGCCAGCAACGCGCCGCGCCCCGATTTCGCGGCGGCCGCGACGCGGTGATTTCCGTCCGCGACCAGGAGATCCATCTCGTCCAGTGCGGCCAGCAGTTCGGACTGGCCCTCGCCGGGACCGGCGAGCCACAGTTCGTGCTCACGGCCCGCGGCGTCCACTGTGGACAGACTGGGCGCCTGCCCGCGGCAGAGCCGTTCGATCAGCGCGGTCAGCTCGCGGCCGCCGGTCGCGGGGACGAGCATGGCCGCACTCGTGGCGACGCCGAGCCCGGCGAGCATCGCGGCCCGTTCCTCGACGACGTCCGGATAGACGTCCTCGGTGTGCCGGACCCGCGTCACCCCGTCGTCCCGGACCGCTGCCGGGTCGACCAGGCACAGCACGCCCAGCGCGACCCCGTCCGGCCCGTCGATGCGATACGGCGCCACGACGTCGGCGACAGGCCGGTAGTGCCGTTGCCGGATGCGTTCGAAGGTGGCCCTGGCCAGCGGCAACGCCGCCTCGATCGAGAGGCCGCCCGCCAGCGCGGCCGGAGTCCTGGCCGGATGCTGGACCGCCAGCAGACTGTCGCCGCGTGCCTCGGCGAGCGCGGCGGCCACCCGGTCCGGGTCGGCGAACTCGTCGACGTCGGGTCCCGGGACGGTGTCGCGGACAACCCAGCCACGGTCGATCGGGCGGATCCAGGTGCTCATCCGATCCATTTTGCGGGATAGCTCACGGAAAAAATCGGTCCCATGACCGGGTGTCCCCATGGAATGCTTACCCATGCGAAGTAGTTGACCCCCTTCATGAGCCCGAGGAGACCGCCACAGATGACGCCCCCGGCCCCGGTCACCGCGAAGGAAGGGGTCGGTTTCCGCTCCGAACGCGGCCCCGTCCTGATCGCCGTGATGCTGTGTTCCGGCCTGATCGCGCTGGACTCGACCATCATCGCGACGGCGGTGCCGTCGGTGGTCGCCGATCTCGGCGGGTTCTCGCAGTTCCCCTGGCTGTTCTCGATCTATCTGCTGACCCAGGCGGTCACCGTTCCGCTGTACGGCAAGTTCGCCGACGTGCTCGGCAGGCGTCCGGTGATGTTCTTCGGGATCGCGGCGTTCCTGCTGGGCTCGGTGCTGTGCGGCGCGGCATGGAGCATGCCGGTGCTGATCGCGGCCCGCGCGGTGCAGGGCATCGGCGCGGGCGCGATCCAGCCGATCGCACTGACCATGGTCGGCGACATGTACACCGTCGAGGAACGCGCCAGGGTGCAGGGCTACCTCGCCAGCGTGTGGGCCATCTCGTCGGTGGTCGGGCCGACGCTGGGCGGCGTGTTCGCGGAGTACCTCGACTGGCGCTGGATCTTCTTCATCAACCTGCCGCTCGGCGCGCTGGCGGCGTGGATGCTGTTCCGGAACTTCCGCGAGCGCGTCGAACGCCGCTCGCACCGCATCGACTACACCGGCGCCACGCTGCTCACCCTCGGCTGTTCGCTGTTGATCCTCGGCCTGCTGGAAGGCGGGGTCGCCTGGGGCTGGGCGTCCGCGCCGAGCGTGGCGATCTTCGCCGCCTCCGCGGTACTGCTGGTGGCCTTCGTATTCGTGGAACGCAGGGTCGAGGAACCGGTGCTGCCACTGTGGATCTTCACCAAACGGACGTTGATCGGCGGGAACCTGGTCGCCGTCGTGGTCGGCATGCTGCTGATGGGCCTCACGTCTTATCTGCCGACCTTCTCGCAGGGCGTGCTCGGCACCGGCGCGCTCGTCGCCGGATTCGCACTGGCGGCGCTGACCGTCGGCTGGCCGATCTCGGCGTCGCTGGCGGGCCGGATCTACATGCGGATCGGGTTCCGGGACACCGCGCTGATCGGCAGCGGGATCGTCATCGCGGGCGCGGCGCTCACCGTGTTCCTGGCGGCGGGTTCGTCGATCTGGCTGGCGGCCGCGGCCGCGTTCGTCCTGGGACTGGGGCTGGGCCTGGCGTCGAGCCCGACGCTGATCGCCGTGCAGTCCACGATCGGGTGGGAACGCCGCGGCGTCGTCACCGCGACCAACATGTTCAGCCGTTCGCTCGGCAGCGCCGTGGGCGTGGCGATCTTCGGCGCGATCGCGAACGCCACCCTGGCGAGCCGCTTCGCCAGCCCGCCAGCGGGGGTCACCGGCCTGCCGTCCGGCGTCGACGCGACCAGCATCGTCCTCGAGGGCCACGGCCCGGACACCCCGACGACGACGTTCGTGCGCGGCGCCCTCGCGGACGCCACGCACCACGTCTTCCTGGCCATGCTGGTGGTCGCCGTGCTCAGTGTCGGCGCGCTGCTGCTGATGCCGCGGCGCACCGAAGAGCTGAAGTTCGACTAGCGCGTGAGGGTGGTGCGCCACTCACGACCACGGTGACCCACTCAGTTCTGCATCGGCACGGCGTGCTCGACGAAGTTCTCGACGAACCGCTCGATCGGTTCCGTCCCGGCCGGGTACAGCACGAACTTGCTCAGCCCGGCGTCGATGTACTCGGCGATCAGGTCGCGGGCGGCGCTCCAGCTGCCCGCGATCAGCCGGGACGGGTCCGCGTCGGACCGTGCCGCGACCGAAGCCGCGAACGCGTCCGGGATCCCGGCCTCCGCGACGATGAGGCTGATGCCGAAATGGTCGGCTTCGACCTCCCGGTCCGCCTCGGCCGCGGCCTTCTGGATCGCCTCGCGGCCGGCGCGCGCTTCCTCCGGCGTGAGGAAACTGGCCAGCCAGCCGTCCGCGAGCCTGCCGACGCGGCGCAGCGCGCCAGGTGCCTTCCCGCCGAGCCAGAGGTCGAGGCGTTTGACCGGGCGCATGCCGAGCCCCTTGCCCTCGACGCGGAAGAACTCGCCCTCGAAGGTCACCTCTTCCTGTTCCAGCAGTGCCCTGATCAGCCGCAACGACTCGTCGAACACCGCGGCGCGGCGTCCGGGCGGCACCGGGAACAAGGACAGTTCGGCGTCGCGCGCGGGTTTCAGGCCGAAGACCGGGAGGAGCCTTTTCGGTGCGAGCGCGGCGAGTGAGGCGAGCTGTTTCGCGACCAGGACCGGATCACGGCCGGGCAGCACCATCACCCCGGTGCCGACCTTCAGTTTCGTGGTGCGGGCGAGCGCGTGCGTCAGCCCGACGACCGGGTCGATCCTCGGCGAGTACACCGCTTCGGGCAGCCAGAGCGAATCGACACCCGCCCGCTCCAGCAGGTCGACCGCGGCACCGAACTCCTCGGTCGCCGTCGCGGTCCCCAGCCCCGCACCGACCCTGATCTTCAGGTCCTCCGCCACACTCGCTCCCTTCCGACCGGCCCGGGATGCGGGCCGTTGTCCAGTGTTCCCACGTGAAGAACCCCGCACAAGCATGGACTCGCCCCGCGAATCCCCCGTACATTCCATTGTCGCGTGGGCCGTCCGCGCGCCGATTGGGGGGACTTTCGATGGCAGGGCAGGATCTTCGCCGCTGGACGCGTTGCTTTCATCCGGCACCCTCGGCCGAGATGAGACTGATCGCCTTCCCGCACGCGGGTGGATCGGCGAGCGCGTACCGTTCGCTTTCGGCGGCCCTCTCACCCACCGTCGAGGTGCACACCGTGCAGTACCCGGGACGGCAGGACCGGATGGGCGAGCCGGTCGTCGACGATCTGCACGTCCTCACCGAACAGCTGGTGGACGTCGTCGCCGCGCTCCCGAAACCCTTCGCCCTCTTCGGCCACAGCATGGGCGCCATCGTCGCGTTCGAGGTCGCCCGCCGGCTCGAAACGCGTGGCCTCGTCCCCGCGGCGCTGTTCGTCTCGGCCCGCCGCGGTCCGGACGTGCGGAAGGACACCTCACACCACCTCGCCGAAGACGACACGTTCCTCAAAGAGGTCAGCAGGCTCGGCGGTACGGACGCGTCGATCTTCGACGATCCGGACATCCGCGCGCTCGCGTTGCCCGCGCTGCGCGGCGACTACAAGGCCGTCGAGACCTACCGGTACCGGCCCGGTTCCGACGTGAGCTGCCCGCTCGTGGCGTTCACCGGGGACGCGGACCCGGTACTGGAGGTGCCGGACGTCGAAAACTGGCGAGAGCACACCACCGGCTCGTTCGAGATGGAGGTGTTCGAGGGCGGCCACTTCTTCCTCGACGCCAATCTCGACGCCGTCGTCGCGCGCATCCTCGGCAAGCTGACCGTCAGTCCCTGAGACCTTCCCTGCTCGCCCACGCGACGACCTCGGTCCGGTTCGCCAGGCCCAGTTTCGCCAGGATGCTCCGGACGTGGCTTTCCACCGTGCGTTCGGAAAGCACCAGCTTCTCGGCGATCCGGCGGTTGCTCAGCGCGTCGGCGAGCAGGACGACGATCTCGCGTTCCCGCCCGGTGAGCGGGTCTGCGGCACGGCGTCCGGCGCGGATCCGGTCGAGCAGCGCCGCGGCCCGCGCGAGCGGCCCCGGTATGGCCAGCCGCCGGAACTCGTCGAGGGCCTCGCGCGCGAGGCCTTGGGCACGCGCGAGGTCGCCTCGGGAGACCAGGACTTCGGCGAGCAGCAGCCGCACCTGGGCGACACCGGGCCGGGCGCCGATGCCTTCGTTGACGACGATGGCCCGCTCGTACAGCCGCACCGCTTCGTCGTGGCGGCCGAGGACGGCGTTGAGCCTGGCGGGCTGTTCCAAGGTCGAGCCGGCGCAGAAGACGCCGGCGCCGCCGGACACGATCGGCCGCACCTCTTCCAGGCGCCGCAACAGGTACTCCGCCATCTCGACGTCGTGGAAGGCCTCGACCAGCGGTACGAGGTTGGGCAGCGCGCCGGTGCTGTGCAGTGCGAACTCCGGGCTCCGCACCAGCGGTACCAGCTGCTCGTACCGGACCCTCGCCTCGTCGAGGTCGCCCTTGAGCAGACTCAGCAACGGCCGCGAAACCAGCGTCACCGGCAGGTGCGGGGCCCGGTCCAGCAACCTCGCGTAGTCGCCTCGCAGCTCGCCGGGATCACCTGTGAGCAGGACGAGCTGGATACGGAACGCGTAGGACATCCCTTTCGCGGAGAAGTCGTCCGCGAGTTCGGTGTCGGCCAGTTCCTCCGCCGCGAAGTCGAGTTCGCGTGCCTCGGCCAGATCTCCCCGCAACGCCAGCACCGAACTGCGCAGCCGCAGATCGTGCCAGCGGATCAGCGGCAGTCTCGTCAACCGCGCCAGTGTCGTCACCGCGACGAGTTCGTCGTCGGCGAGCGCCATCCGCCCGTCCTCCAGCGCGGCGTCGATCCGCCATTTGTGCCCCCACAGGGAGACCAGCGGCTGCCCGGTCCGCGTGCCCAGTTCCACCGCGAGCGCCCCGAGCCGCAGCCGCTCCGACGACGGCAGCGTGTCCGGCGCGACCTTCATCCGGGCGCGGAGGCTGTCGACCAGCGTCTCGGGATCGCCGGACTCTTCAGCGAGCGCGAAGGCCTCGTCGGCGAGTTTCCCCGCTTCGGCGAATCGGCCGTAGTCGGCCTCGACCGACGCGCTGTGCGCCAGCAGGCGGGCCCGCGTCGTCTTGTCGACCCCGTCCACGGCGAGTGCGCGTGAGGCGAGGTCGCGGATGCCGGGCAGGAGATCCGGCGCCGCGACGTCGCGGACCACCAGTGCCGCTTCGGCGACCAGCCCGGCGTCGGCGGCGCGGCGGGCGTGGTCGAGACTTCGTGCGAACCGGCCGGACCTGTATTCGGCGACGGCGAGATCGAGCAGCAGCCCGGCACGGTCCCTTTCGGACAGTCCGGCCTTCGAGCGGGCGTCCAGCGCGATCGCGAGAAAGCGCGCCGCTTCGTCGAAGGCCAGTGCCCGGTTCGCTTCGGCGGCCGCGAGCGCCGCCCATTCCGCCGTCTTCTCCGGCGCGGACGCCGAACGCAGCCAATGCCCCGCGACCGTTCCGGCGAACGCGGGATCACGCCGGGCGTGCTCCTCGAGCGCGGCGGCGGCGCGGCCGTGCAACGCTTCCCGCTCGGCCTGGCCCAGATCCGCGTAGATCCCATCGCGGACGACGGCGTGCGCGAACCGACCGTCACCCAGCACCCCGGCCCCCGCGGCTCGGTCGAGCCCGTCGACGACCTCTCCGAGCGGCAGGCCGGACACCTCCGCGAGCAGAGCGGCTTCGACGTCTTCGCCGATCACCGCCGCGATGGCGAGCAGCCGCCGCACCTGGGGTTCGAGCGCCGCCACCGCGGCACGGACGAGGTGTCCCAGTTCCGATCTCCCCGCCGAACGCGCGATCGCGCCGAGATAGAGCGGGTTCCCGCCGGAGCGGCGATGCGCCTCGCGTACCTCCTCCTCGGCGGGCTTCGTCCCCGCCAATTCGGTGAGCAGCGCCCGGACGTCGGGCTCGGCCAACGGCGGCAGTGAAATACCGCGTGCGCCAGGACGGCGCAGGAGATCCGGCAGCGCGGCGTCCAGTGCGGGCGTGTGCCCGGTGTCCCGATGCGTCGCGATCACGGCCAGCTTCGAACGCCGCAACTCCCCCGCCAGATGCCGCAAAAGGCGCAAGGACGCCTCGTCGGC
Organism: Amycolatopsis sp. lyj-108; assembly: GCF_046549005.1. Taxonomy (NCBI): domain Bacteria; kingdom Bacillati; phylum Actinomycetota; class Actinomycetes; order Pseudonocardiales; family Pseudonocardiaceae; genus Amycolatopsis; species Amycolatopsis sp. lyj-108. Next base: position 841,850 of record NZ_JAJPWQ010000003.1, on the reverse strand, counting down.
CCAGTGCAGGTCTTCGAGGACGACGACCAGTCCCGACGGCTCCGCCGCGGCCACCAGCGCGTCCGCCGCGGCGGCCACCAGCCGGAACCGCGCGGCCTGGACGTCGGCGGCGCCGTCGATCTCGGCGAAAGCCCTCGTCACCGCCGAATCGACCGACGGCAGCGCCTCGACCACCCGCCGCCACGGCCACAGCGGCGGCGCTCCGGGATCGTCGGCGCACCGGCCCCACACGACCGCGGAAGCCCCGGCCGTCGCCTCTTCGACCAGCCGGGTCTTGCCGATCCCTGGCGGCCCGGAGACGAGCACGAGCCCGCCGGAGCCCGCGGCGGCGTCCGCGAGCCTGCCACGCAGGCTCGCCAGTTCGCCCACCCTGCCCACGAACGGTTCCCGGTTCACGGAAGGAGTATCGCGCTCCGCACCCGATTCCGTACCGCCCTGCGTACTGGCACTGATGTCCGGACACCGCCGGGAGCGCAGAGTCGGCACGTCCGACGGAAAGGAAAGCCCATGTACGCCACTGTTCACCAGTTCCGGCGTTCGCACGCCGACGAGCCGGAAGGCTGGGGCCACGCCCTCGCCGCGGAACTCCACCCCGGCACCGGTTCGCCGGGCACCTGCACCCTCGCCCAGATCGGCGGCCTTACCGGGCTCGTCGTCGCGCTGTGGCGCGACCGCGGCTCCGCGCTCGCCGCCGGGGACCACCACACCCCCGGCACCTTCGACGCCCGCGTCTACGAGGTCTCCGACGTCGAAAGCGGCACGGCCGAGCCCAGGATCGCGCAGGCGACCTGGTTCGATCGGCCGTTCACCCAGGCCGAGGCCGACGCCGCCGACTTCGGCGGGCGTGAGCGGATCCGGCCCGCCGTCCAGGGACTCGGCGGGATCGCCGGTTTCTACGTCCTGACCGCCGAGGACAGGTCTCGTCTCGTCCTCGGCTTCACCGAGTCGATCGAGGCGATGGAAGCCGTCCAGAAGGCGGTCATGAGCACGGAACTGCTGCCCGGCGAGGACCCGGCGCTGCTGCCCGGCCCGGACCGGATCGACGTCCACCGCGTGCTCCACACGTCCCTGCCCGCACCCGGTCTGGTGGGTGAGCCGCGATGACCGCCGGGACGTCCGCGCGCGTCGGCACCTGGACCGTGCTGGCCGAACGGACCTCGGCCGCGTTCACCGTCCGGAACTTCGGTTTCCGCGTGGTCCATGGCTCGATCCCGGTCAGCCTCGGTTCGGTGCGCGTCTCCGGAAGCGGCGTCACCGCCGTCGAAGCGGCCCTCGACCTCGACAGGATCGACACCGGCAACGCCAAACGCGACGCCGACCTGCGCAAACCCGGTCTGCTCGCGATCGACGCGCATCCCGTGCTGACCTTCGCCGCGGACCGGATCGAAGGCGGCCCCGGCGAGTGGTCGGTCGAAGGCACCCTCGGCGCGCGAGGCGAATCCTGTCCCGTCACGGTGACCGCGACAGGGCCGGAGGACAACGGAGACGGCACCTGGCGGGTGCTCGCCGGCGCCGTCTTCGACCGGCGGGCGCTCGGTGTCCGCGCGCCGAGGTTCCTGATCGGCGCGGAGATCACGATCGCGCTCGACGTGGTCCTCACCCCGCCCGGCTGATCAAGCCCAGGCGGCGAGTTCCTTGGCCAGCGCGGACGGTCCGCCGGCGGTACGCAACGTCGGCGGACCGGGCCAGCAGTCCTGGTGTTCGCCGGTGCGCAGGGTTTCGGCGAACCGGGCGACCAGCCGCGGCTGCGACGCGACCGTGCGGCCCCCTAGGTACGCGACGACGACGTGGTGGTCGTCGTCCGAATGCGTCGCCACGGCGGCAGACCAACCATGCTCCTCGTGCCACATCAGGTCGACGTCACGTTCGGGGAAGCCGGGAAGACGCCAGTTCAGCCTCATCCGCGCGGCGACCGGGCCGGTGAGGTCGACCGTGCACGAATCCCTCCGTATCCCCAGCGCCGCGGCCACGTCTTCCAGGTAGGCGTTCAGCCTGGTCACGAGCTCCAGACCTGCTTCCGTGGGCGCGGGGGTCGAGGTGGTCACGGTCCCTCATCTTCCTGTCACAGTGAGTTGGCGTGACGGGAATTACCCACCCCGGCGCGGCTTCACACCCTCATTTCGTCACGCCACGGTTTCGGTTCGCTCAAGCCGTGGCTTCGATGACGCGAGTCAGGGCTTTGTGCAGCGCCTCCAGCTCGGAGACCTCCATGCCGAGCTTCTCCACGACGCGATACGGGATCTTTTCCGCCTCCGCGCGCAACGCGTGACCGGATTCCGTCAGCTCGACCGTCAGCAACCGCTCGTCCTCGGCGCTGCGCCTGCGCGTGACGTAACCGATCGTCTCCAGCCGTTTGAGCAGTGGCGACAGCGTCGCCGGCTCGGCGCGCAGGGCGACACTCAGATCCTTGACCGCCTGCGGGCCCCGCTCCCACAACGCCAGCATGACCAGATACTGCGGATGGGTGAGCCCGTGGGGCTCCAGCAGCGGCCGGTAGATGGCGATGACGCTGCGCGACGCGACCGACAGCGCGAAACACACTTGACGCTCCAACGCGAGCGGATCCTCGCCCAGATCGATCGACTTCATCTCCGGCCCCTCCGAGTTCATGTCGCCGATCCTAACCGTGACGCTAATATTTAGCGTACTAATCATTAGTGTACTGTGAGTGCATCGACGGAAGGAGTCGCCCGATGCCCCGCAAGCGCCCGGACGTGTTCCGCTGGCTGTGGTACTCACTCGGCGGCAGGCTGCCCGAGCGCTACCACGACTGGATCCTCCACGACGCCACCACCGGAAGCTGGCGCTGGCGGCACGTCGCCCGCAGCACGGTGATGATCGCCCCGCTCTGCGCGGTGTGGCTCCTCCTGCCCGGCCCGCTCACCCTCCGGCTGGCGATCGTGCTGATGGCCGCGCTCGTGGCGTACTTCTATTCGATGGCGTACATGGAAGAGAGCATCGAGCACCGGCTCACCAAGAACGGCTTCCCGCCGGGCATCGGCCGCCGGACCCGCGCCGAGGCCACCGCCATCGCGGAGGCCGACGTGACCGAGAGGTACCTCGCGAGGTACCGAGACCAGGCCGGATAAGGCTTCGCGGTCTCTCGCGTGCCATTGGGTGCCTCGAGAGCTCAGATGCCGGTGTCGCGAAAGCCACTTTCGCGACGCCTACCGTCCCGAAAGTGGCTTTCGCGACACCCTCGGCAGCCATTCCGGTCAGGCGACGCGGCGGCTACGGGCTTCGGCGGCACGATGCGCGGCCACGAGTTCGGCGGCGACCCGCTTCGGTTCCGTTCGCAATCGACTGGGCAAGGTCTGAAGGACCGCGATGCCTGCCGCCGCATATCTGGAGTTTCTCGCCACTGTCGCGGCGTACTGCTGCTTGCCGAAGTGGAAGTCGTACGAATCGATCTCCCAGGCCAGGCCCACCGCCGCGAAGTAGCCGTCGGGAGTCGCGATGTACTCGCCGCTTTCGTCTCGAAGCTCGCGATTCCACTGAGGCTCCGGCAAACCGATCATTCGCCACACCCGCATCGCGTCGACCTCGGCGGCCGACCGCGCACCATCAGCGATCCGATGCAACGCTTCGCGCGGGATGGCGGTGCCACGGCTACTCCCGGCATCGAGCTCGCCGAACAACTCCGGCAGGCTCGCACCCCGCTGCACCGCCTCGGCAAGCAAAGCCGAAACCTCCTGTCGCGAGCTGAGCCGACGACACTCGTCGAGAACCGACCGGACCAAAGGTGCCAGCGGCACTCCATCGAACACGACCGCCTGCGGCAGCCGGGTCGTGCGTTCGATGATCACGTGTCCGGAACCGCCGATCTTGTGTTCAAGCGGCACAAGCAAGTGAACGCGGAACGGATGGTCCGGCAAGGCCCGTGATCCCTGCCGTCGACAGGAGACGGCTCCGGTCACCACCGCGTCCGGCCCGGCGTACAAGAGGGCGGCATCGATCAGCTGCCGTCGCGTCGGCTCGCCGGAATGCAGCAGCACGACACCCGGCAGCAGCCGTTGCCACGGCTTTCCCGGACGGCACCGGCGATAGCAGGTCCTCGACGGAACACCGAGCTCCGTCAATCGGGCGACGGTGATCACTCCACCACGGCTGTGCCGGTAGAGCCCCTCGGGATCACGATCCCAATCTCTGGTTTCCACGTCATGATCGTCTGCCCTTCCTGCCGTCGGCCGCCAGCACTCTCCACCCGACCGGTGGACAACTCGCCACACCAGCCCCACTGTGGACAACTCCGCGGGTGTCGCGAAAGCCACTTTCGCGACGCCTACCGCCCCGAAAGTGGCTTTCGCGACACCTCGGCGGCTGCCCGAGACCAGGCCGGACGAGACTTCACCTGGTCACGACTAGAGTGCGCGGTGATGAGACGCAAGCTCCGCCCGCCGCTCCCACCCCGCCACGGGCTCGACCCCGCAAGGCTCAAGATGCCCGCCGAGGGACCGTGGACGACGTTGCGGGAGCACCTCGTCGAGCGGCTCCCCCGGGTCGCGCCCGAGCGGATCGTGGAAATGCTCCGCGAGGAGCGCATCGTCGGGCTGGACGGGCCACTCGGCGTCGATTCGCCGTTCGTGCCGGACTCGTTCATCTGGTTCCACCGGGACCTGCCCGACGAGGTCGAGGCCCCGTTCGAGATCTCCGTCGTGCACCGCGACGAGCATTTCCTGATCGCCGACAAACCGCATTTCCTCGCGACGATCCCGCGCGGGCGGCACATTCTGCAGACCGCGCTGGTCCGCCTCCGCCGCGAACTCGATCTCCCGGCGCTCAGCCCCGCGCACCGGCTCGACCGGGTCACCGCCGGGCTCATCCTGTTCGTGAGCACCCCCGAACTTCGCGGCAAATACCAGACCATGTTCCGGGATCGCTTGGTACACAAGGAATACGAGGCGATCGCGCGGTACGATCCGGACGTCGTGATGCCGCGCGAGATCAGCAGCCGCATCGTCAAGGAACGCGGGGTCATCGCCGCGCAGGAGGTCGACGGGCCGCCCAACGCCGAAACCCGCGTCGAACTGATCGAGCACCGCGACGGCCTCGGCCGCTACCGCCTGATCCCCGCGACCGGCCGCACGCATCAGCTCAGGTTGCACATGAGCGGCCTCGGATTGCCGATCCTCGGCGACGACTTCTACCCGGAGCTGACCGAAACCCCGCTCGACGACTTCACCGAACCCTTGCAGCTACTGGCGAAGGTCCTCGAGTTCACCGACCCGGTCACCGGGGAACGCCGCCGGTTCGAAAGCGAGCGGACACTCGAAGCGTGGACGGATCTCGACTCGTGGCGCCGAGGTCCGGAACGAGCCGTGAACGGCGATTCGGGTTAGAACCCGAATCGCCACTCACGACCCACGGCACCGGCCGCCGCCTCACTTACGCCAGAACTTGATCCCGCTCCAGGTCACCTTGACCGGTCCGGCGCCGCTGGCCGTCCGGTAGGCGCCGAACTTGTCGTAGTAGCTGCCGCCGCTGCTGCTCACGGTCTGCTTAAGCGAACCGTTGATGTACACCTTGTGCGTGCTCCCGACCTGGTGCACGGTGTTGACCCGCACGGACGTCCCGACGGTCGCGCCACTCCCCAGGGTGTCCCCGCCGTGGACGGCATAGAGCCGCCCGCCGCGTTCGACCGCGAGCATGAAGTACGGCCCGGCGGTCGGCGCGTCGCGGAAGGTTTGTTTGAGGCTGATCCGGCTGCCCGCCATGCTGGTGATCCGGAACGATCCTTCGAACTGCCTGGTGCCGCCGGTGTAGGTCACGTAGCGCCGCTCGGCCCGCTGGTCCCCGCTGCCGGTGGAGCAGGTCAGTTCGAAATTCAGCCCGTCGACGTTTCCGCACCCGCGTTCCTGGACCTTGAACGAGGGGTTCTCCGCCGTCCACGGTCCCGTTCCGACCTGGGCGTTCGCCGGCATCGCCGACGCCATCAGGCCGAGGACGGCCGCCGTGGCCACCCCGGCGGTCCGAAGTCGTCTCCGCATCCTGCCTCCTGCGCACTCAGGGCGGCGGTGGTCCAGACCAGGACCAGGCTGCGACTGTACGAGCACGAACCGTCATCGGACAAGACGTTGACGCTCCGGCGTCCCGCTGATTGGGTAACGAAGGTGATCCTTTCCATGACGGTCCTCGAAGGATTGGCGGCTGGGACGATCAACCTGGCCTTCCGGCGGTGGTCGAAGCAGAACGTCCGCCAGGGCGACGTCATGCGGCTGGAGGCCGGGGTGATCGAGGTCGGCTCCGTCGAGACCGTCGATCCGGCGGCGATCACCGATGCCGACGCCCGCCGCTCCGGGGCCGACTCGGCGAACGCGGTCCGCGGCACCCTGCGTGGCCCCGCGGACGCCCCGGTGTACCGCATCCACCTGCGCTACCTCGGGCCCGATCCCCGCCGCGCGCTCAGTGCGGAGGCGGAACTGTCCGAAAAGGACTTCGAAGCCATCCGCCAGCGCTTGTCCAAGATGGACAGACGCCGCCCGTGGACTCACGAAACCTTGCGGATCATCGCCGGGAATCCCGGCCGCCGGGCACAGGAACTCGCGGACCTCCTCCGCCGCGAGAAGGAAACGCTGAAGGTCGACATCCGCAAGCTCAAGAACCTCGGGCTGACGCTCAGCCTCGAAGTCGGCTATCGGATCTCTCCACGTGGCGCGGCCTACCTGCGCCTCAGCGAGGATCCCGGTAGAACGCGCTGAGTTCCGGCACGAGCCGCTCCGGCGGGACACTGTGGAACTCGCCGTCCAGTTCCACTTGCCTCGCCCCCGGGGTCACCTTCGCGGCGACGAGTGCGGCGGCCTTGAGCCAATCCGTGCTGCCGTTGCTGTTCATCACGAGGACGGGCGTCGCGATCGTCGCCAGTTCGCCCGGCACCTTCGAGTCCCTCATCACGAAGGCGTCGTAAACGAGCGTGGGCGCGAACGACCGGAGTTCGGCCCACATCGGCGTCGCCTTGGCCTCGGCGACGGCCTCCGCCGGAGAGCCGACCGCGGACATCATGAACAGGGCGACGGCGTCGTCCCAGCGGTCCGCCGCGACCAGGCGGCGCATCTCGTCGGCGTATCCCTCGGGGGCTTCTTCGGTTTCGCCGCGATAAGGCGGCTCGAAGACCGACAGGCGCGCCATCGGCACGCCGGCCGCGGCGGCGAGGAGGGCCAGCGCGCCGCCGGAGGAGATGCCGTGCACGATCACCGGCTCACCGAGTGAAGCGACGACAGCGGCCAGGTCTTCGATCTCACGCTCGACCGCGTACGGCGCGGTGTCGCCGCTGTCGCCCCGGCCCCGTCGGTCGTAGGTCACCACGGAGAACTCGGCCGCCAGCTCCGCGACCAGCGGTTCGTCACCGTGACGGTCATTGCCCGCACCCGCGACGACCACCACCACCGGACCCGCGCCGCGTCGCTCGAACACGATCGGCGTTCCGTCGGCGGACCTCGCTGTGTTGATCATGCGGCCATCGTGCCCGGCCTCGCCGCCGGACGCAGGCCATTTTTCCCACTCGAACATGCGTTCGACAAATGATCGGGACCGGGGTATGTTCGGTTGCCATGACCCCCGCCCTTCAAGCCTCGCTGTTCGACGAGTGCGCCGCACTCGGGCTCGGCTCGCTCGACGGGATCCGGCGCACCGAACTGACCAGGGGCGCCTGGATCGACGTGCTGCCTGGCTGGCTCACCGGCGCGGACGAACTGTTCGCCCGGCTCGCCGAAGACGTGCCGTGGCAAGCCGAACGACGGCAGATGTACGACCGTGTCGTCGCCGTGCCCCGGCTGCTGAGCTACTACCGCGAAGGCATGCCGCTCCCCCACCCGATCCTCACGGAGGCGAGGGAGACGCTTTCGGCGCACTACGCCGACGAGCTCGGCGAGCCATTCGTGACTTCCGGTCTGTGCTTCTACCGGGACGGGCGCGACAGCGTCGCCTGGCACGGCGACGACACCGGCCGCTCGCGCACCGAGGACACCATGGTCGCGATCGTCTCGGTCGGCGCCGCCCGGCAGCTCGCGCTGCGCCCGCGTGGCGGGGGCGAAACCGTCCGGCACGCCCTCGGCCACGGCGATCTGATCGTCATGGGCGGCAGCTGCCAGCGAACGTGGGAACACGCCGTCCCCAAGACCGCCAAAGCGGTCGGCCCCAGGATCAGCATCCAGTTCCGTCCGAGAGGAGTCGCCTGAGAATCACTCCAGCAGCACGGGAAGCGCGTCGACGCCGTAGACGATCGAGACCTTCCGGAAGCCCACCGCCTCCGGCTCGACCGCCAGCCGCATCTCCGGGAACCGGCGCACCAGCGCGGGATACGCGGTGCGCAGCTCCATCCTGGCCAGTTCGGCACCGATACACCGGTGGATGCCCCAGCCGAAGGCGAGATGCGACGTCGGCTCGCGGGTCGCGTCGAACTTCTCCATGTCCTCGCCGAGGACGCCGTCACGGTTCGCGACGCTGAGGGAGACCAGGACGATGTCGCCCTTCGCGATCCGGACGCCGTCGACCTCCATGTCCTCCTTGGCGAAGCGCGGGAAGGCCATCTGCACGACCGTCAGGTACCGCAGCAGTTCCTCGACGAACTTGTGGACGGCGTCGTCGTCGCCGCGAACGGTCTCGAACAGCTCGCGGTCCTTGAGCAGCACGAGCGCGCCGAGCGCGAGCATGCTCGCCGTGGTCTCCAGCCCGCCGGTCAGCACGCCGTCGGCGAGGCCTGCCAGCTCGCGGTCGTCGATTTCGTCGCCGTGGTCCTTGATGAGCATGCCGAGCAGGCCGTCGCCCGGGTTCTCGCGCTGCTTCTTGACGATGTCGTCCAGATAGGACAGTGACTCGGTCATCGCGCCGAGTGACGCGCCCGCGCCGCCGAAGAGGTCGAACCGCGCGGTGCTCAGCCGCTGGAAGTCGTCGCGGTCCTCGTACGGGACACCCAGCAGCTCGCAGATCGTCAGCGACGGGATCGGCAGCGCGAAGGCCTCCCACAGGTCGACGGGGCCGTCCGCCTTCGCCATCGCGTCGAGCTGGTCGGCAACGATCTGGTCGATCCGCGGCGTCAGCCGGGACAGCCGTCGCATGGTGAACTCCGGCGTGAGCAGCCGCCGCAGCCGGGTGTGCACCGGCGGATCGGCGAACCCGAGCCCACCGGGGTTCTGGTCCTCGGTCACGCCCGCGTTCCCGACCAGGTTGGTGAAGTCGTTGCTGAACTCGCTCACCTTGCCGAGTACGGCCTTGGCCTCGTCGTAACCGGTGACCAGCCAGCCGTTCATCCCGAACGGCAGGTCGAGCTTGCTGATCGGCTCCGTCGCGCGGATCCGGCCCAGCTCGGCCACCGGGTCGAGACCGTCGCGCTTGAGCGGCAGCAGCGCGTTGTCCGGGATGATGGACATCTTGGACAGGTCGAAACCGTTCTTCTGCTGACGCGCGAGGTAGCGGCGGCCGATCCAAGCCAACACGCGCGAGCGAATGCTCCCCATACCCTGCACCCTACTCCTGCCGCTGAGCACCTGACCTGGCACAACAGGTCGCCTTCGCCCGGTGGGGCAGGATTTTCGACGGTTGTTCACCCGCCGTCCCACTCGATCAGTCACGTCCAGAAAGTCGGATTTCCGCCGCGGGAGGTTCCCGGCGACCGGGAGACCTCGGTCACCGTCGGTCACAACGGACCGGAGACAACGCCTGACATCGGGTGCGCGTCGTGAGATTGTCGGACCTTACTGGGAGGATTCGGACATGTCAGCCGTGCTCATCGGACGCGACCATCCCGCGGGGGTTCTCCGCGCGGAGATCGCCCGTGCCGCCGAAAGCCACGGCGGGCTGGTGCTGGTCACCGGCGAGGCCGGGATCGGCAAGACCACGCTCGTCACCGGCGCCGCCGAGGAGGCGAAACGCCTCGGCGCCCTGGTGCTCAACGGGTCTTGCTGGGACTCGGCCAGCGCGCCGGGCTATTGGCCGTGGACCCAGGTGATCCGCGGGTTGCGGCGCGCGGTCGGGCAGGGGCGCTGGGCCGCGATGGCCGACAGTGAACTGGACGTCCTGCTCGGTGAAGCCCGCGGCGACGGCGCGGCGGACGGCTTCCGGCTGTACGACGCGGTGACGAGCGCGCTGGTGGCCGCCTCCCAGGATCAGCCGATCGTGGTGGTGCTCGACGATCTGCACTGGGCCGACGCCGCGTCGCTGCGGTTGCTCGAGTTCGCCGCGCAGCACACCTGGTTCGAACGGTTGCTGCTGATCGGCACGTACCGGGACGTCGAGGTCGAGGCGACCGATCACCCGCTTCGCTCGCTCATGCTGCCGTTGCTCGCGAAGGCCACTTCGGTCACGCTCACCGGCCTCGAACCGGACGAGGTCGGCACGCTCATGGCCAGGACGGCGGGCACGGCGCCCGAAGACGCGTTGGTCGCCGAGGTCCACCGCCGCACCGGCGGCAACCCGTTCTTCGTCGAGCAGACGGCGCGGCTCTGGCACAGCGGCGGTTCCGCCGAGACCATCGCGCCCGGCGTGGCCGACGCCCTGCAGAGACGGCTTTCCCTGCTCCCCCAGCCGGTTCTCGATCTGCTGACCACCGCCTCCGTACTCGGCAGGGAATTCCACCGCAGGCTGCTCGCCGGCGTGGCCTCGGCGCCCGTGCCCCAGGTGGACCGGCTGCTCGACCAGGCCGTCGCGGCACGGCTGGTCGTGGTGCACGGGCAAGGCCGGTTCGCCTTCGCCCACGACCTCGTCCGCGAAACGCTGTACGCGGCCCTGTCCGAACAGGACCGCCGGAAACAGCACGCCGCGGTCGTCGCGGCGGCCCGCGAGACGCCGACGTCACGGGACAGGCTCTTCCCCGCGGACCTGGCCCGCCACGCGCTGCTCGCCGGACCCGAACTCGATCCGGGCGAGGCCATCGACCTCTTGCTGGCCGCCGCGATCGACGCCACCGGCCGCATGGCGGTCGAGGAGACGACCACGCACTACCGGCGGGCGATGGAGATCGCCGAGGACCGGCGGCGGCAGGCGAGCATCGCCCTCGAACTGGGCGCGCACCTGACCCGTCACCACGAGACGGACGAGGGCAGACAGGTCCTCGACGAGGTTTCCGCGCTCATCCACGAACTCGACGACGACGATCTCCTCGCCAGGCTGGCGCTGACCCTGGTCCGCGCCGATCACAAAAGCCTTCGGGTCGACGAGACGGTCAAGGTGCTCACCGAAGCACACGCGCGGCTTTGTGGCCGCGAGCCAGGACAGGAACTCACCGTCGAGGAGATGACGCAGGAACTGTCCGCGCGCATCATGATGACCGCCCGCGACCATGAGGACGATTCCGCTCTGCTGTTCGGTCTGTGGGCCCGGCACGACGCGATCTGGGGGCCGGGCAGCGCCGCGGAACGGGAACGGCTCACCGACGAACTGGTCGTGGTCGGCCGTCGCACGGCGAACCCGGAATTGGAGCACTACGCGGCGTCGTTCAAGTGGGTGGCGCTGCTCGAACAGGGCGATCCCCGGTATTTCGAGCAGTATCAGGAATTCGTCGCACTGGCGAGCACCGGCCGCGCGCCGAGTTCGCAGCTTGCCTCCCGGATCGACCAGAGCATCATCGCCACCCTCCAAGGCCGGTTCACCGAAGCCGAGGCGTACATCCAGCAGGTGCTCTCCGACCACGAAGGGGGTGAGCATCCCCATTTCGGTGACCTGAACCAGTTGCAGCGGTGGGCCCGGTGGTGCCTGGAGGGGCGGTTCGACGATCTCGCCGGATTGCACCGCGAGATCGCCCGCGGCGGGTACTCGTACAGCCGCCTGCTGGAGGCGGTCACCGCGGCCCACCGTGAGGACGTCGGGGAGGCCGTGCGGCTCACCGATCTCGCGGGCGACGCGAAACCGTACCCTCGCGATCTGGAAGCGTTGTGGCTGCGCTGTCAGGCGCAGACGGCGGCGGTCTCGCGCGATCCCGAACGCTGTGAAGCCGCCCGCGCGCTGCTCGCGCCCTACAGCGGGGAATGGCTGGTTTCCCTGTACGGCTGCGAGATCTCCGGACCGGTCGACCTCTGGCTCGGCAGGCTCGATCTGGCGCAGGAACGCTGGAACGACGCGGTGGACCGGCTTCGCGGCGCCGCGCTCTCCGCGGACCGGCTGAGGGCCACGGTCTGGGCGACCGAGGCCAAATCCTGGCTGGCGGCGGCTTTGCTCGGCCGGAACCTCGAAGGCGACGCGGCGGCCGCGGCGACCCTGCTGTCCGAAGTGGACAGAGAAGCCGCCGCGTTCGGCATGCGGCAGATCCTGGCCAGAGTGGCGCGGACGCGGAACAGCGCGCAGGCGCCGCCCGCCCCCGCCGCCGAATTCCGTCGCGACGAAGCCGTGTGGACCTTGCACTTCGACGGCGTCACCGCCCGCCTTCCGGACTCGAAAGGGTTGCGGGACCTGCATTTCCTGCTCGGCAGGCCGGGTTCGGAAGTGGCGGCCGTCCGGCTGCTCGATCCCGCGGGAGGCGAGGAGGTCGTGGCCGCGAAGAGCCTCGGCGGGGACGCCGTCCTCGACGACGAGGCGAAAGCCCGGTATCGCACACGGCTGGACGAACTCGACGAGCTGATCGACACCGCGACCGAGCTCGGCCAGGACGCGCGCGCCGCGGCTCTGGACCGTGAACGGGACGCGCTGCTCGCCGAACTGCGATCCGCGGCCGGGCTCGGCGGCCGCACCAGGCGGCTCGGCGACGAGGCCGAACGCGCCCGCAAGACGGTGACCGCCCGCATCCGCGACACCCTGCGCAAACTCGACGAGCAGCATCCGGCGCTGTCCGCGCACCTGCGCGCGTCGGTCACCACCGGTTCTTCGTGCCGCTACGCACCCGAAGACAAGGTCCCCTGGCGGCTGTGAACCGCCAGGGGACCTTGTCACCCCCAGCTCATTTCCGGTTGTAGAGCCGCATCGTCAACGTGCCGAAGATCGCGAGGATGACTCCGCCGGCGATGAGCACCCAGGTGATCTCGCCGCCGTCCCAGTTGCCGGACATCATCGAGCGGACCGCCGCGACCACGTGGGTCACCGGGTTGACGTCGACGAAGGCCTGCAACCAGCTCGGCATCGTCTTCGGGTCGACGTAGATGTTGCTGAGGAAGGTCAGCGGGAACAGCACCATCATGCTGACGCCCATCACCGACTTCTCGCTGCGCAGCAGCAGGCCGAACATCGTCCAGATCCACGAGAACGCGAACGAGAACGCCAGCAGCAGGAGGATCGCGGCGGCCACGCCACCGAATCCGCCGCCGGGCCGGAAGCCCATGATCAGGCCGACGCCGAGGATCACCACCGACGCGATGAGGTAGCGCAGCATGTCGCCGAGCAGATAGCCGACCATCGCCGACGGCCGCCAGATCGGCAGCGTGCGGAACCGGTCGAACACGCCCTTCTCGATGTCGGTGTTCACCGAGATCCCGGTGTACATGGTGATCATCAGGATGCTGCTCGCCATGATGCCCGGCAGCACGAACTGCAGGTACTCCGTCGGCGAACCGGACAGCGCGCCGCCGAACAGGTAGGTGAACATCAACGTCATCATGATCGGGAACGCCGTGACGTCGAACAGCTGCTCGGGCACGTGCTTGATCTTCAACATCGCGCGCCACCCGAAGGTGACCGAGGTCGACAGCGCGCTGGGGCGCGGTGGCCGCGTCTTCGCGATCAGGACGGCGGCGAGGTCTTCGGGCTTCGGCGCCGCGAGGACGGGTTCGTTCTCTTTGACGGTTGTGGTGCTCAAGCTGCACTCTCCTCAGGCGTGGCGGTGCGGTCGGTCAGGGCCAGGAAGACCTCGTCGAGGCTCGGCTGGCCGAGGGAGAAGGTGTCGACGATGATTCCCGCGCGGGCGAGTTCGCCCAGCGCGTGCGAGGCGTGTTCGGCGGCGCCCTGTTCGGTGCTCTCGCCCGAAAGCCGCGCGGTCAGCGCGACCGGGTCCGATTCGAGCACCACCTGCGCCTGCAAGGTGCGGACGAGCAGCGCCTCGGCTTCGGAACGCCGATCGGCCTCCCGCAGCCGGACGTGGACCGCGCCCGCGCCGACCGAGGCCTTCAGCTGCCCCTTGGTGCCTTCGGCGATCACCTTGCCGTGGTCGATGACCGCGATCCGGGAGGCCAGCTGGTCGGCCTCGTCGAGGTACTGCGTGGTCAGCAGGACGGTGGTGCCGTGCTCCACGATCGCTCGCACGATGTCCCAGACCTGGTTGCGGCTGCGGGGATCGAGACCAGTGGTCGGCTCGTCGAGGAAGAGCACGTCCGGGGTGTTGAGGATGCTCGCGGCGATGTCGATCCGCCGCCGCATCCCGCCGGAGTAGTTCTTCACCTGCCGCCCCGCGGCCTCGGACAACCCGAACGCCGCCAGCAGTTCGGCTGCCCGCGCACGGGCGGCCGGTTTACGGTGCCCGGTCAGCCTGCCGATCAGCACCAGGTTCTCGGTCCCGGTCAGGTCCTCGTCGACCGAGGCGTACTGCCCGGTCAGGCTCACCATGGACCGGACCGCGTCGGCCTCGCGGACGACGTCCTTGCCGAAGATGCGCGCTTCGCCGCCGTCGGGGCGGAGCAGGGTCGCGAGCATCTTCACCGCGGTGGTCTTCCCGGCGCCGTTCGGTCCGAGGACGCCGTACACGGTGCCCGCGGGGACCTTCAGGTCGATCCCGTCGACCGCCCGGTTCTCCCCGAACACCTTGACCAGCCCCGAGGCTTCGATGGCCAGTTCACTCATTTTCGTTTTCCTTTCAGAAGCTTCAGCAGACGTAAGGACGGTTGGCGCGTGCCTCGCGCAGGGCGAGGCCCCACCAGACGAGTTCGTCGAGCAAGGTGGTCACGGCCTGTCCCTGCCCGTCGGTGTCGAAGGGGGTGCCGTCGCGGGCGAAGGTGTCGTCGAGGAGGTTGAAGGCCACGCTGTCGCGCATGGTCACCGTGTGCAGTTCGGTGAAGATCGTGCGCAGCTGCTCGACGGCGTAGAGACCCTGCGAACGGTAGCCGTAGGAGACGAACCCGACCGGCTTCGCACGCCACTCGTCGTAGGCGCAGTCGATCGCCTGCTTGAGCGACGCGGGGAAGCTGCGGTTGTACTCGGGGGTGACGACGACGAACGCCTCGGCCTCGTCGACCAGCCTCGCGAATCGCTTCATATCGGCGGCCGGCGGTTCCGGCAGCCCGGCGGGCAGGTCGAATTCGACGAGGTCGAGCACTTCGGTGACGAGGTCGTCCCGGTGTTCCGCGCGGCCGGTGAACCACTTGCCGACGGCGTCCCCCACCCGCCCTTCGCGGACGCTGCCGATGATCACCGCGACCCGCAGCGGACTGTCGTCCATGACCGACCTCCTCTCGCCTCACCCCCTAGGCGCGAGAAAGCCGCCGGGCCTTCGCTAGATCGGATCTAGCGAAGGCCCGGCGGCTTCGGTCGGTGATCGCGATTCGGCACCTGAACGCGATGCTTACCTGGCGCAACTATCGCAACCAGGTGCCGAATTGCGGGTTACGCGTCCAGCGCGATCGCGATCGCGCCCAGCAGGGACGCGTCCTGGTCGAACTTCGCCGCCACCAGCTCCGGCGGGAACGGCACGGCCTGGGCCAGCCGGTCTCGCAGCGCGGGCAGCAGGACGTCGGCCGAGCGCACCAGTCCCCCGCCGACGGCGATGCGCCGCGGGTCGAGCGCGATGGCGAGGTTCGCGACGTGCATCGACAGTTCGTCGAGCGCCGCGCCGACCAGTTCCTTGGCCTGTGCGTTTTCCCTGGCGAGGCCGAACAGTTCGCCCGCGGTTACCGGGCGGCCGAGCAGCACACTCGCCCGGCCGCCCAGCCCACGCCCACCGACGGCCTCTTCCAGCGGCGCCGCTCCGCCGGAGAACCCGTCGGTGTCCTGTGGCGAGCGGAGGTTGTACCCGATCTCGCCCGCAGCTCCGTTGGCGCCGGCCAGCAGCCGTCCGCCGACCAGGACCGCCGCGGCGATCCCGGTCCCCAAGGAGAGGAAGACCGCCGGATCGGTGTCCGCCAGCGCCCCCCACCGCCATTCCGCGAGCGCCGCCGCCTTGGCGTCGGTGCCCACCTCGATCGGCACGCCTTCGAACTCCGCGGCGACGAGTTCGCGCAGCCGCAGTTCTTCCCAGCCCGGCACGTTGGGGGCCAGCAGGATGCGGTCCTCCAGCACGATGCCGGGGCTGACGACGCCGATCGCGACAAGTGCGTCCGCGGCGCCTTCGTCGGCGAGCAGTTTCCGTGCCGCGGCGAGCGCACGGCTGACCACCTGCCCGGCGCCCGACTGCGCGTCGGTGTCGAGCCGCCGGGTGACCAGCAGGCTCCCGGCTCTGTCGGCCAGCCCGATCGCGACCTTCGTCCCGCCGAAGTCGATCCCCAGGATCAGTTCGTCCCCCATCACCGCACGTTCCCCTCTGCTGCCGCCCCCGCGAACGATTCCTGGATTCCCTTGGGCCCGAACGGCCACACGCGCTCCGCCTTCGCGTAGGCGAGGAACGCCGCCACGCCGAGCGCGATCCAGCCCACCGAAAGCCCGATCGAAAGCCAGGTGGCGGAGAAGTAGATGTAGACCCAGCCGAGCAGTGCGATGACCGTCGGGATCGGGTAGAGCCCTTGGCGGTACGGCCGCTCCAGTTCCGGCCGCCGTCGCCGCAGCACGACGATCGCCGCGACCTGCGCGAGCGACTGGATGAGCACCAGCACCGTCACCGCCGCGTTGATCACCGCGGTCAGTGTGAACAGCGAGCCGATCGCGGCGATGACGCCCATCGTGAGCACACCGGCCGTCGGCAGGTTCAGTTTCGGGTGCAGTCGGGCGAAGACCGGCAGGAACACCTTGTCGCGCGCGGCCTCGAACGGGACGCGTGAGCCGCCGAGCAGACCGGCGAACACCGAGCCGATCGCGGCGATCACGATGAACACGGTGATCACCTTCGCCGCGCCCGTGCCCCAAGCCTGTTCCAGCACGGTGGAGGCGACCGAAGTGGCGTTCTTCAATTCCTCCAGCGGGACCGAGCCGAGCACGCCGAGCTGCAGCAGGAAGTACAGGCTCATGATGCCGAGGATCGAGAGGATGATCGATCGCGGCAGCGTCCGGCCGGGGTCGCGCACCTCGCCGCCGAGGTAGGCGCTGGTGTTGTAGCCGAGGTAGTCGTAGATGGCGATGATCAGGCCCGCGCCGAGCCCGGCCCAGAACGCGCCGCCGTCGAAGGAGAACGCGCCCGGCGTGAACGCGAACGCTTGCGCGCCGTCGAAATGCGTGAAGGCGGCGACGATCACCGAGAGTGCGGCGAACAGCATGATCGCGAACAGGACGGTGGTCAGCTTCCCGATCTCGCCGATCTTGCGGAACAACGCCAGCACGATCAGGACGATGACGCCGAGGCCGATGACCTTGCCGAGCCCGGTGGTCCCGCCGTCGTCGGCCACCCCCGGGATCAGGTACCCGAGGTACTGGACGAGCCCGATGATGCCGGTGGACATGATCAGCGGGATGAACAGCACCGCGCTCCACGCGAACAGGAACGGCATGAGCCTGCCGGTCCGGGAGCCGAACGCCTCGCGCAGGTACACGTAAGTACCGCCGGCGCCGGGGAGGGCGGCGCCGAGTTCGGCCCAGATCAGGCCGTCGGCCAGCGCGATGACCGCGCCGATGAGCCAGCCGAACATGGCCTGCGGGCCGCCGAGGGTCACCACCATCGCGGGGATGGTGACGAACGGGCCGATGCCGCACATCTGGGTCATGTTGATGGCGGTCGCCTGGAGCGGCCCGATCTTCCGCTCGAGCCCCGGCAGCGGGGATGAACTCAAAACGCGCCTCCCTCTTAGTTAGTAAAGTTTCTTAACATAAAACACGGCGTGTCGGAAGGCCAGGCGATGAAGTTGTCGCGTGCCGGTCCACCCCGGACTGCCCGAAAGGGCGAAAGCGGCGAAATACGCCCGAATGGCCCAAGCCGGGACGTATCAGGAGGCCGTCGTTCTGCGTCCTTACTCAGAAGGACGTCTTCCCAAGGACGGTGAGGTCAATGAAACGGCTGATCAGCGCGGCGATCGCGATCGCCGCTCTCGGGTTCACGGCGGCCTGCGGCGGAGCCTCGACTCCCCGCGACACCGCTCCGGCGGATCTGACCACCGGCAGCGAGGTGACGACGGAGACCGCCCCGACGGCGTCTTCCGAGGCGGCCCCGACCGGGCCGGGACCCCGGCGTACCGAGGAACGCCGTCCGCCCGTGGTTCCCGGAAGCCCCATCAAGTACAACAGCGACCTGCTCGGCACCGATCCCACCACCGCCAAGAACGCGATCGAGCAGAACCTCGCGGACCTCTGCAAGAGTCCCCGGCGGTGCGGTGTCTCGGTGGTGATCCCGAACCCGGACGCGGGTGACTGCATCCTCAGTATCGGGCCGAATCCGGTTCTCCCCGGCAAAACGATCAAGATCGTGGCCAGGTCGTGTACGACCGAGACGACAGAGGAAAGCTCGGCACCTCCGAAGTCGGAAAGCACGGAACCGAGCGAAACCACGGGCGGATGAGCGTCCGGCGCTCACTCCGCCGGGGCCACCGCGGCCTCCGCAGACCCGAGCCCGCCGTCGGCGAGCCGGCGGCCGACCCGTCGCGCGCGCTCAGGCTGATCGGCACCGCGCTGGCCAACACCACCCTGCTCACCGCGTTGCTCTACTACTTCGGGCTCGTCTACACGCAGACGTACTTCATCTACTTCCGTGTGCACTACACGCTGCTCGGCCAGACACCGGACGAGATCTTCGGGCGAGGTGTCGACGGCATGCTCCTGCCGCTGACCGGCGCGGCGGGCGCGGTGCTGCTCTTCCTGATCCTGACCCGGTTCCTGAAGACGCGGCTCGGCGAGGGTCCCTGGAACCGCCTGCTGCGGATCTGCGCCCCGGTCGCCGGCGTGCTCGGCCTCGCGCTCCTCGTCTCGTCGACGGCGATCGCCCTCGACCCGGAACCCTTTCGCGACCATCCCGGCGTTCCCGGGGTCGGCTTCGCGATCGGTGTCCTGATGGTGCTCTTCGCCTGGCGTCACTGGACCTCGCGCAGCACACCGAGCGGCCGTTCGAACGTCGCGGAATTGGTGACCGGCTACGTCCTGGTGAGCATCGGCCTCTTCTGGTCCGTCGGCGACTATTCGGGAGCCGTCGGCACCAGCCGCGCCTTCGAGGCCTCCGGGGTGATCACGACGAGACCGGCCGCGACCTTGTACAGCGCGGAAAGCCTCAACCTCACCGCGAACGGTGTCACGCAGGTGAAATGCGCCGACGCCGAATCGGCGTACAAATACCGGTACACCGGGCTGAAGCTGCTGCTCCAGTCCGGCGGCCAGTACGTCTTCCTCCCGGGGAACTGGCGGGCCTCGACCGGCGTCGTGTTCGTGATCCCGAAGACCGACAAGCTGCGCCTCGAATTCGGCCCGCCCCGATCGGTCCCGCCGCCCGCCTGCTGACGCGCGTCAAACCAGACGGCGCTCCAGCCATTCGGTGACCGTGTCGTCGACCAGTTTCGCGATCGGCAGCTGCGGTGCGGGTTCGATGCCCGGCTCTTCGGCCAGCGGATGCGCGAGACCGGGCAGCATGGCCAGGCGGACGTCGTCCGGACGGGCGTACCGCTCACGCAGCGCGGCGACCAGGTCGTCGGCATCGGTGCGCAGGGACGGATAGTCGCCCTCGCCGCTGACGAGCAGCAGCGGAACCTGCTCGTCCCGCGCCGAGATTTCACCCGATCGTGCGACGAAGTCGAGCTGATCCGCCGCTCGTTCTGCTTCGTCGCTCCACGGATACGCCTGTTCCAGCATGTCTTCGACCAGGCCGATCACCGAACGCGCCCGCACGGCGGGGTTGATCAGGACCGCCGCGCGGACCGGGATCTCCCGCGTGGCCAGGATCGTCAGCGCCACCGCACCGCCGAGCGAACCACCGACGACGGCCATCCGGGACGAGTCGAACCCGAAGCGCTCGCGCAGTTCGGCCAGCGCGGCGGGGAACTCCAGCGCCGCCTGCGCGACGACCGGGTCGATGTAGGCGAGCATGGCGTCACGCCGGGCCCGCTCGAGCAAGGCGTCCATCGAGCCGTCGACCATTCTCGCGCCGCACAACGGCATTCCGAGGTACACCCGCCACGCAGGCACCCCCGCCAGCGGCAACGCGGCCGCGAACGCGGCGTCGGAACGGGGCGCGTCGATCATGTGCCAAGCGACGACCACCGGCGCGGGACCGCTGACCTCGGCCGATGGCGGCAAGACTGTGAACGGTACTCCCGCGGCCGTGCCCGTGACCGGTTCTCCCACCGTTGTCCTTCCTCGTGTGCTGTCGATCTCCACGATATCCAGGACGCGCGGGAAGCGGACCTCGTTCCGCCACAAGCGAAACAGTATGCCCGCGACGTCACCCCGACGCGCCGCGGAGGTGGTTGCGGATGCCCGGCGGCGGCCGAATATTGTTGCGGCCCGGCCCTTTGGAGGTGACCCGCCCGTGCCCGATGTCGACTACTACGAGGTGCTCGGCGTGGGCAAGGCCGCCTCGGTCAACGAGATCAAGACCGCGTACCGGCGGCTGGCGAAGTCGCATCACCCGGACACCGGGGGTTCCGCGCTCACGTTCCAGCTGGTCCGCGAGGCCTACGACACGCTCAGCGATCCGATGCGGCGCGCGGGCTACGACGCGGGCGGGCGCTCCGTGCGCGTCCCGATCCGGCCGCGGCCGCGACGTCGCTTCGGCGAAGAACCGGGCTACGAGCCCGAACCGGTCGTGATCGATCCGGAAGACCTCGAATGGTGGGAATTCGCCGCACAGGACGGCCGCGTGCGCCACGGACGGCGGCGCGGCCCCGGGCACACCCCGGTCGTCGCGGCGGTCGGCGG
Source organism: Amycolatopsis sp. lyj-108 (assembly GCF_046549005.1). NCBI lineage: Bacteria > Bacillati > Actinomycetota > Actinomycetes > Pseudonocardiales > Pseudonocardiaceae > Amycolatopsis > Amycolatopsis sp. lyj-108. The sequence continues at coordinate 821,027 of NZ_JAJPWQ010000003.1, read as the reverse complement.
GATGGTGCTGGTGCTGCTCCCGGTGCTGACCGGCGTCGGATTCACGGCCCCCACGCTCATCGTCTGGCTGATCCTGACCGCCGGGACCGCACTGCTGGTGCAACGCCTCGCGCGCGGCTATCTCGCCGCTTCCCGCGCCAAGAACCGGTTCGCCGCCGAATTCGGCGGGAAACGCGTCTTCGGCACCCCCGGCACGGAGACCGACGAGCTCGCCGAACGCCTCACCGCCGATCTGCTGGAGCGCTACCTGACCCGGCTGCCCGGCGCGCGGATCTTCCACGGCCTCTCGTGGCCGGACTCGGTGTTCGCCGACGTCGACCACGCGGTGCTGTGCGGAAAGCGGCTCGTGCTCGTCGAATCGAAACTGTGGCTGCCGGGACACTACGAAACCGATGACGACGATCGCCTGCTGCGCAACGGCCGCGCCTTCCGCGGCGGCGGGAGCAGACTGACCGAAAGCCTCGCCGAATACCGGCGGATCCTGCCGGGCGTCGCGTTGCGCGGCGCGATGATCGTGTACCCGAGCCGGACCGGCGAGATCACCACGGATCACGAGGACCCCTCCCCCGCGCCGCCGATGACACCCGAGCAGTTCCTGCACGAGATCGGCGGCTGGCTGGCGGCGGAGCCGTCCACTGTGGACACGGCGACGATGCGCCTGGTGCGGGACCGGGTCGTCGGCACCGTTTAGGGAGCGGCCCGTGAAGGCCTCCTTACCTACCCTGAGGGTAGTGAAGGAGCCCCTCGCTACCCCCGATGTGGTTTCGCGAGTGGCAAGGAGGCTTAGAGCCAAGGTTGTCTTAGGTGCCTACGGCGGGTGAGCCGGTATCGCGAGTCCGTGAAGGACTCCACTCAGGCGCTCACGCGAGTGGTCGCGGTCCGTGGGGATGTCGTGAAGGGCCCCTTTGAGACGATGAACGTCTCAAAGGGGCCCTTCACGACATAAGAGCTCGAGTCTACCGGCTAGCCGCGCTCCTTCTTGGCCCGCGCGGAACGGGTGCAGACCTCACCGACGTCGACCGTCTGGCCGCGGTCGATGTAGACGTCCGCCAATCCGACGAGCTTGCCCTTCGGCGACGTACAGGTCAGCTGGTACGCCTCCTTGGGGCCGTAGGTCGGCGGGATCGGCGACTGGAACGACACACCGCCGGCCCAGTCGTCCACAGTGGACGGATTCGCCTGCGCGTAGTTGACCAGCACGGCCGTGTAGTCCCCGGCTGGCGGGTCGTACAGGATCGCGTGCTCTTCCGTGGTCGAACCGTTCGCCGACGACGACACCATGTTGCCCGCGGCGTCGAAGACGTACAGGTCCCAGTCGGTGTCCTGGCTGGCCCACTTGACGTCGACGCTGAACTTCCCGTTGTCGACCTTGGGGAGCCCGTCCACGTGGAACGTGAAGCTCTCCGAAGCCGGGTCGGCCGGGTAGTTCGTGTTGATCGCCGGGACCCCGGCCGGGTTGGCCGCCTGGATCGCGGGCTGCGCCGGACCCTGCGGCTCGCGGCCGTAGCGGCCCGCGACGTAGGGCCGGGTCGACGGGTTGACCGACCACGCGAACCGGCCACCGGTCGAGGCCAGCGACGAGTTCAGGTTGTCGGTCACGTAGATCGGCGGCTTCGTCGAACCGTCCGGCTGCACCACCGGAGAGGTCGGCGTCTGGAAGGTCTTGTGCAGCTTCAGCTGGTAGCCCTTCGGTGCGGTACCGATCAGCGTCGAATGCGCCGCCGGGTCCGCGGTGTTGGCCAGCATGTCCACGAAGGCCTGCCGGTTGCCGCCCTTGCCCGCGCCCGCGGCGGGGGCGACACCGGTGTATTCGGCGACGACACCGTCGGCGAACGGCGGGTGGAACTCGTTGGGGCCGACCTCGAACGTGAAGCCCCAGCCACCGGTGGCCCAGTACGACCAGTCTTCGGTCGAACCGGTCGTGTCGTAGAGCGCCCACGACGGCTGGCTGGTGTATCCGTTGCGCGAGGCCATCTTGTCACCGAGCGCCTTGTACGCCGGCTCGTCGAGCGGCGGGCGGACGGCGGCGACACCCGGGACACGCAGCACCAGGTTGGAGTAGGTGTGCAGCGTGATCAGGTTGGTCACCTGGCGGTTGGACACGATCGAGCGGATGTTCTGCGTCTCGGGCTCGGAGAACGGGCCCGCGCCGCGGAAGGTGTCGCTGCGCCACAGGGTCGACGCGCCGGCGCCGCCCCAGAAGCCCGCGTAGTTGCGGTTCGGGTCGGTGCCGCGTTCACGGCCGGCGGGGTTGGCCTTGCAGACGCCGGTCGCGAACTCCTTTGGCGAGTCGTTGACGTTGCAGTTCTTGCGCTTCATCTCGTAGTCGAAACGCGAGAAGTCGCCCTTGGGCTCGGCCTCACGGGAGATTTCGAAGCCGTCGGGGTTGACGATCGGCACGATGATGTTGCGGGTCCGGCCGACCAGGCCGCGGAGTTCGGCGTTGGTGCCGGTGTAGCCCTTGACCAGTTCGTGGGCCCATTCCATGGCGTGTTCGCCGGCGGGCCACTCCCGGGCGTGGTGCACGCCCATGGTGAAGTTGACGGGTTTGCCGTCGGCGATGTTCTTGACGTCGGTCGCGATCTCGAGGGCGACGACGTCGCGGCCTTCCCAGGTCGGCTGCGGCAGCGTGAACGCCGTGACGAGCTTGGGGTTCTTGCGGGCCAGTTCCTTGACCTCGAACTGGTAGTCGTAGAGGTGCCGGTAGCTCGTGCGCCCGGACGGCAACGCCGAGGCCTGCGTCTTGGCGTCGTACTCGCTGTCGGCCTTGGCGTTCCGGATCGACTTGCCCGAAAGATCCGGCTCGATCACCTTCGACTTGAAGCCGTTGTCGGCCAGCGTCTTGCGGTCGGCGTCGTTGGCGAGGACGACCTCGACGCCGGTGGCGTCGGCCTTCTCGGTGACGTCCAGCCCGAGCCGGAGGAGCTTGTCCTTGTCCTGCTTGGCGGGCGTCTCGACCCGGACCAGTTCGGCGCGCTGCGGCGCGGCCGGGGCCCCGGTCGGCGTGAGGGCGAGGAAGTCGACGCCCAGCAGCGCGTCGCGGGTCTGCCCGGCGTACCGGCAGGTCTGCACGACCAGCTTCTGGTCCTTCTTCACGAAACCTTCGGCGAGCTCGTGACTGCGCAACGCGGCCGACGCGGCGACCACGGCGCCGGTGGCCTTGTCGAAGACCGCGAGGTCCCAGTCGCCCTCACCGCCGCCACGAGGGGCGATCCGCGCCTGCAGCAGACCGTCTACTGTGGACGTGAACTCACGCCGATCGGTGCCGGAGGTACCCGGCTTCTGCAGCGCGGCGAAACAGGAACGCGGCACGGCCTGATTGGTCCGCACCACGTTGTCCGCGGCCCCTGCCGTCGTGGCCGACGGAAGTGCCACGAAGGTGCCGGCGAGCACCAGGGTCGCCGCCGTCCATCCCGCTCTTCGCCGGTTTGGTGAATACCCCACAGACTGACCTCCTTGGACAGTCCGGTGACCGGGTGAGGTCACCGGTAGCGAGACCCTAGACCCGGGACCCCGTCCGAGGGACCCGCCACAAGTCGTCTGCACCCCTTTCGGCCCAACGATCTCACCGACCGTGCCGGAACGATCACTCGCACACGCGCCCTGAGAGGGGGCTTCCCTGTCGATTTCGACAGGAAAGCCTAAGAAAACCTTCAGGTTGGGTGGTTACCGTTCAACCATGACGACGCCCCAGGTCACCGCCCGGTCACCGCTGGCACTGCTGGCCGCCGTGGTCTCGGTCGCCGGCGGAGCGCTGCTGATCCTGCTGCTGCAGGTCCTCCCCGCCACCAGCGACATCAGCCCGATCCGCCGGACCATCAGCGAATACGCGCTGAGTGAGCACAAGTGGATCTTCGACGTCGCGGTCCTGCTGGTCGCGCTCGGCTCGGCGATCGGCTTCGGCGCGCTGATCCGCCGCAAGCATCTTCCCGCCCTGTCCGCGGCCTCGGTGTTCTGCGCGCTCTGGACGGTGAGCCTGGTGGTGATCGTGGCGTTCCCCAAGAACAACTGGGCGATCGGGCCGAGCACCGGCGGGACGGTGCACCGGATCGCGAGCGTGGTGGCCTTCGTCGCCCTTCCGCTGGCCGTGTGGTTCGCCGCGAAAGCCGTCTTCGCCTCCTCGCCCGCGCGGCGTGCGGTGACGCGGGTGCTCGCGGTGGCCGCGCTGGCCTGGTTCGGGGTGATCCTCGGGGCGATCGTGGTCTCGATGAACGGCGGCGAGCCGTGGTGGCGGGCGATCCCGCTGGGGCTGGTCGAACGCGCGATGGCGCTGACCGGGCTGATCGCGCTGGCGTCGCTGCTCATCCCCGCCCGCGTGGTCGCCGCACCGGTGACCGAGCAGGCCGAAGCGCTGGAGACCGCGTCCTGAAAGGTTTTCCCGGCGTCGTGTCCATTTGACGATCTCCCGCTCGTAGTGGTGTCGTGCGGCAAGCAGGCCGCGCGGAAAACCGGAACGGGAGCACCACCGTGAAGTACATGATGCTGATCCAAGCCGCGACCGACACCGAGCCCCAGTGCACCTTCGAGGAGTGGACGGTCTACGACAAAGAGGTCAGGGACGCCGGGATCTGGTCATCCGGGGAGTCACTCGCCGACCTCGTCACCGCGACGACGGTGAAGGTCGATCGCGACGGGAAGCGGACGGTGACCGACGGGCCGTACGCCGAGACCCGCGAGGTACTGGGCGGCTTCTACGTCATCGATGTGCCGGACCTCGACACCGCGCTGGACTGGGCGGCCCGGTGCCCCGGCGCGCGGGACGGCTCCGTCGTGATCCGCCCGGTCGCCGACTTCAGCGTCTGATCATGGACGGGCAGGGGCCAGGGATGGCGTCGGTGGAGGCGGTGTTCCGCGAAGAACGGGGAAGGCTCCTGGCCGCGCTCGTGCGCCGCTTCGGTGATCTGGACCTGGCCGAAGAGGTCACTTCCGAGGCGATCGAAGCGGCGCTGGAGCGCTGGCCGGTGGACGGTGTCCCGCCGCGGCCGGGTGCGTGGCTGATGACCACCGCGCGACGCAAGGCGGTCGACCGGCTGCGCCGGGATCAGGCCTACGCCGCCAAACTCGCGATCCTGCAGGTGGAGGCGGAGCGGGCCGGTCCCGCTCCCGCGGCGGACGCCGGTGACAGCCTGCCGGACGAGCGGCTGAGGCTGTTCTTCACCTGCGCCCATCCCGCCCTGCCCGTCGAGGACCGGGGTGCGCTGACCCTGCGTTTTCTCGCCGGGCTGACCACGCCGGAGGTGGCGCGGGCCTTCCTCGTCCCGGTGCCGACGATGGCGAAACGGATCGTGCGGGCGAAGAAGAAGATCAGCGAGGCCCGCATCCCGTTCCGTGTTCCCGGCGCGGACGAACTACCGGAGCGGCTGCCGGGTGTGCTGCAGGCGGTGTACTCGATCTTCACCGAGGGGTACGCGGCCAGTTCGGGAGCGAGTCTCCAACGGGCCGACCTCGCCGAGGAGGCGATCCGGCTCGGCCGCATCCTGCGCGGGCTGATGCCCGCCGATCAGGAGGTGGCGGGGCTGCTCGCGCTGATGCTGCTCGTCCACGCCCGGCGGGCCGCCCGGACCGGGCCGGACGGCGAACCGGTCCTCCTGGCGGACCAGGACCGGAGCCGGTGGAACCGGGAACTGATCGAAGAGGGCGGTGACCTGGTGGTCGCCTCACTGACCGGTGGCCCGCCAGGACCGTACGGGGTGCAGGCCGCGATCGCGGCCCTGCACGACGAGGCGGCCGACGTCGAAACCACCGACTGGCCGCAGATCGTGGCGCTCTACGACGTCCTGATGACCTTGGCACCGTCCCCTGTCGTCGCGCTCAACCGCGCCGTGGCCGTCGCCCTTCGCGACGGCCCGGCCGCGGGACTCGCGCTGCTCGACGAACTGACCGGCGAACCGCTGCTCCGCGGCTACCCTCCCTTCGCCATCGCCCGGGCCGACCTGCTTCAGCGGCTGGGCCGCCACGACGCGGCGGCCACGGCCTACCGCGAAGCGATCGGGCTCGCCCCGACAGAACCCGAACGCGAGCACCTGCGGCGAAGCCTGGCCGCGCTCGAACACCCGACGGAGACAGCACGATGACCGCCGAACACCTCGCCCGCGTCGCCCACGGCTGGGACGAAGCCGCCGACGGCTACGAGGCCTACTACGTCCCCCGGTTCGCGCCGTGGGTCGCCGCCGCGGTGCAGGCCCTTCCCGCGGAACTGCCCGGCGGCCCCGTTCTCGTCCCCTGCTGCGGGACCTTCCCGGAACTCGACGTGCTCACCGGACATCTGCCCGGCCGCGAGATCGTCGGCATCGATCTGTCCGCGGGCATGGCAGCCCGAGCGCGGACGCGGGCCGCGGGCAACTCACTCGTACGCGTTGTCGAGGGCGACGCCTCGGAACTCGAACCGGCCTCCGCCGCCGCGGTCGTCTCGGTCTTCGGGCTCCAGCAACTGCCCGAGCCCGACGCCGCGCTCCGATCCTGGACCGGCGCGCTTCGCCCCGGCGGAGTGCTTTCGGTCGTCTACTGGCCGCACAGCACCGAACCGGGAGGGCCGTTCACCGTGCTGTCGGACGTCCTCCGGGAACGCGTCCCGGCAGGCGACCGTTCCTGGGAAGAACGGCTCCTACCCGCCTTGAAGGGCGCCGCACTCGAACTGGATGAGCCGTTGGCGTTCCCGATGGTCCATCCCGACGCGGACACGTTCTTCACCGCGCACACCCGCTCCGGGCCGATGCGGCCGCTGGCGAGCGTGCGCGGTGAAGAGTTCATCGCCGAACTGCGCGAGGAATTCCTGCGAAGGTCCCCGGCAGGGGAATGGCGGCACCGTCCGGCTGCCCGGCATATCGTCGCGCGGGCGGCAGACCGGGCCTGACCTCGTCCTCTGCAGTGTCTTCGGCGGCCTTGCGCAAGCGTGCGGTGCAGACCGAAAGGTGCACCACGTTGGCGCGTTTGTGATGGCGGTACACGTGGACGTCGGAGGCGAAGCACGCCGCCGCGAGCAGAGCCCGTCGCTGCTCGATGCGCTCGTAACCGACTCCTGCCGGGCAGAACACCGTGACCTCGACTTCGTCACCACGCGGTTTCGTCCACAGGATCACCGGCAGCTTGCCGTCGAGGGTGCACACCCGGGCACGGGCGAAGCCGGTCCGCAGCCGGTGCTGCACGACGACCGAGCGAAGCCGGTCGCGGAGGAATCGCCGCGCCGAGCGCCAGTAGAACAGCCAGTTCGCGACGCCGAACAGCACGACCGCGCCCCAGATCGGGCCGACCGCATGGAAAAGGGTGAACAACGCGTACGGGAGGACGAGGAGCACGCCGATCTCGTAACGCCAGTGATAGAGCGCGGTGAGCGGGTTCGGCCTCCTGACCACCGTGATCTCCCTGGCCAGCTCGGCGATCGCCTGGGGTTCCTGCCAACGGCTCATGACCTTCCTCCTGTCCGTCCGGCGGTTTGCTCGGCGGCCACGGCCGCCGCGGGAATGGAGCGGACGACACCGGCACCGGCGCAGTCCGGGCAAACGGCGTCCTCGTAGGGCCACCACCCCGTGCCCCCGCAGGGTTCGCACGCGTGGACGGTGTTCCAGCGGGGATCGCGGTAGACGCGGCGCCTGCTGCCCGGCACCCGGGAGACCTGCCGGCCGCGAGCGACCGCGCGAGTGTCTTCTTGGGTCGCGAAGAGCCATTCGTGGAAACGTTCGAGAAGTCGGTCGAACCAAGATCGGGGCGCTGCCGTGTGGTTCTCGTGGTGGGACATGAGGTTCACCCCCGATGCAGCCAAGCGCGAACTCGGGTCGGCCCACACGACGCCTACTCCGGCATTCGTGTGGCCCACAGGCGACACGAACGGGTTCGGATGCGCAGCGTCACATTCAGATGGCTGTCAGCATCCGCTCTCCGGTCGCGCCCGGGTGGTACCGGCCCTGGCCGTCAGGTGCGTTCACGCACCCCAAGACCAGGCAGAACAGGCTCTTTCACGGTTTCCGCATCTTGTGACAAGACGTTGACCCACGCGCCAGCACGGTCCGATCAGCTTGCTGTACTCTCGCCGTTGTGTGCACGTTCAGTCACCGCCCCTACATGCCTACCGAAGGTAGGTAAGTCCGTGTCTAGTGCCTACATGAAGCCTACATCGGCCGGAGGCGAGCCGGTAAGCCCTGATGCGGAAACCGTTACCGCGTCGGGTGTCGGACGAGAGCTGCGGCGGCTGCGCAAGGCCGCGGGGGAAACGCAGGCGGAGACCGCCAGGATCATCGGCGTCACCAGGGCGAACCTGACCCAGTGGGAGACCGGCAAATACCTGCCGTCGGCGCACAACGCCCGCCAGCTCGACGATCACTTCCGCGCCGCGAACACACTGTTCACGCTGGTGGAGACGGCCCGTTCGCCCCACGAACACACCCCACCGGTCCTCGGCGACGCCGGCGTCGTCGACACCTCGCGTTCCCTGCTGCAGGTCTTCCACACCGTCGGCGCGAAGCTCGCCGAGCGCCTGATCCGTGACGCCGATGGCAAGCCGCTGGGCTGGCGGCACAACCTGCAGAAGAACACCGGGCCGAAGGCCCTCAGCACCGCGTACGGGATCAACACGATGCTGGTGGTAGGCGATCCCTACATCGACCTACATACGCTCGCCGAAGATCTCTACCGGCTGCAATCGGAACACGGCTGGCGTGGCCGCGCGGGCGGCAAGCGGCCGGAGACCACCGCGTCGGTGGTGGACGCGCTGTTCCGCACCAGCACGATGTCCGCCGACGAAGGGCTGGACCAGCTCGAGGGGTCGCTCGACCCGTACAGCCGGACCCGTCCGTACCTGTTGTCCGCCGTGCTGCACACGGCGGTCCGGCTGCGGCCGGACGCCCCGCTGACCGACCGGCTGATCGACGCCCTCCTGGCGGCCAGGCTCGACTTCGACGGCGCACGTCTGTGGCCCGAGAAGAACGAGGCCGGGCTCGTCGCCCCGGAGGCGTCGGTGGTGCACACCGCGCGGTCGGTCGTCGCTCTGCGGGACGTCCTGTGCAGCCGTGAAGATCGCAACGACGTCCGTGAGGCGGCCGACGAAGCCACACAATGGCTCATCGACCGGTCGCATTCGGACGATGGCGTGGCCGAGGATCTCGAAAGGCCTCGCCCCGACGGGGAAGGAACCACCCGGATCATCATCCGGCACTTCACCGCAGCCTGGGTCGTCCAAGCGCTCGCCACCGCCCCCTTCCTGCCACTCCCCCGGCTCAACCGGGCGCTCGGAACCCTTTGGGAGCGCTACGACGCCGATCAAGGGCTCTGGGCTTGGGGAAGCGGCGACCTACCCATCTGGCAGACCTTGGACGCAGTCACCGCGCTCCGCGCGGCCGCATTCGCCGCCGCGGCGCCCCCGCTCAGCCCTCCAGGAACGACTACATGATCGACACCCCGCCCTCGACCCTCACCGCCGTTCGGCCAGACGCGCACGCGTTCCTCGATGAGGTCACCGGCACGCGACCCAGCCACGGCGACGCGGATCTGGCCTGGCTGCGCACGGTCGCGCACCGGGTCCAGGACGCTCCCGAGAGCTTCCTTTCGTGGCTCGAGGAAATCCTCGGTGACGAAGAAACCGTCCGCACCGCGGCGAAGCGTTCCTACTGGCATCCCAACGGATTCGCCAAAATGGTGCTCCACGCCTCCGCCGATTTCCGGATCCGGCTCCACGTCTGGCCGGAATCCGCGGAACCGTCCCGCGGCGAGTCCAATCCGCACAGCCACCGCTGGGAATTCGCCTCGACGATCGTCGCGGGCGAAGGTCTGCACATGGTCGAATTCCGCGAAACGACCGAAGGCGGGATGGCGTACGACCGCTACCGCTACGGCGCCGATCCGGCGAATCCGGCCGCCTTGCGCGCGGACGGCGGAGCCCGGCTCGAAGTGGAGAAGACCCCGCGGGTCCGGCGTGGCGACGTCTACTCGTGCGACACCGCCATCGTGCACACCGTCCGCCCGATCGCGGCGGGCTTGACCGCCACGGTGGTGATCCAGGGCCCGCATCGCACCGGCACCACCGTCGTGTACTGCGAGCCCGGTCAGACCGACGACCAGCCCAACGGCGAACTGACCGAGGCCGATTTCCGGGTCCTGGTCGGCGCCGTCGCGAAAGCGGTGGCGTCGTGCCGTTGACCTGGCCCGCCCCGCGCCGCGGGATCCTGACCGACCGGGCCATCAAACGCGCGCACCGGAACGGGGAACTGACGATCACCCCGTTCGAGCCCGGTCTCGTCCGCCCCGCCGCGATCAGCCTGCGGCTCGGCCACGAGGCGTTCGCGCTGGAATCGACCGGCATCGTCGACATCGCCGACCGGAGCACGTATCCGGACCTCCGCCCGAAGGAACTCGACGCCGAAGGCAGGCTGTCCGTCGAGCCCGGCGAAGTCGTTCTCGCGCCGACGCTGGAGAGGATCGGGCTTTCGGAGAAACTCGCCGGTCTCGTCGACGGCACGAGCGACTACGCGCGGCTCGGCATCAGCGTCGTCCTGTGCGGTCAGGTCAGCCCCGGTTTCGGCAGTGAGACAGGGGCCGTGTTGACTCTCGAGATCGTGAACCACCTGCGGCATCCGGTGCTCCTGCACCCCGGCACGCGGATCTGCAACCTGATGCTGTTCGCGTCCACCGGCAGCGAGCAGCCCTACGGCACGATGCCGAACAACTATTCCAGCGACCACAACGTGGCCCCGTCCCGATTGGCGGATCATGTCGGGCGTAACTGAAATCTCGCCGGTCGGCGATGACGTCCGCCTCGGGGACCTCGGCGAACACGCGATCCTCGAGCACATCCTGCGGCCGCGCTACGGCGGTGTCCACGGATTCGGTGACGACTGCGCCGTCCTCGACGCCCCGGAAGGGCTTCGCGGCGAACTGGTCGCCACCACCGACAGTTGTCCCACTCCGCTGGTCACCATCCTCGGGGAAACTGATCCGTATCACGCCGGCTGGCTGCTGGCGACGATCAACCTGTCCGATCTGGCGGCGGCCGGCGCCACCCCCATCGGCCTGGTCGTCAACTACACCCTGCCGAAGACGACCACCGCGGGCGAGTTCCGGCGGCTTCTCGACGGCGTCGACGACTGCACCAAGGCCCACGGGACCAAAGTCGTCGGCGGCGATCTCCGGGACGGTCCGGTCCGGCAGCTCACCGCGACGGCGATCGGCCGGTGCGTCCCCGACGGACGGCTCGGGCGCGCGGGCGCCGAAGCCGGTGACCGCCTGCTTCTGGTCGGTTCACCCGGCTATCTGTGGGCGTACGCGTTGCTCGTCGAAAAGCAGGCACGGCTTCCCGAGTCTCTCGTCGCGGACATCCGCGAACGCGCCTGCCGCCCGATGGCGCAGGTGGCCGCCGGAAGGGCGCTCGCCACGGCCGGACTGGCACGCGCCGCGATGGACGTCTCCGACGGCCTCTTCCCGACCGTGCGGACCCTGTGCGGCGCCAACGGTCTCGGCGCGCGCGTCACGACGGACGTCCAGCTGGACGACGCGCCCGCCGACGTCTGCGAGCAGTCGGGACTCGGCCGGTTCGAACTCGCGCAGGCCTGGGGCGACTGGACGCTCGTGGTCGCCGTGCGACCACAGGATGTCGCGCTCGCCAAGAAGACCCTTGCCGGGGAAGGCGTCTCGGCGCAGGAGATCGGGACCCTCGTCCCCCGCGAGAAAGGCATTTCGCTGGACGACGGCGAGCCTTGGGACGGAATCGCGCAGGAGCGGTTCTCGCCCAGTTCGTGGCACGGCGGCGAACTGCCGAAGCTGATCACCGAGGTTCTCGGCAGGCGGGCTGGCTGACCTCCAGTGGGTCGTGAGTGGCGATTCGGGTTCTGGCGAGCTTCCCCTTGGGTACCTACTGCGTGACCTGTGGCGCTTCTTGCGTGATGCCGGAGTGAAGTACATGAAGGACCCCTTCCTGTACCTAGGCGCAAGGATGGGGTCCTTCATGTACTGGGGTCCTTCACGGACCTGCGATCCCGATCCACCCGCCGTAGGCACCTAGAACACGGCCGGCCCTAACCCGAATCGCCACTCACGAGATGTGAGGATGAGCGGGCGGCTGCTTCAGTGCTTCCGATGGGGCCGCCGTCGAGCCCTTCACGACATCCCCACGACCGCGAAAACTCACGTGAGCGCTTGACTGGAGGCCTTCAGGCACTCAGGGAGGGCCTCCACGGACCGAGTGACGGACCGGCCCGAGGCGTCATCAGCGGGAGCGGCGTCCGCCGCGAGCGGAAGTGCAGGTCGAGGCGCTGGAGGCCGGGTGGTGATTACGATCACAGCGAAACTCCTGGCCCGGTATCTCTACAAACCGACCGCTCAGTACGGCAGACTCGACGTCACTTCCACTCGACGACGAGGAGTCACCCGTGACCGAACACCCCTCCCGTGTAGCGATCGTCACCGGCGCCGGCCGCGGCATCGGCGCCGCCGTGGCCAAGCGGCTCGCTTCCGACGGGTTCGCCGTCGGTCTGCTGGACCTCGACGAGGCGGGTGTCAAGCAGGGGGCCGAAGCGATCGTCGCCGAGGGCGGCAAGGCCGTCGGTGTCGCGCTGGACGTCAACGACGCCGCACAGGTCGAAGCCGCGGTGACCCGGGTGGCCGAGGAGCTCGGCGCGCCGACCGTGCTGATCAACAACGCCGGCATCACCCGCGACAACCTGCTCTTCAAGATGACCGAACAGGACTGGGACTCGGTGCTGGGCGTGCACCTGAAGGGCTCGTTCCTGATGACCCGCGAGGTGCAGAAGTACCAGACGCAGGAGAAGTGGGGCCGCATCGTCAACCTGTCCAGCACCTCGGCGCTGGGCAACCGCGGCCAGGTCAACTACTCCGCGGCCAAGGCGGGCATGCAGGGCTTCACGAAGACCCTCGCGATCGAACTGGGCAAGTTCAACGTCACCGCGAACGCCATCGCCCCCGGTTTCATCGCCACCGACATGACCGCGGCGACCGCCGAGCGGATCGGCATGTCCTTCGAGGACTTCAAGGCTGCGGCCGCGTCGCAGATCCCGGTGCAGCGTGTCGGCACCCCCGACGACATCGCCAACCTCGCGTCGTTCCTGGTGAGCGACGGCGCGGGATTCATCTCCGGCCAGGTCATCTACGTCGCCGGCGGACCGAAGGACTGAGCCATGCGCGAATTCGCCTCACTGCAGGAGTTCGAGAACGCCGTCGGCGAGCACTTCGGCTACAGCGACTGGCTGACGCTCACCCAGGACCGGGTGAACCTGTTCGCCGACGCCACCGACGACCACCAGTGGATCCACGTCGACGTCGAGAAGGCGGCCGAAGGGCCGTTCGGCGGCCCGATCGCCCACGGTTTCCTGACGCTTTCGCTCATTTCGGGTTTCGTCGGGAAGCTCTACCGGGTCAACGGGCTCAAGATGGGCATCAACTACGGGCTGAACAAGGTCCGGTTCCCCCAGCCGGTCAAGGTGGGCGCGAACATCCGGGCGGGCGCCGAACTGGTCGAGGTCACCGACGTCTCCGGTGGCAAGCAGGCCGTCGTGCGGTGGACGATCGAGATCGACGGCGAGCCCAAACCGGCGTGCGTCGCGGAGATGGTCGTCCGGCTGATCGCCTGAGAAGGTGACCTCCGGCACCTCGCCGGACCACCCCTACCCGACATACCGACTGGTCGGTACTGTCACCGGAAAGCGAGATGCTGGAGGCACCATGAACCAGTCCGACCTGCCGGGCCTCGACCTGGCCAGGCTCAAGACCCACCTGGACGAGCACCGGCCCGGGCTCGTCCAGGGCGCCTTGAGCGGCCAGGTCGTGGCGGGGGGCCGGTCCAACCTCACCTACATCGTGGGCGACGGCCGGTCCCGCTGGGTGGTCCGCCGCCCGCCGCTTGGCCACGTCCTGCCGACCGCGCACGACATGGGCCGCGAGTTCCGGGTGATCTCCGGCCTGCACGGCACGGCCGTCCCGGTGCCGGAAACCGTGCTGCTGTGCGAGGACACCGACGTCATCGGCGCGCGGTTCTACGTGATGGAGTTCGTGGAGGGCACACCTTTCCGCTCCGACACCGAACTGGCCGCGCTGGGTCCCGCCAGGACGAAGGCGATCGCGGACGAACTGGTCGACACCCTCGTCGAGTTGCACGCCGTCGATCCGGAGTCGGTGGGGCTCGGCGATTTCGGCCGCCCGGAAGGTTTCCTCGAACGCCAGTTGCGACGCTGGAAGAAACAGCTCGACGGCAACCGCAGCCGCGATCTCCCCGGCGTCGACGAACTGCACGATCGGCTGGCGGGTTCGGTGCCGGTTTCGGGCAAGCCGTCGATCGTCCACGGGGATTACCGGCTGGACAACGTGCTGGTGAACGACGACGACCGGATCACCGCGGTGCTGGACTGGGAGATGTCCACCCTCGGTGACCCGCTGACCGACCTCGCGCTGCTGGTGGCCTACGCCGAACGCGACAAGGTGTCCTTGCAGTTCGTGTCGAACGCCAGTTCCGCACCGGGCTACCCGCGCAACGACGAGGTCATCGCGCGTTACGCGGAACGTTCGAGCCGCGACGTCTCGCGGCTCAACTGGTACGTGGGCTTCGCGTTCTTCAAACTCGCGGTGATCCTGGAAGGCATCCACCTTCGCTACAGCAAGGGCCAGACCGTCGGTGCCGGATTCGACGGCATCGGCGCGGGCGTCGTCCCGTTGATCGCGCACGGCAATGAGACTCTCAAGGAAGAGGGATAGAGATGGACTTCGCCTTCGACGCGAAAACCGAGGAACTGCGGGGAAAGCTCCTCGAGTTCATGGATTCGCACATCTACCCGGCCGAGGCCGTCTTCGAGCAGCAGCTGGCCGAGCGCGACAGCGAATGGTCGCAGCCGCCGATCGTCGAAGAACTCAAGGCCGAGGCGCGCAAGCGCGGACTGTGGAACTTCTTCCTCCCCGGTGACCACGGCGCGGGGCTGACGAACCTCCAGTACGCGCCGCTGGCCGAGATCACCGGCCGCAGCATCCGGCTCGCGCCGACCGCGCTGAACTGTGCGGCGCCGGACACCGGGAACATGGAAGTCCTCACCATGTTCGGCAGCGAGCAGCAGAAGAAGCAGTGGCTCCAGCCGTTGCTGGACGGCGAGATCCGGTCCGCGTTCGCGATGACCGAGCCCGACGTCGCGTCCTCCGACGCGCGCAACATCGCCACCGGCATCCGGCGCGACGGCGACGAGTACGTCATCAACGGCCGCAAGTGGTACATCTCCGGCGCGATGAACCCGAACTGCAAGATCTTCATCGTGATGGGCAAGACCGATCCGGACGGCCCGCCGCACAAGCAGCAGAGCATGATCCTGGTCCCCCGCGACACCCCCGGCATGACCGTGAAACGCGGTATGCACGTCTTCGGCTACACCGACGGCGATCACGGCGGCCACGCCGAAGTGGTCTTCGAGGACGTCCGTGTGCCCGCGGAGAACCTCATCGCCGGCGAGGGTGACGGGTTCGCCGTCGCGCAGGCCCGCCTCGGCCCGGGGCGGATCCACCACTGCATGCGCGCCATCGGCATGGCCGAACGCGCGCTGGAACTGATGTGCCGCCGGGCGCTTTCGCGCGAGACCTTCGGCAAGCCGATCGCCGAACAGGGCGTGGTGCAGGACTGGATCGCCGAGGCGCGGGTCAAGATCGAGCAGCAGCGGCTGCTGGTGCTCAAGACCGCCTGGCTGATGGACACCGTCGGCAACCAGGGCGCGCACACCGAGATCCAGGCGATCAAGATCTCCACGCCGATCACCGTCGAGTGGATCCTCGACAAGGCCGTGCAGTTGTTCGGCGCGGGCGGGGTCAGCCAGGACTTCCCGGTCGCCGAGATGTGGGCGCAGGTGCGGACGCTGCGGCTCGCCGACGGGCCGGACGAGGTGCACAAGCGCTCGCTGGCGCACCGTGAGCTGAAGAAGTACCGCGGGGAGGCCTCAAAGTGACCACTGTGGACGATCTCAAGCGCCGGGTAGCCGATCTTCTGGCCGCGTATCCGCCGGAAAGCACGCCCCGGCAGGACTTCCTCGACGCGCGGTTCGGCGCCGGGCTGGCGTGGATCCACTTCCCCGAAGGCCTCGGCGGCCTGAACGCGCCTCGTTCCCTGCAGTCCCTTGTGGACAAGGAACTCGCCGCGGCGGGCGCCCCGGACAACGACAAACGGCGGATCGGGATCGGTCTCGGCATGGCCGCGCCGACCATTCTCGCCTTCGGCACCCCGGAACAGCATCAGCGCTTCCTGCGTCCACTGTGGACCGAACGCGAGGTGTGGTGTCAGCTGTTCAGCGAGCCGGGCGCCGGATCCGACCTCGCCGCGCTGGGCACCCGCGCGGTCCGCGACGGTGACGACTGGGTGGTCACCGGACAGAAGGTCTGGACGTCGGGCGCGCACAAGTCGCAGTGGGCCATCCTGGTCACCCGCACCGATCCCGACGTGCCGAAACACCGTGGCATGACGTACTTCCTGTGCGACATGACCGCGCCGGGCGTGGAGGTCCGGCCGCTGCGCCAGATCACCGGCGAGGCCGAGTTCAACGAGGTCTTCCTCAGCGAGGTCCGCATTCCCGACGCGCATCGCCTCGGCGCGGTGGGCGAGGGCTGGAAGGTCGCGCAGACCACGCTGATGAACGAACGGGTCGCGATCGGCGGGACCGAGTTCCCGCGTGACGGCGGCATGGTCGGCGTCGTCACGGAAACCTGGCGGGAACGCCCGGAACTGCGCACCTCCGAACTGCACGACAGGCTGCTGAAGCTGTGGGTGGAGGGCGAGAGTCTGCGCCTGGTGAGTTCGCGGCTGCGGCAGCAACTCGCCGCGGGCGCGCCGGGGCCGGAGGGTTCCGCGGTCAAGGTCGCGTTCTCCGAGCTGAACCAGGCCGCGTCCGGGCTGGAGATCGAGCTGCTCGGCGACGAAGGCTTGCGCTACGACGATTGGACGATGCGGCGTCCCGACGGCGTGAACTTCCTCGGCCGCGAAGCCGGATACCGCTATCTGCGCGCGAAGGGGAACTCCATCGAGGGCGGCACCTCGGAGGTCCTGCGCAACATCATCGCCGAACGCGTGCTGGGACTGCCGTCCGAGCCGCGGATCGACAAGGACGTCGCCTGGAAGGACCTGCCCCGATGAGCGACCTGCTGTATTCCGAGGTCGAAGAGGACCTTCGCGCCAGCGTCCGGGATCTGTTCTCCGATCGCGCGGAACCGGCGGCCCTGATCGCCAGGACCGAGTCGGCGGAACCGTACGACCTGAAGTTGTGGCGCACGCTCGCCGCGGACCTGGGCGCGGCGGGCCTCGCCGTCCCGGAGGCACTGGGCGGGCACGGCGCTTCGGCGCGGGAAGTCGCCGTCGTGATGGAGGAACTCGGGCGCAGCGTCGCCCCCGTCCCGTATCTCGGCAGTGCCGTCCTGGCGACGTCGGCCCTGCTGGCGACCGACACGTCGCAGGCGGAAGTGGCGGAACGGCTCGGGAAACTGGCCGCGGGCACGCTCATCGGCGCGCTGGCCGTTCCGCTGTCGACGGCGCCCGGCGCCGAGTTCCCCTCGACGGTCACCGCGGCCACCGACGGCACGCTCAGTGGTCAGGTCCGGAGCGTCGCCGACGCTTCGGTGGCCGAACTGATCGTCGTCCCGGCGGTGGGGCCCGACGGTCCCGGCCTGTACACGGTCGACGTGGCGTCGACGGGCGTGACGGTCACCGAGGCCATTTCCCTGGACCTCACCCGGCGCATCGCCGACGTCACCTTCGAGAACGTGACCGCGAAGCGCGTCGCCGCCTCCTCGGCCGCAGTGTCCGCTTTGGACACCGCACTCGTGACCGCGGCGGGGCTGCTCGCCTCGGAACAACTCGGGATCGCAGAATGGGCCCTGACCGAAACGGTGCGCTATCTCAAGGAGCGTTACCAGTTCGGCCGTCAGGTCGGTTCGTTCCAGTCGTTGAAGCACCGGCTGGCGAATCTGTACACGGATCTGGTCAACGCCAGGGCGACCGCGCGGTACGCCGCCGACTGCCTGGCTTCCGGTGACGACATCGCGATCGCCGTCGCGGTGGCGCAGGCCCGCAACTCCCCCATCGCCGTGCACGCCACCGAGGAGGCGATCCAGCTGCACGGCGGGATCGGCATGACCTGGGAGCACCCCGCGCACCTGTACCTGAAGCGCGCGAAGAGCGACGAGATCGCTTTGGGCACTCCTGGGCGGCATCGCGCGGCCCTCGCGCCGCTGATCGACCTGCCGGCCTGATCTCCCCCGGCGGGGTCCGCCCGGAAAGTGTCGGACCCCGCCGGTAAAACCTGTTCGAACATCAGAGCGAACAGGGAGTCATCATGAAGCTGCTCGTGGCCACCTCGAAGACCCAGGGTGCGCGGGAGAACGACTTCGACCACTGCGTCGAGGGCGAGCTGATCTGGATCGCCCCGTGCTGCGACGACGGCGAAGACTCGGCGGATTCCGAATGCGGCTGCGGACGGTCCTTCGACGGGCTGAACTCGCATCTCGGGACGACGACGGCACTCGTCGCGGAGCTGCCCGGCTTCACCTATTCCGACTACGCCGAAGCGATACGGTCGAGCCTGGCCGCCCAGGGCTGGCCACCCGAAGCCGCCGACGACGTGGCGACGGGGTTGCTCGCCTTCGCCTCCAGATGGGAGGTGGGAACGGTGCTCGAACGCCGCTGCGAATGGTTCGCCGAACGGCTCGTGTCCGCGCCGCCGGGCTGAGCGCTACTCGGGTCGCAGCGCGGCCAGCAGGAGATCGGCGAAATGGTCACCGATCTGGCGGGCCGAGAGCGCGCCGCCACGCCGGTACCACGAACCGAGGTGGTGCACCGAGCCGAAGAAGAAGTCGACGATCACGTCGGCCGGTTTGTCCGCGCGGAATTCGCCGGACTCCTGGCCCTCCTCGATCAGCGTGCGGAACCGCTCGTGGTACTTGCGGCGTTCCGCGCGGACCGCCTTCTGCTTCTCCACGCTGAGCTGGTGCATGGACTGCATGAAGATCGTGTTGTCGTCGAGGTTGTCGATCGTGCTGACGACGACGTCGGAGCCCGCGGAACGCAGCCGCTCCCGCAGCGGTGCCTCACTCGAGGCCACCTTTTCCAGTTGCTCGGTCTGCGCGCGCAGCACCCGGGCGTAGATCTCGTAAAGGAGGTCGTCCTTGGAGCCGAAGTAGTGGTACATCGCGCCCTTGG
Organism: Amycolatopsis sp. lyj-108; assembly: GCF_046549005.1. Taxonomy (NCBI): domain Bacteria; kingdom Bacillati; phylum Actinomycetota; class Actinomycetes; order Pseudonocardiales; family Pseudonocardiaceae; genus Amycolatopsis; species Amycolatopsis sp. lyj-108. The sequence goes on along the minus strand of NZ_JAJPWQ010000003.1, from coordinate 801,877 downwards.
TGACCCCGGCCGCCTCGACGATCTCCTGCACGGAGGTCCGGTCGAACCCCTTCTTGGCGAAGAGCTTCGTGGCGTGCGACAGGAGTCGGCGCGGCACGGCGGCCTGGTCGTCGCCGCCCGCCTCGGCCTTCCGGGTGGTCGCTCGTGTCATGGCCGGCTCCTTCTCGTGCGGACACCAAGCATACCGGCCGGTTTGTCGCGGCATTGGGAACGGGACCCCGAGTCCTTCCCTCGCAGCGCCACCAGCGGCGGGTGAAGGCCCCCTTCCCTCGGCTGAGCCGAGGAAACTCGCCCTTCACACCTTTCCCAGCGTGCCGGCACCGCATGGGCCAGGTCTCGTGCGTGCCGACGCCGACTGAGCCACCGCTCCAGCACCAACCCGTTGCGAAAGCCACTTTCGCAACCCTCAACGTTTGGGAAAGTGGCTTTCGCAACGTCGATCACCAGACCAGGAACCGCTCACCAGTCCGTGAAGGCCTCCTTCCCTACCCTGAAGGTAGGAAAGGAGGCCGCAAGCCTGCACGTCGGCCCGGCCAACTACTGCTGGTTCCGCGACCCGTCCAAAGCGCTCTGCCTGCGACTGGCCGATCTGGGCCGAGCAGGCGGCCACCTTCCAAGCGTTCCCGGCAACCCCAGAGTCCCCACGGGGGAGAAGACCCGGCTTCGGCGCGAGCACGACCGTGTCCAACGAGTGCTCGACAGCATCGACGAGGCCACCAGCACCGCTGGGAGCACACCCGCATGTCCTCCGGCTCCGAGTGGCGAGCCCGACATATGCAGAAGTTAGGACTTACTGCGTGCGAAAAGAATCGCTTGCTGAGCTTTCGCATCCGGGTCGAGCAGCATCTGAGCCTCGACCACGAATCCGGCATCGCGCAGCCAGGATGCCACCTGGTCAGGCTGACGGCGGTGGACATGGACCTTCATCGGGTGACCGCCATAGCCCTCCGTCATCAACCGCGACTCGTCGCCGACGTGAAACAGGAGCTGCAGCGGTCCGCCGGGACGCAATGCTCGGTGGAAGTGCCCGAACACAGTCGGCACCTCGTCGTCAGGGATGTGGATCAACGACTGCCAGGCGAGCAGGCCGGCCACCGAAGCGACGGGGAGGTCCAGGTCCGTCATCGAGCCCACCTCGAACCGCAGGCCGGGGTGATCGCGCCGGGCCACGTCGATCATCCCAGGGGAGAGGTCGACACCGAAGGCGTCGACACCGAGCTCATGCAGGTGGGCGGTGACTTCACCGGGGCCGCAGCCGACGTCCGCGACCGGCCCGCCGCCAGCGATCCGCACGCTGTCGGCGAACAACGCCAGAGCCGCGCGCAGGTACTGGTGTCCGGCGAGGGCGCCGCGCACTTGGTCGGCATAGCTGACCGCGACCGTGTCATAAGAGGTTCGGGTGTCGGCCAACCAGTCATCCGTGGTCATGACCGGCACGATATTCCATGATCACGACCTCGTGGACGGCCGACGCAGAGAGACCGATCATCGGCCGCCAACTGGCCCAGAACTCCGCCACGTTCCCGCAGACCGCAATGCAGGAGAGCACATCATGCCGCTGACCACCGAACAGCGCCGCCGCAACGAGGCCAGCATCCGTGCTGCGATGGACCGCCTACTGCTGGGGCAGCTTCCAGCCCGCGGCGGTTGCGACCTCAAGACTCTCGCACGAGAAGCCGGCGTCGCCAGAACGGGCTTCTACGCACGCACCGACCCGCAGGGCAACCAGCGGCCAGGGCCCTATCAGCACCTGGCCGAGGAGTTTCAGCGTCGGCTGGCCGATCTCCGCGAGGCGGGCACCGTCTCAGACCCACGCGAACTCCAGATCACCAGGCTGAAAGACGAGAACGCCAAGCTCCGTGAACGCGTCCAGGAACGCGATGCACGGATCACCGAGCTCACCGAGTTCAAGGAGCGCGCGATGTCACAACTCGCCGCGCAGCACGAAGAGATCCTCCGGCTTCGACAACGCGCCGACTCTCCGAACAACGTCCGCACCCTCCCCACCGCCAGGAAGTCGAGGATCACCGGACCATACGGCTGAACGAAGATCTGTTCCAAAGGAGTACCGCGACACGACATCACCCATCCACCGACCGCAAGTCCGATCGTCTAACGTGGACGCACACGGCTCCGATGGGCTTCACTGGCTGGTCGCAACGTGACACGCTCACAACGGGACACGGCCACTGCCGCGACAACCGCCGCGAGTGTGCCGCCGATGTCGATCGCGGAGGCGATCTCGCCGACCATGCCGGTGATGTGGAACAGCGGCGCCAGGCCGAACAGGGTGGCACCTTCGTCGAGGCTGCTGAACGCGCTGAGCACGGCCGCGTTCGCGCCGAGGTTGCCGTGGGTGTTCATCGCCCCCTTCGGTGTCCCGCTGGTGCCCGACGTGTAGCTGATCAGTGCGACGTCGTCCGGGCCGAGGCCGGGGTCCGGGGGCGGGTCCCCCGCCGCGGCCCGCGCCACCTTCAGCAGGTCTGCGGCGCCGGGAGTCGGCTCCCGCACGCTCTTGCCGAACACCCGCGGATCGTCGCGGCCCTGCAGGTCGAGTTCGCTGGTGGTCAGCGCGATGGTCACGCCGCTGCCGGGAACGAGCGGAGCGATCCGGCTGTTCCACCCGCTCTGCGAACACACGACCGCGCGCACTCCGGCGTCTTCGAAGACGTGCCGCAGCTCCCGTTCCCGGTACATCGGGTTGACGGGGACGACGATTCCGCCCGCCTTCCATGCACCGAGCAGCGCCAGCACGAACTGCGGGATGTTCTGCAGGATCAGGGCGAGCCGGTCGCCCGGGGTGAAACCGGACGCGATCAGGTGACGCGCGATGCCGTCGGAAAGCTCGTCGACCTCGCGGTAGCTCATCCTGCCGTCGAAGTAGGCGATCGCGGTGACGTGCGGGAAGCGCTCGACCGTCCGCCGGAAGGACGCGGGAACCGTGGCCGGTTCCGCCGGTTCCGCGTCCCTCATCCGGGGCCGTAGGCGGCCAGCCACGGCTTCGCTTCGTAGGAGCTCACGCAGGTTCCTCCATGACAAAGTCTCGACGAGCCTCTAAGCATCCGCTTAGTATGGCGATGACGCAAGGAGGTCGACGTGACCGATCAGCTCTCACCGTCCGAAGTGGACAGTTCGGATTCCGTCCGGTACGCCGTGGACGGCACCGTCGCCACGATCACCTTCGACAATCCGGCGCGCGGCAACGCGATGGATCAGGCGATGCAGGTCCGCTACGGCGACCTGCTGGGCAAGGCGTCGGCCGATCCCGGAATCCGCGCTGTCGTCGTCACCGGCGCCGGGCGTTCCTTCTGTCCCGGCGCGGACTTGGGGCTACTGGAGGGCATCTCGGCAGGCGGCGCGACCGCGCCGGAGCACGAAGGCTTCCGCAACGTCCTGGCCGCCGCGTATGCCGACGTGCCGGTGGTCGCGGCCATCAACGGCGGCTGCGCCGGCCTGGGCTTCGTGATCGCCTGCGCCGCCGACGTCCGGTTCGCCGCCGCGGGCGCGAAGTTCACCACCGCCTTCGCCCGGCGCGGCCTCATCGCCGAATACGGGGTGGCGAAACTGCTGCCCGAACTCGTCGGCCGCGGCCGGGCACTCGACCTGCTGCTCTCCGGCCGGACGTTCACCGCCGAACAGGCGCACGAATACGGCCTGGTGCAGGAAATCGTGCCCGCGGAAGAACTCGCGGCGCGGGCGAAGGCATACGCCACCGAACTCGCGACCCACAGCGCGCCGCGCTCCATGGCACTCATCAAGCGGCAGGTCCTGCGGGAAGCCGATCTCTCGCTGGAAGACTCCGCCCGCGAGGCCACCGCCCTGATGCTGGAATCCTTCGCCCATCCGGAACTTTCCGAGGGCCTGGCCAGCTGGAACGAACGCCGCACCCCCGACTTCCCGCCGTACCGAGGGGTTTAGACCGCCCCGGCCTCACAACCGGGGCGGCCCGTACCGAATCAGACGGTTTCGCGCGTGGTCACCGCGTCCTTCTCGGCGGCCAGGGCGGTGCAGGTGCGCACCCACAGTTCCCAGCCGCGCAGCGCCTGGTTGCAGTTCCAGCCGGTCCAGCGGCCCGCCTGCGCGCCCTCGTTGCCGGCGCGGTTGCAGGCGGTCTTACTGCTCCAGCCTTCACTCACCTTGCGATACGGCGTGCAGGAAGCCGCCGCGACGTCACCCGACGCCCCGGCCGCGCACGGTTCCGCGGTGCTCGCCATCGCCGTTCCCGCGGTGAACAACGACCCCGCCACGGCTGCGGCGAGCACGAACCCACGGACCACGAAGCGTTTGTTCATCGAGTTTTCCTTACCGCGAGCAAGACCCCCTACCCACAGTGGCCGATCACCCGGTGAAGATCAACCGCCACGCGCCGGACGAGTCACCTTGACGCGTGTCGTCACCCCTGCCGTAATCCGAACCCCCGCGCGCCGTGGCGCTTCGGGTTCCCGGCAACCGTGTCGACACCACCGGACCAGATCAACCGCCACGCGCGAGTTACGCCTCCAAGCACGCGAGTTACGCCTCTGATCACGGGAGTTCGGCGAAGGCCGCACCGGTCATTCACCGGTGAGCTGCTCCACCTTGCGCTGCAGCTTGTTCATCCCGCCGAGCCAGCGGTCGGTCTGCGTGGCCCGCGCGGCGTAGTAGTCCGCGACCTCGGGGTGCGGCAGCACCAGGAACCGGTCGGCGGCGATGGCCTCGAACAACGCGTCCGCGACCTGCTCCGGCTGGATCGCCGAGGCACCCATCAGCAGTTCGCCCGCGGGGCCGGTGTTCTCCAGCATCGCCGTCCGCACGCCCTGCGGGCAGATGGCCTGCACGGTGAGCCCGCGGTGCCGGTAGGTCGCGGACAGCCATTCGGCGAAGGCGAGCGCGCCGTGTTTGGTCACGGAGTAGGACGCCGAACCGAGGCTGGTCAGCAATCCCGCGGCGGACACCGTCGCGATGAAGTGCCCGCGGCCGCGCTCGAGCCACGGCGGCAGCAGCAGCCGCGCCGCACGCACGTGCGCCATGACGTTGACGTCCCAGATCCGCGCCCAGTCCTCCTCGGGCGCGTCCACGCCGCCCATCGGCGCGATCCCGGCGTTGGCGCAGAACACGTCGATCTCGTCCAGGGTTTCGCGCGCGGTCTCGATCAGCGACGCGACACCCGCTTCGCTCGCGGCGTCACCGGCGACGGCGGTTCCGCCGATCTCCTTCGCGACTTCGGCCGCGGCGTCCCCGTTCAGGTCGCCGACGACGACCCTGGCCCCCTCGGCCGCGAACCGGCGGGCGAGGACCGCTCCGATGCCGCCACCCCCACCGGTGACGACGACACCGGATCCGGTGAACGAGGCGGTCACAGGCCACCCGCCAGTGTGACGCCGCCGTCGAGGACCACCGTCTGCCCGGTGATCCAGCCCGCCTCCTCCGAAAGCAGGAACGACACGGCGCTCGCGATGTCCGCCGGCACGCCGAGACGCTTCATCGGGTACGACTCCGCGACCTCTTCTTCGCGGCCTTCGTACAGCGCTGTCGCGAACTTGGTCTTGACGACGGCGGGCGCGACGGCGTTCACGCGGATCTTCGGGCCGAGCTCGAAGCCGAGTTCCTTGGTGAGCCGGATCAGCGCGGCCTTGCTGACGCCGTACATGCCGATCCCGGGCGACGCGCCGAGCCCGGCGACGGACGCGACGTTCACCACCGCGCCGCCGTGCTCCCCCATCCACGCGTCCCGCGCCCGGCGGGTCCACGAAAGCGGCGCGAGCACGTTGACGGCGAAGATCTTCGCGGCGGCCTCGGGGTCGATGTCCAGGGTGGGGCCGAACACGGGGTTGATGCCAGTGTTGTTCACCAGCATGTCCAGCCGTCCGAAGGTCTCGATGGTCTTGGCGACGGCCTCGTCCTGGTGCGCGGTGTCGTCGGCCTTGCCGGGAACGGCGATGGCGACCGCCTCACCGCCCAGTTCGGCCACCGCCTCGGCCAGCGGCTCCGGCTTGCGCGCGGTGATGCACACCTTCGCGCCGCGCTCGACCAGGTCCTTGGCGATCCCGAGGCCGATACCCCGGCTGGCGCCGGTGACGATCGCGACGCGATCCTTGAACGAGTTCACTCTTCGATCTCCTCTGTGTTCACTGGCGACGCCATCACTAAGCGAGCGCTCACTTACAATGGGAAGGTCCGGAGACGGTGTCAAGCCCGCCATCCGGAACGAGCGTCTGGGAGGATCTGCGGATGACCATGTCGCTGTCGGCCGAACTGTGGCCCGACGTCCAGCCGGAGACGGCACGGCGGCTGATGCTGGCCGGGGTCGAATCCTTCGCGCGGCGCGGCTATCACGCGACGACCACCCGGGACATCGCCTCGGCGGCGGGGATGAGCCCCGCGGCGCTGTACGTGCACTTCCCGTCCAAGGCCGCGCTGCTGTTCGCGATCTCGAAGTACGGCCACGAGCAGACACTCTCGCTGGTCGAGAGCGTCGTCGCACGGGAGACCGACCCGGTCGAGCGGATCCGGCTGCTGGTCGAGGACTTCGTGGCCTGGCACGCGCGCAGGCACACCGTCGCCCGGGTGGTGCAGTACGAACTGCACGCGCTGCCGGACGAGGAGTTCGAGATCGTCGCGAAACTGCGCCGCCGCATCGAGCAGCTCGTGCGCGAGGTCATCACCGAAGGCGCGCGGACGGGCGTGTTCACCGTCGGCGATCCGCACACCGCCGCCAGGGCCGTGCTCTCGCTCGGCGTCGACGTCTCACGCTGGTACAGCGAACGAGCCCGCCAGACCCCCAAGAAGCTCGGCCAGGAGTACAGCGAGCTGGTGCTGCGCATGCTCGGCACGAAACTCTCCTGACCAGTACTGATCGGCCTTCGTCGGCGATACCGCCACCAGAGTGACATACCAACTGGTCGGTATCTAGAATTACCCGTTGAGACGTTGACCACATACTAAGCGGTTGTTAACTTGCCCGGACTGCATCGCCGCAGCAGCGCCGAGCGAAGGGCAATCCAGATGGCAGACAGCGCACAGAACGCCCCTGAAACCGCCCCCGAACCGACGATCACCGTGTCCCAGCGCCGGAGGGCCGCCACCGCCGCGGCACTCGCCTCCTCGGTCGAGTGGTACGACTATTTCGTCTTCGGGATCGCCGCCGCCCTGGTCTTCGGGAAGACCTTCTTCCCCACCACCAACCCGGCGGCCGGCGTCCTCGCCTCGTTCGCGACGTTCGCGGTCGGCTTCCTCGCCCGGCCGCTGGGCGGGATCATCGCGGGCAGCCTCGGCGACAAACGCGGCCGGAAACCCGTGCTGGTGCTGGCGATCGCGTTGATGGGCGCGGCGACCACGCTGATCGGCCTGCTGCCGACCTACGACACCATCGGCATCGCCGCGCCGATCCTCCTGGTGCTGCTACGGCTCGTGCAGGGCGTCGCCGTCGGCGCCCAGTGGGGTGGCGCGATGCTGCTCGCCACCGAGTACGCGCCGCCCGGCAAACGCGGTCTCTACGGCAGTCTCGTCCAGCTCGGCGTCCCGATCGGGGTGGTGCTGGCGAACACGGTGTTCCTGATCGCCGCGCAGGTCGCGCCGCCGCACGCCTTCCTCACCTGGGCTTGGCGGATCCCTTTCCTGGTCGGCATCCTCGTGCTCGGGCTGGCCTGGTACATGCACGTCAAGATCGACGAAACGCCGGAATACCGCCGTGCGGAAGCGAAACTCACCGCTGAGGAACGCGGCCGCGCCAAGTCGCCGCTGCGTGACGTCCTGCGCGACCACAAGGGCACGGTGCTGCTGGCCGGCGGTTCGTTCATGGTCAACACCGCCACCTTCTACATCCTGCTCAACGGCGTCCTCGACTACGCCACCCGTCATCTGGGGATGTCGCGGACCACCGTGCTCGTCGCGACGCTGCTGATCAGCACGCTGCAGCTGGCGATCATCCCGCTTTCGGCGAAACTGTCCGACCGGATCGGCAGGCTGAAGATCTACACCTTCGGCGCGGCGGGGGTCGCGCTCTGGGCGATCCCGATGTTCCTGCTGATCGACACGGCCTCGCTGCCACTGTTCGTGGTCGCCTCGTTCGTCGGGTCGCTGTTCCTCGGCATCATGTACGGCCCGCAGGCGGCGTTGTTCGCCGAACTGTTCACCGCGGAGATGCGCTACACCGGCGCCTCGCTCGGCTACCAGATCAGCGCGGTCGTCGGCGGCGGGCTCGCGCCGTTCATCATGGTGCTGCTGCTCGAATCCACCGGGACGTCGATGTCGGTTTCGCTCTACATCATCGTGCTGGCGCTGATCTCGCTCGGCTCGATCGGCCTGCTGGCCAAACGCGCCAAGCGAGCCGAACAGTCCACTTCGGACTCACACGACCGCGCGCGCGAAACGGTCGGCGACCAGCCTTAGCTTCTCCTTGACCTCGTCGGGCGCCTCTTCCACGACGAAGTCGACGTCCCAATGGGCGAGGTAGTAAGGCATCACGGAAAGGTCGTTGGAGCCGACGCGGACCCGGCAGGTGTGCTCGTCGATGGCCTCGATCGCGCCGGCGGTCGGTGCCACGTATTCGGCGAGCGCGTCCGCCGGAGCGTTCACCCGCAACACCATCTGATGCGGGTACGGCGACGACGAGATCCCGCGGGAAACGTAGGCCGCGAGGTCCTCGGCGGGCGGTTCCCTCGGCGTGAACCGGAAACTGGTGTCCGGGACGCCGTCGATGCGGTCGACGCGAAAGGTCCGCCAATCGTCACGATCGAGATCGAACGCGACCAGGTACCACCGGCGCCCGGTGTGCACCAGGCGCAGAGGCTCGATGCGGCGCTCGCTGACGTCGCCCTTGTGGCTGCGGTAACCGAATCGGAGCTGCTGGTGGTCGCGGCACGCGGACGCGATCACCGTCAGCGCCGCCGCGTCGATGACCGGGACGAAGCCGCCGATCGGGATCATCGCCGTGTTCAGCGCGGTCACCCGGTGCCGGAGCCGGGCGGGCAGCACCTGCTCCAGTTTCGCGAGCGCGCGCACCGACGTCTCCTCGATACCCGAAACCGTCCCGTTCGCGGCCGTGCGGAGCCCGACGGCGACCGCGACGGCCTCGTCGTCGTCCAGCAGCAGCGGCGGCAGCGCGGCCCCCGCGCCGAGCCGGTAGCCGCCCGCGACACCGGGGGTGGCGTGCACCGGGTAGCCCAGTTCCCGCAGCCGCTCGACGTCGCGCCGGACCGTGCGGACGTCCACCTGCAGGCGGTCGGCCAGGTCGGCGCCCGGCCAGTCGCGCCGCGCCTGCAGCAGGGAGAGCAGCCTCAGCAGCCGTGCCGACGTGCCCGTGGTCATCGGTTCGCTCGCTTCATGGGACGGAGTGTGGCAGACATCGAGGACAGTTCCGGTCCGCATTGGGCTCGTGAGTGGTAAAGCAAAGGTGTCGGGGTGGCCTGTCGCGAAAGCCACTTTCGGGACCTCAGGCGTCGCGAAAGTGGCTTTCGCGACCTCCCACCTTTGACTCACCCTTCAATACAACCGGCCTCGCCACTCACGAGCCGTAAGGTGAACCTCGTGATCGATCCCGCGCACCTGCTGTCCGTCGCCCGTGAAGAGGCCGAACTCGGCAAGGCCGAGGGCGGGGTCCCGATCGGCGCCGCGCTCTTCGACACCGCCGGTGTCCTGCTCGGCCGCGGCCACAACCGCCGGGTCCAGGACGGCGACCCGTCGATGCACGCCGAGACCTCCGCGTTCCGGAACGCGGGCAGGCGGCCGCATTACCGGGACACGATCATGGTCACCACCCTCTCCCCCTGCTGGTACTGCAGCGGGCTGGTGCGCCAGTTCGGCATCGGCCGCGTGATCATCGGCGAGGCGGCCACGTTCGCGGGCGGGCACGGCTGGCTCGAGGAGAACGACGTCGAGATCACCCTGCTCGACGACCCGGCGTGCACCGCGCTGATGACCGAGTTCATCCGGGATCACCCGGAGCTGTGGTTCGAGGACATCGGCGTCCCGGCCGAAGATTAGTTTTCGGCCTCGAAGACGACGGTCCGGTTGCGTCCGGCCCCCTTCGCGGCGCGCAGCGCCTGATCGGCCGCGCCGACGAGCCGGTCGAGCGTCTCGCCGGCGGCCGCTTGTGACGACACCCCGATCGAGACGGTCGCCCCGGCGAACGTCCCACCCAGTGAGACGAACGTCGAGGAGATCCGCAGCCGGATGCGTTCGGCGATCGCGTGCGCGTCGAATCGGCTCGTACCGGGCAGCAGGACGACGAACTCTTCGCCGCCGAACCGGCCGACGAGGTCCGCCGCCCGCACCTCCGCGCGCAAGGTGTCCGCCACGGCACGGAGAACGTCGTCCCCCACATGTCTGCCGTGCTGGTCGTTGAGCCGGGCGAAATGGTCGAGATCGAGCATCAGCAGCGAAAGATCGGCGCCACGGCCGCGAAGCAGCTCGAACTGGGTGCGGGCACCGTCCAACCAGGACGACGCGGTGAGCAGTCCGGTGCCGGAGTCCGTCCCCGCATGGCCGCGCAGGGCACGCATCGTTCCCGCCCGGTGAAGTACCACGAGTGCGCCCGCGAGTACCACGGTGACGAACGGCCAGTCCGCCGCCGACCACGCGAGCAACAACCCGAACGCGACCATCGCCGCGTCGAAGGCGAATCCCGAAGGTTCCGCCCCGAATTCGGCCGCCGGCGCGGCCAAGGCGGCGTCGACGGACAGGAACACCAGGCCGGTCGCGAAAACCAGCGCGAAACTTTCGAAATCCCTTGGCGCGTCGAGGAATGGCGGCGCACCCAGCAGAACAGGGATGATCGACGCACCGAGCGCCGAAAGCATGGTGGCGGAAGCCGCGAACACCTGGCGGTGCGGGATACCGCGCCGGATCCGGCACCAGCGGTATGCCGCCGAGGCGACGACGAGTACCGCGGCCAGCGCCGGCGGCAGCAGCAACGCGCCCGCGAAGATCCATGCCGCGTCCAGTCCGGCACCGAGCCGGGTGTCGGCGCGGGACCGCTCGACGGGACGCGAAAGCTCCGAACTGAGGATCATTCCCGCCAGCAGAGCGGAAAACGGGAGCAACGACGAAGGTGCGGGCGGCCGTAACGCGAAGAGGTACGCGGTGGCGGCGAAAGCGGCGGCGTCGACGAGGAGCAGATACCCGATCAGGCCACGCCTGGGTACTTCCCACAGGCTCCAGGACCCCAGTATTCGGCGCGGCGCCGCGAGCCGGTCTGTCCGGCCGCGGCTTCCGGTCGCCATCAGGGAGTCCCCCACCATTTCGGCAAACTAGCCGGTAATCGCGGTGGTGTCGATCCGCTTTCCGGGTCAAGACCCCCTACTAAGGTCGGTCGTTTCCACCGGGAATTCCGGTGAATTCTTGACAGTCCTCATTGGTCCAGTCCACTGTGAGTGAGCACACAGTTACCTCCCGGTTGATCCGCCGCGTCAAGACGGAGGTGCTCCACACCTGCGCGCCCTCGCCGCGCGCGTACCAGTTGGAGGACCGATGAAATCACTACGACGCTGGGCGACCTTGGCCACCACCGTCGGCGCCGCGCTCGCCACGGCCGTCGGCCTCGCCCCGGTCGCCTCGGCGGCCCCGGACGCGGTGCTCGCTTCGCCCTATCTGTACCAATGGTCGGGACAGACGGATCCGATCGCCGCGATGAACGCCACCGGGGTCAAGGCGTTCACCCTCGCGTTCATCCTCTCCGACGGCGGCTGCAACCCGAAATGGGACGGCAGCCGTTCGCTCACCGGCGCCGACGCCACGATGATCACCAACATCCGGGCGAAGGGCGGCGACGTCATCCCGTCGTTCGGCGGCTGGTCCGGCACGAAACTCGGCCCGAAATGCGGCACCCCCGCGGCACTCGCCGGCGCCTATCAGAAGGTCATCGACGCCTACAAACTCAAGGCGATCGACCTCGACGTCGAAAACACCGACGAGTTCGAGAACTACACGGTCCAGGACCGGATCCTGAACGCCGTCAAAATCACGAAGCAGAAGAACCCCGGCCTGCGCGTGGTCATCACCATCCCGACCGAGGTCGGCGGCCCCAACGCACACGGGAAGCGGCTGATCAACCAGTCGAAGGCGCTCGGCGCGGGAGTCGACGCGTGGTCGGTCATGCCGTTCGACTTCTCCAGCGGCGGCGACATGGCAGGCAAGACCCGCAGTGCCGTGGACGGGTTGAAGAACGTCGTGAAGTCCACCTTCGGCCTGAGCGACGACGCGGCCTACCGGCGCAGCGGGCTTTCGTCGATGAACGGGAAGACCGACGTGGCGGGTGAAACCGTCAGCGTCGCCGACTTCCGGGCCATCCGCGACTACGCGGCGAGCAAACATCTCGCCCGGCTGTCGTTCTGGGCGGTGAACCGCGACTGCGACAACTGCGCGGGAATCGCGCAGGGCAAGTACGACTACACCAAGATCGTGGCGGGTTACACCGGCTGACTTCCGTTCCCCACCGGTGTCAGTCCGTGAAGGCCTCCTTCCCTACTCTCAAGGTCAGGATCCCGGCAAAGTCGGATAATCGCTGTTCGGTTCTGGGTCGTGAGCTACTCGAGGCACGCTTCAAGCACCCGAGTGTCCACAAGGGACACTTTGAGCGGTGAAATGTCTGATTGATGGCTAGATGTGCGGTTCTCGAGGTGGGTCGTGAGTGGCATTGATCGTTAGAACGATCAATGCCACTCACGACCCCTTCACGACCTTCGCCCGTCAGCGACCGCAATCCGGCTTCGTGTTCAACGGCCGCCCGCGCGACCACACGAGGTCGACCGGATGCACCGAACCATCCGGATCGATGGACAGGATCGGCAACGCCTTGTCGAGCTGGTTCCCGGTCGCCTGGTCGAACGCGACGAATCCGGTGGCGCCGGGCACCGGTGAGTTGCAGTCGATGGCGCGCAACACATCCGCCACCGAAACCGGATCCGCCGACACGTTCTGCACCGCCGCTTCGACCGCCGCGGCGACGGCGTCGTGTTCGATCATCGCGGCACCGTCCCACAGTTCCGCCTTGGGAAATCCGTGGGTTCCGGTGAATTCGGCGACGAAGTTGTCGTAGTTCTTCTTGTACGCCGGATGCGCCGGATCGGCGGTGAACATATCCCACTGGTCGGGATAGGCGAGTGCCGTGTAGCGAAGGCGGACACTGATGTCCCCGTTCAACGGCAAGGGGTTCCCGGCGAGTGTGCTCGCGTCGTCCCCGGTCATCACGGTCACCGTGTCCAGCCCTTCGCAGGCGCCGTCGCCCGCCAGCGCCGCCACGAGTGCGCCGACATCGAGCCCACGGCCGGCGAAGTAGATCAGATCGGGCCTCGCGCCGCAGATGTCGTTGTGCCACTTGCTGAACAGGCCTCGCAGATAGCCCTCGCGCGAAATGTCGGTGAACGGCTTGACGTCGTAGGTCTTCGTGAAGATGACCGGGATCTTCGACGAGTTCTGGAACGCCTCGGCGAGCGTGGTCGCGTAGGTGTCCTCCTTGCTCACTCCCTGGATCATCATCACGCGCTTGAACCCGTGCGCGGCGATGTATCCGGCCGCGGCGCGGGCCTCGTCGGTGTTCGTGGGGCCCACCCGGAAGAAGTTGTCGATCCGCACGCCCTTCGGGTCGGTGTTCATGTTGTCCGCGGTGGGGGTCGCGCCGATCGTGGCGATGCCGTGCCGGGACAGCTCGGCCACCAGCGCCCGGCTGTTCTCCGAACTGTTGCCGACAGCGGTGACCGCCACGATGCGCTGGGCCGCGGCCGCGGCGACGATCTCTTCGGCGGCGACACGCCAGTGGTCGGCGTTGCTCCCGTAGTTGGCCAGCAGGAGCTTGATCCCTGGGGGCCCGTTCTTCGGCCAGGCGGCGGTGATCGCGCCCTGGACCTCCCGCTGGATGAACGGGAACGGCTGGCTGTCGACCTTCGGATCGGGCGTGAGGTTCTCCAGCATCACAATGGTCTTGAAGTTGTCGCCCGCCTTCTCGTTGCGGCTCTTGATGAGCTTTTCGAGCGGGTCGAGCGGGTCGTCGTCCCGCACCGGGCCGGAGTCGAGGTTCAGCCCGACGCAGACGTACGACGAGCCGGCCGACTCCTCGTCCGCGTCCACCGCCCGCAGCCCCGGACCGCAGGACTCCCAGGGTCTGATCGACACCAGCACGGCACTCACCAGCAGGGCCACGACCGCGATCAGCAGCACCCGATGGCGGCGCCCCCAGCCCCGTGGCCGCACCGGCGGCCCCGTCACCGCGCGTTCACGGGCCTCGGACATACGTGTTCTCAACGAATCGAGCCAGGACATCACAGAGTTCCGTTCAGGTTCAGGGGAATTCGCCGCGCCGGGCGGCTTCCTTGGCCGACACGAGCGCGCCGACGTCCGGCTGGTGCGAGGTGGTGGCCAGCGCGGCGAAGGCGTTCGCGATCACCTGGTGCTGGCCCTGCCCGCGGACCGCGAAGGGGTCGGCGGTCAGCCAGCCCGCCGCGATGAGCCGGGCGACGTTGTTCCGGATGTCGGACCGGTCGTCCGGGCATCGCGCGTTGTCCAGTTTGACGAGTTCTTCGTACAGCTCCGCGTGATCCCGCCCGGGTGGCAGATCGTCGGGTGCGTTGAGGACCAGTTCGAGCTTCGCGACCCATTCCGCGTGCGGGATCCGGTTGAACTCCCGCTCGAAGAAGGTGACCACCTCGCCGATGTCGCCCAGCGCGAGGTTGCAGTAGGCCAGGCGCACCGGATCCTGTGCGGTGTCCGGGTCGTCTCGCAGGGCCTTGAACTGATCCGTATAGGTCGGCCCCTCCCCGCGCCTGGCCAGTGCGGACACCAGGTTCGCGGCGATCCACGGATGCAGCGCCGCTTGGTCGTCCGTCGTACCGGGCGAGTTCCTCGCCGTCACCCACAACGAGGTGCGCAGCTCGGTCAGGATCCGCCCGACGTGCGGCTGGTCGATCCGGCTCTGCGCGGCGTCCGGGATCAGCCAGGGCGCGGTCGCGAACGGGGCGGCGGTCACGAAGTCGTCGAGGTCGACGTCGTCGAGATGCTCGGTCAGGCCGAGTTCGGCCAGCCTGCGGTGGCAAGGATCCTGCTCACCGCGGGGATCGGTGGTGAGCAGGCCGCGGTCGCCTTCGCGCACGTCGCTCTCCCGCAACCGCGTCGCGAGCTGCTCGACCGCCGACGGCAGCCCGCCGGTCGCCCGGTGCGCGAGCGTGACCTTCGGGGTCAGCGCGCCGGAATCGAGGACACGCGCGATCCGCCCGATCGGCTGAGGCGAGATCCGGACCGGGTAGTACGCCGAATCGAGCGCGCCGTGGGCGGGGTTCGCCCAGTCGTCGTAGGAGGCCTCCTCGCAGTCCGCCATCGGCCGGACGGCGGAAGGCGCGCCGGAGGCGGGTTTCCACGGCGCCAGCCAGGCGGTGCCCCAATCGTCGTGCCACCGCCCGCTGGTGGCGATGACCAGCAGCGCGTCGTGGGCCTCCCGGTCGTTCGGGTGCTGGACAGCGTGCCGTTCCCGTGCGGTGATCAGGTGGGCGAGGAACTCGGTCCCGCCGGCGTGGTCGACGTCGTCGAGTACCACCACCCAGTTGTGCCAGTGCCTGCGCTGCTGCGTGATGTCGCAGGCGCAAGGGCTCTTCTCCTCCGGTCTCGCCATCCGCGGATGGTTCTCCCGGACGTCACCGAGGAACGCCGCCATCAGCCATTCGGTCACGGCCTTGGCGTCGCGGGCGGTGCCGTGCGCGAGCCGGTTGAGTTCGAGCAGCGCGTCGAACGGGGATCTCCCTTCGGCGTTGGGGAAGTCGGCCAGCGACCGCAGCGCCTTGCCGAGCCGGGGCCGGATGTTCCGGACCAGATGCGGGAACGTCTGGCGGAACAGATCCGCATACGGCGGTTCGACGAGGCCGGTCGCCTTCGCCGCCTCGGTCAGCGTGGCGAGTGCTTTGTCAAGCGCCGGTGTCCAGATGATTCCGTGGAAACTGTTGATCAACGATTTCAGCTGCACCAGATCTTCGTCACGATTTCGCCCGGAAAGCTCCGCTTGAACCGCGATCAGCGCGATGGTGAAACGAACGAACTGCGGTTTCGGCCGATTCCGCCATTTACTCGACAACGAGTAGGCCAGTTTCGTGAGCACGTCGATCGTGCCCGCCCTGCCGCCGTGCCCGAAATCGAATCCGGCGTGTACGACACCCCAGCCCAGATCCTGACGGATCGCTTCCAATGCCGTGGTCTTACCCGAACCGACCGGCCCGAGCAGCAGCGTCACCGGCTGCGGACGGGACGGATTCCCGACCTCGCGGTTGATCAGCATTCTCCGGGCGAGCTGCACCGCGGGAGAATGTCGCCCCACACTCATATTTCCTGTTCAGCCCCTCGCTCTGCTCCGGACGAAATGGAGAGTGCGAACCATCGTAGATACCGGGCCGAAGCCCGCACACGGGAAAAGGGGCACCAGACACGAAAGGACGAGATCCGGAGCGAATCGTGATTCTTGTTCGACGGTGAGCGACGCCGCCGATCACCCGAACGGCGCTATTTGCCCCACTGCGGCCAGCGGCCGCCACCCGGATATCCGCCGTGGTACCAGTCGTCATACCACTCGTGGTGACCGGCGCGCGGATCCGGCCGTTCCTCACGGACCGGGGTGGGCGTCGGTGACGGCGTCTCCGAGCCGTGCATCGACGCCGTCATGGGTGGCGGGGGCGCGACACTGCCGCCCGAAGGCCCCGACGGGGTGGTCGAAGAAGCCGCGTCGTCCGGGGCATCGACAGCCTGCGGGGCGATGATCAGCGACGGCGGCGCGAGCGGCGTCCCCGGGACGACCTCGACCGGGTCGGCCGGAGTGAGCAGGAAGACCAGCACACCGCCGACGACGACTCCGCCCGCCGAAAGCGCCGAAATCCGCCGGATCTTCCTGTTACCGGGAGCGGCGGTGTCCGGAGCGCGGTGCTTGGGCCCGCGCGGTCCCCGGCGACGGGGCGACGCACCGGCTTTCCGCATCAACTCGCTCAGTGTCTGTTGGTGAACCCGCGGCGAGCTCAGGGCGTTCCCACCGGCATCGCGGCGAGCCGTGCGTGCCATCGGCACCTCCCAACCCGGTCCGTCGATCGCACGACGGCCTCATCCCGGGGTGGATCCTAGGAACGCGGGAGGCGGTTTGTAAACGATCGTCGTCCACTGCGGACGGACGATGCGGTGAAAGGTCAGGCAGCCGCGGTGACCGCGATCGCGGCCTCGCCCGCCTCGGTCAGCTCGGCGGGCACGCGGCCGGTGACCGCGGAGAGGCCGGTGGACTCGGCGGGGCGGATGTAGCCACCGTGAGCCAGCGCGTGCGCGGTCATCTGATCGCAACAGGCGAACCCGTCGATGAAAAGATCCGGCTCGCAGCTGCACGACATCTGGGCACGGCGCGCCGCGACCGCTCGCAGCATCGCCATGGCTCGATGGGACAGTTCGACCTCTGAACCGGACACCGGTTTGTACCTCTCTCGATCAGCCACCTGAATCAGCAGCACTTACACGGTGTTATCGGTCGCTGCTCCATCAGTGTTAACAACATCTCAGACGTTGTCGTCGGCTTTCCGGTTCCGTGAGATTTTCGCGGACGACAGGGTGGGCTCCAGTACCCGCGCCCACTGCGCCACGATCTGCTTGCGCCGCTTGGTGTCATCGGTCAGCAGGTTCGCCAGACCCAGGCCGCGGGCAAGATCGAGAGTGGCCTGGACCAGCTCGCGAACGCCCTGGTGGGACTCGTCGACGCCGAGCAGTTCGACGGTCACCCGGTGCGCCTCCCGGCCGACCCTGGCCTCCAGCGGCACCAGGGTCGCGCGCAGCGACTCGTCGGTCGACGCCGCCACCCACAGATGAAGCGCGGCGCGGAACATCGGCCCGCTGTAGAGGTTGAGCACCATGTCGACGGCCCGCTCGATCCGCGACCGCCCCGACGGCAGTTCCGCCGCGCGGGCGCGCAGTTCCACGATCTGGATCTCGCCGACGTGCTCGACCGCGGCCGCGACCAGATCCTCCCTGGTCGGGAAGTGATGCTGGGCGGCACCGCGCGAGACCCCGGCGCGTTCGGCGATCAGCGCGACGGTGGTCCCGTTCCAGCCGAGCTCCCCGATCGTCTCGACGGCGGCTTCGACCAGCCGCCGCCGAGTCGTGCGGCTTCGCTCCTGCTGTGGTTCGCGGATCATGGCCCTGGCTCTGGGGTACGGCTTTCGACGGCGTCTGATGGGGCCTCAGCGGGAAAGCGTGCTTCGACCCAGAAATCGAGCTGCAGGTCTTCCTCGCGCTCACCGATGCGGTACTTCGAGAAGTCCGTGACTCCCTCGGCGGCGAGCACCTCGTCGTCGATGTAGAAGTGCCCGGACGCCTCGCGGCTCGGTTTGGTGAGGATCGCGTGCGCCGCGTCCGCCATGATCTCCGGCGTCCGCGACTTCGCCGCGAGTTCGGCGCCGACGACGTTGCGGATCGCCGCGGTGTCGATGGTGGTCCGCGGCCACAGCGAGTTCGCCGCGATCCCGAACTGCCGCAGTTCCGCGGCGAGCCCGACGGTCACCAGGCTCATCGAGTACTTCGCGATGCTGTACGCGAGATGCCCGGCCTGGAACCACTTCTCGTCGAGGCTGATCGGCGGCGACAGCGTCAGGATATGCGCGTTCTCCGACAGTTTCAGGTACGGGATGGCGAGTTTCGACAGCAGGAACGAACCGCGCGCGTTGACGTCCTGCATCAGGTCGTAACGCTTCATGCTGACCGCTTCGGTCGGCGTCAGGTCGATCGCGCTGGCGTTGTTGAGCACGATGTCGATACCGCCGAACTGCTCCGCGGTCCGCGCCACCGCGGCCTCGACCGACGTGTCGTCGCGGACGTCGCCGACGATCGGCAACGCCTGCCCGCCGGCGTCCTCGATCGCCTTGGCCGCGGTGTAGAGCGTTCCCGGCAGCTTCGGATGGGGCTCGGCGGTTTTGGCCAGCAAGGCGATGTTCGCGCCGTCACGGGCGGCGCGGACCGCGATGGCCTCGCCGATGCCCCGGCTGCCACCGGAGATGATGATCGTCTTGCCGTGGAGCGTGCTCATGATTCGCGCCTCTCAGTAGGACCGCGGCAGGCCGAGGCTGTGCTGGCCGACGAAGTTGAGCACCATCTCGCGGCTCACCGGCGCGATCCGGCCCAGCCGGACGGCCGTGACCAGCGTGCCCAGCCCGTATTCGCTGGCGAGGCCGTTGCCGCCATGGGTCTGCACGGCCTGGTCGACCGCGCGGATGGCGACCTCGGCGGCGGCGTACTTGGCCATGTTCGCCGACTCGCCCGCCCCGAAATCGTCGCCGGAGTCGTACAACGACGCCGCCTTCTGCGTCATCAGCTTCGCCAGTTCCAGTTCGATCTTGATCTCGGCCAGCGGATGCGCGAGCCCTTGGTGGGTGCCGATCGGCGCGCCCCACACCTTGCGCTCGTTGGCGTAGCCGACGGCCTTGCCCAGCGCGTAGCGGGCGATGCCGAGCGAGAACGACGCGCCCATGATGCGTTCGGGGTTGAGCCCGGCGAACAGCTGCGCGATCGCCGCGTCCTCCTCGCCGACCAGCGCGTCGGCGGGCAGGTGGACGTCGTCGAGGAACAGGCCGAACTGCTTCTCCGGCGAGATGATGTCCATGTCGATCTGCTTGTACTCGAAGCCGGGCGCGTCGGTCGGGACGGTGAACAGCGCGGGCTTGAGCTTGCCGGTCTTCGCGTCCTCGGTGCGGCCGACGACCAGGACGGCGTCCGCCTCGTCGACACCGGAGATGAAGACCTTCCGTCCACTGAGGACCCAGCCGTCACCGTCGCGTTTCGCGGTGGTGGTGATCTTGTGCGAGTTCGACCCCGCGTCCGGTTCGGTGATCGCGAAGACCATCCGCCCGCTGCCGTCGGCGATCCCGGGCAGCCAGCGCTTCTTCTGCTCCTCGGTGCCGAACCGTGAGATGACCGTGCCGCAGATCGCCGGCGAGACGACCATGAGCAGCAGCGGGCAGCCCGCCGCGGCGAGTTCTTCGAGCACCGCGGCGAGATCCGCGATGCCCGCTCCCCCGCCGCCGTACTCCTCGGGCAGGTTGACGCCGAGGTAGCCGAGCCGTCCGGCCTCGGCCCACAGCTCGTCGGTCTTGAGCCCGGCGCGAGCCTGTTTCGCGTAGTACTCGTGCCCGTACTTCTTGCCGAGTTCGGCGACGGCGGCCCGCAGCGCGACGCGCTCCTCGGGCTCGGTGAAGTTCATCGCGTTCATTCGTTGTCTCCTACCACCGCGAGGATCGTGCCCACTTCGACCTGTTGTCCGACCACCACCGGGAGTTCCGTCACGACGCCGTCGGCTGGCGCCGCGATCCGGTGTTCCATCTTCATCGCTTCGAGCCACAGCAACGGATCGCCGGTTTTGACGGTGTCGCCCGCTTCCACCGCGAGCCGGACGACCGTGCCCGGCATCGGCGCCACCAGCGATCCGGCGGCGAGCGCCGCGTCGGGATCGGTGTACCTCGGCACCACACCCAGCTCGACCGCGCCTGCCGGCGAATCGACGTACACCGTGCCGCCGTACCGGGCGACGGCGAACTTCCGCCGCACCCCGGAGATCTCCAGGACCACGCCGTCGCTCTCGGCGGAAACCAGTTCGACGCCTTCGAAACCGTCGGCGCGCAGACCGTCGCGGCCGAGGGTGTAGACGATCTCGATCTCGTCTTCGCCGGTGCGGAAACGTTTGCGCTGTCCCTGGGAGCGGACGTTGCGCCAGCCGCTCGGCAGCCGCTCCTGCACTCGCGCGTGCGAGCGGTTCGCGGCCGCACCCGCCAAGGCGGCCGCCAGCGCCGAAATCCGTACGGTGTCCACAGTGGCCAGTGGACGTGCCAGGGTTTCGAGTCCGTGCCGGTCGAAAAACGCCGTGTCGGTCTCGCCGGCGAGAAAGGCCTCGTGGCGCAGGACGTTCACCAGCAGGTCGCGGTTGGTCACCACGCCGTGGATCTCCGCTCCGGCCAAGGCGCCTGCCAGTGCCCGCGCCGCGCTCCGGCGATCCGGGGCGTAGGCGATGACTTTGGCGAGCATCGGGTCGTAGTGCACGCCGACGGTCTGGCCGCTGACGAAACCGGAATCCAGCCGGACACCCGGACCGACTTCGAATGCCCGTTGCGCGGCGGGCAGTTCGAAGCGGTGCAAGGTGCCGCTCTGCGGCTGCCAGCCCGCAGCCGGATCTTCGGCGTAAAGCCGGACCTCGATCGCGTGGCCCCGCGTCTCCGGCTCCTCGATCGGGAGGTGCTCGCCCTCGGCGACCCGCAGTTGCAGCGAGACGAGGTCGAGTCCGGTCGTGGCCTCGGTGACCGGATGCTCCACCTGGAGCCGGGTGTTCATCTCCAGGAAGTAGAACCGCCCGTCCGGTCCGGCGAGGAACTCGACCGTCCCGGCGCCGACGTAGTCGATCGCCTGCGCGGCCTTGCGCGCGGCGTCGAACAGCGCCTCACGCATGGTTTCGTCGACGAACGGCGACGGCGCCTCTTCGACGACCTTCTGGTGGCGGCGCTGGATCGAGCACTCACGCTCCCCCACCGCCCACACCGTGCCATGGGTGTCGGCGAGCACCTGCACCTCGATGTGACGGCCGGTCTCCAGGTACCGCTCGCAGAACACGGTCGGGTCGCCGAACGCCGAGGCGGCCTCCGCACTCGCGCCTTCGACGGCCTCGGCGAGTTCGCCGAGCGAGCGCACGACGCGCATGCCGCGTCCGCCACCCCCGGCGGAAGCCTTGACCAGCAAGGGAAGGTCGGCCTCGGTGACCTCGGCCGGGTCCAATTCGGACAGAATCGGGACACCGGCGTCGGCCATCATCCGCTTGGACTCGACCTTGGAGCCCATGCTCTCGATGGCTTCCGGCGGCGGGCCGACCCAGGTGAGCCCGGCGTCGATCACGGCGCGGGCGAAGGCGGCGTTCTCGGACAGGAAGCCGTAGCCGGGGTGGATCGCGTCGGCGCCGGTCTCGACGGCCGCCTTGATCAGGAGTTCGGCCCGCAGGTAGGTGTCGGAGGGCGCGTTGCCCGGCAAGCGGACGGCGACGTCCGCCTCGGCCGTGTGCGGCGCGTCGGCGTCCGCGTCGGAGAACACCGCGACCGTGCCGATTCCGGCGTCGCGACAGGTGCGGAACACGCGGCAGGCGATCTCGCCGCGGTTGGCGACCAGCAATTTCTCGATCATGCCGCTCACATCCTGAAGACGCCGAAGCCTTCGGCGCCCTTCACTGGTCCATTGTGGATCACGGACAGGCTGAGCCCGAGCACCGTGCGGGTGTCGCGGGGATCGATGATCCCGTCGTCGTAGAGCATTCCGGAGAGGAACATCGGCATCGACTCCGCTTCGATCTGCCCCTCCACCATGGCGCGCATGGCGGCGTCGTGTTCCTCGTTGTAGTCCTGGCCTCGCGACGCGGCTGCGGCGCGGGCCACGATGGACAGCACACCGGCCAGCTGCTGCGGCCCCATGACCGCGGATTTCGCGCTGGGCCAAGCGAAAAGGAACCGGGGATCGTAGGCCCGGCCGCACATGCCGTAATGCCCGGCGCCGTACGAGGCACCCATGAGCACCGACAGATGCGGCACCTTGGAGTTCGACACGGCGTTGATCATCATCGCGCCGTGTTTGATGATGCCGCTCTGCTCGTATTCCTTGCCGACCATGTAGCCGGTCGTGTTGTGCAGGAAGACCAGCGGCGTGTCGATCTGGTTGGCCAGCTGGATGAACTGCGCGGCCTTCTGCGACTCCTCGCCGAAGAGCACGCCTTGGGCGTTGGCGAGGATGCCGACCGGGTAGCCGTGGATACTCGCCCAACCGGTGGCGAGACTGCTGCCGTACAAGGGTTTGAACTCGTCGAAGTCCGAACCGTCGGCGACCCTGGCGATCACCTCGCGCGGGTCGAACGGCACCTTGAGGTCGGTGGGCACGATGCCGAGCAGGTCCTCGGCGGAGTACAGCGGCTCGGCGTAGTCCGGTTTCGGCGTCGGCCCCTGTTTGGTCCAGTTGAGCCGTTTGACGATGCTGCGGCCGAGCCGGATCGCGTCCTCTTCGTCCGCCGCGAGGTAGTCGGCCAGGCCGGAGGTGCGGGCGTGCATCTCGGCGCCGCCGAGCGATTCGTCGTCGGACTCCTCACCGGTGGCCATCTTGACCAACGGCGGCCCGCCGAGGAACACTTTCGCCCGTTCCTTGACCATCACGACGTAGTCCGACATGCCGGGCAGGTACGCGCCGCCGGCGGTCGAGTTGCCGAACACCAGGGCGATCGTGGGCACCTTCGCCGCCGACGAACGCGTGATGTCGCGGAAGATCCGGCCGCCGGGGATGAAGATCTCCTTCTGCGTCGGCAGATCCGCGCCGCCGGACTCGACGAGGTTGATCACCGGCAAGCGGTTCTGCGCGGCGATGTCCGCGGCGCGGTAGCTCTTCTTGGCCGTCCACGGGTTGCTCGCCCCGCCTTTGACCGTCGGGTCGCTCGCCGAGATCATGCATTCGACGCCTTCGACGACGCCGATCCCGGTGATCACGCTGGCGCCGACCTGGTAGTCCGAACCCCAGGCCGCCAACGGCGACAGTTCCAGGAACGGCGAGTCCTCGTCGAGGAGGAGCTCGATCCGTTCACGAGCCAGCAGTTTGCCGCGTTTGCGGTGGCGGGCGACGTACTTCTCGCCGCCGCCCGCGATCGCCTTGGCGTGCTCGCCATCGATCTCGGCCAGTTTGCCGAGCATGGACTCGCGATTGGCGGCGAACTCTTCGCCTCGCGTGTCCACAGTGGACCTGATGGTGCTCATGCGGTGTATCCCAATCGCTTCGCGGCCAAGCCGGTGAGGATCTCGTTGGTCCCGCCGCCGATGCCGAGGATGCGCACGTCACGGTAGTGACGCTCCACTTCGGACTCCCGCATGTAGCCGAGTCCGCCGTGCAGCTGCACGGCCTCGTTGACCACCCATTCGGCGGTCTCGACGGCGGTGTTCTTCGCGAAACAGGCTTCGGCGATGACCTCTTCGCCCGCGACGTGCCGCTGGGCGACCTGCCGGGTGTAGGTGCGGGCGACGTCGATCTTGCGGGCCATCTCGGTGAGTTTGTGCTGCACCAGCTGGCGGGAGATCAGCGGGCGGCCGAAGGTCTCGCGCAGGCGGCACCAGTCCAGCGTCAGGTCGAGCGCTCGCTGGGCGTGCGCGTAACCCTGCACCGCCAGCGAGACCCGTTCGGTGACGAACTGGGTGGCGACCTGCGCGAACCCGCTGTTCTCGGCGCCGATCAGGTTCTCCGCGGGCACGCGGACGTCCACATAGGACAACTCGGCGGTGTCCGAGCAGAGCCACCCCATCTTCTCCAGCTTGCGGGAGACGGTGAAACCCGGCGTGCCGCGCTCGACCACGATGAGCGAGAGCCCGTGGGCGCCTGCCTCACCGGTGCGGACCACGGTGGTCACGAAGTCGGCGCGGCAGCCCGAGGTGATGAAGGTCTTGGCACCGTTGATGACGTACTCGTCGCCCTCGCGCACCGCGGTGGTGCGGATCCCGGCGACGTCGGAGCCGCCGTCGGGTTCGGTGACCGCGAGCGAGCCGATCTTGTTGCCTTCCAGCGCCGGCCGGACCCAGCGTTCGATCTGCACCGGATCCCCGGCCGCCGCGATATGCGGGACGGCGATGCCACAGGTGAACAGCGAGGCGAACAGGCCGCCGGAACCACCCGCGTAGTGCAGTTCCTCGGCGATGACGACCGCGTCGAGGTAGTCACCGCCACCGCCGCCGACCTCCTCGGGGAAGCCGACGCCGAGCAGCCCGAGTTCCCCGGCCCTGCGGTGCAGGTCGCGGGGCAGTTCGCCCTCGCGCTCCCAGCCTTCGAGGTGGGGCAGGATCTCGGTTTCGGCGAACCGCCGCACGGTCTTGCGCAGTTCGGCGCGTTCCGGCGTGGAGAAGGGGTCGGTCACAGGAGGGCCTCCGGGATGTCGATCTCGCGGGAGCGCAGCCATTCCCCGAGCGCCTTCGCCTGCGGGTCGAACCGCGCCTGCGACGCGACACCCTCGCCGAGGATGCCTTCGACGACGAAGTTGATCGCCCGCAGGTTCGGGAGCAGATGCCGCCGGACCTCGAGGTCCGCGGTCTCCGGGAGCAGCAGTTTGAACTCGGTGACGGTGAGCCGGTGCGCGAGCCAGCGCCACGCCTCGTCGGAGCGCACCCAGACACCGACGTTCGCGTTGCCGCCCTTGTCGCCGCTGCGGGCGCCGATCACCCTGCCCAGCGGTGCCCGGCGGACCTGTGCCTGGGTGAAGGGCGCGGGCGACCGGCTTTCGTCCACTTCGGACAGAGGCAGTGTTTCGGCGGCGGGCGCGATGTCGCGGCGCGTCCCGTCCGGCAGGACGGCGACGTGCGACACCTCGTGCGCGTCGACGAACGCGGGCCGGTACACGCCGTAGGGCGAGGCGGCCGCGGGCGGCGCGGTGACGTGGAAGCCGGGGTAGCTCGCCAACGCGAGTTCGATCGCCGCGCCGCTGAACGCGCGCCCGGCGACCTCCGGATCGGCGTCCTTCACCGCGACGTGCAGCAGAGCGCTCGCCTGCTGCTCGGTTTCGGCGTCGGGACGGTCGGTGCGGGCGAGCGTCCACTGGACGTCCGCCGGCGGCCTGGCCTTGAGCGCGCCTTCGAGTTGTTCCTTGACCAACGCGGCTTTCGCTTCGATGTCGAGTCCGGTGAGGACGAACGTCGTCTCGTTGCGGAAACCGCCGAGCCCGTTCAGGCAGACCTTGAGCGTCGGAGGCGGCGGCTCACCGGTGACGCCGCTGATCCGGACGCGGTCCGGGCCGTCCTCGGTGAGCGTCAGCGTGTCGAACCGCGCCGTGACGTCCGGCCCGGCGTAACGGGCGCCGGTGATCTCGTAGAGCAGTTGCGCGGTAACGGTTCCGGCGTTCACCACGCCGCCTGTGCCGGGGTGTTTGGTGATCACGCTGGAGCCGTCGGCGGAGATCTCGGCGATCGGGAACCCCGGGACACCGATCTCGTGCTCGGTGAAGAAGGCGTAGTTGCCACCGGTGGCCTGCGTACCGCATTCGATCACGTGCCCGGCCGCGACCGCGCCCGCCAGCGCGTCGTAGTCGTCGCGCGCCCAGCCGAAGTGCGCGGCGGCCGGGCCGACGATCACCGATGCGTCGGTGACGCGGCCGGTCACCACGATGTCGGCGCCCGCGTTCAGGCATTCCGCGATCCCCCATGCGCCGAGATACGCGTTGGCGGTCAGGGTCTTGCCGAAGCCGAGTTCTTCCGCCCGCTGGACGAGGTCGTCGCCCTCGACGTGCGCGATGGCGACGTCGACGCCGAGTTTCGCGGCCAGTTCACGAAGCGCGTCCGCGAGGCCGGCGGGGTTGAGCCCACCGGCGTTCGCCACGATCTTGACGCCCTTTTCCTTGGCCAGCGCGAGATTCTGTTCCATCTGGCGCAGGAAGGTCTTGGCGTACCCGCGATTCGGGTCCTTCATCCGGTCGCGGCCGAGGATGAGCATGGTCAACTCGGCCAGGTAGTCGCCGGTCAGCACGTCGAGCGGGCCGCCGGTGAGCATCTCGTGGACGGCGGAGAACCGGTCGCCGTAGAACCCGGACGCGTTGCCGATCCTGATCGGGGTCATGCGAACTGCCCCGGTTTCCGTCCGGCGCCGGGAGGCCCGGCGAAGGCCTGCGCGATCCCGAGCCATTCCTCGACGTCCTTGCCCGTGGCGACCAGGTCGGTGTCGGCGGGATGACGCCGCTGGGTGATGACGAGGCAGAAGCCGACCGCGCTCCCGGTGAGCCGCTGCTCGGCGTCCTCGGGGCCGAACGCCCAGGTGGTGCCGTCGGGCGCGGTCAGCTCGACACGGAATTCCGCGGCGGGCGGGGAGAGCGAGTTGAGTTTGTAGGCGAAGTCGCGGGTGCGGGTCCCGAACCGGGCGATATGCCAGATCCTGGCCGTGTTCTCCCGCTCCAGGCCGAGCGCGTCGAAGATGTCCTGGCCGTGTGCCCAGGTCTCCATGAGCCGCGCGGTCACCATGGACGCGGCGCTCATCGGCGGGCCGTACCAGGGGATCTTCTGCCCGTCGGGCACCGCGGCGAGCGCTTCGGCGAGCTCCGCGCGGCCGGCGCGCCACTCGGCCAGCAGCTCACGGGGTGGTGTCTTCGCGCCCTCGGCGGCGCCGTCGTCGACGTAGGACTCGCCCGTCGCGAGCAGCCCTTCGATTTCGGCCTGCCACTCGGCCTCGGAACCGCGCGCCGCGATCAGCGCCTTCTTGTCCGTCCAAGCCAGATGAGCGATCTGATGGGCGATCGTCCAGCCTTCGGCCGGAGTCCGCCTCGCCCAGTCCGACGCGGGCAGATCCGCCACCACGTCGTCGATGGCCTGCGATTCCGCCGCGAGATCCCCAAGGATCACGCCCAGGTCAGCCATGCCCGCCTCCTCGCGTCTTCTTCAGGCTGGCACCCGCCGCCGGAAAAATCAAGCACGCCTGATTGTTTTGTCGGCCGACTGCAGGGTTCGAGGTACATGAAGGCCCCCTTCCTGTACCTAGGCGCAAGGAAGGGGGCCTTCATGTACTTCGGCTGTTGTGACTGGTGGTGCTGTTGGGGCGCAAGTGGCGGCCAGGTCCGTGAGGGCCTCCTTCCCTACCTTCAGGGTAGGCAAGGAGGCCCTCACGGACCGGCGAGCGACCCCCCGGCCGCCGTCTTACTCACCCGCTCGTTCGAATTCCCGGATCAGCACCGGGTACTGCTCTCCCCCGTGCCCGGCGGCGATCGCGCGGTCGGCCATCGCCTTGAGCAGCTTCGGCAGCTCGGCGTTCACCTCCAGCGCCTCACTCTCCTCGACCATATGAGCCATCGCCCGCGCGTCGGTCTCCAAGGCGGCGACCTCGGCCGGGAAGGAGTCCTTGTCGACCTGTTCGGCGTATCCGGGCAGCCAATCGGCCACCCCGGCGGCGATCTGCCGCGCGAACGGCGCGAACGTCGCGGCGTCGACACCGGCGGTCTTGAGCATCGCCGTGCCCTGAAGCCACGCGTTCAGGACGCTCCACATCATGGTCAACCCGGCGACGTCGTACAGGGACGCCAGCCCGGGATCCTCGCCGAGATGGCTGATCGTGCCGAGCGCGCCGAGGTCGAAGTCCGGCCGCGGCCCGCTGAGCAGGATCATCGCTTCGGCGGTCCCGATCGTCGACGGGATGGCCATGATCGCGCCGTCCAGGTAGCCGGCGCCCTGTTTTTCGGCCCAGGCGGCGGTTTCGCGAGCTTGGGCGGAGCTGCCCGAGGACAGGTTGACCAGGGTCGCGCCCTCCAGTCCAGCGTCGCCGAGCAGGTCACGCACAGCGGAGTAGTCGGTAAGACACAGGATCGTCACGCCGCCCGCACCGAGCGCTTCGCCGATCGAAGGCGCGAGCCGCGCCCCTTCGGCGACCAAGGAGTCGGCTTTGGCGGCCGTCCGGTTCCACACGGTCGTGGGATGCCCGGCCTTCAGGAACGCGCGGGCGAGCGCGGTGCCCATGAGACCGAGGCCGACGACCGATACCGGGGTGTTCGCGTTGTCAGTCATGGCACGATCGTCGACATTGATACCGGTATGAAGGTCAAGTGGGGAAAGCGATGAGAATCGGTGAACTGAGTCACCGGACGGGCGTCAACACACATCAATTGCGCTACTACGAAGCCCAAGGCCTCCTGGAGGCGAGCCGCGGCACGAACGGCTACCGCGAGTACGACGAGACGGCCTTGCTGCGGGTGAAGCAGATCCGGCATCTGCTCGCCGCCGGCCTGTCGTCCGAGGACATCGCGTATCTGCTGCCCTGCGCGATCGGCGAGGAGCCCGAGCTGATCGGCTGCCCCGAACTGCTGGCCGCGATGCGCGAGCGGCTCGGACGCCTGGACGAGCAGCTGGCCAAGCTGGCGCGTTCGCGTGACGCGCTGGCCGACTACATCGTCGTGGCCGAGCGCGTCGGCGGCGAGGCCTATCCGCCCTTCGACGGCGCCGCCGCGTGAACGAGACACAGGAAGCGGTCCGGCTGCGGGAGCAGGGCACCGACGAGGCCCGCCTGCGGTTGATCGAGCTGGCCGCGCGGAACCCTCGGGACGCCGTGATCGCCTACCAAACCGCGTGGGCGCATGATTCGGCCGGACTGGAGGCGGCAGCGGCCCCGTTCTACGAGCAGGCTCTCGCGGGCGAAGGTCTGTCCACAGAGGACAGGCACGGCGTGTTCGTCGGGCTCGGCAGCACGTATCGCGTCCTCGGCCGGTACGACGAGTCGCTCAAGACGTTGCGCCGCGGCCTCGGCGAGTTCCCGGACGACGCGGCGCTGAGGACCTTCCTCGCGATGGCGCTCTACAACGTCGGCGAGGCGCGCGAAGCGGCGGGAACGCTGCTGAAGGTGCTCGCGGCGACGAGCGCGGACGACGGTGTGCAGCGGTACCGGCGGGCGGTCGAGTACTACGCGGACCATCTGGACGACGTCGAATGAGCCTTATTGACACCTTGTCAACATAGCCTTACTTTCACGTCATGAGCGCGTACGCCGAAATCACCTATGAGGTCGCCGACCACATCGCGACGGTCACGCTCAACCGGCCAGAGGCCCGCAACGGCTACACCATCCGCATGGCCGACGAACTCGGCGACGCGATGGACCGGGCCGACCGCGACGAAGACGTCCGGGTGGTGATCCTGACCGGCAACGGCAAGGACTTCTCGGTTGGCGCCGATCTCACCCAAGGCGGCTTCGACTT
Organism: Amycolatopsis sp. lyj-108; assembly: GCF_046549005.1. NCBI lineage: Bacteria > Bacillati > Actinomycetota > Actinomycetes > Pseudonocardiales > Pseudonocardiaceae > Amycolatopsis > Amycolatopsis sp. lyj-108. Next base: position 772,197 of record NZ_JAJPWQ010000003.1, on the reverse strand, counting down.
CGACCCGGAGACCGGTCCGGACGCGGCATGGCAGGAGCCGGCGGGACGTTGCTCGAAGCGGATCTTCACGATGAACAAGCCGGTGATCGCGGCTCTGCGGGGCGCTGCCGTCGGTGGCGGCATCACGATCACACTGTCGTGCGATTACCGGCTGGCGTCCACGGACTCCCGGTTCGGTTTCGTGTTCGTCCGCCGCGGGATCTACCCCGAAGGCGCGTCCGCGTGGTTCCTCCCGCGGCTCGTCGGGATGGGCACGGCACTCGACTGGATGATCAGCGGCCGCGTGTTCGACGCCGAGGAAGCGAAAACCGCCGGGCTGGTCCACAGTGTTCACGAGCCCGAAGAAGTGCTCGGCAAGGCACGCGAACTGGCCCTCGAGATAGCCAGGACCACCTCACCCGTCTCGGTCGCGGTGACCCGGCAGCTGCTGTACCGGATGGCCAGCGCGGAGTCGCCGTTCCCCGTGCACGAACTGGACTCCAAGCTGATCGGCGGCCTCGGCTCCAGCCCGGACGCCGTCGAAGGCGTCCTGTCCTTCCTGCAGAAACGACCACCGGAGTTCTCCATGCGCGTCGACACCGACCAGCCCGCCTACCTGCCGTGGCGGAACGCATGACCGCCTATCCCCCGGAGCCCTGGAACCTGGCGGGTCAGGCGTACCTGTCGGTCTGGCGTGTCCCGGTGAGCGAACTGCCCGCGCTGCCCGACGGCGCCGAACCCGTCGTACTGGGCGGCAGCGCGCAGGTGTTCACCGCCTGGATCGACTACCAGGAGCCCGGACAGCTTCAGTATCACGAGCTGCTGGCGACCGTCGCGGTCCGCGGCAAGCGTCTCTCCAGCTCGATCACCGACATCTGGGTCGACAGCGAGGTCTCCCTCGCCGGCGGACGCGCGTTGTGGGGCATTCCCAAGGACCTCGCCGCGCTCGACTTCGCCCACGGGCGGACCTTCACCGCCTCGGCGGCCACCCACGAGGACTGGATCGCGACGGCGGCCTTCACCGCCCGTCCGAGCCTTCCGGTGCGGATACCCGCGGCCTTCGACGTCGTCCAAATGCTGGACGGCCGTCTCAAAAGAAGCCCCGTCCGAGCGACGGCGAACCCGCGTCCCGCGACCGCGGATTGGCGGATCAACGAATCCGGCCCGTTCGGCTTCCTCGCCGGTCAGCGGCCCGTCCTGAGCGCCTGCCTGCGCGATTTCAAGCTCGTTTTCGGGGGCTGACCAGCCGCTCAGCGTGATCGTCTAACCCGCCAGGGTGAGACCACGACACGCCACCCATTGGGGCACGTGCAGGCTCCGACCCCTACATGTAGTCTCTGGGAACCGGCACCGCCCAGCGACGGGGAGACCGCTCGGGAGCGGTGGTCGGACAGCTTTGTGAACGTGCAGCGCACGGCCTTGTGAGGCCTTGTGGTGCTTCAACGCGCCCTCTTGGAGTCATGCATGACAGTGGTCAACTCGGAAACCGGTCAGCGGCCGCCCTCGTCCTCGGACACGACGCCCGCGACCGTGCGAGTCATCCGGCGGGACGGCAGCGTGTCCCCCTTCGACGCGAACAAGATCTCGGTCGCCGTGACCAAGGCCTTCCTCGCCGTCGAGGGCGGTGACGCGGCCGCCTCGTCGCGGATCCACCACCTGGTCAACGAACTGACCGAACAGATCGAAGCCACCCTGCTCCGCCACGCCGGTCCCGAGACCGCGCTGCACATCGAGCAGATCCAGGACATCGTCGAGCTCGCGCTGATGCGCGGCGAGCACCACAAGGTCGCCCGCGCGTACGTCCTGTACCGCGATGAGCGCGCGAAGGCCCGTGACGCCGAGAAGCCTGCTTCGTCCGACGTCGCCATCAGCGTCAAGGCGGCCGACGGCTCGCTCCGTCCGCTCGACTGGGCTCGTGTCTCGCACGTCGTCGGCGAGGCCGTCGCCGGCCTGGATGACGTCTCGGCCGAGCCGGTGCTGGCCGAGGCCAAGCGCAACCTCTACGACGGCATCAGCGCCGACGAACTCGCCCTCGCCCAGATCATGGCCGCGCGCGTGCTCGTCGAGCAGGAGCCGAACTACTCCTACGTCAGCGCCCGGCTGCTCGCGGACAAGCTCCGCGGCGAAGCGCTCACCTACCTCGCGGGCACGCCGCAGCTGGCCAGCCAGAACGAGATGACCGCGCGGTACCCGCAGTACTTCCGGGACTACCTCAAGCGCGCCATCGAGCTGGAGCTGGTCAACCCCGAGCTCCAGACCTTCGACCTGGACAAGATCACCGCGGCCATCCACGCCGAGCGCGACCTCGACTTCGGCTTCCTCGGCCTGCAGACCCTGTACGACCGGTACTTCCAGCACCACAACGGCATCCGCTTCGAGCTGCCGCAGGCGTTCTTCATGCGCGTCGCGATGGGTCTGGCGATCCGCGAGGACAACCGTGAAGCCCGCGCGATCGAGTTCTACGAGCTGCTCTCGACGTTCCACTTCATGGCGTCCACCCCGACGCTGTTCAACTCGGGCACCACTCGCCCGCAGCTGTCGTCCTGCTTCCTGACCACTGTGGACGATGACCTGGACTCGATCTTCCAGGCGTACAAGAACAACGCGCTGCTGGCGAAGTACTCGGGCGGCCTCGGCAACGACTGGACCCCGGTCCGCGGCCTCGGCGCGCACATCAAGGGCACCAACGGCCAGTCGCAGGGTGTCGTGCCGTTCCTCAAGATCGCCAACGACACCGCGGTCGCGGTGAACCAGGGCGGCAAGCGCAAGGGCGCGGCCTGCGCGTACCTCGAGACCTGGCACGTGGACATCGAGGAATTCCTCGACCTGCGCAAGAACACCGGTGACGACCGTCGTCGTACGCACGACATGAACACCGCGAACTGGGTGCCCGACGAGTTCCTTCGCCGCGTCGAGGCCGACGCGCAGTGGACGCTGTTCTCGCCGAACGAGACCCCGGACCTGCACGACCTCTACGGCACCGCGTTCGCCGAGCGCTACCGCGAGTACGAGGCCGCCGCCGAACGCGGTGAGCTGAAGGTGTTCCGCAAGATCCGCGCGGTCGACCTGTGGCGCCGCATGCTGACCATGCTGTTCGAGACCGGCCACCCGTGGATCACCTTCAAGGACCCGTGCAACCTGCGCTCGCCGCAGCAGCACGTGGGTGTCGTGCACTCGTCCAACCTGTGCACCGAGATCACCTTGAACACCACCACCGACGAGGTCGCGGTCTGCAACCTCGGCTCGGTGAACCTGCTCAAGCACGTCACGCCCGAGGGCTTGGACACCGCGCGGCTCGAGAAGACCGTGCGCACCGCGGTCCGCATGCTCGACAACGTGATCGACATCAACTTCTACACGATCCCGGAGGCGCGCCGCTCCAACCTGCGCCACCGTCCGATCGGCCTCGGCCTGATGGGCTTCCAGGACGCGCTGTTCGAGATCGGTGTCCCGCTGTCCTCGGACGAGGCCGTCCAGTTCGCGGACACCAGCATGGAGCACATCAGCTACTACGCGATCTCGGCTTCGACCGACCTCGCCGAGGAGCGCGGCCAGTACCAGACGTTCGAGGGTTCCTTGTGGAGCAAGGGAATCCTGCCGATCGACTCGCTGCAGCTGCTGATCGACGCCCGCCAGGGCGACGCGCTCGACGTCGACACCTCGTCCACTTTGGACTGGGCGCCGCTGCGTGAGCGGGTCAAGACCGTCGGCATGCGCAACTCCAACGTGATGGCGATCGCGCCGACCGCGACGATCTCCAACATCTGCGGGGTCGGGCAGTCGATCGAGCCGCTGTTCCAGAACCTGTTCGTCAAGTCGAACATGTCCGGTGACTTCACCGTGGTGAACCCGCACCTGGTCCGCTCGCTCAAGGAGCGCGGGCTGTGGGACGAGGTCATGGTCTCGGACCTGAAGTACTTCGACGGCAGCCTCGGCCAGATCGACCGGGTGCCGGACGATCTGAAGGCGCTGTACGCCACCGCGTTCGAGATCGAGTCGAAGTGGCTGGTGGACGCCGGTTCGCGGCGCCAGAAGTGGATCGACCAGGCGCAGTCGCTGAACCTGTACATCGCGGCGCCCAGCGGCCGCAAGCTCGACGAGCTGTACCGCTACGCCTGGCACAAGGGCCTCAAGACCACGTACTACCTGCGGGCGCGGTCCGCGACGCACGTGGAGAAGAGCACCCTGCGCGGCACCGACGGCAAGCTGAACGCGGTCTCGGCCACCCCGGCCCCGGCCACACCATCGGCACCCAAGCCCGCCGCCCCGGCCGCCGCCGCTTCGCCCGCCCCGTCGGCTTCCGCCGCGGTCCCGGCCGTCCCCGTGACCGCCCCGGCCCCGGCCGCCAAGCCGGAGCCGAAGGAGATGCCGCAGGTCTCGGACGTCGACTTCGTCGCCACCGACGGTGCCGCCTGCCGGATCGACGACCCCGACTGCGAAGCCTGCCAGTGACCTCCCGGTCGTGAGTGGCGATTCGTGTTCTAACCCGAATCGCCACTCACGACCCACTCGACCCACACGTGAAGTGAGCCTCCATGACTACCTTTGACCCCGCCACCGACGCCACCGGGCTCGGTGAGATCGAAGTCGGCGCCGCCCGCATCAACGTCGACGACAAGCGGATGATCAACGCCCGTGCCGACGTCAACCAGCTGCTGCCGATGAAGTACACCTGGGCGTGGGAGAAGTACCTCGCCGGCTGCAACAACCACTGGATGCCGACCGAGGTCGCCATGCAGGCCGACATCGCGCTGTGGAAGTCGGCCGACGGCCTCACCGAGGACGAGCGCACCATGCTCAAGCGCAACCTCGGCTTCTTCGCCACCGCGGAATCGCTGGTGGCCAACAACATCGTGCTCGCGGTGTACCGGCAGATCACCAACCCCGAATGCCGCCAGTACCTGCTGCGCCAGGCGTTCGAGGAGGCCGTGCACACGCACACCTTCCAGTACATCTGCGAGAGCCTCGGCCTGGTCGAGGGCGAGCTGTTCAACATGTACCGCGAGGTCCCGTCCATCTCGGAGAAGGACGCGTGGGCGCTGAAGTACACGCAGAACCTGGAGAACCCGGACTTCGAGACCGGCACCCCCGAGGCCGACCAGAACTTCCTTCGTGACCTGGTCGCGTTCTACGTGATCTTCGAGGGCATGTGGTTCTACACCGGCTTCGCGCAGATCCTCTCGCTCGGCCGCCGGAACAAGATGATCGGCATCGCCGAGCAGTACCAGTACATCCTGCGCGACGAGTCGATCCACCTGAACTTCGGCATCGACTGCATCAACCAGATCAAGATCGAGAACCCGCACCTGTGGACCGAGGAGTTCCAGGCCGAGATCCGCGGCATGCTGACCGAGGCGTGCGAACTCGAGGTCGCCTACGCCCGCGACACCATGCCGCGCGGCATGCTCGGGCTCTCGGCCGAACTGATCGAGCAGTACATGCACTTCATCACCGACCGTCGCGCGCAGCAGATCGGCCTCGCGCCCATCTTCGGCGAGACCGAGAACCCGTTCCCGTGGATGTCGGAGGCAATGGACCTCAAGAAGGAGAAGAACTTCTTCGAGACCCGCGTCATCGAGTACCAGTCCGGCGGCGCCCTCGACTGGGACTGACCCCCCGCCCGTAGTACATGAAGGCCCCCTTCCTTGCGCCTAAGTACAGGAAGGGGGCCTTCATGTACTTGTGGGCCTGAGTACGCTCCGGAGTGCTACTGGTTCGACCGGCCTCCCAGGCTGGTCGAGGTAACAGGGAACCCGGTGTGATTCCGGGACTGCCCCGCAGCGGTATGTGGGAACGAAAGCCGTCACCGTGCGAGACACGGTAAAGCACTGGGACATGGCGCCCCGGGAAGCGACGGCCGGTAGGAGCGAGCGAGCCGCCCACGAGTCCGAAGACCTGCCCGTGGTACGCGCGCCGACGGCGTGCGTGAGTCCGGGCCTCGTGGGATGGGCGCGACCGAACGGCGGTCACTCCTGCGCGCTCCGGGCTCTCACGACAAGCTCGCGAGGAGAGAGCTGTGACCGAAATCGGCACGACTGTGCTGGGCTACCCCCGGATCGGACCGGACAGGGAACTCAAGCGTTCACTCGAACGCTACTGGGCGGGCAAGATCGACGAGGCCGAACTGCTGGGCACCGGCCGCGCGCTGCGCACCCGGGCCTGGCGGGAACTCAAGGACGCGGGGCTGGATTCCGTCCCCTCCAACACGTTCTCCCACTACGACCAGGTGCTCGACACCGCCGAGCTGTTCGGAGCGCTGCCGGAGCGCTTCACGACGCTCGGTCTTTCGCCGCTCGACACCTACTTCGCCGCCGCGCGCGGGGTGCAGGACGCGCCGGCGATGGAGATGACGAAGTGGTTCGACACGAACTATCACTACATCGTCCCCGAACTCGGCCCGGAGACGTCGTTCGCGCTCTCCGGCACCAAACCGCTCGATGAGTACCGCGAGGCCCGCGCGATCGGCGTCGAGACGCGGCCGGTACTGGTGGGCCCGGTGACGTTCCTGCTGCTCGCGAAGGCGAGCGAGACCGCTCCGGAGGGCTTCCGTCCACTGGATCTGCTCGACAACCTTCTTGACGGCTACGTCGAGCTGTTAAGGCGCCTGCATGACGAAGGCGTCGAGTGGGTCCAGTTCGACGAGCCCGTCTTCGCCGCGGACCGCACCGAGCGGGAGCTCAACGCACTCATCCGCGTCTACCACCGGCTGGCGAAGGAGAGCTCGCGGCCGAAGATCCTGGTCGCCGGGTATTTCGGCGGTCTCGGTCGTGGCTTGGGCGTGCTCGCGCGCTCCCCGATCGACGCGATCGCCGTCGACCTCGTCACCGATGAGTCCTTTGTGGACGCGGTCGCGGCCGAACCCGCCTTGCGGGACAAGGAGGTTCTGGCCGGTGTCGTCGACGGACGCAACGTCTGGCGCACCGACCCGGCCCGCGCGCTCGGCCGGGCGGCGACGTTGCTCGGCACCGCCAGGTCGGTCAGCGTGTCGACGTCCTGCTCGCTGCTGCACGTGCCCTACGACGTCGAGCGGGAGGACGGGCTCCATCCGCGGCTGAAGGGCTGGCTGGCGTTCGCGAAGCAGAAGGTCGACGAGGTCGTCCTGCTCGGACGCGCGTTGAAGGAAGACGGCGTCGACCTCTCCGCCGCTCGTTCCGCGGCCGCGGATCGCGCGACGGCGGCCGACCTTGCCGACGCCGGGGTGCGTGCCCGGCTGGAGGCGCTGCGGCCGGAGGACACCGTCCGCTCCCCCTACGCCGAGCGCGCGGCGGCGCAACAGGCCGCGCTGGAGCTGCCGCCGTTGCCGAGCACCACGATCGGCTCGTTCCCGCAGACCACCGGCGTCCGCAAGACGCGGGCCGCGCACAAGGCGGGCTCGCTGGACGACGCGGGCTACGAGGCCGCGATGAAGGCCGAGATCGAGCGCGTCGTCCGGCTGCAGGAGGAGCTCGGGCTGGATGTGCTGGTGCACGGCGAACCCGAACGCAACGACATGGTGCAGTACTTCGCCGAGCGGCTGGCCGGGTTCGCGGCCACCGACTTCGGCTGGGTGCAGTCCTACGGTTCACGATGTGTCCGGCCGCCGATCCTGTACGGCGACGTCTCTCGGCCGGAGCCGATGACCGTCGAGTGGGCGCGCTACGCGCAGAGCCTGACCGGCAAGCCCGTCAAGGGGATGCTGACCGGTCCGGTGACGATCCTGGCTTGGTCGTTCGTCCGCGACGATCAACCGCTGGGCGAGACCGCCCGCCAGGTGGCGCTGGCGATCCGCGACGAGGTGCACGACCTGCAGAAGGCGGGCATCCGCGTCATCCAGGTGGATGAGCCGGCGCTGCGCGAACTGCTCCCGCTGCGCGCGGCGGCGCATGAGGCGTACTTCGCGTGGGCGGTTTCGTCGTTCCGGCTCGCGACGTCCGGGATCGACGACGCGACGCAGATCCACACGCATATGTGCTACTCGGAGTTCGGCGAGGTGGTCAAGGCGATCGACGCGCTCGACGCCGACGTCACCAGCATCGAGGCCGCGCGGTCGAAGATGGAGGTCGTCACCGACCTCGGCGCGGCGGGCTTCGGCCGCGGCGTCGGGCCGGGCGTGTACGACATCCACTCGCCGCGCGTCCCCGGTGTCGACGAGGTCAGCGGGCTGTTGCGGACCGCCGTCGGCGCCGTGCCCGCCGAGCGGATCTGGGTCAATCCGGACTGCGGCCTGAAGACGCGCGGGTACGCCGAGGTCGAGCCCGCCCTGCGGAACCTGGTCGCGGCCGCCCGAGCGGTCCGCGCCGAGCTTTCCTGACGTTCCGTGAGGGCCTCCTTCCCTACCCTCAAAGTAGGGAAGGAGGCCCTCACGGACTTCCGCCGAGGTATTGTCAGAACGTCAATAAGGGTGCGATGGTGGAGCGGTAGCCGATCTCAGCGGGGAGATGGTCACCATGGCGAACGCCGTCGAAAAGGTCACCGGGGCGCTGCGCGAGCGGGTCCCGCCGCTCACGTCGATCCCCTTGCCGCGTTCGGTCGACCAGCGCTGGCTCGGCGCGACCTGGCCGGTCCGCGAACTGGCGCCCGCCCCGCCGGGCCTCAAACCCGTCCTCGGCGACGAAGGCCCGCCGGTCATCGGGCACGCGCTGGACTTCATGCGCTTCGGCATCGAGTTCGGCCTCAAACGCTACGAGACCTACGGCCCGGTGTCGTGGATGGGCGCGTTCGGCCGCCGCATCGTCGCGCTCTCCGGCCCGGAGGCCACGCAGATCGCGTTGGTGAACAAGGACAAGGCCTTCTCCCAGGAGGGCTGGAAGTTCTTCATCGAGCAGTTCTTCGACCGCGGCCTGATGCTGCTCGACTTCGGCGAGCATCACCTGCACCGCCGGATCATGCAGGCGGCGTTCACCCGGCAACGGCTCACCGGCTACGTCGACCAGATGGGCCCGGCCCTGCGCGAGGGCATCGCCACGTGGGCGGACCGGCCGAACCCGCGGATCTACTGGTCCCTCAAGCAACTCACGCTCGACGTCGCGACGCGGGTGTTCATGGGCATGCGGTCCGGCGACGACGCGGCCTCTATCAACCGCGCGTTCGTGAATTCCGTGCGCGCGGGCACGGCCATCGTGCGCTTTCCCGTTCCTGGCGGCCGCTGGGCGGCGGGTCTGCACGGCCGCAAGGTCCTCGAACGCTACTTCTCGGCGAATCTGCCCGCGAAACGGGCGAGCGACGGCGACGACCTCTTCACCGCCTTGTGCCACGCCACCACCGAAGACGGTGATCGCTTCACCGACTCCGACGTCGTCAACCACATGATCTTCCTGATGATGGCCGCGCACGACACGTCGACCATCACCAGCGCCGCGGCCGTCTACCACCTCGCGAAGAACCCCGAATGGCAGGAACGTGCCCGCCAGGAGTCCCTCGCTCTCGGCGACGACGTGCCGGACATCGAGGCGCTGGAGACCCTGACGACGCTGGACCTGGTGATCAAGGAAGCCCTGCGGCTGGTGGCGCCGGTTCCTTCGCTGACAAGGAAGACCGTGAAGGACACCGAGGTTCTCGGCCACTTCATTCCCGAAGGGACACTCGTCGGGGTTTCCCCCACCGTCAACCATTTCGCGCCGGAGTACTGGACCGACCCGATGCGGTTCGACCCGGACCGTTTCGGCGAGGAACGCCGCGAGGACAAGTCGCACCGCTACGCGTGGATGCCGTTCGGCGGCGGCGCGCACAAGTGCATCGGCCTGCATTTCGGGACGTTCGAGGTGAAGGCACTGCTGCACGAGATGCTGCGGGCGTATCGGTGGTCGGTCCCGGAGGACTACACCGCACGCTGGGACTATGTCTCGCTGCCCGTTCCCGCGGACGGCCTGCCGATCCGGCTGACAACGCGCTGAACTCCGACCAAACGGACATTCACGATCGAGTACTCTTGGTGACATCCGGTCACCACTCGTGTAGTAGCGATCACCCTTTCAGCCGGTAGACAGCCCGGATCGCGCATGATGCCGTGGCACTACACCCGGTCGGCTCATACCTAGTGTGGGCCCATGAGCTCGGACACCCGGTCTGAGCTGGCCATAAACCGCGCATGAAGAGGTGAAGTGTGCCCGAGCCTGGTTCCGCGCCAGGGTTGGTGGACGTAGCTCGGAGATGGGCCGAGACGCTCGCTGACACTAAAGGAGTATCGCTTCCCAAGGAGCAACTCGAACAGCTGCTGCTCGGCGTCGCCAAGGACGCCGTGCGGGCCGAGCCCGATCACCAGCCCGCTGTGCGGCGCTTCTCCAAGCTCTATTCCGCCTCGCCCATCGGGATCGCGCTCGCCGATCCCCACGGCACGATCGTCGAGGCGAACGCCGCCCTCGGCAAACTCCTCGGCTGCCGTCCCGCCACACTGCGCGGACGGGAGATCCCCGATCTCGGCTCCGCCGACCACGACGTCGCCCGGCTGCGGAACGCGCTCTCGCAACTCATGACGGCGGGCAGGCCGACCCAGCAGGAACGTCTGCTGCTGACCCACAGCGAGGAAGGCCCGCTCTGGGTCGACGTGACCCTGACCGATCTGCCCGGTGACCGGCCCGGTTCGACCTATCCGGTGCTGATGGTCGCCGACGCCAACGAGATCCACCTGCTGCAGGAACAACTGCTGCACCAGAACGTGCACGACCCGCTGACCGGCCTGCCGAACGCCACCGCCTTCGGCAACGCGCTCGAAGCCGCACTGGCGGGGTCCGGCAGCGAGCAGATCGCGCTCGTCTACCTCGACGTCGACGGCTTCAAGGTGATCAACGACGGTCTGGGCGCCGGCGTCGGCGATCAGGTGCTGCGCGGGGTCGCGAAGAAGCTCACGTCCGTCTTCACCGGCAGGCACGACGGTTCGGTCGCCCGGCTGTCCGGCGACGGGTTCGCCGTCCTGCTGCGCGGCGACTTCACCTCGCCCGAGGTGATCGCACTGGTCGAGCAGGCCTTGGAGGAACTGGTCGAGCCGATCTACCTCGGCGGGCACGGTATCGGGGTCAGCGCGAGCGCGGGCATCGTCGTCCGCCCGGTCGCCGACGGCGGACCCGAAGACCTGCTTCGCGCCGCGGAAATCGCCCTGCACCGCGCCAAGGAGGCCGGCAAGGCGCAATGGATGCTGTTCGATCCGGAACTCGACGCGCGTGACCGGGGCCGCTACCAGCTGGGCGCGGTCATCGCGGGCGCGCTCGAGAACGGCGAGTTCTCGCTGATCTACCAGCCGACGGTGAAACTCGCGAACCCCGACCAGCTGGCCGCGGTCAACGCCGGATTGCGCTGGAGCCACCCGGAGAAGGGCGAACTGGACTCGGACGAGTTCTACCCGCTCGCCCAGATCACCGGGATGACCATCCCGCTCGGCCGGTGGCTGCTGGCCGAATCGCTCGCCGCCACCGCGAGGTGGCGGAACAGGTTCGGCGAAGCCGCGCCCGACGTCTGCGTGCGGCTGCCGAACCGGCTGGCCATCGAGCCCGATCTGGTGCTGCTGGTCAAGGAACAGCTCGACCGGCACAGCCTGCCCGCCCAGGCGCTGCGGCTGTGCACGGACCGCGAATCCATCCTCGACGAAGGCGGCGAGGTGCTCGACTCCTTCGCCGTACTGGCCGATCTGGGCGCCCAGCTCGTGCTGACGATCTCCGGCTCCGACGATCTCGAGCTGATCCCGCGGCACCGGCTGCCGGTCCGCCACGTGATCCTGTCCGGCGCCGTGGTCGACGCGCTGGCCGACGGCGAGAACGAGGCAGACGTCCGCCACCTGTGCCAGCTGGTCGCCAGGGCCAAGGAGCTGAAACTCCGCATCGGCGCGGAAGGCGTCCACAATCACGAACAGGCCGAGCGGCTCCGACGGTACGGCGTGCTCGCGGCGCGCGGTTCGTTCGTCGCGGATTCCGCGACCGGGGACGAGGTCGACGAGCTCATCGAACGCCACGCCCACTGACGTGACAGGATCGCGTCCATGGACCAAGGTGACATCGCCCCGGACTTCACCCTTCCCGACGACAAGGGCGAGCAGCGCACGCTGTCGGACTTCCTCGCGTCCGGCCCGGTCGTGCTGTTCTTCTACCCCGCCGCGATGACCAGCGGCTGCACCGCGGAAAGCTGCCACTTCCGCGATCTGGCCGCCGAATTCGCCGAGGTGGGCGCGCATCGCGTCGGGATCAGCCCGGACGCCGTCGCCAAACAGCAGGAGTTCTCGGCCCAACACGGCTTCGACTATCCCCTGCTGTCCGATGTGGACGGTGTGGTGGCGAAACAGTTCGGCGTGTGGCGCAAGTTCAGCCCGTTGCACGCCAAGCGGCACACCTTCGTCATCGACACCGACCGCAAGGTGCTCGAAGTGATCAAGAGCGAACTGAAGTTCACCGTGCACGCCGACAAGGCACTCGCCGCCTTGCGCGAGCGCAAGACTAAGGACGCTTGAGCCGCCAGATCCTGGTGACACCCGCGCAGGCGGGGGGCGAGCGGCGGTTCGGTGGCCTCGTCGCCGATCATCGTGAACCCCAGCCGCGCGGGCACGGCGCCGCTCGCGACGTTGTTCTCGTCGTGCCGGATCTCGACCTCCAGCGCGCCGAGCCGGAAGGCCTCGTCGGCCAGGAGCTTCGCGGCCCTGGTCACGAAGCCGCGACCGGTGTGGTGCCTGCCGAGCCAGTAGCCGATCTCGATCCGGTCCGGATGGATGATCATGCCCGTGCCGCCGACGACCTCGTCCTCGGCGAGGATCGCGAAATCGTAAGTCTTGCCTTCGGCCCAGTTCCTTACGGTGTTCTCCAGGAAGTCGGCGGCTTCGCGACGGCCGTAACCGTTGGTGGCCCAGAGCATCCACGCGCCGAGATGCGCGGCGGAATCCCCCGCGGCGGCGGCGAGGGTTTCGAGTTGCCGCGGCTGCCAGCGGCGCAGCGTGACGACTTCGTCGGCGAGGGTCTCGGCGGGCGCTTCCATCCGCCCATGGTGACTCGCCTTCGCTCCGGGCGCCTCCGGTTTTCGGGCCCTGGACGGCCTCGCAGACGCTAGGAACGGTCCTTTCCTGGCAAATTTTGCAAGGAAAGGACCGTTCATGGCGCCGGAAGGACCGATGATCAGGTCAGGATCGCGCTGTCCGGGATCTCCGTGTCGTTCTTCAACGCGTCGAAAAGCAGCTTCGACTTCGTCTTGTCCCAGTTCTCCGCCGAGCCGTTGGTCACCGGCACCGTCGTGGTGACGACGCCGCCCGAGGAGATCCCGCGCATCGCCAGCGCCAGCCCCACCAGGTTGTGCACGTGGTCGCCGGTGTCCATCGTCAGCGCGTCGGGTCCCGTCGACAGCAGCGGGAACAGCGAGAACGGGTTCAGCAGGGTGCCGGGGCTGCCGATCTCGCTGACCAGCGCGCCGATGAACTTGCGCTGGTTGGCGACACGGTCGAGGTCCGAGCGCGGCGTCGCGTCGCTGTGCCGCATGCGGACGAACCCGAGCGCCTGCGGACCCTGGAGGTCCTGGCAGCCCGCGGGGATCTTGATCCCGGTGAGGGTGTCCTCCATCGGCTTCTCGACGCACATGTGGACCCCGCCGATCGCGTCGACGATCTTGGCGAACCCGCCGAAGCCGATCTCGGCGTAGTGGTCGATGCGCAGGCCGGTGGCGCCTTCGACGGTCTGCGCGAGCAGTGCCGGGCCGCCGATCGAGAACGCGGCGTTGATCTTGTTCTTGCCGTGCCCCGGGATGGCCACCTGCGAGTCGCGCGGGAGGCTCAGCAGCGTCGGCTTGGTGCTGTTGGACGGGACGTGCGCGATCATGATGGTGTCGGTCCGCTTGCCGCCGCCGGCGGCCTTGGAGTCGCCGGTGACCAGCTTCTCCTGCTCCTCGGGCGTCAGCCCGTCCCGGCTGTCGGAGCCCACGATCAGCCAGTTGGTGCCCTCGGCCGCGACGGGGCGGCCGGAGTATTCGGCCAGCGCGTCGACGCGGTTGATGGAGAACTCCAGGTACACCCACACGCCGGCGAGGAACACCACGAACACGGTCAGCAGGGTGACCAGCACCTTGCCGAAACCCCAGCGCTTGCGTCGCGCCGGCGGCCTCGCGCCGTCGGCAGGGCGCCCGGGAGGGGGCTGCGGCGGGCCGGGACGACGCGGTGGCGGACCGGCGGGGCGTTCCCGGCCCCCGTGCCCCATGGGCGCGGTCCGCTCGTCGTACGGGCTGCTCCCCCGGCCCGGCAGCGGCATCATCTGTGCCGGCTGGTGCCGCCGGGGGCGGCCGGACGGCGGCCGCTGTGGCGGCATCCGTCGCCCTCGGTCGTCGCCTCCATACGTCATGCCGAATCACCCGTCCCGATTTCGCGTGTAGGGCCCAGTCAACCGCAGACCCTAGGTGAAGGACGTCCGGCACCCCGCATCGGTTGGGTGGCGTTCACCGTCCGTTTTCGGCGAATCCGAACTGGTGGACCTTGAGATACCCCGAGCGGAACCCCGCTTCGGAGTACGCCAGGTAGAACTCCCACATCCGCTTGAAGACGTCGTCGAAGCCCAGTTCGGTGATGTCGTCCCACCGCCGGGTGAACCTCTCCCGCCACAGCCGCAACGTGTGCGCGTAGTCCTGGCCGAACTCGCGCACCCCTTGCAGGGTCAGCCGGGTGTGCTCCAGCATCCCTTCTTCGACCGAGGTGGTCGAGGGGATGAGCCCGCCGGGGAAGATGTACTTGTGCACCCAGGTGTACGAGCGGGCCGCGGCGAGCATGCGCTCGTGGTCCATGGTGATGGCCTGGAGCCCCAGTCTGCCGCCCGGCTTCAGCCGCTTCCCGATGGTCTCGAAGAACGTGGGCCAGTAGGACTCGCCGACTGCTTCGATCATCTCGACGCTGACCACGGCGTCGTACTCGCCTGAGGAGTCGCGGTAGTCGCACAGCCGGACCTCGACGCGGTCGGCGAAGCCCGCCGCCGCGATGCGCTCGGTCGCCAGCTTCGCCTGTTCCTCGGAAATGGTCAGTGACGTGACCTTGGCCCCGCGTGCGGCGGCCCGGATCGCGAGTTCGCCCCAGCCGGTGCCGATCTCGAGCACCGTGCTGCCCTCGCGGACCCCCGCGTAGTCGAGGACACTGTCGATCTTGCGGTGCTGCGCGGTGGTGAGGTCGTCGTCCGGGCCGAACAACGCCGACGAGTACATCATCGACGGGTCGAGGAACGTGCCGAACAGCTCGTTGGACAGGTCGTAGTGGCGATGGATGTTCGCCCGCGAACCCTCGATGGTGTTCTCCTCGGCCGCGGGGTGGCCGCGGTCGACGAACCGGCGGAACCGTTGCAGCAGCGGCGGGATGAGCGTCGCCATCCGCTCGGCGAACGGGGTCAGCACCTCGGCGAGCGCGTCGCTCGTCCAGTCGCCGACCATGTAGGCCTCGCCGAAGCCGATCTTCGCGTCCACGCCGAGGCGGTGGAAGAAGGCGGCGGGGCGGTTGAGCCGCATCTCGGGCGCGTCCGGGCCGCCCGCGCCCAGCTGCGAGCCGTCGGGCATGCGCACGCGGACGTTCAACGGGCGCACCGCGTGCCGGAACAACTGCTCGGCGATCCGCGCCCGGAACGGGGAATGCGGCGGGGTGGCCAGCCCCGGCCACCGGGTTTCGTCAGGGACGGGCAGACCGGACGAACCTGCCGCCCGATCGACGCTGAACGTGGACATGAGTACTCCCTCCCACCCGGTTCAGACCGGGATCCGCAGCCGTTCCGAGGTCGGCCGTCCCCAGGCCCCGCTCAGTGTTTCGTCGATTCCCCCGGCTTCGATCAGCTCGAGGGTGAAAGCCCGTACGAGGCGGTTCCAGACGCGAGATCTGCGCAGCATCGCGTGCCCTTCGCCACCGATCTCGAACCGTGCGGACCGCGACGTCACCTTCTCGGCACGTTCGGCGAAAGCGTGTGAGGCCACCGGATCGGTCATCCGGTCCTTGGTCCCGTGCGCGATGAGCACGGCGCGACCGCCGACGGCGTCGATGGATTCACCCGGTGGTGTCCACGGTGCCAGCGCGCAGACGCCGACCACGGCCGGATCGTCGGCGACGCGCAGGGCGACCCGCCCGCCCATCGAGTGACCGACGAGGATCACCGGCACATCCGGGTGATCGTCGTGGATCTGTTTCAAAGCCCAGCGCGCGTCGGCGAGCGCGTCGGTACCGTGGTCGTTCCAGCCGTAGATCCGGTTGCGCAGCAGCCGCACCTCGACCCCGTGCTCCCGGCACGCCCGGTGGACGTCCTTCGCCAGCGGCACCATCCGCTGGTACGCCAGCCGCCACGGCGCCACGCGGGCATGACTGTGCTCCGCGCCGCCGTGCAGTACCAGCACCACGGCTTTCACCTGGCCGCGTGCTCGCCAAGTCCGCACCGCGGGATCCGCCTCGTTCACCCTGGGCCCTCCAGTCTCCGAAACCCCGGCCGCAGTGATCGGGTCAACCTCGATCATGACCCGATGTATTCCACTTCGGCCATTGGTCCACGCGATACATTCGTCGCTGACCTCCAGACGGAAGGGCGGATGTGGTGAGCACCACCGAACGTTATGCAGACGTCGCCGAACGGCTCGCGGAAGCCGAACGGGGTAACGCGGCGCAGATCCGGAAATCGGCCGAGCTGATCCTGGACGTCATCCGGGCGGACGCCCTGGTGTTCACCGCCGGGGCCGGGCATTCGCTGGCCGCGGTCGCCGAGACCTTCTACCGCGCGGGCGGCCTCGCCTGCGTGTACCCGGTCTACCACCCCGAACTGCTGCCGCTGCACGGCGCGCAGCACAGCACCAAGACCGAGCGCCGCTCCGGGCTCGCCGAAGAGGTGCTGGCCGAGCGCGCGCCGGGGCCGGACGACCTGCTGGTGGTGTTCTCGACCTCGGGCGTCAACCCGTACCCGGTCGAACTGGCCGCCGGGGCGCGGAAGCGCGGGGCGTCGGTCATCGCGGTGAGTTCGGCCGCGTCCGTGGCCGCGGCGCCCAAACGCGCGGCGACGACCCTGATCGAAGAAGCGAGCATCGTGCTCGACTCCCACGTCCGCCCCGGCGACTCGAGCTACCCGCCGGACGCGCCGCGGACCGCGCCACTGTCCACTGTGATCAACGCGTTCCTGTGGAACCTCGTCCTCGCCGAGGTCGTGGACCTCGGCGCGGCGCAGGGCGTCGACATCCCGCTGTGGCGCAGTTCCAACGTGGACGGTGGCGACGAGGCCAACGCCGCGCTGCTGGCCAAGTACGGCGAGCGGGTCCCCGCTCTCCGCTAGCTCCTCGCGCGCGGATGACGTGCGCGCTGCCGTCGGGCCTCCCGCGCGCTATGAAGGGACCTTTCCTTGCAAATTTTGCAAGGAAAGGTCCCTTCATAGCGCTCTTGAGGTCACGCCGCAGCAGGCTCCTCCGAGAACTGCGTCAGGTACAGCGCCGAGTAGCGCCCTTCCCGCGCGAGGAGCTCTTCGTGCGTTCCCCGCTCGACGATCTCCCCGTGCTCGATCACCAGGATCTGGTCGGCCGCCCGCACCGTCGACAACCGGTGCGCGATGACCAGCGCGGTCCGCCCGTCGAGCGCGTCGGTCAGCGCCTCGCCAACGGCGGCCTCGGACTGCGAGTCCAGATGCGCGGTCGCCTCGTCGAGGACGACGACCCTCGGCTGCGCCAGCAGGAGCCGGGCGATGGTCAGCCGCTGCCGTTCCCCGCCGGAGAGCCGGTAGCCCCGCTCCCCCACCAGGGTCTCCAGCCCGTCCGGCAGGTCCCGGATCAGCTCGGCCAGCCGTGCCTTCTCCAGCGCCGACCAGATCTCGGCATCGGTGACGCCGGGCCGCGCGTATTCGAGGTTCGCCCGGATCGTGTCGTGGAAGAGGTGCCCGTCCTGGGTCACCACGCCGACGGTTTCCCGCAGCGCGGCGAAACCCAGGTCGCGAACGTCCACATCGGACAAGCGGACCGATCCGGCGTCGACGTCGTAGAGGCGCGGCAGCAGCGAGGCGATCGTCGACTTGCCCGCCCCGGACGAACCGACCAGCGCCACCATCTGTCCGGGTTCGGCGCGGAAGCTGATGCCGTGCAACACCTCTTCGCCACCTCGGTGATCCAAGGTGGACACATCTTCCAGCGATGCCAGCGAGTACCGGTCCGCGGCCGGGTAGCCGAACCGGACGTCCGAGAACTCCACCGAAACCGGGCCTTCGGGAACGCGGCGCGGCTCCGGCTTCTCTTCGATCATCGGCTTGAGGTCGAGCACCTCGAAGACCCGCTCGAACGACACCAGCGCGGTCATCACGTCCACTCGGACGTTCGCCAGCGCGGTGAGCGGCGAGTACAGCCTGGTCAGCAGCAACGCCAGTGCCACGACGGTGCCTGGCGCGAGCGCCCCGGTCAGCGCGAGGTAGCCGCCCAGCCCGTAGACCAGGGCCTGCGCGAGCGCGGAGACCGTGGTCAGGCTGGTCAGGAACCAGCGCGTCAGCATCGCCGTCCGCACCCCGATGTCGCGCACCCGCCCGGCCCGCGAGCCGAAGTCGCCCACCTCGCGCGCCGGGTCGCCGAACAGCTTCACCAGCGTCGCGCCCGGCGCGGAGAACCGTTCGGTCATCTGCGTGGTCATCGACGCGTTGAGGTGCCCCGCCTCCCGCTGCAGCGCGGCCATCCGCCGTCCGAGCCGCCGCGTCGGCAGGATGAACACCGGCAGCAGCACCAGCGCCAGCAGCGTGACCTGCCAGGACAGCGTCATCATGACCACCAGCGACAGCACGAGCTGGATCACGTTGGTGACCAATCCGGACAGTGTCGCGGTGAACGTGCGCTGCGCGCCGATGACGTCGTTGTTGAGCCTGCTCACCAGCGCGCCGGTGCGAGTGCGCGTGAAGAACGCGACCGGCATCCGCTGCACGTGCCGGTACACCGCGAGCCGCAGGTCGAGGATGATCCCCTCGCCGATCCTCGACGACTGCGCCCGTTCCGCCAGCCCGAGCCCGGCGTCGATCAGCGCCAGCACCGCGATCACCACGGCCAGCCACACCACCAGCGCGACGTCGTGCCCGCCGATGATCGCGTCGACCACCTTCCCGGCCAGCACCGGCGTGCTCACCGCCAGCACCGCCGACACGACGGTGAGCACCAGGAATACCAGCAGCCTCCGCCAATGCGGCCTGGCGAACCGCGCGACGCGGCGGAGCGTGCCCTTGTGCAGCCCCTTCGGAACGTCGGCCGACTTCATCGCCGAGTTCATCAGCGACCAAGTGTTGTCCATGAGAACCCTCTCTTACCCCCAGAACCTCGATATTAGTCGAGGGTTTTCCCGGATATAAGCATCACCAACACCGGAGCACACCGGATGCTTCCCGGTTTCCGCGTCCTCTTTCCGGCGGACGCGGCCACGTCGGTAGCCTGAGCCGGTGACCATGGACCCCGACCGGCGACGACTGACCACAGACCTGGTCTTCTACACGGGCTGCCTCGTCTTCGCCGTCGTGAACACGGCCGTCGCGGAGTTCTACGGTTATCGCGTGTGGGCGAACTTCGCTGTAGCGGGTTACGGCCTCGCCGTGGCCCACTCAGGTTGGCTGCTGGTCGCCGCCCGGCGCGGCGAACGCCCGTCCGGCATGCTCGGTTCGCGGTGGATCGGTATCGGGGCGATCGGCCTGTTCGCGATGATCCTTCCGTTGGGAATGCTCGTCATTCGCCGTCTGACCGGAGTGGACTGGCTCGTCACGCCGAACTCGTGGGCCGCCCAGCCCGAGGTCTGGGTGATCGAACGGTCGGCGAAACTCCTTCTGGAGAACGGAACCCCGTACGTCGACGTCACCGCGCTCGGTCGCGCGGTGGAAGTAAACGATTACACACCATACGGTCCGGTGATGACCGTCTTCGGTCTGCCGCGTGCCTTGTCCGGCGGTGGACCGGTCGCGAACGCCCTCACCGACGCGCGCTGGATGTTCGCGCTGGCGGCCGTCGCGTGCGTGCTGCTGACGCTGCGGCTGCTGAAGTGGCCGAAGATCCCGGTCAGTGCGGCGCAACTCGCGCTCGCCTGCCCGCTGACCGCGCTGACCTGGGCGGTCGCCGGCCCGGATCTGGCCATCGTCGGCCTGCTGGTGCTGTCCTTCGCGCTGGCCGCGACCGGCCGCGCGATGCTGTCGGGTCTGGTGCTGGCGCTGGTGGTCAGCGCGAAACTCATCGTCGCGCCCGCGATCGTGGTGCTGGGTGTCCTGGTGATCACACGGCGTGGCCCTCGCGCACTGGGCGGATTCGCCGCGGCACTCGTGGTGACGACCCTCGTTCTGCACGTACCCGTTTACCTGGTCGACCCCAAGGCTTTCGTCGAACACGTCTTCCGGTTCCCATTGGGAATCGGCGTGATCAAGTCACCGGCGGCGAGCCCGTTGCCCGGCCACCTCATCGCCTCGCTCGGCCCGGTGGGCACGGCGATTTCCTTCACCCTGCTCGGGATCGCGGCCGTCGCGATCCTGGTCTGGCTGCTGCGCCGTCCTCCCGCGACCGGTTCGGACGCGCTGCTGCGCATGGCCGTCGGCCTCGTCGCGCTGATCATGCTCACTCCGGCGACCAGGTACGGGTACCTGGTGTATCCGCTGGTCCTGCTCGGTGCCAGGCTGGCCTTCCTGGCCGCGGAAACCCGTGAAACAGCGATCCCTGGAAAGGGAACTGCGCCCCCCGCGCAGCAGTCCGCTACTCCCTCGTGACTACTTCTTCTTGACCCTGGTGGCACCGCCACGGCCGCGCAGCTGGACGCCGGACTCCGAGAGGACCCGGTGCACGAACCCGTACGAGCGACCCGTGGACTCCGCGAGGGCGCGGATGCTCGAGCCCTTCTCGTATTTCTTCTTCAGGTCAGCGGCCAGCTTGTCACGCGTGTTGCCGGTGATCCGCGCGCCTTTCTTGAGATCAGCCACGTCGATCGCCTTCCCGCCGAGAGTGTTCTGGGCCACATAACGGCCCCTGTCGCCGCAATGATCGAACACTGAGCGCCGGAATGCCAGACGACGAGCGCAAAACTGCCGAAACCGCGATCACATTGGGCCATTTCAGTGGCCGGATGGCATCGATCAAGCACCCGAACGGACGCAGGCGTCACGCAAGCTGGACAAGTTCCAGATAATCCGCCGACCAATGGTCCTCGGTTCCGTCCGGCAGCAGGATCACGCGTTCCGGCTCCAGTGCCTCGACGGCGCCCGGGTCGTGCGTCACCAGGACGACGGCTCCGGCGAAGCTGCGCAAAGCGTCCAGGACCTGGGCACGGCTGGCCGGGTCCAGGTTGTTCGTCGGCTCGTCGAGCAGCAAAACGTTGGCAGCACTGGACACCAGACCGGCGAGCGCGAGCCTCGTCTTCTCACCACCGGAGAGCGTGCCGGCGGGCTGATCGAGTTGCTCGCCGGTGAAGAGGAACGACCCGAGAAGGTTCCGCAACTCTTGCGCTCCCGTGTCCGGGGCGAGGTGACGGATATTTTCCCACACGGACGCATCGTGGTCGAGCGTTTCGTGTTCCTGTGCGTAATAGCCCAAACGCAATCCGTGACCCGGAATGACCCCGCCGGTATCCGGAGTTTCCATTCCGCCGAGCAAGCGGAGCAAAGTCGTCTTTCCGGCACCGTTCAATCCGAGTACGACGACCTTCGAACCGCGATCGATCGCGAGGTCCACTCCGGTGAAGATCTCGAGCGAACCGTAGGACTTCGAGAGCCCCTCCGCGGTCATCGGCGTCCGGCCGCACGGGGCGGGCTCGGGGAACTTGATCCGGGCGACCTTGTCGGCCTGCCGGGTCTCGTCGAGCGCGGACAGCATCTGCTCGGCGCGGCGGGCCATGTTCTTGGCGGCCACCGCCTTCGTCGCCTTGGCACCGAGTTTCGCGGCCTGCTGCTGCAGCGTGGCCGCCTTCTTCTCGGCGTTCGCCCGCTCGCGGCGGCGGCGCTTCTCGTCGGTGGCGCGCGCGTCGAGGTAGCGCTGCCAGCCCATGTTGTACAGGTCCAGCTCGCTTCGGGTCGCGTCGAGGAACCACACCTTGTTAACGACGTCCGCGAGCAGGTCGACGTCGTGACTGATCACGACGAGACCGCCGTCATGCTGCTTGAGGAATCCGCGCAGCCAGGTGACGGAGTCGGCGTCGAGGTGGTTGGTGGGCTCGTCGAGCAGCAGGATCGTCTCGGATTTGCCGCCCGCGCCCGCTTCGGCGGCGGCGAACAGGATCCGGGCCAGCTCCACGCGACGGCGCTGACCACCCGAGAGCGTTTGCAGCGTCTGTTCGAGCACGCGGTCGGCGAGGCCGAGGTTGGAACAGATCCGCGCCGCTTCGCTCTCGGCGGCATACCCACCGAGGGAGGCGAAGCGCTCTTCAAGACGGCTGTAGCGGCTGATCGCCTTGTCGCGTTCCTTGTCGTCCACCAGCTCCGACATCGCGGTCTGCGCCTTTTCCATGTTGCGCATCAACGAGTCGAGGCCGCGGGCGGAGAGCACGCGGTCTTTCGCGGTGACGGACAGGTCACCCTCACGCGGATCCTGTGGCAGGTAGCCGAGCTCGCTGCTGCGGCGGACCTCGCCGGCATGCGGCTCGCCCTCCCCCGCCAGCACCTTGAGCGAGGTGGTCTTGCCGGCGCCGTTGCGGCCGACCAGGCCGATGCGGTCGCCCTGCTGGATGCGGACGTTGGTTTCGTCGAGCAGAATGCGCGAGCCGGCGCGCAGCTGCAGGCCAGAGGCCGTGATCACGGGAACTCCCGGTAAAAGGGGGTGGATGAGCGGACAGCTGCGACTCGCCTGCCGTCGGGCAGGCGAGGAGCTCACTCCAAGAGGATGTCCACACGATCAGTGTACGGGCCGCTGTCGAGCGGTTTTATCCGACCGTGCCCGACGTCACGGCCCGGAGAGGGTGATCTCGACCGCGACCGCGCGTTCGGCGGCGTCGTCGAGCACCGTGCGGCGCGGTTCGGCGATGTCGAGCACACGACGTTCGGCACGCTTGAACAACGGCGCCAGCCGCCTGTCCTCACGCAGTGTTTCCAGCGCCCGGCGGTCGCCGCCGAGCACGACGGCGTCCACTTCGGACAGTTGCGGGACGAGTATCTCGAACGCGTCATCCGCGGCGGACCTGAGCGCTGTGCGTGCTTGCCCTTCCCTGCGCCGCGCGAACCGCTGCTGCGACCAGCCACCCGCCGCGGACCGGCCTTGGACCAGATGCCGGTCCGTCCTGGACTGGACGACCACTCCCCCGCGCGCGATCCCGACGCTGTGCCCGCCGCGGCGCACCAGCAGGAGCGCGATCCTTCGCGAGATCAGCGCGTGTTCGACGAGCGGGCCGACAGCGAGACCCGGCATGGTTCCTTCGGCGTTCAGCGGTCCGAAAGGGACGGTCGCGACGGCGACGACGCCGTTGTCCGCGGTGACCGTGACGGTGTCCGCCGCGAGTTCCGTCGAGCGGACACCGTCGTTGCGGACGGCGAAGCGGGCGTACCAGCCTTCGAGGCGGTCCGGGGCGACCTCGATCGCGCGTCCCCCGCCCGCCACCTGCCGCTCCTTCGCCATGGGTCCAACGTACGGGGCCCGGCTGGGATCGGCAGGGATCGGCCGTTGCCGTTCCGCGGCTACGGCAGGCTCGGCTCGATGTCGCGAAAGCCACTTTCGGGACCTCAGACGTCGCGAAAGTGGCTTTCGCGACGCTCTCCCGGCTCGCCGGGCAAACTCGCGAGTGCGGTCTCTGATCACGCGAGTCACGTCTTCGCCCCGACTCACCCCAACGCGCGTGAAGGCCTCCTTCCCTCGGCTGAGCCGAGGGAAGGAGGCCTTCACGCGCACACCGAAAGGACTAGACCGGCTTCACCGGCCCGCGCCCCACCGACTTCCCGACGCCCGCGGGCCGCTCAGCCACGGCGGGCTGAACGAAACCGTTGACGTGCAAGGAGACCGAGCGGATCGACCCGGTGTCGCCACCGACGACGTCCGCCGCGGTGAACTTCCAGATGCCGTCTGCGGTACCGGCGGCCAGGCCGCCGAGCGCCTGCACCGGCTTGTAGGTGCCGGTGAACGGCGCGTTCGCCGCGCTCACCGAACTGAACGCGGTGGCCGCGTTGTCGGCGAAGACGACCTGGCACAGGTTGTTGCCCGAGCTGCCGCTGCGCTGGAACACGGTCGCCTTCGCACCCGAGGGCGAGGTCAACGTGCCGACCAGGTCACCGACGTACGAGTGGTTGATGCCCACCGTCGTCGAGGTCTGGTCGGCGTTGCAGGTCGCCCCGTCCACCGAGAACGTCAGCTTCGACGCGCGCCCGACCCCGCTCACCGTGATCGGCACGGTCACGCCGGTCGGATCGCTGTCCGGGATCGCCACCGCGGCCCCGGCGTAGGCGAAGTCCCGCGTCACCGGCGACGGGGTGCCGACCGGCAGCGAGAACGTGGACGTGGTCGGCGAGAACGACCCCGCGAAGGTCACGCGCGCGTTCAGCACCACCGGCACACCGAGTTCCTGCGTGGCGGGAACGGTGATGGTGAAGTCGTTCACGCCGGTCTGCCCGGGGCTGATCGTGCCGTACGACTTCGACCGCGGCGCCACCGTGACACCGGGGGTCGAGCTGGAGAGCACGACGCTGGTGGACGTCGCGGTGCCGTCGCCGCGGTTGGTCACCGGCACGGTCACCTTGGCGGTGTCGCCCGGGTCGAGCGCGGAGCCGCCGTCGGCCGGGGTGACCGTCGGCTGTCCCGCGGACGCGAGCGGCTGCGGGCTGGCTCCGGTGTAGGCGAGCACCTTGTCGGCGAGGATGACGCCCGCGCCGCTGGAGTTGTCGCGGCCCGGGGCCAGGATGTCGACGGCGGTGTTGATCAGCGCCTCGCGTACGTCGGCCGGGGGCAGCCCCGGGTTACCCGAAAGCACCAGGCCCGCGATCGCGGCGGCGTGCGGCGCGGCGGCCGACGTGCCGTAGAACGTGGTGAAGCCGGTGACGCTGGTGGAGACGCCGTCGGCAGCGGTGATGTCCGGCTTGGCGCGGACCTCACCACCGGTCGCGGACACGTTGCCCGGGGTGATCGGCGTGCCGTCGGCCTGGAAGAAGACCCGCCGCGGACCGTCCGAAGTGAACCGTTCGACCTTCGTGGTCGCGCCGAAGGCACCGGGGAACGGGCCCGCCGGGTTGGCCGGGTCGCCCGGTTCGAGGGCACGCGGGAACGCCTTGGCCGCCGGGGCCGCCGCGACGCTGAACGCGTCCCGCGCGGCCGAGTGGCCCACGGTCACGCCGGGGCTGGTGTAGGCCTTGAGACCGTCGGCCGAGTCGGAGAAACGACCGCGCAGCGCGGAAAGCGACAGGTAGCGGCCTTCACCGGAGAACTTGACGATGGCCAGCCGGAGCCCGATCCCGCCGGCGGCGGGTGTGTCCACTCGCTCGTAGGCGTCCTGTGTCCCGGTCTGGTTGTCCTGGCTGAAGTCCACGACATTGCCCGCCGCGTTCAGCAAGTACAGGTCGTAGTCGTTGTTCGAGGCGCCCAGCGGGTCCGACCAGAACAGCGTGACCGGCACCCGTGCCGAGGAGAGGTCCGAAATCGGCTCGAAGATCTGGTTGCCCGCGGCACCGGCGAAGTTGTGCGCGGTACCGGCGAACTTGCCGACGCCCTTGCCGGAGTCGACGAAGTCGCCTTCCCAGTGGCCCGAGGTGCCGTCGGTGACGTTGCCCTCGTTACCGGCCGAGGAGAAGTACAGCGCGCCGTCGGCGGTCACGTCGTTCACGGCCTGGGCGATGATCCAGTCCTGGAACGGCGATTCCTTGAAGTACAGGACATCGTCGACGATGACGTCGCAGCCCGCGTCGAACCGCAGCTTGCGGATGTTGTCGGCGAAACTGGCGTCGGAGTTGAACGCGCTGGCGAAACCGAGCGACGCGTTCGGCGCGAGATCGTGGATGATCTCGAGCATCGCGGTGCCCTCGTCACCGTCGCCTTCCTGTCCGGGGATCACGTCGACGCCCGCCGGGAGTTCGCCGCGTGCCTGCGAGGTCGCGAGCGAATCGATGCCGTCGGACAGCGCGCAGATCTTGGTGCCCACGCCGGTGACGCCGAACTGCTGACGCGCGGTGTCGGCGTT
Source organism: Amycolatopsis sp. lyj-108 (assembly GCF_046549005.1). Classification (NCBI taxonomy): domain Bacteria; kingdom Bacillati; phylum Actinomycetota; class Actinomycetes; order Pseudonocardiales; family Pseudonocardiaceae; genus Amycolatopsis; species Amycolatopsis sp. lyj-108. The sequence continues at coordinate 746,213 of NZ_JAJPWQ010000003.1, read as the reverse complement.
GTGCGCGCGGTCGCCCTCGCTGTTGACCGGTCCGGCCGCGATACCGGGCTGCCCCTTGGCTTCGACGGCTTTCTTCAGCTCGACGGCGATCCGGGCGGCCTTCTCTTCCTTGCTCTCCCGCTTGCCCGCGGTGGCGGGTTCGGCGAGCTGCCGGGCGGTGAACGCCTCGTTGGCGGTCTCGACCTTCTTGACGTCGGCGCGGGCCGCGATCGCCGGGACCGCGTTCAGCGGAACCTCGGCGCGCACGCTGCCGTACCGTTCGGACACCGCGCGAATCCCCGCACCGGATTCCCGCAGTCCCTTGAGGAGTTCTTCCGAGACCTGGCCCCGGATGTCCACGAGTACGGTGCCGGCCGCGGAGACATTCGCCCCAGACCCCAGTGCGGGAACCGCGGATGCCGACATCCGCCGATCGCGGAGTTTCTGTTCGACGAGCAGTCGGCTGTCCACTTTGGACTCGCCGGTGTGCTGGCTCTTCTTGATCGACTGCAGAGCTTCGATCTGCCGGACGGTGTTCTCCGAGAACGCGTCCGGGGACGATCCGCTTTCCGCGGCCGCGACGGGCGGGCTCACCAGGCCCAGCGCGGTGACGAGGGCAGCGGTGCCCGCGGTCAGGATCGTTCTTCTTCTCCTACTGGAACGGGTTGGACGCACGTGCGCCTCCGATACCTAGGCGCGTGCCCCGACTCACGCTGACCGACGCCGGCGATCACCGGCTCGATCAAGCTAAGTACCGAGCGCGCACCGGCGGCAGGAGCCGTTCGGGTGACGTCGGATGGAGATTTTCCGGATTCGGCCGCAGGCCGTGGGCCGTTCAGGGTAATCGGGTCGCTACAGGACGAACGAATCCGACCAAGGCTGGGAAGCACGGCCCGACAAGCCGTCCAAAAGGGTCACCGCTTGTTTGTCCGTCAGCGACGCCACGAAGTCGACCACAGCCCGCCCTCGCGCCAGACCGCGCACGGCGTCGGCACCGGTGACCGGTTCCCCGGTCGCTCCGACGAGCAGTTCCGGCGAAGTCCGCGCCAGCGCGGAGAACTCGGACCGCGCCAGCTCCACCAAATCGTGCAACCGTCGAGGAAGCCGGTAGAACTCGTCACGGTCCAGCAGCCACGCGTCGAGGGCGTCGACCAAGGTGGTCACCAGGCTCGCCTGCCCGCGCTGGTGCAACGCGAGCTCCGGGCGCAGCAACACGAATCGCCGGTGCACGAATTTCAGTACCTGCACCTCGTGCCACTGCGCGGGCCGCAGGGTGAGATGCCCTGTCCGGGCCGAAGGCGACGCCACCACCTGCACACCGTCGACGAGCCGCGCGGTCCACTTCGAGGAGAAGGCGGCGGTGGCCTGCTCGGACTCGATGGAACCGTCGAACCCGGTGGCGAGCAGGCCGTCGACGAGTTCGGCGCGGACACGGGCGACGGCGCTGGTGAAGGCGTCGTCGTCGACGATCCAGCCGTCTTTGGCGTGCATCCGGCGGCGCAGCCGTTCCAGTGAACGGCCGGGCAGCCGCCGTTCGGCGGTCAAGGTCGCGTCGTCCAGCCCGGCCAGTTCCAGCGCGTGGTCGACCCAGCCGGTGAACTCGGCCGCGACCGGCGCGTGCTGCAGCACGCCGATCCGGTGGAAGTCCTGGAGGTCGTGGATGGCGTAGGCGATGTCGTCCGCGGTGTCCATCACGGACGCTTCGACAGTCTGTTGCCAGGGTTCGATCCGGCCGTCGAACGGGGCCCGCGCCTGGGTGAAGTCATCGAGTTCGGTGCTGTAGGCGGAGAACTTGCTCGCACCGGTGCCGGGAGCGTCGGCGGGTTCGGCGGCGCCGCGCGGCTGGACGGCCATCGACGTCGGATGCGGATCGGGCACGTGCAACCGCGCCCACGGGTACTTCAGCACCGCGGCGCGCACCGCCGTGGTGAGGTCGAGCCCGGAGGCCGACGGGCCGCGCACGTCGGTGGTGGTGATGATCCGGAACGACTGCGCGTTGCCTTCGAAACCGTCGGCGAGGCCGAAGCGGTGGCGCGCGATCCGGTCCAGGGTCTGCTCGCCGAGGTGCCCGAACGGTGGATGCCCCAGGTCGTGCGCGAGCGAGGCGGCCTCGGCGACGTCCGGATCGCAGCCACCCAGTTTCGCGGCGAGTTCGGCGGAATCGCTGCTCGCGTTGATCCGCTCGGCGATGGCGCGCGCGACCTGCGCGACCTTGAGACTGTGCGTGAGCCGGTTGTGCAGCAACCCGGCGCCCCCGGCGCTGACGACCTGTGTCACGCCGCCGAGCCTGGCGAAGAACGGCGAAGCGGCGATCCGGTCCCGGTCGATCCGGAACGGGCTCGTGGCGAGATCGCTGAACCCGGCGTTCGCGCTCTCCGGATCGCGCCGCCATGCCCTCGGGTCCGTCTGTTCCATGCGTCACACCGTATCCGTCGCGGCTTTGAGACACTGCCCAGGTGGCGGACGTGGTGATCGCGGGCGGCGGTCCGGCCGGGCGGGCGCTCGCGCGTGCCTGTGCCCGGCGCGGCCTGGAGACGACCCTGATCGACCCGGCGCCTGGCAGGCGCTGGCGAGCGACCTACGGGCTGTGGACCGACGAGCTGCCCGCGTTGCCGGAGAGCGCCGTCGCCTGCGCGCCTTCGACCACACTGGCCTTCGGAACCGGGCCGCATGTACTCGATCGGCAGTACCTGGTGCTGGACAACGCAGGCCTGCGCACGTGGCTGGACGGCGGCTACGACGTCGTCACCGGGACTGTGTCCGGCGTGGACCACGGCGGGCAGGGTTCGTCGGTGCGCCTTGAGGACGGCCGTGTCCTCGCGACGGGTCTCTATGTCGACGCCTCCGGTGCCCGGCCGCGCGGCGACCGGTACGAACAGACGGCGTTCGGCGCCGTCCTCCCCGCCGAGGACGCGCTGCGGCTGGTCGACGGCCCGGATACCGCCGTGTTCATGGACTGGCGGAAGACCGAGTCCGGGTTCCTGTACGTGCTGCCGCTCGGCGATGGCACCGTCCTGGTCGAGGAGACCTCGCTGGCTCGCAAACCCGGTCTGCCGCTGGAAATCCTGGCGGCGCGGCTGCGCGCCCGGCTCAAGGCCGTCGGGCTGACGTCACGCGGGCGCGAAGAACGCGTGCGGATCGTGCTCGACGCGCCGGTGCCCCCGCGCGGCCGGACGGTGCCGTTCGGCGCCGCCGCCGGGCTGGTGCATCCGGCGACCGGATACAGCGTCGCGACGTCGATCCGGCTCGCTGAACCGGTGGCCGACGCCGTCGCCCTGGCCTGGGACCGGGGGCCGGCCGCGGCCGCGTCGGCCGCGCACCGGGCGCTGTGGCCGTCTTCGGCGCGCACCGTGCACGGGCTGCGGCGACACGGGCTGCGCGCGCTGTGCGGGATGCCGCCCGGAACGGTCCCGGTGTTCTTCGATCTGTTCTTCACGCTGCCCACCCCGCTCCAGCGGGCTTTCACCAGCGGCCGCGAAGATGTTCCGGGTACCGTCGAAGCGATGTCGGCGCTTTTCCGATTGTCACCATGGCAAGTAAGAAAACACCTGATCGGGTGGCGTGCGTTACGCCGTTCTAGGTAACCCAGGTGCCTTCACGATGAACATCAGTTGACACGTATTTCGTTTCCTGCCGCCACCCGCGAATATGCGCTTGTGACGTTGCAGATCGCTGTCCGCTTCGCTTACCAGCCGTTGTACAGCCTGCACACCGGTGGCGTCGTCGCGTTCGAAGCCTTGGCACGGCCGGGCCGCGGCACCGCCCACGAACTGCTCGCCGACGCCCGGCGCAGCGGCAGGCTGGCCGAGGTCGACGTCGGGCTGGCCGCCGAGGCCGTCCGGCAGCTGCGCGAGCCGCAGGCCGCCCTCCCCCTGCACCTGAACCTGTCCGCACGCACGGTGGCGGCACCGCCTGGGCACTTCGACCCGCTGACCGAGGCGCTCAGCCTGGCGGGCCGCCGGACCAGGGACGTCGTGCTGGAGATCGGGCCGCCGTTCACGCAGATCCCCGCCGACCTGCTGCTCACCGGTATGCGACGGCTCACCGACCTCGGGTTCCGGCTCGCGCTCGACGGCCTCGGCCGCGGCGACCTCCCGCTCACCCTGCTCGCTTCGGCGCCCGTCGACCTGGTGAAACTCGACCGCAGTGTGCTGCGCGGCCTGCCGCACGACCCGGCCGCCGTCGCGGTGGTCGAAGCGGTGCTGCATTTCGCGTCGCGCACCGACAACCGCCTGGTCGCGACCGGGCTCGAGACCACCGAGCAGCTGGAGTCCGCCCGGCGGCTCGGCGTGCGCATCGCGCAGGGCAACCTGCTCGCCCCGCCGGACGGCGACCACGCGCCGCTGCCCGCGCCGGACGCGCCCGGCCCGTTCGTCCCCGGCACCGCCCGCGCCCGCCGCGTCGGCGACTTCCTCCGGCCCGCGACCACGCTGCCGGAAGACGCGACCTGCGACGACGTGCGCGAGGTACTGGCCGCCGCCGACGGGCCGAGCGGCATCGTCGGCATCGACGACCGGCACCGTCCACAGTGGTCGATCGACCGGACGCGGTTCCTGGTCGCGGTCACCGGGTTGTACGGCCACGCCCTGCACGCCAAACGGCCGGCGTCACGGCTCGCCGACCGGCCGCACACGATCCACGCCGACGCGAGCGCGCTCGAATTCCTCGAACTGGTCACCGACGCGGACTGGGGCCGGACCGGCGACGACGTCGTGGTGGTCGACGACCGCGGCCGGTGTGTCGGCGTGGTGCTGGTGAACGAGGTCGTCCGCGGGGTCGCGGAGGCGAAGGTCGAGGAGGCGGTCTCGTTGAGCCCGCTGACCCGGCTGCCCGGCAGCGACGCCGTCGCCAGGGACGTCGACCGCCGGATCAACGCGCGGGAGCCGTTCGTCGCGGCCTGGCTGGACGTCGACTCGTTCAAGACGGTCAACGACACGGCCGGATTCGCCGCGGGCGACGACCTGATCCGCACGCTCGGCCGGACACTCACCGACCTCGAGGCCCGGCTGCGCCGGATGCGCGTCAGCCACGTCGGCGGGGACGACTTCCTGATCGCCTGCGACGTCGACGAGATCGGCACGGTCGCCGCGGCGCTGCTGGACACGCCGTGGTCGGCCGACGGGCTGCCGGTGACGGTTTCCCTGGCGACCCTGGTGTGCGGGAACGGCGCGATCGGGTCCTACAAGGACGCTTCCCGGCTCCTGGCGCCGCTGAAGAAGCAGGCCAAGGAGGTCCCCGGGTCGAGCTGGGTGCTCGGGCGGCCAGGTTCGGACCGCGTCGAGGTGCTGCGCGGGATCACGACCCGCGGCCTCCCCGCCCAACGCGCCGCCGGCTTCTGACCCCGCCGCAATTCGTCATCTACTTGCGATGATCCTCGCGCGAGCGATCATCGCAAGTAGATGACGAATTGCGGGGGTTTCAGAGGGCGTAGGCGGCGCGGTAGGCCGAGAAGCGTTCGTCGACCTCGCCGACGGTGAGCCCGAAGTCCGCGAGGTCGTACCGGTGCACGGGTTTCCTTTCCCCGGAACGACTTTCGGCGTGCACCATGGTCATCGCGTTCCGGGCGGCCTCGCTCAGCGGGAGCCCGAAATGCCGGTAGACGCCTTCGACCGTACCGATCGGGTCGGCGACGAAATCCTCGTACCGGACATCGCAGAACTGCGCCGGATCGTGCCGTTTTCTTGCCTCCAAAGACTTTTCCGCACCACGCGCCCACAGATCCAGCTGGCTGCGGCCGATCACGTCACCGCGGAAGACGTCGGACCAGCCCGCCGAAGCCTGCTCGTTCAAACTGCACACCGACGCGACGATCGTGCTCGGCGCGCGATGGGTCTGGACGATCAGCGCGTCCGGGTACACCTCCAGCAGCGCGTCGAGCGCGAAGAGGTGGCTCGGGTTCTTGAGCACCCAGCGGCGTCCGGCATCCGGCAGGCCGATGAGCTGCAGGTTGCGCCGATGCCTGCGATAGGCGTCGGTCCAGCTCTGCCCGTCCAGCCACCGCGAGTACGACGGCACGTGCGCGAGGCATTCGTAGGACACCGATTTCAGGGACTGCCGCAGGAGCTGCCAGCATTCCTCGACCTGATCGGCGGACATGTGGTGCAGGCCCATGAACTCGGGATGTTCCACGTGGTGTTTCTCGTATCCCGCCTGGATCCCTTGGAAGACCGGGTTCTCCGCCCACGTTTCGCGCGGCGGCCGCGGTTGCGGCACCTCGGTCAGCCAGACCTCCAGCCCTTGGTGCGCGGGATCCTCGGTGAGCAGCCGGTGCAGTGCCGTGGTCCCGGTCCGCGGCAGGCCGGTGACGAAGATGGGCCGCTCGACGGGAACGTCGGCGTACTCCGGATTCTGCTTCCAGGACGCCTCGCTCAACGACCTCGCCACCAGGGCCCCGCGCAGGAACGCGCGATGGATCTTGTTGCCGTACGGGGTCAGCCCCGCCTCGCCCGCGTACGAATCCAGCAGCACGCGGAGACCTTCGAGGTGGTCTTCGCCGCCGAAGTCGTAGAGCCCGGTGAGTTTCGCCGCCGACGCGTGCAGATCGTCCACGGTGCCGACGTTTTCCCGCCCTGGCAGCATGTTCTCCCCTTCAGTGGTGGTATTCGCCGGCGTTGACGTCGAGGCACTGACCGGTGACGCACCGGGCGAGCGACGAGGCGAGGAACACGACGGTGTCGGCGATCTCGTCCGGCTCCGGGAGGCGGCGCAGGTCGATCGTCTCCGCCGTTTCGGCGTACACCTGCTCCGGCGGAACCCCGCGTTCCTTGGCCAGGTAGGCGAAATACCACTTCAGTGAATCCGCCCAGATGTAGCCGGGTGCCACGGAATTGACCCGGATCCCGCGCGGCCCGAGTTCCGAGGCGAGGCTCTGCGCGAGCGCGAGCAAGCTCGCTTTCGCCATCTTGTACGCGCCGAACGTCCGCCGGGAATGCCGCAGCACGGCCGAATTGATCATCACCACCGAACCGCCGCTCTCGGCGAGCGAAGGCGTGAACAGCCGTGTGAGCCGAAGCGCGGCGAGCACGTTGGTCTCGAAGCCCGCTCGCACGTCGGCGAGGTCGACGTCGGCGAGATCCATGATCGGCGGGATGGCGAAAGCGTTGTTCACCAAGGCGTCCACCCGGCCGAACGCCTTCAACGCGGACTCGGTGAGGTTCGCCGCCGAAGCGCCGTCGGTGATGTCGGTGGGCACGGTGACCGCGCGCCGGCCGAGCGCGTCGACCTCCTTGGCGACCTCGGCGAGCCGGGATTCGGTCCGGGCGGCGAGGACGACGTCGGCGCCCGCCGCGGCACAGCGCACGGCGATCGACCTGCCGAGCCCCGGGCCGACCCCGGAGACCACGATCACCTTGTCCTGCAAGAGATCCGTCATCCCAGCATCCTCGCCGCGACAGCCTTCTGACGGGCCGAGATCCGATCCGCCCACTCCTGCGGGGTCACGCGCGCCTCGTCGTGGAACGGCAGCCGGTCGGCGAGTTCGCCGAACTTCACGACCTCGACCTCGGGACCGTCGGCTTCGTCCAGCGCGCGGGACAGGCGCTGCCAGCGGATCTGGACGTATCCGCGGTCGTGCCCGGTGCGTTCGAGCCAGTTCGCCAGGCCGGGGTCGCGTTCACTGATCACGAAGCGGATCTTGCCGTCCGGATCGACCCGCGCCTGGTCCGCGGTGAGGCTCGTCTGATGGTTGATGTAGTCCAGCGAGAGGTACCAGACGCTGCCGAGCTGGATGCCCTGGTACGGCGCGTCGGACCGCGGCACCGTGACGATCATGACCTCTTCGTCGCCCAGTTCGTAGTGCCCGGCCGAGGAGTACTGCGTGGTCAGGCCGCCCGGCGTGGGCCGCGGCTCGGTCATCGTGTTCACCGGCAGGTTCAGGTAGAACCACTTCGGGAAGGCGAGGAAGGTGCGCAGCCTGCTCAGCAGGATCTTGCCGGTGACGCCGTAGCGTTTGGCCAGCCCGTCGCGGGTGAGCGGCGCGGGTGCGCCGCCCGCGGTGTCGGCGCACTGGATCTGGATCGTGCCGCGGCGTTCGGTGGCCCAGTCGCTGTAGACCTCGCGCACCACGAGCATCGACGAACCAGGGCCGAGGACGAAGTAGTTGGGTCCCGGGTCGGGTTTCGCCGGTCCGAAGCGGAGTTCGAACGAGCCGTCCTCGGCGATCTCGATCTCACGGTCGTCGAAGGCGGCGAGGCTGTCGGGCACCTCGACGGGCGAGTAGTCGCCGTTGAGGACCTGGAAACTGACGTCGGCCGTGCTCCCCCGCGTCCCGGTGACGACGTACTCGCGGTCCTCGCGGATGTTCGCGTTGAAGTACAGCGTGTCCGGATTGTCGAGGCCCATCTTCGTGTACGGCCCGGTGGACTGGGTGAAGAACGGATAGTCCCGTTCGTAGGCCCACGCCATCTGCAAGGACGCGCGGATGCTGCCGGCGAGGTAGTCGTACCCCTCGACCAGATCCTGTTCGGTCCGGATGTGCGGCGCCTCCGCGATGACCTTCTCGGCTTCGACGATCGCGTCCGCGAACGGTTGAGTGAGCACCTGCGACTCCTCATACTGGTACAAATACGTACCGGCTTGGTACGTTCTTCGCGACATCAGACTAGAACGCGTTCTAAGGATGGGTCAATGACCCGACGCTCACCGCCCACCGAGCGGGTCGTGCGGCTGCTCGACTTCTTCGCCGCGCACCCCGGCCGCCGCTTCGGACTGTCGGAACTCGCGCGCGAGCTGGACCTCGCCAAACCGACCTGCCTCGGCATCGTGACCGAGCTGACGGCGGGCGGCTACCTGGTCCGGGACCCTCAGCCGGTCACTTACCGGCTAGGGCCCGCCATGGTCGCTGCGGGCCGCGTCGCGGGCGAAGGCTTCGGCGCGAGCGAGGTCGCGCGCCGGCATCTCGAGGAGCTGAGCAGGCGATACGGCGCCACGTGCACGGCGTCGGCCGTGGTCGGCGACCGGATCCTCATGCTGCAGAGCGCCGGTCCCGGCCGGGTGAAACTGGGCGAGACCTATCCCTTCGCTCCGCCGGTCGGCCTGATGTACGTGCTGTGGGACTCCGACGCGGCGTTCGACGCTTGGCTCGCCAAACCCCCGGCGGTGCCGGTGCGGCTGGACGAAGCGCACCTTCGCCGCGTCGTCGCCGAATGCCGCGAGCACGGTTACCTGGTGGAGAGCCTGACCACCGCGGGCCGCCGGCTCTACGCGCTGATGGCCGGCGTCGGCGCGGAGGAGCTGCCGCCGGAAGTGCGGGGCCTGGTGGGAGAACTCGTGTCGAGCCTCGGCGAGCGCGTCTACCTCGGCGCCGATCTGGAGCCGCGCCGCAAGCACGCGGTGAGCCTGCTCGCCGCGCCGACGTTCGACGCTTCGGGGCGGCAGGAGCTGGTGCTCACGCTGTCGGTCGGCGAGCCGATCACCGGCGCCGAGATCGCGCGCCGGGGCGCGGCGCTGGTCGCCGCCGCCGACGCCGTCACCACCGAATCGGGCGGCCTGCCCCGCAATTAGTCACCTACTTGCGGGGATCGACGCTCGCAAGTAGGTGACTAATTGCGGGGGTCGGACCAGCGGTTCGCGGTCAGTTTCAGGCTCGGCACGTCGTCCATCGACATCATCGTCTCGTACAGCCGGTCGTACTGGGTCGAAGCGGTCAGCCACGCGCCGTCCACCCGCCGGTAGGTGTCCTCGTAGTACGCCGCACCCTCGATCACCACCCGGTGCTCGGGCACGATCACCTTGTCCCGCATCAGCCAGGTGCCCGTCGCGGTGTCGCCGTCGACGTCGATCTCCGGCTGCCCGGCGAAGTGCACCGTCGTGATGCCGGGCCCGACGGCGTTCCGGAAGAACTCGATGACCGCGTCGCGGCCTTCGAAGGTCAGCGGTTTGCCGTAGGACGGCGTGCCGTACCGCGCGTGCGCGTCGACGGTCAGGGTCCCGGCCATCTCGTCCCACAGCTTGAGGTCGAGGCACCGGAGGTAACGGGCTTTGAGGCGTCGGATCTCTTCGAGTGCGACCAGGTCCATGCCGACAGCGTCCTCCTCCCCTTGACCAAGCACAAGAACTTGTTCTACTTTTCTGATCTCGAACCACGGAGGTCACGATGGCGTCCCCGGCATACGAGCTCACCCATCTCGAAGCACTGGAAGCCGAAGCCGTGCACATCTTCCGCGAGGTCGCGGCGACCTTCGAACGGCCGGTGTTGCTGTTCTCCGGCGGCAAGGACTCGATGGTGATGCTCCACGTGGCGGCCAAGGCGTTCTGGCCGTCACCACCGCCGTTCCCGGTGATGCACGTCGACACCGGGCATAACTTCGACGAGGTCATCGCATTCCGGGACCGCACGGTCGACACCTACGGGCTCCGGCTCGTCGTCACCAGTGTCCAGGACGACATCGACGCGGGCAGGGTCGTCGAAGATCCGAAGGCGGGCCGCAACCGCCTTCAGACCGCGGCCTTGCTGCGGGGAATCCGCGAGCATTCCTTCGACGCCGTGTTCGGCGGCGCGCGGCGCGATGAAGAGAAAGCCCGCGCGAAGGAACGGGTGTTCAGCTTCCGCGACGAGTTCGGCCAATGGGATCCGCGCGATCAGCGGCCGGAACTCTGGAATCTCTACAACGGCAGGCACCGCAAGGGCGAGCACATCCGCGTCTTCCCGCTGTCGAACTGGACCGAACTCGACATCTGGCAGTACATCGAGGCCGAGGGCGTCGACCTGCCGTCGATCTACTATTCGCACCGGCGCCCGGTCGTCCAGCGGGACGGCATGCTGCTCGCGCACACCCGCTTCCTCACCTTGGGCGAAGGCGAAACCCCTTACGAAGCAACGGTTCGCTTCCGGACCGTCGGCGACGCGACCTGCACCGGCTGCGTCGAGTCGACGGCGACGTCACCGGGCGAAGTGGTCGCCGAGGTCGCCGTCAGCAGGCTCACCGAACGCGGCGCCACCCGCGCCGACGACCGGATCTCCGAGGCGGGCATGGAAGACCGGAAGAAGGAAGGCTACTTCTGATGGGTGCTTCATTGGTCCGCCTCGCGACAGCGGGCAGCGTCGACGACGGGAAGTCGACCCTCATCGGCCGCCTGCTGTTCGATTCCAAGACGGTGTTCACCGACCAGCTCGAAGCCATCGAACGCACCAGCCGCGACCGCGGCGAGGCGTATCCGAACCTCGCTCTGCTGACCGACGGCCTGCGCGCCGAACGCGAACAAGGCATCACCATCGACGTCGCCCACCGGTATTTCGCCACCCCCGAACGGAAGTTCATCATCGCCGACACGCCGGGGCACGTGCAGTACACCCGGAACATGGTCACCGGGGCGTCCACGGCGGATCTCGCGCTGATCCTGATCGACGCCCGCAAAGGCGTGCTCGAACAGTCGCGGCGGCACGCGTTCCTGGCGACCCTGCTGGGCATCCAGCATCTGGTGGTGTGCGTCAACAAGATGGACCTGGTCGACTGGTCGCAGGAGCGCTTCGAGGAGATCCGTGAGGACTTCCGCCGCTTCGCCATGAAACTCCAAGTGTCCGACCTGACCTTCGTGCCGATGTCGGCGCTGCACGGCGACAACGTCGTGCACCGGGGCGCCGGGATGCCTTGGTACGAAGGGACTTCCTTGCTACACCACCTCGAACAGGTTCACGTGGCCTCGGATCGCAATCTCATCGACGCGCGATTCCCGGTGCAGTACGTGATCCGGGAACACAGCCGTGACTTCCGCGGGTACGCGGGCACCGTCGCGGGCGGGGTGTTCAAACCCGGTGACGAGGTCGCCGTGCTGCCGTCCGGTTTCACCACGACGGTGCGCGCGATCTGGGGACCGGGCGGCACCACGGTCACCGAAGCCTTCGCCTCGCAGGCCGTCACGATCGAACTCGCGGACGACCTCGACCTCGGCCGCGGCGACCTGATCTGCCGCCCCGGCAACCGTCCGCACACCGGCCGGGACGTCGACGCGATGGTGTGCTGGTTCTCCGAACAAGGCTCGCTGACGCCCGGCTCGAACTACCTCGTGCGGCACACCACGCGTGAGACCAAGGCCGAGATCCGCGACCTCGACTACCGGCTCGACGTGACCACCCTGCACCGTGACGAGACCGCGAACTCGTTGTCCCTCAACGAGATCGGCCGAATCCGGCTCCGCGCGCGGCAACCGCTGCTGTTCGATTCCTACCGCCGCAACCGCTCCACCGGCGGTTTCCTCCTCGTCGACGAGCACTCCGGGGCGACGGTCGCGGCGGGCATGATCACCGGGCCGAGCGTGACGGCGTCGAACGTCGTCTGGCACACCGCCGCGGTCACCAGGGCGGAACGCGCGACGCGCGGGCTCACCGTCTGGCTCACCGGGCTTTCCGCGTCCGGGAAGTCGAGTGTGGCCGTGGAACTGGAGCGGCGGCTGGTCGCGTCCGGCAGGCCCGCGTATCTGCTGGACGGCGACAATCTCCGGCACGGGCTGAACGGGAACCTCGGCTTCAGCCCCGCCGATCGCGCCGAGAACGTCCGTCGCGTCGCCGAGGTCGCGAAGCTGTTCGCCGACGCCGGTGTGGTGTCGGTGGTCTCCCTGATCAGCCCGTACCGGGCCGACCGCGAACTCGCCCGCGCCGCGCACGAGGCGGCCGGGCTGCCGTTCCTGGAAGTCTTCGTCGACACCCCGCTCGAGGTCTGCGAAGACCGCGATCCCAAGGGGATGTACGCGAAGGCGAGGGCGGGCGAGATCAGCGGGTTCACCGGCGTGGACGCTCCCTACGAGCGACCCGAGAGCGCGGATCTGGTGCTACGCCCGGAAAACGGGGACCCCGCCGCGATGGCCTCGCTGATCCTCGCCGCCCTGGAATAGGCCTAAGCCCTTTCCGCTGCTCTTTTGTCGCGAGCCGCGCCGCTCAGCTCTTGTCGAGTTCCGCGTTGACCATCGCCTCGAATGCGTCGCGGCCGTCGATGCCCAAGGCACCACCGACCGCGATCGCCAACCGGTCGAACGGGTCCTCAAGCGGCAGCGCGGTCAGGTTTTCCGCGAGTTCGGGCACCGTCCAGAGTTCGCTGTCCTTGTTGATCTGCTCGCCGCGCGTCCAGCCGTGGTTGACCGCGATCGAGCCGCCGCGCACCGACAGCACCTGGCCGGTCAGCGGACAGCCCTCGCTGACCAGGTAGGCGACGAGCGGGGCCACCACGACAGGGTCCTTCGGGTCCAGTTCCCCCTCTGGCGGTGTCCGGTCCATGCCGGGCACCGGGTTCGTCAACCGAGTGCGCACCATCGACGGGCTGACGCAGTTCACCCTGACCCCCAACCGCCGCAGTTCCACCGCGTGCACCGTGGTCATGGCGGCGACTCCGGCGTTCGCCGCGGCGTAGTTCGTCTGCGTGGGCAGTGGATTGAGCAGCCCGGAGCCCGAGGCGGTGTTGACGATGGCACGGTCGGTGCGCACTCCGTCGTCCACCCGGCCACGCCAGTACTCCGTGGCCCAGCGGCTCACCGCGAAGGTCCCCTTCAGTTTGACCGCCACAACGTCGTCGAACTCCGCTTCGGTCAACCGTTCGAGCCCTTTGTTGACCTCGATGGTGGCGTTGTTGACCACCGCATGCAGGTCGCCGAACTCCGCGACGGCCAACTCGACCATGCGCCGGGCGTCCACCCAATCGGTGACGCTGCCGGTGTCGGCCACCGCCCGCCCGCCCCGCGCGCGGATCTCGTCGACCACGGCAGCGGCCACCCCCTCATCTCCCCCACGTCCATCGATCTCCACGCCGGGGTCGTTCACGACCACGTTCGCGCCGCGGGCCGCCAGGTACAGCGCCTCTGCCCGGCCGATACCCCGCCCGGCACCGGTCACCAGCACCGTCCGTCCAGTCAACTCGCCCATCACGACACCTCTCGACACTCTTCGCCATTGATGCACTCAGCATACTCATACACTCGGTGTATTGAGTTATATGGTGCACTATGCTCGCCCTGTGCCAGACGAACTTGGACGTCGTGAACGCAAGAAGCTGCTCACCCGGCAGGCGCTGGTGAACGCGGCCGTCCGCCTGTTCACCGAACAGGGCTATGACCAGACGAGCGTGGCCGACATCGCGGAAGCCGCCGACGTCAGCAAACGCACGTTCTTCCTGCACTTCCCCACCAAGGAAGACGTGCTGCTGGCCGACGGCGACTCGAGGACCGACCTGGCTGTGCGGGCCATCGAGGGACGGCGGCCCGACGCGCCGATGCGCGAGGTACTGACAGAGGCGACGAAGAACATGATCGCCCACACCGCCGCCGGTGACCTGCCGAACGGGCTGGCAGCGCTCCGTGCCCGGCTGGTGGTCACCACGCCCGCCGTTCAGGCCCGCGTGCTGCACACCATGTTCACCGCACAGACCCGAATCGCCGCAGCGCTGCACAAGGCGTACCCGGACAAGCTCACCGAGATCACCGCAGCCGGCGTCGTCGGCGCGCTGATGGGTGCCATCAGCGCCGCCGCCGTCACCAGCCTCCAACTCGGCGAGCCCCCCGAACGGACCCGCGCCGCGATGCAACAGGCAGCGGAGATCGCCCTGCACCACGCGGAAACACTTGACACGCCCAACTCCACTGAGCACGCCGCTCCGTAGGCTTCCCACGGCGCAAAGGCAACCCGCGCCCACCGATGACCGACATCAGAGGCGCACGCGCATGACGCTCGCATGCGTGCAGCGGAGCGGACGCTGCCTACGCGCTGGCCGGGCCGTAGTCGGTGTCGAGAAGGCGTTTGGCGATCCCCGCAGCAAAAGCCGGGGTGCTCCACTAGCCCAGGCCGCTCATGTCCCAGAGGCGCACGGTGTGGTCCATCATGACGGTGGCCAACGTCTGTTCAGCCGGGCTGTACAGCACGTACATGGCGGCGGCGACGGTGCCGATGGGGTCACCGCGTGATTCGCGGCTGGTCAAACAGAGCTGCCATGCCGTGCACCCGACGTACAGGTGGGGTCGGTTTAGTCCTCGTCGGGGACGTTGCAACTGCGGAAAAGCTCTAATGCTTTAGCTGCGGCCACGTGTCCGAGTGCTCCTCGTCGAGTAACCGCGCCATATCGGCGACTACCTGCTCGGGAAAAGTGTTGACTTCGCTTATGCGGTCCGCCTGCCGGTACGAGATAGCGAGGTTTATCCGTGCGGTCAGCGTGTTCGGGCGTTCCCTCGCCCAGCAACGGTTCTTGATTGGCGACGACCTGCTCCTCGATAGTGATCGCCTACAGAGCCTCTTGACATCAGCAAGCAATCGCCTTCCGAACACCCGTCCGTTTCCTCATCCGTCGGCGAAGAGTAGGCCAGCAGAGTGGTTTCGATCGGACTTAACGTGGCGTTGGGTGGACGACGCCAGACTGACGGGAGGATGTGTACGCCAGCGGGAGCAGTCCGCCCTGCTGGCTAGTGGCCTGCGCCCGCGGGCGCGCGGAGGGGACGGTGGGGATGGACACGGAGAAGATCGAGATACAGGTTTACCTGGCTGGCAACGATGGAATCGGATCGCTGCAGGCGTGGCTGCAGGATGTGCCCGGGGTCCTGGTCGAACCGGTGGCGGGCGTGTCGCGGACAGGCGAACAGGGTGACGCGTGGGATTTCCTGAGTGTGTTGTGCGGCACCGGCGGCGCTGTGACTGTCGCGGTAAACGCCTTAGCCACGTGGATCGAGTCGAAAGTGACCCACGCGCGGGTGGTGGTCGGCCAGACCGAGATGGAGTTGCGCGGACCTGATCCCGAGGCCCTGACGCGGCTGGTACAAGCGGCCGGTGAGATCGAGGCTCGTGGCGGGCATGAGCGCGATTGACTTCTCCCGGTCGCGGGTGATCCTGGTCGGCACCTCCCACTACACCGCAGGGCTTGAGCAGATGGAGGCCGCAGCCAACAGCCTGACGGAGATGCACGCCTTGTTGAGCGGCCCGCTGTGCAACTGGCCGAAATCCCGCATCACGTCACTGCTGAACAAGAGCACCCGCGATGGTGTAGACCAGCGGATCGCCACGCTCATCCACGACACGGCCGACGTGCTGCTGTTCTACTACGTCGGCCACGGCCAACTCCTGGACGGGGAGGACCTCGGGCTGGCCCTGGCCGACACCCACCGCGACCCCCGTATGCGCTACACCACCTCGCTACGGTTGAGCCACCTGCGCCACGAGCTGAAGTACCGCTGCACCGCACGGGTCCAGGTCGTGATCCTGGACTGCTGCTTCGCGGGTCTGGCCACCCGCAACAGCCAAGGCGACGACTTGGCCAAACAGGTCCGCCAGATCACCAAGGTCGAGGGCGCCTACACGCTGGCCGCCTCCCGATCTTCCCAGAAAGCCCTGCACCAGGACGGCCCGGATGGGCTAACTTATTTCACCAAGATCCTCACCGAGGTCGTCCACGACGGCATCCCCAGCGCGGGCCCACACCTGGCCCTCAATGACCTGCACACCGAGATCAGTACCCGGTTCCGACACCTGGATCTACCCGAAGACCACCTGCGGCCAGAACCGACGACCCTGGCAGTGGACACCGCCGAAGAACTCCTCCTCGCCCGCAACGCCGCCTGGACCCCCCACATCTCCGATGAACCACCTGCGGCTCAGGCGGTGGTGAAGCCGGCCGCGGCACCGCGAGGAAAGCGGCGTACGCGGCCAGCCACACCAGGAGCGCACTACCTCGGCCCATACCATCGGCCACCCCAGCCCCAGGCACACACCAAACCCGGGCTCGCCGACATACGTGCAGCGCCCGTGACGCTCACGCGTCCCAGATTGGAGAACGCACGAACCGGCATCACAATCGGCTTTTTTTCGACATTGCTTCTTCTGGGAGTTATAATCGGCGGCGAGATTCTGAATTCCGAGATCTGGGGGAGCTCCCAGATCACGAATCAGGAGTGGCGAAGCCTACCCGCGATCATCGTCGGTTTCGTATTTGGATCTGTCCTCATCGGGATGATATGGGGGGCCTGCTATCGCCGTATCATCCTGACGATCGGCCCAGACGGGCTGGCTATCGAGAAAAGGACGATGCGACGGTCCACGAGCACTACCATGGCAATCCGCTGGAACAGCGTGCACCACGTCAGCCTCATGGGCGCCGGCCGCGGCTCGATCCTCGTGGCCTGGACCGAAAACGGCCATCCGCCCCACCCGTCTATCCCCCTCAACCACCGTGTCAAAGGCGGATGGTGGCTCTGCGCCATGTCTACGGTTACCGTCAGCGGAGGGGAAGACGAACAGCTCGCGTACGTCCGTGATGCGCTTGCCTACTTTGGCGGCGACAAATACACACAGCCGTGATCGCCCCTTGAACCATCGGCGATGCGCGAGGCCGACGCGATCATCGGCACAGAGTGCGCTCCTGAGCCAGATGTGGAAACTGTCCAGCAGAGGCGATTCTGGCAACGTGAATCTTGACGTCGTACAGCTTGCCATCAGCCGGGTAGCGAAATTGACGATGATCAATTCCCACTCCCGCTTTTCGGCAGAAGAGGGCCTTCGCGGCAACCTCGCGGCATGACTGACACGGCCGCGCCGGCCGACGAACCTGCTGCGATCACTGACCGTGTGACTGGCCGTCCACGGGGAACCTCAGCCGCCGTTGGATGCCCGATACAGAGCGGCCGCGTAGGTGCGCGCGGTGGCGGCCGTCAGCTTCTCGACCGACCGGAACATCGTCTTCCCGAGCTTCGCCCGCGCCTTCAACGCCGGATGCGTCGCGGCGTAGTCGTCCTTGGTGACCGCCGGATCGCCCGCGAACTCACCGGAGGCGAACAGCGAATAGGTCAGGATCGGCTTGCCGTCGGCGCTGAACATCACGCCTGCCTCGTTGCGGCCGTTGTTGAACCAGCCCGCCTTCGTGGCGACCCGCAGCCGCTCGGCCGAGGTCAGGCCGAGCCGCACGCCGTCGGTGAACGCGCTCAGCGAACGCAGGATGTTCAGCAGGTAGTCGGTGGACTTCGCCGAAAGCAGAGTCCCGCCGACCAGTTTCCGCAGCAGCGTATGCGTCTCGGCCGGGGTGGTCTTGCCGAGGAAGAACCGGTTCGGGTTCGCCACGGGAACGACCTGGGTGTGCACGAATCCCTTGCCGCGCAGGATCTCGTTGAGTTCCGCGGCGGGGCAGACCAGGCCGCACAGGCGGACGGCGGTGTTGTCGGACAGCGTCAGCAGCGCGGCCATCGCGTGCCCGAGGGTGACCGAACTCGGGTACGCCCCGTCGAGGGCGAAGATGCCGTCGGTGTCCTTGATGACGATGTCGGCCGTGACGTCGACGCGCTGGTCCAAGGTGAGCAGTCCGCGGTCGATCTTGTCGAGCACCGCGGTGGCGACGGCGATCTTGTTGACGCTGTACGCCTCGACCACCTCGTCCGCCCGCTCGGAGACGGCGGGAACCAGGTTCCCGGCGGAATCCGCGACGCTGACGTAGGACGACCATGTGCCGCCCGCCTTCGCGGTCTCCCTGGCGTAGACCTGGGAAATCCGGCGTGCGGCGGCCGAAGCGTCGGCGGCGGCGGTGTCCGATTCGGACTCTTCGGCGGCGTGAGCGACCTGCGCCGTCCCGAGCACCGCGCCCGCGGCGGCGACCGTGCCCAGCCCCAGCAGGCGACGACGATTGACGTTGGTATCCACTCGCGAACCCTACCGCGTTCAGCCGGCAGGCGTGACGAATCCGGTGTCGTAGGCCTTGATCACGGCCTGCGTCCGGTCCCTCGCGCCGAGTTTCGCGAGCACGTTCCCGACGTGTGTCTTCACCGTCTGCACGCCGAGGTACAGCTCGCCCGCGATCTCCACATTGGACAGTCCGCCCGCCATCAGCCGCAGCACCTCGCGTTCGCGTTCGGTGAGCCCGGCGCCGTCGAGGCCGTCCTGCGGCGCCCGGTTCGCCTGCTGCGCGGCCAGCCGCCGGATCGCGGCCGGGAACAGCAGCGACTCCCCCGCCGCCACCGTCCGGATCGCCCCGACGATCTCCTCGGGCCGGGCCCGTTTGAGCAGGAACCCGCTCGCACCGGCGAGCAGGGCGTCGTAGACGTAGTCGTCGTTCTCGAAGGTGGTCACCACGATCACCTTCGGCGGGTTGTCCATTGTGGACATGAGATGCGTGGTCGCGCGGATCCCGTCGACCGACGGCATCCGGACGTCCATCAGCACGACGTCCGGCCGGAACCGCGAGACCAGCCCCGGCACCTCGGCCCCGTCGGCCGCTTCGCCAACGACTTCCAGGTCCGGCTCCGAGGCGACGATCGCCCGCAGCCCCGCCCGGATCAACTGTTCGTCGTCGACCAGCAGCACCCCGATGCTCATCGCCGCTTCCCCCATGGCACCGCCACCTCGACCTTCCAGCATCCGTCCGCGCGGCCCGCGGTGATCGTGCCGCCGAGCACTTCCACCCGTTCCGTCATTCCCCGCAGCCCCCGGCCGCCCCCGTCCCGCGACGGCGCCGCGGTGCCGAGTGGGTTGGACACCCGCAACCGCAACAGCTCCGCTCCGGCGTCGACGAGGACCGTCACCGGAACCTTACCGGCGTGCCGCAGCGCGTTCGTCAGGCATTCCTGCAAGATCCGGTACGCCTCGCGGGAGACGACCGGCGGCACCGAGGACGGTTCGCCCCGCACCTCCGCCGTCACCTCGGCGCCCGCCAGCCGCGTGGCCTCGACCAGCGCGGGCAGCTCCGCCAGTCCTGATTGCGGTGCCCGTGAAGACGCCTCGTCACGCAGCAGTCCGAGCACGTGGTCGAGATCGTCCAGCGCGGCCCGTGCCGACTCCTCGATCGCGGTGAGCGCCTGCTCGGTGAAGCCGGGATCGGTCCTCAGGGTCCGTCGCGCCGCCCCGGCCTGGATGGTCACGACGCTCAGCGCGTGTCCGACCGAGTCGTGCAGTTCCCGCGCCAGCCGGTTGCGTTCGGCGAGCTGTTCGGTGCGCTTCTCCAGCTGGGCGATCCGTTCCGCGGCCGAGATCCCCAGCAGGCTTTTGGCGCAGCGGGTCAGTACCGCGCCCGCTCCCCACACGACGTAGGCCAGCACCACGACGCCGAGCAGGAACGCCACCGGGATCCACGCGCTCGCCCAGCCCTGCGGCACCACGATCGGATCCTCTGTGGACAGTGCGATCCGGCCGCTGAACGGGGCCGCGACGGTGAACCCGAAGCCGACCGGGACGAACAGGCTCGCCAGGCTGAGGACGCAACCGGTGCCCACGTGCAGCAGGTACATCGCCGTCGACCGCAGCCGGACGGGCCAGCCGCCCGCGGGCCCGAATGTCACTCCCGGCACGGGATCGTCCAGCAGTTCCCGGACGGCCGCGCCCTCCAGCACCCGGACGGCGGGGATGAACGACGACGCGATGATCACCAGGACGAGGGTGATCGTCGCGATGACGAGCCCGCGCTCCACCGTCGCGACGAGGGGCAGCAGCGACGGCACCACGATGGCGGCGAAGAGCACATACGGCACGCTCAGGGCGCCACCGAGGATGAAGTAGACCCACCTGCGGTAGGTCGCCCGGTCCACGAGCGGGCCGAAAAGTCGCATGCGCTCTTTCTAGCGTGTGCCCGCCGTACGCGGATCCCGCATCAGTATCTCCGCGATCCCCCTCGCGAGGGTGACCCGATGCGCGTCCCCGTCGATGCCGGTGTGCGCGACAGCGCCCTCGACCAGGAGGAAGAGCTGTTCCGCGAGCTTCTCCGGATCGTCCGCGTCCGGGGCGTCCTCACGGATGAGCTCGGCGAACTTCGCCCGTACGGCCGCCTTGTGCCGCCGGATCACGTCGAGCCCGGGATGGTCGGTGGGCAGTTCGGCCGCCGCGTTGAGGAACGCGCAACCCCTGTCGCTGCCGAGCTTCGGGTGATCGACGTAGGCGTCGAAAACCGTCAGCGCCCGAGGCCGGTCGGCGGCGGCCAGCCGCTCTTCCAGGTACGCCCACCAGACGTCGTGACGACGCCGCAGGTACGCGACCGTGAGCTCCGTCTTCGACCCGAAGCACGCGTACAGCGTCTTCTTCGTGACGCCGGCGGCCTCGGCCACGGCCGCGACACCCACCGCGTTCAGGCCCTCCCGGTAGAAGAGCTCGGTCGCGGCGCTCAGCACGCGTTCACCTGCTGGGGTCAGCATGCCTCGACTATACCGATCGGTTGACCTGAGCGCGAAATGCAGTAACACTTCTGAGGTATACCGATCGGTATACCTCAGAAGGAGAACTGATGGTGTCTTCGCACAAGCGCGAGCTGACCCTGACCGCGGCCGGGTTGTCGCTGATCGCGGTCTCCTACGGACTCGCGAGGTACGCGTACGGCCTCTTCGCGCCGACCCTCCGGACGGAGTTCGGCCTCGACGGCGGCACACTCGGCGCCATCGCGGCGGGGAGCTATGTCGCGTACTGCCTCGCCGTCGTCGCCTCGACCGCGGTCACCACCCGCTGGGGTGCGCGGGCGGGCGCGCTCGCCGCCGGGGTGACCGCGACCGCGGGGACCGCCCTGATCGCGTCCGCGCCGAACACCGCCGTCCTCGCGCTCGGCGTCGTCCTCGCCGGGGCCAGCACCGGCCTGGCCTCCCCCTCGCTCGCCGACGCGGTCTCACGCGTCGTCCGGGTGACCCGCCGCGACCGCGCTCAGTCCGTGGTGAACGCCGGGACCGGACTCGGTGTGCTGATCTCCGGACCGGTCTCCTTGCTGGCCATCGGCGACTGGCGAATGGCCTGGTGGGCCTTCGCCGCGGCCTCGGCGCTGGTGACCTTGTGGATCGCCCGGGTGGTGCCGCCGGTCAAGGACGACCGCGCACGCGGGCTGCCGTCGCCGCTGTTCCCGCCGGCCACCGGACGGCTGCTGCCCGCCGCGGCGACGCTCGGCCTGGCCAGCGCGGCGATCTGGACCTTCGGCCGCGACATCGCCGTCAGCGTCGGCGGGCTCGACGAGACCGCCTCGACGGTGGTGTGGATCGTCCTCGGCGCGGTCGGCCTGGCAGGCGCGTTCACCGCCGAGCTGACCTCGCGGGCAGGACTGCGCCGTGCCTGGTCGGCGGGAATGGTCCTGTTCGCCGTCGCCACCGCGCTCTTCGCGCTCGCCACCCGGTCTCTCCCGGCGCTCATCATCGCGGCCGCGCTCTTCGGGGCCGTCTACATCGGACTGACCGGTGTCCTGATCCTGTGGGGCACGAGGGCCTATCCGACGGCGCCCGCGTTCGGTGTCGGCGTCGCCTTCCTGATGCTGGCACTCGGCCAGGCGGCCGGAGCACCGCTCATCGGCCTCCTCGGCGATCTCATCGACCTCCGTGCCGGCTTCCTCGCGGCCGCGGCGATCGCCGTTCTCGGCGTCCTGTTCGCGCCGCGGGAGGCGACCACGACGTACAACTTCGGGCTCCGCTCCCTCTCAAGGGTGAGCACCGTCCCGCCGGAGCGGGAATCCAGCGCGGACTGCGCGTGATGTGCTCTTCGGCATGAACCTGCTGCTCGGCCTGCTCACCCTGCCCGTCTACGCGCTGATGCTGTGGCCGCTCGTGGTCGCCGCCCGCCGCGTGCTGGGTGTGCGGATCGGCGTGGTCCGCGCGTTCTGCGCCGCCGGCTTCGGCTGGCTCGTCGCGGGCGGGATCCTCAGCGCGTTCCCCACGCCGATGTACGCGGGCGGGGCCTTCGCCGGGCTCGTCATCCCGGTGGCGGGCGGCGCGTTCCTGGCGACGCTGATCTTCCTGTTCGTCGCGGAGTTCGTCCTGCCATCGGGTTCGGGACTCGGGCTGATCGGCCGGATCCGGTCAATGCGCCGGCGCGCGGCCCGGACGCGGCGCTACTCGCAAATCACCCGGATCGCGATCAAACACGGCCTCGGCCGCTACCTCACCGGCCGCCGTGAACCCGGCCTCGCCAAGGTCCGGCACGCCAAACTGGCGCGATCGCTGCGGCGGGCGCTGGAAGAGGGCGGCGTGACGTTCGTGAAACTCGGCCAGCTGCTCTCGACGCGCTCCGATCTGCTTCCGCCGGTGTTCATCGACGAACTCAGCAAGCTCCAGGACCAGGTCGCCTTCGCCGACGCCGACGAGGTCGCGACGGTGCTGCGTGAGGAACTAGGCGGCGACCCGGACGAGATCTTCGCCGAATTCGACCCGGAACCGATCGCGGCCGCGTCGATCGCGCAGGTCTACCGGGCGAAACTGCGCGGCGGGCAGGAC
Source organism: Amycolatopsis sp. lyj-108 (assembly GCF_046549005.1). Taxonomy (NCBI): domain Bacteria; kingdom Bacillati; phylum Actinomycetota; class Actinomycetes; order Pseudonocardiales; family Pseudonocardiaceae; genus Amycolatopsis; species Amycolatopsis sp. lyj-108. The sequence goes on along the minus strand of NZ_JAJPWQ010000003.1, from coordinate 723,122 downwards.
GTGGTGGTCAAGGTGCAGCGGCCCGGCGTGCAGGCACTGGTCGACCGGGACCTCGACATCGTCCGCCGGGTGGCGGCCGCGCTGGACCTGCGCGCGGACTGGGCACGTTCGCTCGGCGTCGTCGACCTCGCCGAAGGGTTCGCCGACGCGCTGCTCGAAGAACTCGATTTCCGCACGGAGGCAAGGAACATCGAAGCGGTCGCCGCGGCCTACCCCGGCACCGAAGTCGCCATCCCGACCGTCCACAAAGAACTGTCCACCGAACGTGTCCTGGTGATGCGGCGCCTCGACGGCAAACCGCTCGCCGCCGCCAGGGAACAGGTCCCGGTCGCGGAGCGGGCAAAGCTCGCGCGGTCGATGCTGCGCTGCGTGCTCGGCCAGGTGATGGGCAGCGGCGTCTTCCACGCCGACCCGCATCCCGGCAACGTCCTGCTGCTCACCGACGGCAGACTGGGCCTGCTCGACTTCGGCTCCGTCGGACGGCTCGACTCGGGTCTGCGCGCCGGATTGCAGAACCTCATCCTCGCCCTCGACCGAGGCGACCCCGCCGCGTTGCGCGACGGTCTGCTGGAGATCGTCGACCGGCCGGACGAGATCGAGGAGCGACGGCTGGAGCGGGCGCTGGGAGCGTTGGTGGCCAAGCATTTCAACCACGGACAGGCGCCGGATCTGGACATGTTCACCGATCTGTTCCGGGTGATCGCCGACTTCCGGCTCAGCGTGCCCCCGCCGATCGCCGCGGTGTTCCGCGCACTGGCCACTTTGGAGGGAACACTGGCCGCGCTGGCGCCGGGATTCAACATCGTTGTCGAATCCCGCGCCTACGCCGCCGAGCAGGTCGGCGCCGGACTGCGGCCGGAGTCGTTGCGCTCCACGGCAACCAACGAACTGATGGCGCTCCTGCCGGTGCTGCGACGGCTGCCCCGCCGCGTCGACCGGATCGGCAACGCGCTGGAACAGGGCAGGCTTTCGGTCAACGTCCGGCTGTTCTCCGACGAACGCGACCGCGACGTGGTCACCGGACTGGTGCACGAAGTCCTGCTGGCGTTCGTCGGCGCGGCCACCGGGCTGATGGCCGTACTGCTGCTGGGCAGCGCGACCGGCCCGCAGATGCTGCCCGGGGTCACGCTGCACCAGATGTTCGGCTACAACCTGCTGGTGGTCAGCGCGCTGGTGGGATTGCGGCTGCTCTTCGTCGTTTTCCGGCGGACCGGACAACGCTCACGATCGTCCCGATGACACCGAGGACGACGAGCCCGGCACCGGCGAACACGAGGTTCCGCGAGGTACGGAATCCGGTGTCGGACAAGGGATCCCCGGGAAGACCCGCTTCGGCGAAAAACGCAGACTAACGCCGGCGGTTCCGCTCAGCCCCGGGGCGCGTACATGATGACGCCGACCCCGGCCAGGCAGATCAAGGCACCGACGACGTCGTAGCGATCCGGCCGGTAGCCGTCGGCGACCATCCCCCACGCCAGCGAACCCGCGACGAACACTCCGCCGTACGCGGCGAGGATGCGGCCGAAGTTCGCGTCGGGCTGCAAGGTCGCGACGAAACCGTAGAGGCCAAGTGCCACGACGCCCGCGCCGATCCAGAGGTAGCCGCGGTGCTCCCGCACCCCTTGCCAGATCAGCCAGGCGCCGCCGATCTCCAGCAGGGCGGCGAGCGCGAAGAGCGCGATGGACCGGACGATCATCCGGGCAGCCTATTGCGGCGCGGCCGAGCCACGCCTGAGCGCCCCGATCCTCATGTCTTGAAGGCGCCTTTCCCTCGCGGCGACCGACTCCTTCCCTGACAGGAGTGACCAGTGAGGCATTGGGTCCGCTGTACCGATGCCGACCGGACGACACGTACTTAGGACACTCTTGGCTCTAACGAGCCGAAGCTTTCACGATTCCGACTCGCGCCTGCGACGCGGTATAGGCCGTTATACGCTCCGGTCGCCAGTCCGTGAAGGCCCCCAATGCTATGAAAGGTCCTTTCCTTGCAAAATTTGCAAGGAAAGGACCTTTCATAGCGCGCAAAAGAGCGGTCAGACGGTGAAGCCCAGGGCACGCAGCTGTTCGCGGCCGTCGTCGGTGATCTTCTCCGGGCCCCACGGCGGCATCCAGACCCAGTTGATCCGGAAGTCCTTGACCAGTCCGGTTCCACCGCCGACGAGGGCGGCTCCGGTCTGGTCCTCGATGACGTCGGTCAGCGGGCAGGCCGCCGAGGTCAGGGTCATGTCGATGGTGGCGGTGTTGTCCGCCTCGACATGGATGCCGTAGACCAGCCCGAGGTCCACGACGTTGATGCCGAGTTCGGGGTCGACGACGTCACGCATCGCCTCTTCGACGTCCTCGACCTTCGCCACGTCGGCGCTGTCCGGGGCGGCGGTGGTCTCGGCGTCGAGGTCGGCGGCCGTGCGCCCCTCGCGGGTTTCGGTCTGCTGTTCGGTCATGCCGTCTCAACTCCGTTGGTCGTGCGGGTGACGGCGTCCTTGAACGCCATCCACCCGAGCAGGGCGCATTTCACGCGGGCCGGGTACTTGGCGACGCCGGCGAAGGCGATGCCGTCCTCCAGCACTTCCTCGTCCGGTTCGATCTGCCCTTTGCCCTGCATCAGCTCGACGAAGGCGTCCATGGTGGTGAACGCCTCCTCCACGGTGTGCCCGACGACGAGATCCGTCAAGACCGAAGTGGAAGCCTGGCTGATCGAACAGCCCTGTCCCTCGTAGGAGACGTCGGCGACCTTCCCGTCGTCGACCTTCACCCGCAGTGTCACCTCGTCGCCACAGGTCGGGTTGACCTGGAACGATTCGGCGTCGAACGGCTCGCGCAGACCGCGGCCGTGCGGGTTCTTGTAGTGGTCCAGGATGATCTCCTGGTACATGCTCTCGAGATTCATCAAGCCACCCCGAAGAACTTCTGCGCCTCACGCACGCCGTTCACCAGCGCGTCCACCTCGGACAGCGTGTTGTAGACGTAGAACGACGCGCGCACGGTCGCGGGCACCGAGCAGGCCCGGTGCAGCGGCCACGCGCAGTGGTGCCCGACGCGGACGGCGATGCCGAGGCTGTCCAGCACCTGGCCCGAGTCGTGCGGGTGGACGCCGTCGATGACGAACGACACCAGTCCGCCGCGGTCGGTCATGTCGGTGGGGCCGATGATCCGCACACCGGGGATCTCGCCGAGCCCGGCCAGCGCCGCCTCGGTGAGAAGGTGTTCGTGCGCGGCGACCCGTTCCATGCCGATCGCCGACAGGTAGTCCGCGGCCGCGCCGAGGCCGACGGCCTGCGACGTCATCGGGGTGCCTGCCTCGAACCGCTGCGGCGGCGCGGCGAAGGTGGTCTGCTCCATGCGGACCAGCTCGATCATCGAGCCGCCGGTCAGGAACGGCGGCATCGCTTCGAGCAGTTCACGGCGTCCATAAAGGACACCGATGCCGTACGGGCCGACCATCTTGTGCCCGGCGAAGGCGGCGAAGTCGACGTCCAGCGCGTGGAAGTCCACCGGGAAGTGCGGCACCGACTGGCAGGCGTCCAGTACGACCAGCGCGCCGACCTTGCGGGCCTTCTTCACCAGGAACTCGACGGGGTTGATCGTGCCGAGCACGTTGGACTGGTGCGTGAACGCCAGCACCTTGGTCCGCTCGGTGATCAGCTCGTCCACATTGGACAGATCGAGGCGGCCGTCCGCGGTGACGGAGAACCACTTCAGCGTCGCGCCGGTGCGCTGACAGAGCTGCTGCCACGGCACCAGGTTCGCGTGGTGCTCCATCTCGGTGATGACGATCTCGTCGCCGGGACCGATCTTGAACCGCTCGGCCCCGGGACCGGCCGTGGCGGCGTTGCTCATCGCGTAGGCGACGAGGTTGATGCCCTCGGTGGCGTTCTTGGTGAACACCAGCTCGTGGGGGGAGGCGCCGACGAACTCCGCGATCCGCACGCGGGCGGATTCGTAGGCGTCGGTCGCTTCCTCGGCGAGCTGGTGCGCGCCGCGGTGCACCGCGGCGTTCGAGGTCTCCAGGAACCGGCGCTCGGCTTCGAGCACCTGCGCCGGTTTCTGGGACGTCGCACCGGAATCCAGATACACCAAGGGTTTCCCGTCCCGCACCGTGCGGGTCAGGATCGGGAAGTCGGCCCTGATGGCCGCTACGTCCAGCGGTGCAGCAGAGTTAGCCGTGGTGGTGGTCATCGGGCCAACTCCTCTCGGTGTAGTCGCGGAAACAGTGATCAGACGGCGGCGGTCTCGGTGGAGCCGGCGTACTTGACGTAGCCGTGCTCCTCCAGCTCGTCCGCGAGCTCACGGCCACCGGACGCGACGATCTTGCCGCCGGCGAAGACGTGCACGAAGTCGGGCGTGATGTGCCGCAGGATCCGCGTGTAGTGCGTGATCAGCATGACGCCGGCGTCGTTGTTGGCCTTGAACTCGTTGACGCCCTCGGACACGACGCGCAGCGCGTCGACGTCGAGGCCGGAGTCGGTCTCGTCGAGGATGGCGATCTTCGGCTTGAGCAGCGCCAGCTGCAGGATCTCGTGGCGCTTCTTCTCGCCGCCGGAGAAACCCTCGTTCACCGAACGCTCGGCGAACTCGGACGAGATCTCCAGCTTGCCCATCTCCTCCTTGACCTCCTTGACCCAGTGGCGCAGCTTGGGGGCCTCGCCACGGACCGCGGTGGCCGCGGTGCGGAGGAAGTTGGACATGGACACGCCCGGCACCTCGACCGGGTACTGCATGGCGAGGAACAGGCCCGCGCGGGCGCGCTCGTCGACGCTCATCTCCAGCACGTCCTCACCGTCGAGCAGGACCTGCCCGGAGGTGACTTCGTACTTGGGGTGACCGGCGATGGCGTAGGACAGCGTGGACTTGCCCGAACCGTTGGGGCCCATGATCGCGTGGGTCTCGCCCGACTTGATGGTCAGGTTGACGCCCTTGAGGATCTCCTTGGGGCCTTCCTCGGTCGTGACCGAGGCGTGCAGATCCTTGATTTCCAGCGTAGGCATTTCTTTCCTAAAAGTCTGATGTGGACGGACGAGGGCTTAGACGCCCACGGCTTCGAGCTCGGCTTCGATCGCGGCCTCGAGACGCTCGCGCACCTCGGGAACGCCGATCTTGACCAGGATCTCGTGGAAGAACCCGCGTACGACCAGGCGGCGCGCGGCGTCTTCGCCGATTCCGCGCGACTGAAGGTAGAACAACTGCTCGTCGTCGAACCTTCCCGTGGCGCTCGCGTGGCCGGCGCCTTCGATCTCGCCGGTCTCGATCTCCAGGTTCGGGATCGAGTCCGCCCGCGCGCCCGGCGTCAGCACCAGGTTGCGGTTGAGCTCGTAGGTGTCGGTGGCCTCGGCGGCCGCCCGGATCAGCACGTCGCCGACCCACACGGTGTGCGCGCCGTCGCCCTGCAGCGCACCCTTGTACATCACGCGCGACTTGCAGTTCGGCACCGCGTGGTCGACGAAGAGACGGTGCTCCTGGTGCTGACCTTCGTCCGCGAAGTACAGGCCGAGCATCTCGACGTCGCCGCCCTTGTCGGCGAAGGTCGCCGTCGGCGAAACGCGGACAAGGTCACCGCCCAGGGTGATGACGATGTGCTTGAGCGTGGCGTCGCGGCCGAGCTTGAGGTGCTGCTCGGAGACGTGCACCGCGTCGTCGGCCCAGTCCTGGACGCTGACCACGGTCACGTTCGCCGAATCGCCGATGACGAACTCGACGTTGTCGGCGTAGGTGCCGGAGCCGACGTGGTCGAGGACGATGACGGCCTCGGAGAACTGTTCGGCGCGCACCTGCATGTGCCCGTAGGCGACCTTGCCCTCGCCGGGGCCGGTGATCTTCACCGTCGACGGCTTCGACGTCTTCGTCTCCTTGGGCACCGTGATGACGGTGGCCTCGGTGAACGAGGAGTACGCCTGCGCGGCGATCCGGTCGCTCGGGACACCCGCGGCGCCGAGGCGCTCGTCGTCCCGGCCGACCTGCTCGATCTTCAGTTCGGGCGCGGCGTCGGCGTCCACTGTGGCCGAACCCGAAGCGGCGGCGGACCCGTCGTGCAGGCCGCGCAGCCGCTTCATCGGAGTGAAACGCCAGTTCTCCTCACGGCCGCCGGGAACCTCGAAGGCCTCGACGTCGTAGGAGGTGAAGCGCTCCGCGCGAGAGGTCGCCGGAATGACGACCCCTTCGCGCATCGCTTCGGAAACGTTGTTCTCGGTAACCGACATGACTAGCCGACGGACCCTTCCATCTGAAGCTCGATCAGGCGGTTCAGCTCGAGCGCGTACTCCATCGGCAGCTCACGCGCGATGGGCTCGACGAACCCGCGCACGATCATCGCCATGGCCTCGGCCTCGTCGAGACCGCGCGACATGAGGTAGAACATCTGGTCTTCGCTGACCTTCGAGACGGTCGCCTCGTGGCCCATGGAGACCTCGTCGTTGCGGATGTCGACGTACGGATACGTGTCCGACCGCGAGATCGTGTCGACGAGCAGCGCGTCACAGACCACGCTGGACCGCGAGTGGTGCGCCCGCTTCGCGACCTTGACCAGGCCGCGGTACGAGGTGCGGCCACCGCCGCGCGCCACCGACTTCGACACGATGGTCGAGGAGGTGTGCGGCGCCAGGTGCTCCATCTTCGCGCCGGCGTCCTGGTGCTGGCCTTCGCCCGCGAACGCGACCGAGAGGACCTCACCCTTGGCGTGCTCGCCCATGAGGAACACGGACGGGTACTTCATCGTGACCTTGGAACCGATGTTGCCGTCGATCCACTCCATGGTCGCGCCCTCTTCGCACTTGGCGCGCTTGGTGACCAGGTTGTAGACGTTGTTCGACCAGTTCTGGATGGTCGTGTAACGGCAGCGGGCGCCCTTCTTCACGATGATCTCCACGACCGCCGAGTGCAGCGAGTCGGACTGGTAGATCGGCGCGGTGCAACCCTCGACGTAGTGCACGTAGGCGTCTTCGTCGACGATGATCAGGGTCCGCTCGAACTGACCCATGTTCTCGGTGTTGATCCGGAAGTAGGCCTGCAGCGGGATGTCCACCTTGACGCCCTTGGGCACGTAGATGAACGAACCGCCCGACCACACCGCGGTGTTCAGCGCGGAGAACTTGTTGTCCCCGGCCGGGATCACGGAGCCGAAGTACTCCTTGAAGATCTCCGGGTGCTCCTTGAGCGCGGTGTCGGTGTCCAGGAACAGAACGCCCTGCGCCTCCAGATCCTCACGGATCGAGTGGTAGACGACCTCGGACTCGTACTGCGCGGCGACACCGGCGACGAGGCGCTGCTTCTCCGCCTCGGGGATGCCGAGCCGGTCGTACGTGTTCTTGATGTCCTCGGGCAGGTCTTCCCAGGAAGTGGCCTGCTTCTCACTGGACCGCACGAAGTACTTGATGTTGTCGAAGTCGATCCCGGAGAGGTCCGCACCCCAGTTGGGCATCGGCTTCAAGTCGAAGAGCTTGAGCGCCTTCAGTCGTGCTTCGCGCATCCACTCCGGCTCGGACTTCTTCGAGGAGATGTCGGTGACGACGTCCTCGTTCAGTCCTCGACGGGCCGTTGAGCCCGCCTCGTCGGAGTCCGCCCAGCCGAACGCGTACTTGCCAAGGGACTCGATGGTCTCTTCCTGGCTCATGGGCGCGGTGGTGGGAGTGCGCTGCTCGGCAGCGGCAGTCATGCGGGTTTCCCTCCATTCGGGATCCGTGCTGTGCGCCCAGAAGAGGGCGCCGTGCTTCCCGGCCCTGGTGTGGCCGGGTGACCCGCCGAAACGACGGGTACGTGTGTGGTGCACGCGTTGTCACCGCGTGCGATGGTCGCCAGTCGCTGGACGTGGGTACCCAGAAGTTCCGCGAAAGCCTCTGTCTCGGCTTCGCACAACTGAGGGAACTCGGCGGCGACGTGGGCGACCGGGCAATGGTGCTGGCAGAGCTGTTCACCGACACCGACCTGACGGGTCGACGCAGCGTAACCCTCCCTGGTCAACGCCGCAGCGAGGGCCTCGGCGCGAGCGGCGGGGTCCGCGTGCTGGGTGATCGCGTCCTGATGCGGGCCGACCAGCGAGGCGACCCGAGCCTCCGCGAAGGCCTTCACGGCGTCTTCCCCGGCGTGATCGGCGAGGAAGCGGATGGCCGAGGAAGCGAGGTCGTCGTAGGCGTGCCCGAACCGGGCCCGGCCGGCTTCGGTCAGGAGGAAGTTCTTGGCGGGACGGCCACGTCCGCGGGGACCGCGGCGGGGCGCGTCCCGGGTTTCGGCCTCGCCGTCGGCGAGCAGCGCGTCGAGGTGACGACGGACGGCGGCGGCGCTGATGCCCAGCTGCTCGGCCACCACGACGGCGGTCATCGGACCCTGTTCCAGCAGCAAGCGGGCCACTTCGTGCCTGGTCCGGCCCTCGGGGCCGATCTGCGCGGGGACAGGCTGAACCTCGGCGCGGGGCATGTCGCCACCGGCCTCGTTCCGCGTCCCCGTCTTTTTCACAACACAAGTGTGACGTATTTCCGGGGAGACGGCAAAGAGGGGTGCCTCACGGAGTGGCGTGGGTCACTTCGCGCCTGCTCTGACGCAAGTAGGTGCCAGGTTGCGCTCCTTGCACGCGCAACCACCGCAACCAGGTGCCGAGTTGCGTTGTTCCCGGCATCGCTACCCTTCCTGAGTGGCAGTGGGCGATCACCCGGCGCAGCGGGACACGGACGGGGCAGAGCCGGAAGACCCGGCGGCGGGTTCGGTGGCGACGCTCACCCCCGGGCACCCGCACGAACCGGAGCCGCTGGACGACAAGGAACTGCGGGGCCTGAACGTGGTCCGCCGGTTCGGCGCGGTCGGTTCCCTGTTCCTCGCGCTCGGCTCGCTCGGCGCGGGCGCCGCGCCGGTGATCAACCCGGTGCAAGAGATCCCGGTCCTGCGGCTGTTCACCCGCATCCCGATGGTCTCGCTCGCGATGGGCCTGGCCGGGATGGCGATCATCGTGCTCAGCTGGCTGCTGCTCGGCCGGTTCGCGCAACCCGCGCGCCGCCGCCTCGCCACCCAGGGCCAGCTCGCCCGCACCATCGCGCTCTGGTGCGCGCCGCTGCTGGTCATCCCGCCGCTGTTCTCCCGCGACGTCTACAGCTATCTCGCGCAGAGCGAGATCGTCGCCCGCGGGATGGACCCCTACTCCCTCGGCCCGGCCGAAGCGCTCGGCGTCTCGGACCCGCTGACCTCGGGCGTCTCCAACATGTGGCGGGAGACCCCGGCGCCCTACGGCCCGCTGCTGCTGCGCCTCGGCGGCTGGCTCGCCCCGCTGAGCAGCGGCAACATCGTCACCGGCGTACTGCTGCAGCGCGGCCTCGCGCTCATCGGCGTCATCCTGATCATCTGGGCGCTCCCGCGGTTGGCCCGGCGGTTCGGCGTGCAGCCCGCGACCGCGCTGTGGCTCGGCGCGGCGAACCCGCTGCTGATCTTCCACTTCGTCGCGGGCGCCCACAACGACGCGCTGGCGATCGGGCTCATGGTGGCCGGGCTGGAGGTCGGTCTCCAGCGGATGCCGGTGCGGTTCAAGCACGACGCGCCTCCCCCGCTGGCCAAGGGTGAACTGCTCTACATCGCGCTCGGGGTGGCGATCATCACCCTCGGCGTCGCGGTGAAGATCAACGCGATCCTGGCGCTGCCGTTCTTCACCGTGATGGTGGCCAGACGCTGGCACGGCCGGATCAAGGACCTGGTCACCGCCGCGGTGCCGATGGCGCTGCTGTTCGGGGTGGTCCTGGTGGCGGTCTGCTACGGCACCGGCCTCGGTTTCGGCTGGGTCGGCGCGCTCGGGACGCCGGGACTGGTCCGCTCGTGGATCTCGCCGACGTCGGAACTCGCCGCGCTCGGTGGCGTCCTCGGCATCGTGCTCGGCCTCGGCAACCACACCAACGCGATGGTGCCGATCCTCGGCGCGCTCGGCTATCTCGTCGCGGGCGCGGTGACGGTCAAGTTCCTTTGGGACAGCTTCAAATGGCGCTACCGGCCGATCATCGGCCTCGGTGTCTCGCTGGGCGCGGTGATGGTGCTGCACGTCGCGCTCCAGCCCTGGTACCTGCTGTGGGCCATCATCCCGCTCGCCGCGGCGGCCGGGACCTCGCGGTTCCGCATCGCGGCGACGATCGTCACCGCCGTCCTGCCGTTCCTGCTGCCGACGACGGGAAGCACCTTCGAAGGCCGCGGCTTCGTCCTGCCGTTCGCGTGGGCCGCCGCCGGGGTCGTCACGCTACTGGGGCTGTTCATCGTCCACCGCCTCTCACCACTGCTGCTGTCCAGACCGTCCCCGGAGCATTCGGTCCCGGCGTGACGCCGTATCGTGACCTGTCGTGAACACCCCCGCCGTCGAGATCACCGGGCTGGTGAAACGCTACGGATCCACCACCGCCGTCGATGGACTCGACCTGCGGATGGAACGTGGCACGCTGCTCGCGTTGCTCGGCCCGAACGGGGCCGGCAAGACCACCACCGTCGAGATCTGCGAAGGCTTCCTGCGGCCTGACGAAGGCGAAGTCCGCGTGCTGGGATTCAATCCTTCGCACGACGGATCCGCGCTGCGGCCGCGGATCGGCGTGATGCCCCAGGGCGGCGGCGCGTATCCCGGCGTCCGCGCCGACGAGATGCTCGGACTGGTCGCCGCGTGTGCGGCGAACCCGCTCGAACCCGCCTGGCTGCTGGATGTCCTCGGTCTTTCGGGAGCGAGGAAGACACCGTTCAAACGACTGTCCGGCGGGCAGCAGCAACGGCTCTCGCTCGCCTGTGCGCTCGTCGGCCGCCCGGAACTGCTCTTCCTCGACGAACCGACGGCGGGCATGGACCCGCAGGCCCGCCGCCTGGTCTGGGATCTGCTCGGCGCACTGCGCGCCGACGGCGTCAGCGTGCTGCTCACCACGCATCTGATGGAGGAGGCCGAAACGCTGGCCGACACCGTGGTGATCGTGGACCACGGCAAGGTCGTCGTCGAAGGCACTCCGCAGTCGCTGACCGTCGAGGCCGGTGAGACGGCGCAGTTGCGTTTCAAGGCCCGAACGCGGCTCGACACCGCGCTGCTGACCGCGGCGCTGCCCGAGGGGCATCTCGTGCACGAGTCGGCACCGGGGACGTACCTCGTCGAAGGCGCGATCGACCCGCAGGTGGTGTCGACGGTGACGGCGTGGTGTGCCCAGCAGGGCGTCATGCCGGAGGAGCTGCAGGTCGGCAGGCGCACGCTGGAAGAGGTCTTCCTGGAGCTGACCGGACGGGAACTGCGCGCATGACCACCACGCCAACGCCGCGGTTCGCCGCGGGCACGTTCACCCCGGCCCCCGGCCGCGGTTCGCTCGGCAAGATGCTGCGCACGCACGCGAAGGTCGAGGCGAGCCTGACCCTGCGCCACGGCGAGCAGATCCTGCTGACCCTGCTCATCCCGCTCGCGCTGCTGATCGGCTTGTCGCTGCTGGACATCCTGCCGTCGGCCCAGCTCGGTTCGGCGTCCAAAGTGGACTGGATCACGCCGAGGATCCTGGCGCTCGCGGTGATGTCGTCCGCGTTCACCGGACAGGCCATCGCGCTGGGCTTCGACCGCCGCTACGGCGTCCTCAAACGGCTTTCCGCCACCGCGCTGCCCCGGTGGCTGCTCATCGCCGGCCGGGTGGCCGCCGCGCTGGTCGTGGTCGCGCTGCAGGCGGTGCTCCTCGGTGCCGTGGCCGCGCTGCTGGGCTGGTCGCCGTCGCTGGGCGGACTCCTCGGCGCGATCCCGTTCCTGCTCGTCGGCACCCTCGCGTTCGGCGCGCTGGGCCTGCTGCTCGGCGGGGCGCTGCGCGCGGAGGCCGTGCTGGCGCTGGCGAACATCGTCTGGTTCGTGCTGCTGCTCGCGGGCGGCATCCTGCTGGCACCGTCGACGATGCCGTCCGGCGTCGCGTGGATCGTCGAACTGCTGCCCTCGGGCGCGCTCGCCGAAGGACTGCGGTCGGTGCTGCTGGACGGTTCGTTCGGCTGGGGCCCGTTCGCGGTACTCGTCGGCTGGGGCGTCGTCGCGGGTGCGCTGGCGAGCAAGACCACGAAGCTGACCTGAGGCGGCCGACACAGCGGGTCCGGCCGGTGGAACGCTCTCAGGAACGGCGTTCTAGCATCGGACGGTGCCGTTCCAGAGCCTTGTAGCGCGTCTGCCGTATCCCTCGTTCGCGGTCCAGCGAGCGGTCGCGATGGCGGCGGTGATCGCCCAGGCCGGAATCGGCGTCACCGGCTCGGTCGTCCGGGTGACGGGTTCGGGCCTCGGCTGCCCGACCTGGCCGCAGTGCGTCGAAGGCAGCATCGTGCCGGTCGCACACCCCGAGTTCGACGCGCTCACCCAGTGGATCGAGTTCAGCAACCGGATGCTGACCGGCGTCGTCATCGCCGTCGCCGCGCTGTGCGTGATCACCGCGTGGCGGGTGCAGATCGAACACCCGAGCCGCCGCCGTCTGGTGAAGCTGGCCTGGACGATGCCCGCCGGCGTGATGCTGCAGGCCGTCGTCGGCGGGATCACCGTGCTCGCCAAACTCGAATGGTGGACCGTCGCGCTCCACTTCCTGGCCTCCACTCCCCTGGTCTGGCTCGCGGTGCTGCTGCTGCGGGCGTTCAAGGAGGGTGACGAGCCCGCCCGCTGGCTGATCCCGGACGCGGGCCGCAAGACGCTGATCGCGCTCGCCGCGTCGATGTGGGCCGTCCTCGTGGCGGGCACCACCGTGACCGGCGCGGGCCCGCACGGCGGCGACCCCGGCACCCACCGGCTCCAGGCCCCGATCGAGACGCTCACCCAGGTGCACGGCGGACTGCTGGTGGCCTACCTGATCGTGCTGGCCGTCTTCGGGCTCCAGCTGATGCGAGGGGAGACGCCGAAGCAGTTGTGGCGGCGCTACACCATCGTGTGGATCGTCGCGGTCCTCCAGGGCGTCGTGGGCTCGGTGCAATACGCCCTCGGCGTGCCGGAGGCGCTGGTGTCGTTCCACGTCCTCGGCTCCGCACTGGTGATCATCTCGACCGCGGCACTGTGGTGCGGCTCACGTGATCGTGGTCCGGCGCCGGTTTCCCACGCCTCTGAGCGGGAACTCGCCACTTCGAACTGACCCCCTGGCAAACCGGACGTAACCCCCGGGCGGCGTGCTCGCCAGACACTGCCCTTACGCTGCGTTTCGGTGCCCCGCACGGGGGTTCACCACCGAGTCGAGGCACGAGGTGTCGTATGACCGCCAGCACCGAGCCGGACGCACCGGCCAGTCCGTCCAAACCCCTGATCTCCCACCGGCGCGGCTCCGGGGAGATGCTGATCCTCAAGACCTTCCTGCTGGTCCCGTTCGTCGCGTTGCTCGCCGCGGTGCCGATCGTGTGGGGCTGGGGCATGACCTGGGTCGATCTCGTGCTGGCGGCCGTGTTCTACACCGTCGGGACGCTCGGGGTGACCGTCGGATACCACCGCTACTTCACCCACGGCGCCTTCAAGGCCGGACGGCCGCTCCGGATCGCGCTCGCCATCGCCGGGAGTTTCGCGGTGCAGGGGTCGGTCATCTTCTGGGTGGCCAGCCACCGTCGCCACCACGCCTTCGCCGACCGCGAAGGCGACCCGCACTCCCCCTGGCTGTTCGGGACGTCGCCGTCGGCGCTACTGCGCGGCTTCTGGCACGCGCATATGGGCTGGATGTTCAGCCGTGAAGTGACCAACTACGACCGTTTCGCGCCGGACCTGGTGGCCGACAAGGACCTTCGCGTCGTGAACCGCTACTTCTGGCTGTGGATCACGCTGAGCCTCCTGCTGCCCGCGGTGCTCGGCGGGCTGCTCAGCTGGTCGTGGTGGGGTGTGGTGACCGGGTTCTTCTGGGCCGGGCTGGTCCGGATCGCGTTCCTGCACCACGTCACCTGGTCGGTGAACTCGATCTGCCACATGGTCGGCGAGCGCCCGTTCGCCAGCCGCGACAAGGCGGCGAACTTCTGGCCGCTGGCGATCCTGTCCATGGGCGAGTCGTGGCACAACTCCCACCACGCCGATCCGACCTGCGCGCGGCACGGTGTCCTGCGCGGGCAGGTCGATGTGTCGGCGCGGGTGATCTGGCTGTTCGAGAAGTTCGGCTGGGCGCGCGATGTGCGGTGGCCGAAGCCGGAGCGCTTGGCCGCGAAGCTCGCCAAGCCTGCCTGACACCCTCTTCGCAATTCGTCATCTACTTGCGGTGGTTGCCCTGGGCGACAGCTGCTATGAAAGGTCCTTTCCTTGCAAAATTTGCAAGGAAAGGACCTTTCATAGCATCGCGAGGGGCGGGTCAGGCGAGTTGCTGGCGGACAGCCGACGCGAAGCGCCAAGCGGCGGCGGGGTCGGTCTGCCGGAAGCCGAGCGAAGGCTCGACGAGCTCCAGTTCCAGCAGCAGCGGCCTGCCGTCCGGCCCGGCGACGAGGTCGACGCGGGCGTAGAGCAGTTCCGCGCGCAGGATGCCGAGCAGCGCCGCTGTCGCGTCCAGGGCGTCTTCGGCCAAGGCGCGGAAGCCCGCGGCTGGCTGCACGGGCGCGAGCTTTTCCGTCACGTACAGGCCGGATTCGTCGAGCTCCCGGCCCAGCATCGCGGCCTTCGAGAACGCGTGCGAGTACACGCCACCGAAGTACACCAGCGCGATCTCGCCCTCACTGTCCACACTGGACTGATACGGCTGGAGCAGCACGGTGTTCCCGTCGGCTTGCAGGCCGGCGAGATGAGCGGCGGCCGCGTCGCCCGCTGTGAACCGGCCGGCTCCTCGCGAGCCGGCACCGACGGCGGGCTTCAGCACGAACTCGCCCTTGGGCCAGCGCGGGGCCTGGTCGTCCGGCGCGATCAAGGTCGTCGGCACGACCGCGACCCCGGCGTCACCCAGTTCGGCCAGATAGGACTTGTCGGTGTTCCACCGCACGACTTCGGCCGCATTGGCCAGCGTCGGCACGGATTCGGTCCAGGACAGGAACTCGTCGCGGCGCTCGGCGTAGTCCCAGGTGGCGCGCAGCACGACGATGTCCGCCGCGCCGAAGTCGACGGTCGTGTCGTCCCAGGCGGCCCAGCGGGTCTTGAAACCGAGGTCGGCCAGCGCCTCGGGAACGGCGTGCTCGTCGCCGTCGCCCTCCGGCAGGGCGGAGCAGGCGACGAAGATCGCGGATCCGCTCACTTCCCCGCCATCCGGCGGCGGTGCTCGGGGCCGATCTTGGTGGCCTTCACGGTCTCGCTGTCCCATTCGGCGGGCTCGAGGTCTTCGACGGCCTCGACCAGCGCCTCGCCTGCCTCCACGGAGGCGACGACGACGTCGCCGAGCGCGCCGTCGGCGCCCACGAGCACGACCCTGGCGCCGATCCGGCCGATGTTCTCCACCACCGCGCGTGACGGCTTCCCGTGCCGCTTCACGAAGTCACGGGCGGCCGCGACCTGGCGCGACGTGGGGGCGGCGGTCTCGGTCTTCTCTTCGGTCTCAGCCACGGCCAGAGCTTAACCGCGAAAAGCCCGCGACGCGGAATAACCGTGGCGTCGGCCATAGTTGTCCCGGTCGGAACGACCTTGAACGAGGAGGATGTATGCCCACGGCAGTGCAGATCCGGCGAACCGGCGGTCCCGAAGTCCTTGAGCTCTCCGAAGTCGAGGTCGGCGAACCCGGAGCCGGCGAACTGCTCGTGGACGTCGCGGCGGCGGGCGTCAACTACATCGACACCTATCACCGCGAAGGCATCTACCCGGTCGACACGCCGTTCGTGCTGGGCATGGAAGGCGCGGGCACGGTGGCCGCGGTCGGCGCGGACGTGACCGGCTTCGCCGTCGGCGACCGGGTCGCCTGGCAGGGTTCGCTCGGCAGCTACGCCCAGCGCCGTCTGCTCCCCGCCACGATCGCGGTGAAGATCCCCGAAGGCGTGACCGAGGAGACCGCCGCCGCCACGATGCTCCAGGGCATCACCGCGCACGCGCTGATCGCCTCGACCTACGAGGTCAAGGCCGGTGACGACGTGCTGATCCACGCCGCCGCGGGCGGGATGGGCCTGCTGCTCGTCCAGCTGGCCAAGGCGCGCGGGGCCCGCGTGATCGGCACCGTCTCCACCGACGAGAAGGCCGAACTCGCCAAACAGGCGGGCGCGGACGACGTCATCCGCTACGACCAGGTCGACTTCGCGAAGGCCACCCGAGACCTCACCGGCGGCAAGGGTGTCGAGGTGGTCTACGACGGCGTCGGCAAGTCCACTGTGGACGGCAGCCTGGCGAGCCTGAAGATCCGCGGCCTGCTCGCCCTCTACGGCGCGGCCAGCGGCCCGGTGCCGCCGATCGACCCACAACTGCTCAACCGCAGCGGCTCGGTGTACCTCACCCGCCCGACCTCCGCGCATTACGTGCTCACCCGCGAGGAACTGGAGTGGCGGGTGAACGAACTGTTCGCCGCCGTTCAGGACGGCTCGCTGAACATCCGGATCGGCGGCCGCTACCCGTTGGGAGACGCCCGTCAGGCGCACGAAGACCTCCAGGGGCGCCGCACCACCGGCAAGCTCCTGCTGATCCCGTGACGGTGCTCTGGCCGGAGGAGGTCCGGCTCGAAGGCGAGGGACTCGTCCTACGGGAGTGGACCGAAGACGACGTCGCGGGGATGCCCGAGCTGTTCGACGACCCCGCCGTCGCGCGGTTCACCCCCTTGGCCTCACCGTTCGACGAAGTGGCCGCGAAGGCCCACTACGCGAAGTGCGTCACCCGCCGTGCGGAATGCAAGGGACTCCGGTTCGCCATCACGACCGACGGGAGCGAGCCGCTCGGCGAGGTGGTGCTGATGCTGCCGGGAGAACCGTCGGACCCGGTCGAACTCGGCTACATGGTCGGGCGCGCCCACCGCGGCCAAGACCTCGCGGCGCGGTCTCTCCGGGTGCTCACCGCGTACGCGCTGAAGCTCGGGCTCAGCCCGCTACGGCTGCGGATCGACTCTCAGAACGCGGCGAGCGAGGCCGTCGCCCGCCGCGCGGGTTACGTCCCCGCCGACCTGCCGCCCAAGGTCGAGATCGAGAAGGGCGTCGAGGTCACTCTGCTCACCTGGGAGTACGCCGGCTGAGCAGAACGCCGTGAGGGCCTCCTTCCCTACTCTGAAGGTAGGGAAGGAGGCCCTCACGGACTTCAGCCGGCTGAGCGCACCCAGAGCCCCCGCAGCCGGAACTCGTCCTGCTCCGCGTGCTCGACGGTCAGTTCGACCTCGTCGCCCACGTCGAGCTTCCGGAACTCGCCGGGCCCGAAACCCTCCAGCATCGAGTAGTGCACCCAGATCGGGTCGGCGAAATCGGCCGACTCGACGACTCCCCAGCCGTCGTCATCCAGCCAGGAACGGACCCGGCCGCGGTGGACCCGCCCGTCCGGAGTGCCCATCAGCCCTTGGCGGTGGGGACGGTCACGGCGTCGGTCACGAACACCAAGGTCTCGTTCGGCGCGATGCCGTTGCCGCCCTTGCCGTAGCCGAGGTCCGGCGGGATGATCAGCAGGCGCCGCGCTCCCTGCTTGATCCCGTCGAGGCCCTGGTCCCAGCCCTTGATGACGTCGCCTGCGCCGAGCGTCAGGTCGAACGGCTCGCCCCGGTCGAACGAGCTGTCCAGCTTCTGCTTGTTGGACCAGGTGACCAGCGAATAGTTCATCTGCAGCTTCGCGCCCGCTTTGGCGCCCTCACCGGTGCCGGGCTCGAGGTCCTTGGTGATGAGCTTCTTCGGCGGGTCGCAGTCGTCCGGGATGGTGATGGTCGGCGCCTCCCCGAACTTCCCGGTGGTCTTGACGTCCTCCGCCGTGCATTCCTTGCCCGTCGGGGCGGCCGGAGCCGAAGACGACGCCGAAGCGGGAGCCGCGCCGGAGGACGACGGGGCGGAACCTGCGGTGTTCGATTTCTCGCCACAGGCCGCCAGGGCGAGGACGCCCGCGCCGATGACCACGATCTTGCCGAATGTGCGCATGCGGCCGACCTTAGCCAAGACCCTCCAGCGCCGGAACAAGGTCACCGGTCTGCACTACGCCCATCCGACGGGTCGCCCTGGTCAGGGCCACATAAAGATCGTTGAGCCCGCGCGGCGACTCGGCGACGACCTCGTCCGGCGCGATCAGCACCACGGAGTCGAACTCGAGGCCCTTCGCCCGGTCCACCGCCATCACCGACACCCGGTCCCCCGCCTCGCCGAGCGTCTCGGAGACGGAAGCGACCCGGGAGGCCGGGCACAGCACGGCGACCGTCCCACCGTCCACAGCGGACAGTTCGGCGTCGACGATCCCCGGCAGTCCGGTGCCGAGCTCCGACGGCTCCACGGAACGCAGCCAAGGCTCGAAACCCGTCTCCCGCACCGAAACCGGCGCTTCGAGCTCCGGGTTGACGTCGGCGAGCACGCGGGACGCGACGGCCATGATCTCGGCCGGGGTCCGGTAGTTCACCGTCAGTTCTTCGAGCCGCCAGCGGTCGGCGACGTAGGGCGAGAGCACCTCGCCCCAGGATCGCGCGCCACCGGAAGCGCCGGTCTGCGCGACGTCACCGACCAGCGTCATCGACCGGTTCGGGGAGCGGCGCATCAGCAGCCGCCAGTCCATCGCGGTCAGTTCCTGCGCCTCGTCGACGATCACGTGCCCGAAGGTCCAGGTCCGGTCCTGCGCGGCCCGTTGCGCCGCGGTCATCTCGCTGCGGCGCTGCTGACGTTCGGCGAACAGCTCGGCGTCGAGCACGTCGCCCACGCGCAGCAGCTCCTCGTCGATGATCTCCTCGTCCTGTTCGAGGATGTCGAGCACGCCTTCCGCGTAGGCACGGTCTTCCCGCTCGCGCCGCGCGCGCTCGGCGCGGGCGTCGGTGTCGTCCTCACCGAGCAGCTCGGCGAGTTCGTCGAGCAGCGGGACGTCGGCCGGGCTCCACGGCGTGTCCGTCGGGCTGTAGAGATGCTCACGATCGGTTTCGGACAAGGCTTTCCCGGCCGCGACGCGCAACCGTTCGCGGTCGGCGAACAGCTCGTCGAGCACGATCTCGGGGGTGAGCGTCGGCCACAGCCCGTCGATCGCGGCGGCCACGTTCTTGTCGGCGGCGACCTCGGCCCGGATGTCCTGGACGTCCCGCGCGTCGAGCAGGTCCTCCCCCAGTTTCCGGGCGGCCTGACGGGTCAGCGCGTCGAGGAGGTCCGAGACGAAGATCCGCCGGGCGAGGTTGTGCGGACGGCGCGAGCGACGGGCCCGCGTCCGCGCCTCGGTGCAGGTCTTGCGGTCGAGCATCAGGATCTCACGCTCGAACTCGATCTCCAGCACCGGTTGCGGCACCCGCTGACGGTCGCGGACGGCGTTGGCCAGCACGTCGGCCATCACCGCTCGGCCCTTGACCTCGGCGGCCTCACGCGTGACCGCGCCGGTGGCGTCCAGACCCGGGTACAGCTGCCCGATCGTCGCCAGCAGCACGCCGGTCTCGCCGAGCGACGGCAGGACCTGCCCGATGTAGCGGAGGAACGTGCTGTTCGGCCCGACCACGAGCACGCCGCGCGTGGTGAGCTGCTGCCGGTGCGTGTAGAGCAGATACGCGGCGCGGTGCAGCGCGACCGCGGTCTTGCCGGTGCCCGGCCCGCCCTGGACCACGAGCACGCCGTTGGGCGTCGCACGGATGATGCGGTCCTGCTCGGCCTGGATGGTGGCGACGATGTCGCTCATCTCACCGGTGCGACGGCGTTCGAGCGCGGCCAGCAGCGCCGCCTCCCCCGCGAGACCGAGGTCCTGCCCCTGGTCCGCGGCGGAGAGGTCGAGGATCTCGTCGTCGACGCCGACGACCTTCCGGCTCAGCGACCGGATGTGCCGCCTCCGGCGGACACCCTCGGGGGAAGCGGCGGTCGCCAGATAGAACGGCCGCGCGACCGGCGCGCGCCAGTCGACGAGCAGCGGGCGGTAGTCGTCATCCTCGTCGAAGAGCCCGAGCCGCCCGATGTAGGTGGTCTCCTCCGTGTGTTCGGGGAGGAAGTCGAGGCGGCCGAAGCACAGGCCCTGCTCGACGGAGCTCAACTGGGCCAGCCTGTCGGTGTACAGCGTCGTGGCGACGTCGCGTTCGGTGCGCGCCTGCGGGGTGCCGCCGGTCTGGCGCAGGGTCTGGTCGAGCCTGCGCTGCGCGTCCGCGCGTTCGACGTCGAGTTTGCGGTAAAGGGTGGTGACGTACTCCTGCTCGAGCGCGACGTCCTGCTCGAGCGCGTCGAGTTCCCGGTCCGGGGACACGGACAAAAGCAGCCTGCTTTCGAGAGGTGGGACAGGGGCCGAAAGGGTTACAACGGCGCCTGCCATCATCTCATTCCCTCGCGGTCACCCGGACCAGGAGGAAGGCCCCGAGGGACAGACCGGTGGCGACGCTCGCCCACACGACATTTTCGTGGAGCAGCGCGGCGAAGGTGGCCGCGACGCCCGCGATGGACTGCGCGACGAACCCGCACAGCGCGACGGCGTAGGCGCCCTGTCCGGGGACCTCGCTCACCGCGACGGCCATGCTGCTCGGGAAGAGCGCGGCCTGACCGAAGGTGATTCCGCAATACAACGCGATGAACGTCACGAGCGCGGCCGTGAGCGGGATCGCGGGCACCAGCCACAAGGCGATCGTCAGCGCACCGGCGCCGGTCATGACCAGCGCGCCCGCCCGCATCAGCCACGGCGAACCCTTGCGGCCCGCCAGCCGGTTGACCAGCAACGCGCCGCCGAAGTAGGCCAGCCCGAACAGGAGGCCGAGGCTGCCGTACTGGTCCACGCTCAGCCCGAAGTGCTGCTGGAAGACGAACGGCGCGACCTCCTGGAGGAGCACGATCGTCGCGAAGCCGAGCCCCGCCGCGATCGTCGGCCGCAGGAACGCCGGGACGCTGAGGATCCGGAGGTAGATCCGGAGCATGCCCGTCTTCTCCTCGCGGCCCCGGCCAAGCGGAATCGTGAGTGTGCCGATGACGCAGAGCCCACCCGCCGCCGTCAGCACGACGAACCCGCCCCGCCACCCGCCGATCAGCCCGCCGACGAACTGCCCGCCGCCGAGCGCGGTGACGAACGCGATGGACAGCACTGAAAGCCGTTTGGCGAGCGCGTCGCCGCCGCCGAGGTCCCGGACGGCGATGCGGGCGATGATGGCCGCACCTCCGGCACCGATCCCTTGCAGGGAACGGAGAACGAGTAGCCACGCCGGTGAGGTGTTCACGATGAGGACCGCGCTGGAGAGAACGAACAGGCCCACCGCGCTGAGCATCGCGGCACGCCTTCCGAGCCGGTCGGCCGCGCGGCCCCAGAGCACCACCGGCGCCGCGGCGCCGACGACGAAGAGGGAGACCGAGAGCGCCGCGAAGCCGCGCGACACCGCGAAGTCGCGCTCGATCATCGGGAGGGAGGGGAGGTAGATCGTCGTCGCCATCTGCGCGGTGAAGACGACCAGGCAGGCGACCGCCATGGTCCTGCGCTCGGCTCGGACCGCGGCCGGGCGCTCGGTTGTACTCGTCACTCCGCCGGACGGTACCGACGGGTAGGCGGGCCGGGTAGCGCGCTCCAGCAGGTGGGAAGCCGGGTCCGAACGTCCCGAAGGGCCCCTTCAGGACGTTCATCGTCTCAAAGGGGACCTTCGGGACAAGCGGGCCGCACTTACAAGATCAGAAAGGCAGGCCGATGACCGGCAGGCCGATGGCCGAGTCGACGGCCAGCGCGACGAACACGATCATCAGGTACGTGTTCGACCGGTGGAACAACGACATCGGCTTGGTCTCCTCGCCGCGCCGCACCGCCGCGTTCAGGCTGTGCGCGTAGAAGAGGAACCAGCCCCCGGCCAGGATCGCGAACGTCGTGTAGATCCAGCTCGTCACCGGGACCAGCAGCAGCGTCCAGGCGACCATCACCCACGAGTAGATGACGATCTGCCGTGCCACGTGCTGCGGGGTGGCGACCACCGGCAGCATCGGCACGCCGGCGCGCTCGTAGTCGTCGCGGTACTTCATGCCCAGCGCCCAGGTGTGCGGCGGGGTCCAGAAGAAGATGACGCCGAACATCACGAACGCGGGCCACTCGACGGTGCCGGTGACGGCCGCCCAGCCGATGATGACCGGCATGCAGCCCGCCGCACCGCCCCAGACCACGTTCTGTGACGTACGCCGCTTCAGCACCAGCGTGTAGACGAAGATGTAGAAGAGGATCGTCGCGACGGCGAGGATCGCCGACAGCAGGTTCACCGTGAAATAGAGCACGATGACCGACAGGACGCCGAGCGCGAGACCGAAGACGAGCGCGCCGCGCCGGGGCACCGATTCCTTCACCAGCGGGCGGCGCTTGGTGCGGTTCATCACCTTGTCGATATCCGCGTCGATGACGCAGTTCAAGGCGTTGGCGCTGCCGGCGGCCATGGTGCCGCCCACGAGCGTCGCGAGCACCAGCCACGGCGACGGGATTTCCCTGCCTGCCAGGAACATCGCGGGAATCGTGGTGACGAGGAGTAGCTCGATCACCCTGGGCTTCGCGAGGGCGGCGTACGCGCCGACGACCTGGCGGATTGTTCGCCGGCCACCGTGCGGTCGTTCACCGGTCGGATGTACGGCGCTGGTGCTGTCACTGCGTCCGTGCGCAGCGTTCACCAACGACATTTCACTCCCTGCGTCAGTTTTCGGGCCGGGTCCACCAGGCTTCCGGGTGATGTGGCGGCCCCGGATCCGGAGTGTTCTGAACCCTTCCCCGATGTTAGACGTGCTGTTTCCAGAGGGTGATCGCGGGTCCTCGACCGGTCGAACCATTAGGCTGGCCGCGGTAGCTCGCGGCGTGCCCCTGCGAACGGCCCGGACCAGGAATATCGTCCCTTCCGGATCGATTGAGATTAGTAGCGGTACACGTGGGTTACCCACGAGGGAAGAGAAGCCACAACCTGATGACGGGGAGTTCGAGTTCAGTGTCCGAAACCGCCTCTACCAGCGAGAAGAACCCACTCCTCCGGCGCAACGTGCCCGCCGACTGGACCGAGAACGACACGCGGGCCGTCGACACCGTTCGGGTGCTCGCCGCGGACGCGGTCGAGAACTGCGGCAGCGGTCACCCCGGCACCGCGATGAGCCTGGCGCCGCTCGCGTACACGCTTTTCCAGCGGACGCTGCGTCATGACCCGGCGGACCCCGAGTGGCCCGCGCGTGACCGCTTCGTCCTCTCCGCCGGTCACTCGAGCCTCACCCTCTACATCCAGCTGTACCTCGCCGGGTTCGGCCTGGAGCTGGAAGACCTGAAGCAGCTCCGCAAGTGGGACTCGAAGACCCCGGGTCACCCGGAGTACCGCCACACCAAGGGCGTCGAGACCACCACCGGCCCGCTCGGGCAGGGCCTGGCCAACGCGGTCGGCATGGCGATGGCGGCCCGCCGCGAGCGTGGCCTGCTGGACCCGGACGCCCCTCAGGGCGAGAGCATCTTCGACCACTACGTCTACGTCGTCGCCTCCGACGGTGACATCGAAGAGGGCGTCACCGCCGAGGCCTCCTCGATCGCCGGCCGCCAGGAACTGGGCAATCTCATCGTCTTCTGGGACGACAACGAGATCTCGATCGAGGACGACACCAAGATCGCGCTGTCCGAGGACGTCGTGAAGCGCTACGAGGCCTACGGGTGGCACACCCAGGTCGTCGAGGGTGGCGAGGACGTCGTCGCGATCGAAGAGGCCATCAAGGCCGCGAAGGCCGAGACCGAGCGCCCGTCGTTCATCGCGCTGAAGACCGTCATCGGGTACCCGGCGCCGAAGAAGATGGGCACCGGCAAGGCCCACGGTGCCGCGCTCGGTGCCGAAGAGGTCGCCGCGGTCAAGGAGATCCTCGGCTTCGATCCCGCGCAGAACTTCCAGGTCGACGACGAGGTCATCGCGCACACCCGACAGGCCGTCGACCGCGGCAAGACCGCCCGCGCCGAATGGCAGGAGAAGTTCGAGGCGTGGGGCGCCGCCAACCCGGAGCGCAAGAAGATCGCGGACCGGATGTCGACCCGCACGCTGCCCGAGGGTTTCGCGGACAACCTGCCGACGTGGGAGCCGGACGCCAAGGGCATCGCGACCCGCAAGGCCTCCGGTGAGGTGCTCAACGCGCTCGCCGAGCCGCTTCCCGAGCTGTGGGGCGGTTCCGCGGACCTCGCGGAGAGCAACAACACCACCATGAAGGGGGCCGACTCGTTCGGCCCGGAGAAGGCTTCCACCGAAATGTGGAAGACCAGCCCGTACGGCCGGACGCTGCACTTCGGCATCCGCGAGCACGCGATGGGCTCGATCCTCAACGGCATCGCGCTGCACGGCGGCACCCGCCCCTACGGCGCGACGTTCCTGATCTTCTCCGACTACATGCGCCCGCCCGTGCGGCTGGCCGCGCTGATGAAGGCGCCGGTCACCTACGTGTGGACGCACGACTCGATCGGCCTGGGCGAGGACGGCCCGACCCACCAGCCGATCGAGCAGCTCTCCGCCCTGCGCGCCATCCCCGGCCTCAACGTCGTCCGCCCGGCGGACGCCAACGAGACCGCGTACGCGTGGAAGGCCGTCCTGGAGGACGTCCACCACCCGTCGGGCCTCGCGCTGACCCGGCAGAACGTGCCGGTGCTGGAGGGCACCAGCGCCGAAGGCGTCAAGCGGGGCGGTTACGTCCTCGCCGAAGCGTCCAACGGCAACCCCGAGGTCGTGCTGATCGCGACCGGCTCCGAGGTCCAGCTGGCCGTCGAGGCCCGCAAGACCCTCGAAGCCGACGGCATCCCGGCGAGCGTCGTCTCGATGCCGTGTGTCGAGTGGTTCGACGCGCAGGACAAGTCCTACAAGGACTCCGTCCTCCCGCCGTCGGTCAAGGCACGCGTCTCCGTCGAAGCCGGTATCGCCCAGTCGTGGCACCGCTTCACCGGTGACGCCGGGGAGAACGTTTCGATCGAGCACTTCGGTGCTTCGGCCGACGCCGCCACGCTGTTCCGCGAGTTCGGTTTCACCGCGGAAGCCGTCGTCGACGCCGCCCGTCGCTCGATCGCCAACACCA
Organism: Amycolatopsis sp. lyj-108; assembly: GCF_046549005.1. Lineage (NCBI taxonomy): Bacteria > Bacillati > Actinomycetota > Actinomycetes > Pseudonocardiales > Pseudonocardiaceae > Amycolatopsis > Amycolatopsis sp. lyj-108. The sequence goes on along the minus strand of NZ_JAJPWQ010000003.1, from coordinate 698,195 downwards.
AGAACTGAACTGAAGGGGAAAGCATGAGCAACGACAAGCTCGCTCAGCTGTCCGAGGCCGGAGTGTCGATCTGGCTCGACGACCTGTCCCGTGAGCGCCTGAACACCGGCAACCTCGCCGACCTGATCCGCGACAAGCACGTCGTGGGCGTGACCACCAACCCGACGATCTTCGCCAACGCGATGTCGAAGGGCGAGGCGTACGACGAGCAGACCAAGGAGCTCGCCGCCCGCGGCGCCGACGTCGAGGCCACCATCCGCGAGCTGACCACCACCGACGTGCGCAACGCCGCGGACCTGTTCCGCGACGTCTACACCGCCACGAACGGGGTCGATGGCCGGGTGTCCATCGAGGTGGATCCGCGGCTGGCCAAGGACTCCGACAAGACGGTGGCCGAGGCGCAGGACCTGTGGAAGACCGTGGACCGGCCGAACGTGCTGATCAAGATCCCGGCCACCGAAGAGGGTCTCCCGGCGATCACCAAGACCCTGGCCGAGGGCATCAGCGTCAACGTCACGCTGATCTTCTCGGCCGAGCGGTACCGGGCGGTCATCGAGGCCTACTTCGCCGGGCTGGAGCAGGCCAAGGCCAACGGCCACGACCTCAAGGGCATCCACTCGGTCGCGTCGTTCTTCGTGTCCCGTGTGGACACCGAGATCGACAAGCGCCTCGACGCCATCGGCACCGAGGCCGCCATCGCGCTGCGCGGTGAGGCCGCCATCGCCAACGCGCGTCTCGCGTACGCGGCGTTCGAGGAGCTCTTCGCCTCGGACCGCTGGAAGGCGCTCGCGGAGGCAGGCGCGAACGCGCAGCGTCCGCTGTGGGCCTCCACCGGCGTGAAGGACCCGCAGTACTCCGACACCCGCTACGTGGACCAGCTCGTCGTCAAGGACACGGTCAACACGATGCCGGAGAAGACCCTCGACGCCGCGGGCGACCACGCCGAGATCACCGGTGACACGGTGACCGGCAAGGGTCCCGACGCGCAGATCGTCTTCGACAAGCTGCGTGTGGTCGGCATCGACATCGACGACGTCTTCAAGGTCCTCGAGGACGAGGGCGTCGAGAAGTTCGAGAAGTCCTGGGTGGAGCTTCTCGAGACCGTCACCGGGCAGCTCGAAAAGGCAAAGGACTGATCTGGACCATGGCAGGGGAAACGACAGGCGTCGACATCGTCGACGCCGCCCTGGCCGGCGAAGCCGCTCCGTTCGCGGAGCGGCTCGTCGCCGACCAGGTCGCATCGAAACTGGCGTCCCAGGACGCCACACTGTGGGGTCCCGAAGCCGAGTCCGAAGCGTCGATCCGTCTCTCGTGGACGACGCTGCACAAGTCCTCGCGGCCGTTGATCGGCGAGATCGAGGCACTGCGGACCGACCTGCGTTCCGAGGGCGTCGACCGCGTCGTCCTCGCGGGCATGGGCGGTTCGTCGCTGGCCCCCGAGGTCATCACCGCGACGGACGGCGTCGCGCTGACCGTCCTCGACACCACCGACCCGGGCCAGGTCGCCGACGCGCTCGCCGGTGACCTGGAGCGCACGGTCATCGTGGTGTCGTCGAAGTCCGGCGGCACCGTCGAGACCGACAGCCACCGGCGGATCTTCGCGAAGGCCTTCGCCGACGCGGGAATCAACGCGGCCCGGCGGATCGTGGTCGTCACCGACCCCGGCTCGCCGTTCGCGGAACTGTCCGAAAAGGAGGGTTACCGCAAGGTCTTCCTCGCCGACCCGAACGTCGGCGGCCGCTACTCGGCGCTGACCGCGTTCGGGCTCGTCCCGGCCGGTCTCGCCGGCGCGGACGTCGCCCGTCTGCTCGACCAGGCCGCTGCCGTCGCGGGCAACCTCGCCGACGACGTCATCGACAACCCAGCGATCAAGCTCGCTTCGGCGTGGGTCGCGGCACATGAGCGCGGCGCCGAGAAGGTCGTCATCGGTGACACGGGTTCCTACATCAAGGGCTTCGCCGACTGGGCGGAGCAGCTGATCGCCGAGTCCACCGGCAAGCAGGGCACCGGGCTCCTCCCCGTCGCCGTCGAGGGCCCGGACTCCCCCGGGTTCGCCGACGCCAAGGCCGACGCCACCCCGGTGGCGGTCGGCCCCGCGGAAGGCGCCGCGAAGATATCCGTGACCGGGCCGCTCGGCGCGCAGTTCCTGCTGTGGGAATTCGCCACCGCACTCGCCGGACGGCTGCTCGGGATCAACCCGTTCGACCAGCCCGACGTCGAGGCCGCGAAGAAGGCCGCCCGTTCCCTGCTCGACAACCCGGACGCGCTCAAGGGCGGCGAGAAGCCGTCCACTGTGGACGGCGCGGTCGAGGTGTTCGGCTCGGCGGGCGTGGCCACCGACGGAAAGCTCGCGGACATTCTGCGGGCTTTCTTCGATTCCGCCCCGGAGAACGGCTACATCGCGGTGCAGGCGTACCTAGACCGGCTCGATGACGCGTCGACCGCGGTCCTGCGCGGTGAGATCGCCAAGCGCACCGGCCGCCAGACCACCTTCGGGTGGGGGCCGCGGTTCCTGCACTCGACCGGGCAGTACCACAAGGGCGGGCACCAGAACGGTGTCTTCCTGCAGATCACCGGCGCCGTCGAAGAAGATCTCGACGTGCCGGACCGGCCGTACACGCTCGGTGTGCTCCAGCACGCGCAGGCACTCGGCGACGGCCAGGTGCTCGCGGAGCACGGTCGTCCGGTGCTGCGCCTGCACCTCACCGACCGGGCCGCCGGCCTGGCCGAACTGGTCCGCGCGGTACAGGAGGCCGGCGAGTGACACGTGCCTGGAACAACCCGCTGCGCGATCCGCGCGACAAGCGGCTGCCGCGGATCGCCGGGCCCTCCAGCCTGGTGATCTTCGGGGTCACCGGTGACCTCGCCCGCAAGAAGCTGATGCCGGCGATCTACGACCTCGCCCACCGCGGGCTGCTGCCCGCCGGGTTCTCGCTGGTCGGTTTCGCCCGCCGGGACTGGGAGCACCAGGACTTCGGCGAGCTCGTGCACGACTCGGTCAAGGAGCACGCGCGGACGCCGTTCAAGGAGTCGGTGTGGAACCGGCTCGCCGAAGGCATCCGGTTCGTCCAGGGCACCTTCGACGACGACGACGCCTTCGACCGGCTCGCGCAGACGGTCAAGGATCTCGACGCCGAGCGTGGCACCGGTGGCAACACCGCGTTCTACCTGTCGATCCCGCCGAGCGCGTTCCCGGTGGTGACCAAGCAGCTCGCCCGCTCCGGCCTCGCCGAGGCGAGTGAGGACACCTGGCGCCGCGTCGTCATCGAGAAGCCCTTCGGCCGCGACCTCAAGAGCGCCAAGGAGCTCAACGGGATCGTGAACGACGTCTTCCCCGAGGAGTCGGTGTTCCGCATCGACCACTACCTCGGCAAGGAGACGGTGCAGAACCTGCTGGCCCTGCGCTTCGCGAACCAGCTGTTCGAGCCGATCTGGAACGCCAACTACGTCGACCACGTGCAGATCACCATGGCCGAGGACATCGGCCTCGGCGGCCGCGCCGGGTACTACGACGGTATCGGCGCCGCACGCGACGTCATCCAGAACCACCTGTTGCAGCTCCTCGCGCTGACCGCGATGGAGGAGCCGGTCTCATTCGCTCCGCGCGCTCTCCGCGCGGAGAAGGTCAAGGTGCTCTCGGCGACCAAGCCGCTGGCACCGTTCGACGAGACCACCGCGCGCGGACAGTACGCGGGCGGCTGGCAGGGCGGTATGAAGGTGCCGGGCCTGCTGCAGGAAGGCGGTTTCGCGAAGGACTCGACGACCGAGACCTACGCCGCGGTGACGCTGGAGGTGCAGAACCGCCGCTGGGCGGGGGTGCCGTTCTACCTGCGCACCGGCAAGCGGCTGGGCCGCCGGGTCACCGAGATCGCCGTGGTGTTCAAACGGGCGCCGCATCTGCCGTTCGACTCCACTTCGACCGAGGAACTGGGCCAGAACGCGCTGGTGATCCGGGTGCAGCCCGACGAGGGCATCACGCTGAGGTTCGGGTCGAAGGTGCCGGGGACCACGATGGAGGTCCGCGACGTCACCATGGACTTCGGCTACGGGCACGCGTTCACCGAGTCGTCCCCGGAGGCCTACGAACGGCTCATCCTGGACGTGCTGCTCGGCGAACCGTCGCTGTTCCCGGTGAACGAAGAGGTCGAACTGTCCTGGGAGATCCTGGACCCGATCCTCGACCACTGGGCGAAGAAGGGCGCGCCCGAGGCGTACCCGCCCGGCTCGTGGGGACCGCCGTCCGCGGACGAAATGCTGGAACGTACCGGCCGGAACTGGAGGCGTCCGTGATCATCGACCTGCCGTCGACCACGACGTCGCAGCTGAACAAGAAGCTCGTCGAGATCCGCGAACAGGGCGGGCAGGTGGCGCTCGGCCGCGTGCTGACGCTGGTCATCGTGGCGGACGACGACGACAAACTCGAAGAGGCGATCGAAGCTGCCAACGAAGCCAGCCGGGAACACCCCTCGCGGGTGATCGTGGTGGCCAAGGGCGCGCGAACCGCCGCGCCGCGGATCGACGGCCAGATCCGGGTCGGCGGCGACGCCGGCGCGAGCGAGGTCATCGTCCTGCGGCTCTACGGTCCGCTGGCCTCGCAGGGCCAGAGCGCGGTCGTGCCGCTGCTGCTGCCGGACGCGCCGATCGTCACCTGGTGGCCGGGTACCGGTCCGAAGGCCCCGGCCAAGGATCCGCTCGGTGAGCTGGCACAACGCCGGATCACCGACTCGGCGGCGGAAAAGGCGCCCATAAGAGCACTCACCACGCGGGCGAAGTCCTATGTGGAGGGTGACACCGACCTGGCGTGGACCCGGCTGACCAGCTGGCGCGCGCAGCTGGTGTCCGCTTTGGACCTTCCGCCGCATGAGAAGGTCACCGGCGCGACGGTGACCGGTGAGGCCGACTCGCCGTCGACCGAACTGCTCGCAGGCTGGCTGGCCGAGTACCTCAAGGTTCCGGTGAAGCGGGTCAAGAGCAGCGGCGCCGCCGGCATCATCTCGGTGACGCTGGACCGGCGTTCCGGCGCGGTGGAACTGCACCGGCCGGACGGCCGGGTCGGCACGCTGACCCAGCCGGGCCAGCCGACGCGCCGCATCGCCCTGCAGCGGCGGAACAACAAGGACTGCCTGATCGAGGAGCTGCGGCGGCTCGACCCGGACGAGGTCTACGAGGCTTCGCTCCACGGGCTCTCCAAGATCTCGTCGGGCACGGCGGCCAAGGCCGTTCCGGCGAAGAAGGCGGCTCCGGCGGCGAAGAAGGCGCCCGCCAAGACCGGGAAGAGCACCTCATGAGCAAGACCGAGGTCGTCGTCTACGAGAACCCGGACCTCCTGGCCGCCGCCGCGGCGGCCAGGCTGGTCACCCGGATCGTCGACGTCCAGGCCGCCAAGGGCTCCGCTTCGGTGGTTCTCACCGGCGGCGGCACCGGGATCGCGATCCTGCGCGAACTGCGCGACTCCAGTGCCCGTGACGCCATCGACTGGTCACGTCTGGACCTCTACTGGGGCGACGAGCGCTTCGTCCCGGCGGACTCGGACGACCGCAACGAGAAGCAGGCCCGCGAGGCGCTGCTCGACCACGTCCCGCTCGACCCGAAGCGGGTGCACGCCATGGCACCCTCGGACGGCGAGTTCGGCGATGACGTCGACGCGGCGGCCGCGGCCTACGCGGAGGTCCTGGCGGCCAACGACGCGGCGTTCGACATCATGCTGCTGGGCCTCGGCGGTGAAGGGCACACCGCCTCGATCTTCCCCGAGAGCCCGGCGGTGTACGAGAAGGAGCGTTCGGTCGTCGCGGTGCGGGACTGCCCGAAGCCGCCGCCGACCCGGATCTCGCTGACCCTGCCCGCGATCCGTCGCGCGCAGGACATCTGGCTGGTCACCGGCGGCGACGCCAAGGCGGACGCCGTCGCGCAGGCGCTGGCCGGTGCGGGCGAGGTCCAGATCCCGGTGGCGGGAGTCCGCGGCAGCCGTCGCACGCTCTGGCTGCTGGACCGGGGTTCCGCCTCGAAACTGACGAAGGTCTACGAGACTCCGTCAGCCTGACGCTTTGCGCGTGAAGGCCCCCTTCCCTCGGCCGAGGGAAGGGGGCCTTCACGCGCTTCAGGGAGCCTCTGGCGAGGTCCCCAAGTCGTAACTCGCGTGCTTGGAGACGTAACTCGCGTGATCAGAGGCGTAACTCGGTTGTACGGCTTCAATCACGTGAGTTACGTCTTCGATCACGCGAGTTACGGGTCTGATCACGACCCAACGTGGGTTCAGCGGTGACACCCCCATGGCGGAAGTCCCGGAAGGTCTCTCTTCCCTACTCTGAAGGTCGGGAACGACGCGCGGCAGGGTCACCGCGCGGCCACGAAACGTGACGTAGATCAACTTCCGGCGGCCTCGGCATCAGAGACGGTCCGTTCGCGCGTCGGAACGATCAACGGACCACCGAGCCCGGGTGGTCCGGTCCGCGCCTTGACCGACCGAACGTTCATGCACTTGTCCGCAGAACGGACAGTGACCGGACAGTCGCTAGCCCGACTGGGGGAAACTTACCGCCCTTGCACATCCACCCGTTAGCATCCGCACATTTGTTCGTTCCTGCGCGTCCCGATCGGGCGAAGAACACGTCTCACCATTCAAGTCCACAAGACGAGTGAGGTCGCCAGCGATGAGCACAGAGGGTCTCTCGATGCCAGGTATCTCGGTGGGCGGCTCCGGAGCGGACGCCGCCGACCGGATGCGCCGTGCCGCCGGGGTCATGTCGTTCGCCAAGATCAAACGTCCGGCGCTGGTCGCGCTGGGCGTCGATACGCTCGCGATCTTCCTGGCCGCGCTCGATGTCTGGCTGGTGATCCCCGAGAAGGCCCAGCCGTACTCCATCTACCTCTCCGGCGCCGCGTGCCTCGGTCTCGCGTTCCGCCGCAAGCTGCCGTTCCTCGCGGTGATCGTCACCGTCCCCGGCTTCCTGGCGGGCTGGTCCCAGCTGGCCGCGATGATCGCGCTCGGCTTCCTCGCCACCCGCAAGCAGATGCACTGGCAGACCTGGACCGGGTTCGCCCTCGTCTTCACCTGCCGGTTCGTCCAATGGCCGCTGGCCGACTTCGTCGAGCTCAGCTGGCGCGAACACGTTCTGGACGGGATCTACGGCGTCATCGTCGCCGGGATGCCGGTGGCCATCGGCCTGCTCATCGGAGCGCGGACCGAGATCTCGCAGAAGCTCTCCGAACTCGCCGCCAGCCGTGACCGCGAGCGCCGCTTCCACGCCGACGCCGTCCGCGCGGAGGAACGCGCCCGGCTCGCCCGGGAGATGCACGACGTCGTTTCGCACCAGATCACGCTGATCGCGATGCAGGCCGGCGCGCTCCAGGCGCAGACCACCGACGCCCGTTCGCTCGAAACCGCGCAGGTCATCCGGAAACTGAGCACCAAAACACTCGAGGAACTGCGGTCACTCGTGAGTGTGCTGCGCTCGGGCTCAGAAGACGACGGACCGCGGCCGGGGATCAACGAACTCGACCGGCTGATCCGCGGCTCGGACGTCCCGGTGCACCTCACCGTCGAGCGGATCCCTGATCTCCTGCCAAGCCAGGTTTCGGCGGCGGCCTACCGGACCGTGCAGGAATGCCTGACCAACGTGCACAAGCACGCGCCCGGCGCCACCGCGACCATCCGGATCCAGGGTGAGCACGGTTCCCTCAAGGTCGAAATACGCAACGAGCGCGCCCGGACAGCCGGTGCGGCCCTGCCCTCGGGAGGGCACGGGCTGACCGGACTGGCCGAACGCGCTCGACTGCTGGGTGGGAGCTTCGAGACCGCCGACACCGAGGACGGCGGGTTCCGGGTGCGTGCCCGGTACCCGCTCGACCGGTGACCAGCGGCTAGATCTCCCGGCGCTGGCGCAACCGCTCCAGCGCCTCGGCGAGAATGGCCTCGCCGTCGGCGTCGGAACGCCGTTCCTTCACGTACGCGAGGTGAGTCTTGTAAGGCTCGGTCCGCGGCGCGGCAGGAGGGTTCTTCTCGTCCTGTCCGCCGGGCAGCCCGCAGCGCGGGCAGTCCCACTCGTCGGGAATCTCGGCGTCCATCGAGAACGAGGGCTGTGCCTCGTGCCCGTTGGCGCACCAGTAGGAAATGCGGCGCCGTGGCGCCGACTCACCCCGTTCCGATTCGCCCGAAGGTCCGGCACCCACACGGGTGCCCCGAATCGCGTTACCGCCAACCATGAATCCTCACACCTATAGGGATCGGCGGCGCGCCCCCCATAGGCACGCCGAAACACCTGGATCGATCAGACCTTGAGCAGGAGCCCGAGGCCGATGATGCTGATCAGCCATACCGAACCCAGCAGCACCGTGATCCGGTCGAGGTTCTTCTCGGCCACGCTGGAACCGGACAGGCTCGACTGCATACCGCCACCGAACAGCGAAGACAGACCGCCACCACGGCCGCGGTGCAGCAACACGGCGACCACCAGGAAAAAGCTGGAGGCGATCAACAGGATTTGCAGGAACAGCTTCATGTCATCCTCTGCGCTCTTGGAGAATGCAGGAAAACGGTGTGCCACCGACGGCTGTCGACCGCCAGAACACACCGTACTCCTGGACTCGTCCACTGCTGTGTGACGGACCAGATACCCAGGTTACCCGGTAGGTGCCCCGATCAGGGCAGGGGCCCGCCCGCGGCGAGTGCGCAGAGTTTGGTGAATTCGTCACCATCCAGGCTGGCACCACCAACGAGCGCACCATCGATGTTCTCGCAGGCGACGAGGTCACTGATGTTGTTGGCCTTGGCCGAGCCCCCGTAGAGCACGCGGACCGAGGAAGCGACCTCGGCACCGTACTTTTCGGCGAGGGTGGCGCGGATGGCTCCGCACACCTCCTCGGCGTCCTGCGGGGTCGCGACCTTGCCGGTCCCGATGGCCCAGACCGGCTCGTAGGCGACGACGACGTCCTTGACCTGCTCGGCCTTGAGCCCCTTGAGGCCATCCACCAGCTGGGTCGTGGTGTGGGCGATGTGCTCGCCCGCCTCACGGACCTCGAGCTTCTCCCCCACGCACAGGATCGGCTTGATGCCGTTCTTGAGCGCGGCCTTGACCTTCTTGTTCACCAGTTCGTCGGACTCGCCGTGGTACTCACGCCGCTCCGAGTGCCCGACGGTGACGAAGCTGCAACCCAGCTTCGCCAGCATCGGGCCCGACACGTCGCCGGTGTAGGCACCGGAGTCGTGCGGCGACAGGTCCTGGGCGCCGTAGGTGAGCGACAGCTTGTCGCCGTCGGTCAGCGTCTGGACGCTGCGGATGTCGGTGAACGGCGGCAGGACCGCGACGTCGACCTTCGCGTAGTACTTCTCCGGCAGGGCGAAGGCGATCTTCTGAACCAGCGCGATGGCTTCGAGGTGGTTCTGGTTCATCTTCCAGTTGCCGGCGATGAGCGGTTTGCGCGCCACTAGTCGTTCTCTCCCAGCACAGCGACTCCGGGCAGTTCCTTGCCCTCCAGGTACTCCAGCGACGCGCCGCCGCCGGTCGAGATATGCGAGAAGCCGTCCTCGGGAAGGCCCAGCTGCCGCACGGCGGCGGCTGAGTCGCCACCGCCGACCACGGTGAAGGCGTCGCTCTTGACCAGCGCTTCGGCCACGGCGCGGGTGCCGCCGGCGAAGGACTCGAACTCGAACACGCCCATCGGGCCGTTCCAGAACACGGTCGCCGCGTCGGCCAGCTTGCCCGCGAACAGCTCACGCGACTTCGGGCCGATGTCGAGACCCATGCGGTCGGCCGGGATGGCCTTCGCGTCGACGACGTCGAACTCCGCGTCGGCCGCGAAGCCCGTCGCGGCGAGGACGTCCACCGGCAGGATCAGCTCGACGCCGCGTTTCTCCGCCTCGGCGAGGAAACCGCGGACCTGCTCCAGCTGGTCCTCCTGCAGCAGCGAGTTCCCGACCTCGTGACCCTGGGCCTTGAGGAAGGTGTACGCCATGCCGCCGCCGATGAGCAGCCTGTCGACCTTGGTCAGCAGGTTGGCGATGACGCCCAGCTTGTCCGAAACCTTCGCGCCGCCAAGGACGACGACGTACGGCCGTGCGAGGTCCTCGGTGAGCTTCTTGAGGACGTCGACCTCGGCCAGCACCAGCCCGCCGGCATACGCCGGAAGCGCCCGCGCGATCTCGTAGACCGAGGCCTGCTTGCGGTGCACGACACCGAAACCGTCGGAGACGAACGCGCCGCCCGGGACGAGCGCGGCCAGCTCCGCGGCCAGCTCCTGCCGCTCGGCCTCGACCTTGCTGGTCTCGCGCGCGTCGAAACGCACGTTCTCCAGCAGGGCCACCTGGCCGTCGGTCAGGCCCGCGACGGTGGCCTTGGCGGACTCGCCGACCAGGTCACCGGCCAGCGGGACGTCCACGCCGAGCAGCTCGGTGAGCTTCGCGGCGACAGGCGCGAGCGAGAACTTCGGGTCCGGCTCGCCCTTGGGACGGCCGAGGTGCGCCGTGACGACCACCTTCGCGCCCGCCTCGGCGAGCCGCTTGAGGGTCGGCAGGGCCGCGCGGACGCGGCCGTCGTCGGTGATCTTGTCCCCGTCGAGCGGGACGTTCAGGTCGGATCGCACGAGTACGAACCGGCCCGAGACGTCCTCGCCCAGCAGGTCTTCGAGGTTCTTCAGCGCCATGGCTCAGGAGAGCTTGTTGCCGACGAGCTTGACGAGGTCGGCGAGGCGGTTGGAGTAGCCCCACTCGTTGTCGTACCAGCCGATGACCTTGACCTGGTTGCCGATGACCTTGGTCAGCGGCGCGTCGTAGATGCAGGACGCCGGGTCGGTGACGATGTCGGCCGAGACGATCGGGTCCTCGTTGTAGCGGAGGATGCCGGCCAGGGGGCCCTCGGCGGCGGCCTTGTACGCGGCGTTGATCTCCTCGAGGGTCGCGCTCTTGGTCAGCGTGACGGTGAGGTCGGTGGCCGAGCCTGTCGGGATCGGGACGCGCAGCGCGTAGCCGTCCAGCTTGCCCTGCAGCTCCGGCAGGACCAGGCCGATGGCCTTGGCGGCACCGGTCGAGGTCGGGACGATGTTCAGCGCGGCGGCGCGGGCGCGGCGCAGGTCCTTGTGCGGCGCGTCCTGCAGGTTCTGGTCCTGCGTGTACGCGTGGATGGTGGTCATCAGGCCCTGCTCGATGCCGAACGAGTCCTGCAGGACCTTGGCCAGCGGGCCGAGGCAGTTCGTGGTGCAGGAGGCGTTCGAGATGATGTTCTGCGAGCCGTCGTACTTGTCGTCGTTGACGCCGAGCACCACGGTCAGGTCCTCGCCCTTGGCGGGCGCGGAGATGATGACCTTCTTCGCGCCGCCGGCGAGGTGCGCCTTGGCGGCGTCGGCGTTGGTGAAGAAACCGGTCGACTCGACGACGACGTCCACGCCGAGGTCGCCCCAGGGCAGGTTGGCCGGGTCGCGCTCGGCGAGGGCCTTGATCGTCTTGCCGTCGACGACGATGCCCTCGTCGCTGACGCTGACCTCGCCCGGGAAGCGGCCGAGGATGGAGTCGTACTTCAGCAGGTGGGCCATGGTGGCGACGTCGCCGAGGTCGTTGAACGCGACCACCTCGATGTCGTGACCGGCGGCCTGCACGGCCCGGAAGAAGTTGCGGCCGATGCGGCCGAAGCCGTTGACACCTACGCGAACCGTCACTGCTGCCACTCCCTTGAGACTCGTCCGGGATCGCCCCGGAAAGACGTCCTTTACTCGGGCGCAACCCTAGCGTGCGTGCTCGGGCGGCCCTCTTTGCCCTGACGAGACTTCCACCACTCGGTGGGTCAGGTCAAGAATCGATCAAGTGCATCGCCACCAGGACGTCTTGGGAAAACTCTCAGCTTCGCTGTGCTAGCCGTCGCTCCAGCGGCGTGCGCATCCGTGGCGTGACTCGCACCTCTCCGAACCACTCGGCCAGGTGGTTCGCCTCCGTCTCGACGGCCCGTTCGACGTCCGCGCCCACGTCCTCCAGGAAGTGGTGGACGACCTCGCCGTCCGGACGCTGTGCCCAGCCGCCGACGATCCGGCCGTCGGCCCAGACGGTGGGCCCGATGTTCCCGGTGCCGTCGAACAGCGGCGCCTTGTGCGGGCCCAGGTACCAGTCACGCTCGAGCCACCCCATCGACGTCGGGTCGAGGGACGGGAGCAGCGCGACCCAGGGTCCGGGCTCCGCGACCGGCTCCACGTCGTCGGCGAGCACGACGCCGGGAACGCCGTCGAGGTCGACCTCGACCGGTTGAATTTCCGCGAGTGCCTTCTTCGTCTGGCCCGCCGTCCAGCCCGTCCACCAGCGGAGGTCCGCGATCGGAGCGGGACCGTAGGCATAGAGCCACTTTCGGGCGAGCTCGACCCTGGCGGCGTCGGCATCCCATTCGACGAGGCCCTGTGCCAGCCAGTCCGCCATCGGGGCCCAGTAGTACTGGCTGCTGATCCAGCTGCCGCGCGGGCGGCCGCGCACGATACGGCCGTCGACCGCGAGCTGGAACAGGACGCGGCTGGTGACATTGGCGATCGCCTCGTACGGCTTTCCCTTCGCCATCAACAGCTGCTGCCTGAGCCGCGGCTCGTCCTCGCTCAGCTGTTGTGCGGTCGCGGAACCGCGGGCCTTCAGCGCACGCTCGGTCGCGTCCTCGACCTCGGCGAGCCAGCGTGCCGGATCGGGCACGTTCTCCGGATGTCCCTGCGTGCCGAGGTGCTGTTCGAGCAGGCGGCGCTGCTTCTTGGCGATGTCGGCGGAACAGGCGGCCTGGATGAGCGCCGCGTTCTCGTGCCCGACGACGAAGACCGTGCGGCGCATGCCGAGCATCCGGATCAGCGTGCGCTCGTCGTAAAGCGCGTTCTCCACCTCCGCGACACCGTCGCCCTTCACTCGCGCCCACGCCGACAGGTGCACCGACGCCGGATCCGTGGCATGCAGCGCGACGACCGCGTCCGCGGCGGCGTGCACCGAGCCGGCGGGCGTGGTCAGGCGATGACGTGTCGCGAGGCGGGCGCGGCGCTGCCGGATGCCGATCTTGAGGGTCACGGATCGGTTCTATCACCGGGGCCCGACAAAATCCTGCGGTGAGGTGTGGGGTCGTGAGTGGTAGGGACGGTTCTGGCGAGGCTTCCCTTAGGTACCTACGTGGATTCCGGCTGCGGTCTGAGCTCAGGCTCAAGTCCGTGAAGGACTCCAGTCAGGCGCTCACGAGAGTTTCGCGGTCGTGGGGATGTCGTGAAGGACCCCTTCCTGTACCTAGGCGCAAGGATGGGGTCCTTCATGTACCGAGCTCAGCCCGACATGTAGCGAGGGCCTCCGATCCCGACCCGCCACCCGCCGTAGGCACCTAGAACACCGCTGGTCCTAACCGTCCTTACCACTCACGAGGGATTAGACCCGCTCCAGTTCGAACACCGGGATGACCCGGCTGGTCTTGCGCTGGTACTCGGCGAACTGCGGCATGACGGCGGACTGCCTGGCGTAGACGTCGTCGCGCTCGGCGCCGGTGAGCAACCGGGCGCGGACCGCGAAGGTCTCGGTGCCGAGTTCGACCTTCGTGTCCGGGTTGGCCACCAGGTTGTGGAACCACGCCGGGTTCTCGTCGGAGCCGCCCTTGCTGCCGAAGATGTAGATCCGGTCGCCCTCGAGGAGCGGGACGAGCGGTGCGATCCGCTCGGTGCCGGACTTCGCGCCGGTGTGGTGGACGAGGACGAGCGGGAAGCCCTCGAACATGCCACCCGCCTTGCCGCCGGTCTCGCGGAATTCGGCGATCACGCCGCGGTTGATCTCGTCGAAGTCGAAGTCGATCGTGTCTGCCATGACCTCGATCGTATGGCGCATCGCGTGACCGTATCGATGGCTGAAAACGCCACGAGCATATCCATTTGTCGCACTATGCTCGGCGGCATGGACCTGTTGGCCGAAACCCTCGCCGTGGGCGGCGTCCGCGGCACCGCCGGCGCTCGGATCGAAGCGTCCGGGCCGTGGGGGATCCTCTGGCACGGCATCGCCGGTGCGGCCTTCTACGCCGTCACCTGCGGGACGGCTTGGCTGGACGTGGCGGGCCATCCGCCGCGGCGGCTCATGCCCGGCGACGTCGTCCTGCTGCCGAACGGACCGGAGCACACCCTGCGCAGCGCCCCGGACGTCGCGATCATTCCCAACCTGTGCACGGCGGCGGAGAAGGCGCGAGAGTGCGGCGGAGTACTGCGCCTCGGTTCAGGGGAGGTCGAGACCCATGTCCTTGGCGCGTCCTACGACTACGACCCGGCGGTGTCCACCCAGGTGATGGCCACTTTGCCGGAGCTGGTGCACATCCGCGCGAACCACGTCGGCGGCGGGTTGGACGACACCGTCCGGCTGTTGTCGCGGGAGCTGGCCTCTCCGCAGATCGCCACCGAGTTCGTCCTCAACCGGCTCGTCGACATCCTGCTTGTGCAGTTACTCCGCGCGTGGCGGACCGAGAAACCGGCCGAGACGCGGGGAACCTGGCTCGGCGTCCTCGGCGATCCGCTGATCAGCGTGGCCTTGGCCAAGATCCACGAGGCGCCGGCGAAACCGTGGACCACCGACCTGCTCGCGGCGGAACTGGCGACCTCGCGCAGCACCTTGACCCGCCGCTTCCGCGAAACGACCGGCCGGACTCCCGGTGATTACCTGACCCAGTGGCGGATGGATCTGGCCGCGGTCCGGCTCCGCGACACCGACGACACGGTGGACACCATCGCCCGCTCTGTCGGCTACACGTCGGTGTACGCGTTCAGCCGGGCCTTCCGGCGGGCTCGAAGTCAGGCGCCGGGGCAGTACCGGACCTCGACCCGGGAAAGCCTCAAGCCGGCCGGGTGACCGGAACGACGTCGAGGAGTTCCTTCAGGCCTTCGAAATCCTGCGGGTTGGTGGTGTACAGGGGCATTCGGTGCGCGAAGCTGAGCGTGATCGATCGTCCGGCGCAGGATGAGGACGGTCGTGTCGAGCAGGCCTGAACCTCAGCGGCCATAGGGATCGCCCGCCTCCCCTTCGAAAGCGCCGTCGAGGTCCGCGCGGAACCTGTCCGGGTCGATGAGCGGAGCGTTGGCCGAGCCGGTGGTGAACTGGTCCCGGGACACGGCGTGCCTGCGGCACAGCGGGACCAGCTGGGCGATGGGCGAGCCGCTACGGGTCACGGTGAAGGTTTCACCGTGCTCGACCGCGTCCATGATCTCACCGGACCGGTTCCGGAGATCACGCTGGGAGATCTCATGCTGAACGCTCATGTGTCCACTCTGACACCCTGTGCCACATAGCCGTCGGCCGTCTCCTCCTCCGGTTCCGGCTCCTCCGCTGGCCGCGTGAACAGCCGCGTCGCCGAAAGGCGGGCGACTCCGTCCGGCTCCCCCAGTTCGTCGGTCGCGTTCCGGATCGTCGCGTCGACGGACAGGTACTTGCGGCCCGCCCGCAGGTCCGCGTCGTTGCGCAGCCGCACGATCAGCGGGAACTCGCTCAGCGCGCCGGCGTCGAACAGGCCGGTGGTGTAGATCAGCTGGACGCCCAGCGCCTCCGCCACCGCCCGCTGAAGTTCCAGCAGGTAACCCGCCGAAGCGCGGCCGATCGGGTTGTCGAGGAACAGCACGCCGGAGTGCCGGTTGCGCGCCTTGCCGCGGTTGTTCGCCCGCAGTGCCGCCAGGGTGCAGTACAGGATGATCGCCGCGGTCAGCTGCTGTCCGCCGGAGAACACGTCCCGGATCTCGGAGACACGCTGGCGTTCGGTCCGCAGTACGGAGTCCGGCTTCAGCATGTCGACCCGGAACCCCTTGGGGGCGGCCGCCTGCACGCCGCGCAGCACGAGGGAAAGCCCGTCTCGCTTGACGTCCCGGCCGTCGGAGGTCTTCCCCACCGCGGCCTCGTCGACGACCTCGCCCAGTTTCTCGGCGAGCACGTTCTCTTCGAGTTCGGTGAAGCGGATCCGCAGGAACTCCTGGCCCGACCAGTCGCCGAGACCGTCCGGGAGCCGCGAAACCCGTTGTGCCGCGCGAAGAGTGCGCAGCGCACCGTCGACCATGCCCTGCAGACGGGTGATGATGCCGCCGCGGTGCCGGTCGATCTGCGCGAGATCGTCGGTGAGCGTGCGCAACCGCGGACGCAGCGCCTCCGCCCATTCCGCGGCATGGGCGGGCAGCTGATCGCGGCGGACCGAGATCACCTGCTGCCGCACCGGCGTGCTGAGCTTCTCGAAGCGCTTGTCCGTCGCGTACTGCGCCAGCTGGTCGGCCGCGGCCCGCACCCGGCGGTCGCCCGCGTCGGCGGCGTCCTGTGCCTCCGTGAGCGCCGTGTTGAGCCGGGCGTGTTTGGCACGCGCGGATTCGACATCGCCGTCGAAGGCGGCCACATCGTCCTCTTTGGACAAGAGATGCGCCATGGATTCGGCCAGCAGGCCGAAGCCGGACGCGGAAGCCTTCGCGGACTCCAGTGTCGCTTCGGCCGCGGCGCGGCGCTCCTGTAGTTCCTCCCATTTCCGCGCGGCGGCGGACACTTCGAGGCTCGCTTCGTCGATCAGTTCCAGGCCGTGCTCGATGTCCTTCGGCCTGGCGTCGAGGGCGAGCTGGGGGCTCGCTAGCTCCGGGAGCTGGGCCAGTTCCGCCTTGCGGGTCGCGACGAGCCCGACGATCTCGGTGCGTTCCTCCTCCAGCACGGCGACCGCCCGGTTCGCCCGCGCCTGCGCCGCCGCCCGCGCGGAAGCGTCGGAACCGTCCGGCGTCTCCAGTAGCGACGAGGCCCGCTCACGGACGGCGTCGTCCAGTGCCTCGACGGCCGCCCGCGCGGACGTCTCGACACTTTCGGCCTGTTCGAGTTCGGCCCGCAGATCGCTGCCGACCTCGACCTTCGCGTATGCCTCGGAAGCCGACGAGAAAGTACGCCGCAACGCGTCCACCGGCTCGGCGGGCACCGGATCGTCCTCGGTGACGTCGCTCGACCCCGGAACTTCGGCCAGTTCGGACTTCGCGGTCGTCGCCGTGCGCCGGTGCCCGTCGGCGGTGCGCTGTTCCTCGCCTGCCTGCTCGCGCAGCCGGGAAGCCTTCACCGCCGCTTCGGACGCCGTCGACTCCGCCCGCTCGGCGGTCTCCGTCGCGCGTTCGACGTCGTCCGTCCACTCGGGAATCTTCGCGGCGCGCGTGGCGAGCGCCTCGAGGCCGCGAGCACGCTCCCCCGCCTCGGCCGAAGCCGCGCGCAGTTCGGGGACCCGCTCCCGCAGCCCGGTCGCCTTCTCGCCGAGGCGCTGGAACTCCTTTTCCGCCTGCTCCAACGCGGTCTGCGCGGTTTCGTGCGCGGTGCGCGCGTTCTGCAGCTGCTCGGCCAGCGTCGCGATGCTGCCCGGCGGGTAGTCCTCGCGCCACGTCTTGAGTTTCCACGACAACGCGCTGTCGTCGGCCAGCGAAGTCGCCAGCGCTTCCAGCCGGCGCTGACGTTCCGCGTGCCGGAGCGCGATGGCCTGGCGCTCGGCGTCGGCGGCCTCTTCGTCGTACATGGCCGGGTTGGGCGGCACGAGGAACTCGATACCCGCCTCCCCCGGCAGGCGATCGGTCGTGGTGGCCTCGGTCGTGGCGACCGGGATGATCGTGGTGGGCAGCAGACGCCGCTCCGACAGGACCTTCTCGGCGAGCCGGACCTGCTCCGGCTCGTTGAGAAGGATCCCAGAGACGAGCTGGGGCGCGCGGGCCAGCACCGCCGCCCGCCGCTTCTTGTCCAAAGTAGACAGATAGCGCCAGCCGGACCACGCGTTCATCCCGGCGGCTTCCAGCGCGTCCAACGCGGCCTGGACCTCTTCGGTGGCGGGCAGGAGACCGCCCGATCCGAGTGCGTTCAGCGCGCGCTCGTCGACGGATTCCTCCATCCGCAACGCGGTCTGTTCCTTCTCCGCGGCCGAACCCGCCTCGCGAAGCCGTTCGAGCAGCACTGGGAGATCCGTCTCCAGCGCGACGTCGTCCGCGCCGAGGAGCTCGCTCAGCCGAGGTTCGACAGCGAGCGCGTCGGTGCGCCGATCGGCCCGGTCGAGCTCGTCGGCCGCACGCTCCAGCCTGTCCTTTGTGGACCCGGCGAGCCGGTGCGCGTCATTGACCGTGGCCTGCGCGGAGCGCAGATCCTCGGCGACGCGTTCGAGTTCCTGTTCACGGCGGACGAGTTCCGCGGCGGTCGTCTCGGCCTCGCTCCTTGCCTCGCGGGCCGCCTCGGCGACATCGGCCCCGGCCTTGAGCGCGCCGGACCGGACGGCTTCCGCGATCTCCTCACGGACCTCCGCGATCCGCGCGCCCAGCCCGCGGGCCTCCGCCCGGCGCGAAGCCGCGAGGTTCGCCGACTCGTCCCGTTCCGCTTGTGCCTTTTCCGCCTCGGCACGCAGGGCGCCGACCTGCGCCTCGGCCTTCGCCGCCTGCTCGGTCGCGTTCTTGGCCAGCGCCAGCAGGCCACGCGCGAGCGCGGCCGCGGCCGTGTTGCGCGCCTGCAGCGCGGGCTGCGCCTTCTGCTCGCGATTTCCCACCAGTTCCCGGAAATCGCGGGCCTTGCGGGCGGCGTTGAGGTGGTTGAGCACGGTGGCGCATTCCCGCCATGCCTCGGCGGACGTCTTGGCCTCGGCCAGTTCGCCGTCGATCCGCTTCTTGCTCTCCTGCGCCTCGTCGAACCGCAGTTTCCCGACCAGGCGGCGAAGTTCGGTGACGCCGGCGGTGAGACGACGGTGATCGCCCTCGGCCAGTTTCTCCGCGGACTTCACCTCGTCGACGTGCTGTTCGAGCCCGCTCAGCCGCTCGTTCTCCAGCTTGTCCCGCGCGGCTACCTGACCGGCCAGCGTCCGCATCTCGGCGCGTGCCGCGTCGGCGAGCTTCCGTGACGCGGCCGCGACGCCTTCCTCTTCCGCCAGCGGCGTGAGCAGATCGAGGGCACCCGCGACGAAGTCCCGCTCCGACAGCAGATCCCCCCGCTGGGCGAGGTTGTGCGCGTAGGTCGCGACGACCTCGGCGAGGTCCTTCGGCTCCTCCTCCGAAAGGACCGCGCGCAACAGGAACTCGACGAACGCCTCGTCGGTGCTGAACGCGAAGGCGTCCGCCGCCTCGCCCTCACCGGCGTTCATCGCGCGCTGGTACCGGAAAAGCTCGGTGTCGAGGCCGAGACCGTCGAGCCGGGACGTCCATTCGTGGTGACGCCGGGTCCAGAACAGCTCCAGTTCCGGTTCGCCGCCGTGCACCTTGTCGAGCTGGTCGTGGAAACCGGACATCGTCAGCAGCCTGCCGTCCGACGTCAGCGGCAGCGAGTCCAGATCGAGCGAGGGGGTGGGACGGAAGCAGTACCAGGAATCGACCAGGTTCTCCGAATCCGCCGACACCACGTGCCCGCGCCATTCCGACACCTTGCCGGTGATCACCCGGTGGCCGGTCTCGACCTGCAGCCACTCCAGCACGACGTGCGAGACGTCCTTCGCGGTGACGAACTTCTCCAGCACCTTGGTGTTCGTGGTGCCGACGACCTGGCGGCGGCCGGGCAGCATGACCGAGAAGATCAGCTTGATCAGGACGGATTTACCGCCGCCGTTCTCCAGGAACAGCACGCTCGCCGGCGACGGTCGCCGCGGCGGCCCCTCCCCTGCCAGGTGGATACCGGCGCTGAACAGCGCGTCCTGTTTGGGCGCGGTGATGGCGGCGCCGACGCCGCTGAAGTCCAGCACGACGTCCTGGTACCGCGCGCCCGCCGGGCCCACCGAGTGCAGGCGAACCCGCGAAAGCTCGTACATCTCTTCCCCTCTAGAGCGTGTCCGACGCGGCCGCGCGCAAAGTCCCGCCGCCGTTGGCGACCGAGACCACGTTCAGCTCGAGCAGATCGTCGAAGGCCGCGTCGGCGGCGAGTTCCCGCACCTGCACCTGATAGCGCGGCGTCGTCCGGTAGGTCCCGCCCTGTTCCCCGCTGACCTGGACGAGAAAGCCTTGATCGGCGAGAAAGCGCAGGGCCCGCGCGACCATGCCGCGCGTGGTGTCCGAAGCCAGCCTGCCGTCCTTGGTCGCCGCCGCCGCGGGACGCCGGGCGTAGGCGCGCCAAGCCTGTTCGAGCTCGGGCGCGTCGGCAAGCGGGTCGTTGTTCGCCTCGGCCGCCGCCGCGCGCTCGTCGAGGATCCGGCAGGCCTCACGCACCATCGCGTCCACCTGCTCGACGCTGACGCGGCCGATGTAGGTGTCGTTGGCGAGGTCGTCCGGGCGCGGGTAGCCGAGCGCGGCGGTGGCCAGGTGGACGAGCCCGTGCAGGACCTTCTCGGTCTCCCGGCGTTCGCGGATCTTGCTCTGCCGCGCGTAGCTGTCCATTTTGATCTCGAAGACGGACTCGTCGGTCGCCGCCAGCACGGCGCCGGCCTGGAGGTTGACCTCCAGCACCATCAGCCCGAGCCCGGCCGCGACCGCGTGCGTGAGCTGTTTGAACGCCCTGTCCTCGCCGTAGCGCCGGACGAGATCGCCGTACACGACGTCCCGCGACGGCAACTGCTTCGGGCGCATGCCGAAGGAAACCAGCCTGGCCGCGGATTCGACGTCCCCGGTTGTCGTCACGCGACCTCCTCCTCTTCTTCTTGGCGATCCACTGCGGCCGACGAAAGCAGCAGATCCGCTCCGCCGAACTCGGGATCTTCGAGCAGCGTGCCGTCGTCGACGGCCAGCAGCACTTGGCGCTGCCCCAGTCGCAGCGCCGCGCCGACCTCGGGACTGTAGGCGTGCACCGCCCGCAGGGCGACCAGGGCCGGCAGCCCGGGATCGATCCGGCGGGCCTCTTCGAGCAGCCCGGACAGCCGTCGCGGCACCTCCGGCAGGTCGAGCAGGTCGTCGGCGAGGCGCCACTGCTCGTCGCCGAACTTGTCGGTGACCTCGGCGGGCATGAGCTCGGGCTCGGGGATCTCGCCGACGAGCTGGTCGCGTTCCGGTGCCGGCCGCAGCAGCAGCGACACCAGCGAAGACAGCGACGGCACGGTCGGCGGGGAGATGCCGGCGCCGGCGTGGAAGAACGACTCGGCGGGCGCGACGGCCTCGGCGATCGGCAGGCCCAGCGTCGGCATCAGGAGCTGGCCGAACAGGTCGATCGTCGCACGCTGCGGCGGCCCGGAGAACTGCTGGCGGTCCTGTTCGGCGCGGAACACCGCACCGGCGTCGGCCAGCCTCGACTGGAGCCGGGTGTGGCGGCGGATGCAGTCGCTGACGATGTCGACGAGTTCGGCCGCGCGGCGTTTGCGGTCGAGGTCCTCGGTCTCGTCCCGCGACGCGGTGATGTTCTTGAGGATCGCGTTCTCGGCCCGGAACCGGGACTCGATATGGGACAGCGCCTGATCCAGCAGGTCCGGGACCTCGCGCTCCCAGTCGACCGCGCGGACGTCGCGCCGGGTGGCGTCCAGCTTGGCGCGCAGTGTCTCGCCGTACTGGACGGTCCGGTAGCGGGCCTGTTCGGCGGCGAGCTTCGCGTCGGCGAGGCGGCCGCGGTTGATCAGGTTCTCCAGTTTGACCTCGGCCGCGATCTGGGCGGACTCGACGTCGGTGTCCAGCGCGCCGACGAGGACGTTGATCGCCTCGTCGGTGGCACGCAGGTAGACCTCGCCGTCGGGTGCGGCCAGCTCGACGAGCAGCTTGAAGTCGAACTGGCGGCGCTGGTAACCCCCGCCGGGGCCGATGGAACCGTAGACGCGGCGGAACCCGCGATCGGTGGTGCCGACGTTGATCAGGTTGTCGAGGACCCACCGGGCGACCTTGGCGTGCTCGTCCGGCGTCCGGCCGGGCGCCTGGAGCGCGACGAACGGCAGCAACCGCGCGATCACCTGTTCGTGATCGGCGCCGGTGTCGAAGTCCATCGACACGGTGACCTGGTCGATCGTGTGCAGCGCGATCTCGGCCATCTGGTAAATCGTGGCGTCCGCCCAGTCCAGCTTCGCCTTGCGCGCGTCGAGGTCGTGCAAGGGCGCTGTGCAGGCCAGCGCCTTGAGGCGGCGGGTCAGCCCCTCGTCGGCCAGCCCCATCCCGGTCAGCTCGTCGTCTCGCACAGCAGGCCAGGCTAGTCGCCACCCCCGGCGACCCGCACGGGTGACCGGGGTGAGCTCAGGTGTGGATGTGGGAGTGGATCAGGATCGAGGGCCCGGTGTCCCCTCGATGCTGCAGGATCGTCCGGTCACCGCCGTCGTAGTCCCGGCCAGCGCCGTTCCGCGCTGCGGTTCGCCATCGACCTCGCCGGGAAAGGCGGCGGGGCGGTGTACGCGTCTGGTACCTGGCACCGCGTCCACGACGACGAGGGCGTGAAGATCATCCGGCTCGCCTGCCGGTCACCGGGGGTCGGGCAGCACCCCCACGAGTGACCAGGACTGCTCGCCATCGCGGGTCCCGGTAGCGTCTGGTCCATGCGTGAGATGAGCCGGGACGAATGGTGGAAGTTCGCGAGCGAGGGCACCCGGACGGGCATGCTCGGCCTGGTCCGCGCCAACGGGGCGGCGATCGTGACGCCGGTGTGGTTCCTGCTGAACGAGGGGCCGGACGGTGACGAGCTGATCTTCACCACCGGCACGGAGACCCTCAAAGGGAAGGCGCTGCGGCGCGACCCGCGGCTCTCGCTGGCCGTCGACGACCAGAAGCCGCCTTATTCGTATGTGCAGTTCACCGCCGAAGCCGTGTTGCACAACGACCTCGACGAGATGCTCGAATGGGCGACCAAGCTCGGTGGCCGGTACATGGGCGCCGAGCAGGCCGAGGCCTACGGCAAGCGGAACGCCGTGCCCGAGGAGTCGTTGGTGCGCGCACGGATCACGAAGGTGATCGCGCGGGCCGACATCGCCGGCTGACCCGCTCTCCGACGCTATAGCGCGTGAAGGCCCCCTTCCCTCGGCTGAGCCGAGTGAAGGGGGCCTTCACGCGCACCGGGCGTGTTCCTGAGTCGGCACGGGGTGCTGGGCTTGGGGGTCGCGAAAGCCACTTTCGGGACGCTGGGCGTCGCGAAAGTGGCTTTCGCGACGCTCGGAGTCGGTACGCGGGGAGCGAGCGACCACGTCACCGCTCCCACGCGAGGTTGCGGAAGCCACCTTCACAACCTGCCCGCTGAAGCCGCGTCCCACTGGTCGCGACACCCGGGCAGCCCGTTTCGTATGACCCTCCGTGTTGATGTTGGTCAAGTATTGACACGAAGCACCCTCTGGTGTGTGATCTGAACCATAGATAGGAAAGTTTCCTAACTAAAACTCCCTCCCCCGCCGGGCTCGCCCGGTCCGCCGTTGCACCTCCCGACCCCGAACTTCACGCATGGAGGCTCCAGTGGCACCCCGACCCCCGTGGCGCGCGTTGCTCACGTGTGCCGCCGCGACGGCGATGACCCTCGCCGTCCTGCCTGCTCTGCCCGCCGGCGCGGCACCGACCGACCATGAATCCGAAGCCGCGACGATCTCCCAAGGCGCCGTCGAAAAGAACCACGCCGGCTATTCCGGCACCGGGTTCGTGAACTTCGACAACGTCGCCGGCAGCTACGTCGAGTACACGGTGAACGCCGCGCAGGCCGGCACCCAGACGCTGACTTTCCGCTACGCCAACGGAACCACGATCGACCGGCCGGTTTCCTTGAGTGTCAACGGAATCGCCGCCGGCACGCTGTCCTTCCCCGGGACCGGCGCGTGGACCACCTGGAAGACCGTCACCAAGGACGTCGCCTTGGCCGCCGGGGCGAACAAGATCCGCACCACCGCGACGACCGCGAACGGCGGTCCCAACGCGGACAAGCTCACCGTGAGCGGGGTGGCCGACGCGGAGGCGCCGACCCCACCGAAGAACCTGGCCGCCAAGGACATCAAGGCCCGCAGCGCCACCTTCACCTGGGAAGCCTCGACGGACAACGTCGGCGTGGTCCGCTACGACGTCATGCGCGGCGGCAACGTCCTCAAGACCGTCGACGGGAACACGCTCACCGCGACCGTCGACAACCTGCAGCCGAACACGGCCTACGACATCTCGGTCGGCGCCTTCGACGCGGCCGGAAATCCTTCGCAGCAAAGCAATGTCGTCCAGTTCATCACGCCGCCCAGCGGGGACACCACGCCGCCGACGGTGCCGGGGAACCTGCGTTCGACGTCGGTGACCGCGAACAGTGTCTCCCTGGCGTGGAACGCTTCCACGGACAACAGCGGCGCCATCGCCGGCTACGACGTCTACCAGGGCACCACGAAGGTCGCGACGACACCGTCGCTCGAAGCCACGATCACCGGACTGACGGCGAACACGTCGTACACCTTCACGGTGAAGGCGCGTGACCTCGACGGCAACGCCTCGGCCGCGAGCGCCGCACTGACCGCGAAGACGAGCGGGAACGCGGGCGGCGGAATCCCCGAGTACGACAAGGAAATCACCAAGGTGGACCTCGCCTGGTCGGTCGACTTCCTGCCGGACGGCACGGCGCTGGCGACCGAACGGGACCGGTTCGAGATCCTGCGGATCACGCCGTCGGGTGAGAAGACCACGGTCGGCAAGGTCCCCGGCGCGGTCGGCACCAACGGCGAAGGCGGCCTGCTCGGCATCGCGATCTCGCCGAACTACGCCACCGATCACGCGATCTACCTGTACCACACGGCATCCGGGGACAACCGGATCGTGAAGATGACCTACGACAACGGAAAGCTGTCCTCGACGTCGACGCCGGTACTCACCGGGATCGCCAAGAACCGCTACCACAACGGCGGAAGGCTGCGCTTCGGCCCGGACGGAAAGCTCTACGCCACCGCCGGCGACGGGCAGAACAAGGACACCGCGCAGAACAAGGGATCGCTCAACGGCAAGATCCTGCGGGTCAACCCCGACGGCTCGGCGCCGAGCGACAACCCGTTCTTCTCCACCGGCGGCAGCGCCCGCTACGTGTGGAGCTTCGGGCACCGTAACCCGCAAGGCCTGGCGTGGGATTCCCGTGGCCAGCTGTGGGCCTCGGAGTTCGGCGACGGCAAGCTCGACGAGCTCAACCTGATCCAGAAGGGCGGCAACTTCGGCTGGCCCCAGTGCGAAGGCACCGAGGGCTCCTGCGGTGGCACTGTCGCGCCGAAGAAGACTTGGTCGACCAGCTCCGGCGGGCCGAGCGGGATCGAGATCGTCAACGACTGGATCTACGTCGCGGCGGTCACCAGCGAGCAGCTCTTCGCCACCCAGATCAACGCGGCGGGCAACGGTGTCGGTTCGGTGCAGTCGCTGTTCTCCGGCCGCTGGGGCAGGCTCCGCTCGGTCACCAAGACACCGGACGGCGGCCTGTGGGTCACCTCGACCAACGCGGACAAGAACGGTGGCACGCCGAGCGGGATCGACAACGTGGTGGCACGGTTGAAGTTCCCCGGTGGCGGGCAGCCGGGAGCGTTCAAGCTGACCAGTTCCGCGTTCGCCGACAACGCGTCGATCCCGGACAAGTTCACCTGTGCCGGTGACGGCACCGCGGGCCAGGACACCTCTCCGCCGCTGGCGTGGAGTGCCGGGACCACCGGCGCCAAGGGATACGCGGTCGTCTTCGCCGACGTGGCCAACAACGGCAACAAACTGCACTGGGCGATCTGGGACATCCCGGCGTCCTCGGGGTCCACAGTGTCGCTGCCCGAAGGCCTCGGAGCGGGCTACACGGTCCCGAACCAGAACGGTGCCAAGCAGAAGGCCATGGGCAGCGGGGCGAACTCGCAGAAGTACTTCGGCCCCTGCCCCGGCGGCTCCAGCCATCCCTACACGTTCACGCTCTACGCCCTGAAATCGGCGACGGTGCCGGGCTTGTCCTCATCCTCGACGATGGCCCAGATCGAGACGGCGATCAAGAACGCCTCGACGGCCAACGTCAAACTGCGCGGCAAATCCAGCGCCGCGTCCTGAGTCGCGGTCGGGGTGTCCGGAGCGGCGCCGGGCACCCCGGCCGTTTCCACGGAAACGCCTAAGCTCCCCACGGTGAAGGACTGGAAGTTCTGCCCTCGCTGCGGCGACCGGATCCTGTTGCCGCGCCGGGAACACGAGCCGCGGAAGGGCAGCTGGGACACCGTCGGAGGGTTCCTCTCCGGCGCGGAGACCGCCGAGGATAACCTCGTCCGCGAAGAGCTTGAGGAAATCGGCTGCGAACTCCCGCCGGACGTGGAAATCGTGCTGTCGGAAGAGAATTCCGAGTACGCCTGGTTCCCGCTGGACGATCGCCCGCCGCTCGCCTTCGCCGACTGCGAGGCCGCCGTCGCGGCCTCGGCGGCACTCACCAGCCGAACAGGTTCCGCATGATCCGCGAACAGCGCTCGGTCATCGCCGCGGCGTCCTGATCCGGCTGGTCGATCCACCAGCTGATCAGCGAATCGACCACTCCGGTCCACACCTGGGCGATCGCCTCGATGTCGCGATCATCGTCCAGCCCGCGCGAGTGCATCAGCTGCGCGGCGCCGATCAGCGCGAATCCGTCGAGCCGATGGCGATAGTCGACCGCGACGCCGGCGATCTCGCCGGTCGACGGCACCGTCGGGTCGCGGAGCAGCTTCCACGCGTACCGGTCGTTGTCGAACGTCTCGAAAATGGCCGAGAGCACCGCGAGCGGCATGCGTTCCGGCGGCTCGCCCTTCTCCGCCATCGTCTCGGCGACCCCTTCGGTCAGCCTGTCCCCCGCCCGGTGCAGGCAGGCGAGGTACAGCCCGTCTTTCGAGCCGAAGTACTGGTACAGCAAGGGTTTCGTGACGCCGACCCGGCGGGCGATCTCCACCATCGACGCCCCGGCGTACCCGTTCTTGCCGAACTCCTCCGTCCCGGCGCGCACGATCTGGGTCTCCCGTTCCTCACGGGGCACCCCCTTCGTGCCGACGGCCCTTGCTTCTGTCACGGCGGTTATCTTACCCTGAGGTAAATGACCCAAAGGTAAGTTACCTCAAGGTCAGATCACGAGGGTGGGACAGGGAGAGGTGCGATGGCGGAGTTTCTTGCCCATTTGAGTGACCCGGTGCTGCTGGCGACGCCCGTGTTCCTGCTGTTCGTCGCGATCGAGATCCTCGCGCTGCATGTGCTGGGCCACGACGACAACGTCATCGGCTACAGCGTCAAGGACACCCGCACCAGCATGTCCATGGGCGCGGTGGCGGTGGTGATCAACGGTGTCTTCCGCATCGCCATGTTGTTCGTGTTCGCCGCGCTCTACGAACTGGCGCCGGTGAAGTTCAACCCGCACGACTGGTGGACCTGGGTGCTGATGCTGCTGGGGCAGGAGATCGTCTTCTACGCCTACCACCGGGCCAGTCACCGCGTCCGGATCATGTGGGCCGGCCACCAGGTGCACCACTCGAGCGAGCACTACAACTTCTCGACGGCGTTGCGGCAGAAGTGGACCCCGTACTTCCAGCTGCCGTTCTGGTCGATCCTCGCCCTCGCCGGAATCCCGCCGTGGATGATCCTCACCGGACTGTCGATCGACCTCGTCTACCAGTTCTTCGTGCACACCGAGAAGATCCGGAAGCTGCCGCGCTGGTTCGAGTACGTGTTCAACACGCCTTCACACCACCGTGTGCATCACGGCAGCGACCAGGAGTACCTCGACGCGAACTACGGCGGCATCCTGATCATCTGGGACCGGCTGTTCGGCAGTTTCGTACCCGAGGGCAAGCGGCCGACCTACGGGCTGACCAAGAACGTCGAGTCCCACAACCTGCTCAAGGTCGGCTTCCACGAATACGGCTCGATCCTGCGAGACGTCCGCGCCGCCGGGTCTTGGCGGGACAAACTCGGGTACGTGTTCGGCCCGCCGGGCTGGCAGCCCAAGGAGGCGCTGAGCCCAGGCCGCGTCGTGTGAGTGCTGACTTGCGGCGGGGGAGCAAGGGACCTTTGCTATCGCCTCCGGGACGGTCACCGGGCGTCCTTGCAGAACACGGCCTAAGCGCTCCTGCGCAACGCGGGTGAATTCTCCGGCCGGATCTCCGGCGGGAGGCTCTCCAGCGGCGGCCGCTGGGTGAGGGCCACGTCGGTGAGCACGAGTTCCCGCTCGACGCCCTCCCCCGCGCCACGCCGGAATTGGGCGAGCGACGTCGACGGTGGCGCCGCGGAGATCACGCGGCCGCCCCGCTCCAGCCGGTCCATCAGGGTCAGCATGATCTGCGCGGCCATCCTGCCGAGCGCCTGGGTGCCCTGGTGGCGGTGGGTCCGGTGGCCGAGGTCGACCTGCGCGAGCGCGTCGAGCCCGTGCAGTTCGAGCAGGTCGATCAGGTGGCCGACCTCGACGCCGTAATGCGTGACGAACGGGATGCCTTCGAGCACTTCGCGCCGCCCCGCGTACTCACCGGCGAGCGGCTGGACGAAACCGGCCAGTTCCGGCCAGTACATGTTGAGCAGTGGACGGGCGACGAGTTCGGTGACCCGGCCGCCGCCGTCGGGTTCGACACCCGCCGCGCCAGCGAGCGGACGGTGGTAGAACCCTTTGACGTAGGCGATTCCCGGGTCGGTCAGCAGTGGTCCCAGCAGGCCGGTCACGTAGTCGGCGGTGAAGTCGCGCAGATCGCCGTCGACGAAGACGACGAGATCACCGGTGGTTTCGGCGACGCCCTTCCAGAGCGCTTCTCCCTTGCCCGGCAGGCTTTCCAGAGCCGGGAACACGGCGTCCTGCGCGACGACGTCCGCACCGGCGGCGCGGGCGACCTCGGCGGTGGCGTCGGTGGAATGGCTGTCCACCACCAGGATTTCGTCCACCAGGGGAAAGCGTTCGACGAGTTCACGCCGGATGGTGCCGACGATCGCGCCGACCGTCTCCGCTTCGTCGCGGGCCGGGATCACCACCGAAACCCGCGTCCCGCGTTTGGCTGCGACGAGTTCGCCCGCCCACCAGTCACCCGCCCGGCTGCTGCGCCGGGCGAGCCACGTGCCGACCTCCGCCGATACCCGCATGGCTGCCCCTTCCTCGAAGATCACCTCACCGGGAAGCTTCGAGGGAAGCTGTTTCCATCCGTCGTCACCACGGAAACCGCCGCGTTACGCCTGCCCGCCGCAGGTTAACGGCCGGACAGTGCGGCGGAGAGGGCCTCACCGGTGCGGCGTTTGGCGAGGTAGAACGCCGCCTCGTGCGGTTTCGCCCCGTTGTCGACGGTGTAGCCGCTGTCCAGGACGCCGTCGGCGCCGGGGAACAGCCTGCTGAGGTCCGGCCTGGCGGCGACGAGATCGTCGCGGTCGGCCAGGTTCACCCAGCTCGCGACGCCGGGCGGGACGGACGGTGGCTGCGGGCGGGTCCGTTCGTAGACCACCGTGCGCAGGCCCAGCGGCGAGCCGAGGGTGAGCAGCAACGGCAGCGGGCGGCCGTGCAGATGGGCGGCTTCGTAGGCGACGACGGAACCGAGCGAATGCCCGATGATCGCCTCGGTCTCCGGGCCGATGTGTTCGGCGACGCGGTCCTGCACGCGTTTCCGGATCGTCTCGTCGGTGAGGTACAGCGTCACCTGTTTGAGTGCCTTGACCACCACGCGTTCGGCGAACGCCACCCCGAGCCTCGCGAACGGCTTCAGCCGCATCAGCGCGTTCAGCACCGGGCGGGCGGCCGCGCGCACGCCCTGGGTTTCCCCGTCCGTACCGCCGAGCCGGGCCAGTTCGGCACTCGCCCGCTCGCGATCCGTCTCGCGGGACGCCGACACGGCCGCGTTCCGGAGCCACTCCCCCGCCAGCGCCTCGGCGAGTTCCCACTCGTCTGCGGTGAGTTCGTCGGTGCCGCCTTGCTGGCCGTCCTTGAGGAAAAGGTCACCGTAGAAGGCCATCCGCGCGTCACCGGGCCGGGCGTCGCGCCACAGGGCGTCGGCCAGTCCGGCGTCACCGGCGAGCCGGACACCGCCCGCCAGACTCGGCAGCCATTCCGCCTCGAGGGTGTCCGCGGACTTCTGTTCCTGGGCGATGCCGTGCACCAGAACGATCCGAGCCATGGCGCACAGTATCGCGGCCGCCCTTGCCGGTGACCGTCCGATGAGACAAAGTGATCTCCGTGGGAGAGCGGAGGTCGTTGGTCGTCGCGTCGCAGTGCGACTCGCTGAACCTTCTCTCGTTCCTCCCCGACGCGGGCCGCCAGGTTTCGACGGCCCTGCTCGACCCAGAGATCGGCGGCTGTGTCCCCGCGCTCGAGGACGGCCGCGGCCTGCTCGTCGACCCGACGATGGTCGAGCTGGACGACGCACTGGTGGAAGCCTTCGAGCGTGCTTCGGAAGACGAGGCGACGCTGTTCCTTTCGCTCGTCGGGCACGGCGAGTACGCCGACGACGACTTCTACTTCCTCACCAAGGACACCGGCCTGCCGGTGGACAGCCGGAAGTCGTTCCTGTTCGCCCAGCGCATCAAAGAGCTCCTCGGCCGCTACTCGATGCTGGACGGTTTGGTGATCCTGCTCGACACCTGCCACGCCGGCATCGGGGCGAGGCAGGCGGGCCAACGCTGGCTGCGGATCGTCGGCGAGGCGGGTAGACGGTTCGACCTGCTCACCGCCTCGGACGACCGTGTCGCGGCGAACGGCTGCTTCAGCCGGTCACTGGTCTCGGTACTCCGGTCGGGGCACGCCGAGTTCGGCGAGCGCGTCCGGTGCGCGGACCTCAAACGGGTGATCACCGGCCTATGCCCGGCGCAGACCGCCATCCATCTGGGTTTCGACGGCACCCGTGAGGTGGCCGAAGCCGACCAGGGACTGTGGCTCGCGCTGAACTCCTCGCCCGCCTGGCGGCGTTCGCCCCTGGCAGGCAACCCGGCCGCGCCGCGGATCGAGCGGCTGACCGCGGACTACCGGCCGGATCCGAAGCTCGGTGAGACCGTCGGGCACCTGCTCACCGGAACCCGCCTGGTCGTGCTCGCGGGTGAGGCCGGCACGGGGAAGTCGGCCATGCTCGCCGCGCTGGCCCGGCCGTCGGTGGCCGGTTCGTACGTGCCGCCGGACTTCCTGCACGCCGTGCTGTTCACCGGACGAGGTGAGACCGCGGAACAGATCGCCCGTGAACTGGCAAGGCAGTTGCGGCGCACCGTCCCCGGATTCGCCGACGCCGAAGACACCCATCGCGCCGGGCTCGACGACGTCGGCCGCGCCGGCGCGAGCGCGTTCGAGCTGGCACTGCTCGGCCCGCTGCGCCGTCTCGCTCCACACTGGACCGGCGGTCCGGTGCGGATCGCGATCGACGGATTCGACGACCTCGATCCCGGGCTCCGGCGGCGGCTGCGCGGGGTTCTTCTCGACCTGTCACTGGACCCGGCGCTGGGGTGGGTCAAAACGGTGGTGGCGACCCGGAAACCGGACGTCCTGGGGTCGGCGTTCGTGATCCGGCTCGGTCAGCGGGACAGCGTGCCCGGACTGATCCTCGAACCGGAGGAAGCCTACGTGGGCGACCCCGTTCCAGGACACGACACCGGCTCGCCCACTTCGCCGAGGATCACTCCCGCCACCCTGATCATCGACGTCCCCGGCCTCCCGCCCGCGCGGCACGAGCTGTCCTTCGGGCTCACGACGCTCGGCCGCAGCAGGAACGCCGCGCTCCGGCTCGGCGATTCGCGTGTTTCCCGGCTCCACTGCGAGATCCGCTGGGACGGCACGACGGCGTGGCTGACCGACCGGGACTCCGCCAACGGCACCTTCGTCAACGGGAAACGGGTGCTGAACGCCGAGTTGGCGCATCGGGACGTGCTCCGGCTCGGCGATTCGACGGTCACCTTCATCAGCGTCACGCAGGCGGACCGGGACGAGGAGCACAGCACCGGCGCGGTGGCCTCGCCGCGGCACGGTGACGCGGTCCTGCTGGAGCTGCTGGGGCTGGCCGCCGGACGCGGGCCCATCCCGATCTCGATCCTCACCGCGGCGAGCGCGGCGGCGGGCGGGCCGGACCGGCGGGTGCGCGTCCGCGATGTCCTGGCCGGACTCGGTGATGCGGTCAGCCGGACGCGAGCGGGCCTCGCCGACGAAACCGTCCTGTGGACCGGTGCGCCGCCCGAGCTCTTCCCTGATGTGGAGACCCGTTTGCACGCCTGGCTGGCGTCGGCGACCTCGGAGGTGGCACTCGTGACCGGAGACGACGAGCCGACGCTCGAACAGGGTTATGCCGAGGCCAACGAGGCCGAGCACCTCTGGCTCGCCGGGCTCCGCGAAGACGCCCTCGCCTCGTTGGAACGCCGGGCGTCCCCTATTCCGGTCGAGAACCGGGAACGCTGGGCGATCTGGGCGAACCGCGCGGCCGACGAGCTCGGCGAGACCGACCGGATCACGTTGCGCTGCAAGGCACGGCACGCGACGTGGACCGGCAAGGCGGGTGACGCGACCGGGGCACTCACCCGCTTCGAAGAACTCCTGCCGATCGCCACCGCCGCACTGTCCGGCGGCGACGAAGACGTTTTGAGCATCCGCAACAACATCGGCCATCTGCTCGCCGAACTCGGCCGCTTCGAGGAGTCCCGGGCCGAGTTCGAAGCCCTCGTCCGCGACGCCACCCACGCGCTCGGAGCCGACCATCGCGAGACACTGCACGCGCGGCACTTCCTCGCGGTCGCGACCGGCAAGACCGGGAACGGGGAGGAAGCCCTCCGGCTCGCCAGGGAACTGCTGCCGCGGGCGAAACAGGTACTGGGCGACGACGAGATCGTCAGCCACGTCCGGCACAACATCGCGTTCTGGAGCGCCGAAATCGAGCACCCCCCCCCGTCGTTTCGGACTACCGACGGCTCCTCGACGAAGCGACGGGACGGCTGAATGACCGGCATCCCGACGTCCTCGACCTTCGGTACGGTCTCGCGCTCACCCTTGCCAAGGCCGGGCAGGTCACCGAGGCGTTGTCGACCTGGACCTTGCTGCTCGGCGATTCCGTCGAGGTCCGCGGCGAACGGCACGGGGAGACCCGGAAGATCCGCGAGCAGCTCGCGTACTGGAGCGCGCGGGAGTGAGCGGTGAGCGCACTGCGGATCGCGCTCCTGACCTACCGCGGGAATCCGCGCAGCGGCGGTCAAGGCGTGTACGTCCGGCATCTGAGCCGCGAACTCGCCGCGCTGGGGCATCGCGTCGAGGTGCTGTCCGGGCCGCCCTATCGGAGGTCGACGACGGCGTGCGGTTGACGAAGATCCCGGGGCTCGACCTGTTCGCGGAGCCGAATCCCTTCCGGACACCGCGGCCGCGGGAGTTGCGTGATCTGCCGTCGTGGGTGGAGTTCCTCGGCATGCGCCGCGGCGGCTTCCCCGAACCCCTGGCCTTCTCCCTGCGTGCCGCCCGCCATCTCGCGAAACGCAGGAACGAATTCGACATCGTCCACGACAACCAAGGGCTCGGCTACGGGATGCTCCACTGTGGACTGCCGACCGTCGCCACGATCCACCATCCCATCGCCGTGGACCGGGCTTTGAAGCTCGCCACCGTCACCGGACGCGACGCGGCGCGGGTCAAGCGGTGGTACGGGTTCGTCGACATGCAGCACCGCGTCGCACGGCGGCTGCCCACACTGACGGTGTCCCTGGCTTCCCGCGCGGCCATCGGCCGGGAAATGGGTGTCCCGGAGGACCGGATCCAGGTCGTCCCGCTCGCCGCCGACACCAGGATCTTCCGGCCCCGGCCCGAAATCCGCCGGATCCCGGGCCGGGTCGTGGCCACCGCCAGCGCGGACGAGCCGCTGAAGGGACTCGAACACCTCCTGGCGGCGTGGGAACGGATCGAAGGCGAATTGGTGATCGTCGGCAAACCGAAACCGGACGGCCCGGCGGCGCGAGCGCTCGCCCGGCTCGGCCCCGGCGCGGGCGTCCGATTCGTCACCGGGCTGCCCGACGACGAACTCGCACGGCTGCTTTGTTCGGCCGAAATCGCTTGTGTGCCTTCACTGTTCGAAGGGTTCTCGCTGCCGGCGGCCGAGGCGATGGCCTGCGGAACGCCGGTCGTCGCGACCACGGGCGGCGCACTTCCCGAGGTCGTGGGTGGCGCGGGGATCCTGGTGCCGCCGGGTGACGTACCGGCGCTCGCGGAGGCGCTCACCAAAGTCCTCGGCGACGAACACCTGCGCGCCGACCTCGCGGCCCGCGGCCGGGAAACGGCGGGGGCGCTGAGCTGGCGGCGCACCGCCGAGGAGACCGCCGCGCACTACCGGCGGGTCCTCGGCCGGGAGCGTGCGGGGTGCTGACCGTCGACTTCGACCGGTTCCCCGTCGGCCCCGGGGACCGGGTGCTCGACCTCGGCTGCGGGGACGGGCGGCACGCGTATGAAGCGTACAAACGTGGCGCGGACGTGGTCGCCGCCGACCTCGACGACACCGCGCTGAAGTACGTGCGGGACATGTTCGCCAACCTCGCGAAAGCGGGCGAGGCTCCCGCCACGGCCTCGGCGATGGCGGTCCGCACGGACGCCCTCCGGCTCCCGTTCCCGGCAGGCTCCTTCACCCGGGTGATCGTGGCCGAGACACTGGAACACATCCACGCCGACCGGACCGTGCTCGCGGAGGCGAGCCGCGTGCTGGCGCCTGGCGGCAGGCTGGTGGCGACCGTGCCGCGCTGGTGGCCGGAACGGATCTGCTGGCTGCTCTCGGACGCGTACCACGAGGTCGAAGGCGGGCACATCCGGATCTACCGGCGCCGCGAACTGCTCGGCAGACTCACGGAAGCCGGACTGCGGCCGACCGGAAGCCACCACGCGCACGCGCTTCACTCGCCGTACTGGTGGCTGAAATGCGCTGTCGGCCCGGACGAGGAGCACCGGCTCTGTGCGCTGTACCACCGGTTCCTGGTCTGGGACATCATGCGGAATCCCCCGCCGGTGCGGTTCGCCGAGCGGGCGCTGAACCCGGTGCTCGGCAAGAGCCTCGTCGTCTACGCCCGCAAGCCGTGAAGGCCACCGCCGCCGGGATCGCGGCCGTGCAACGGCCGGACGGCGGGATCCCCTGGGAGACCGGCGGACACCTCGATCCGTGGAATCACCTCGAAGCCGCCATGGGACTGGACGTCGCCGGACTGAAGGCCGAAGCCGAAGCCGCGTACGACTGGCTGCTCCGGAACCAGCGTCCTGACGGATCCTGGGCGGCCAGGTATCGCGACGGCGGGATCGACTTGTCCACTATGGACACGAACTTCACCGCCTATGTCGCGGTCGGGACGCGGCACCATTTCCTGCTGACCGGGGACCGGGCCTGGCTGGACCGGATGTGGCCGGTCGTGGACAGGGCCGTCGACGCCGTCCTGCGGCGACAGCAGCCGTCGGGCGCCATCTCCTGGCGCGACGACCCCGAAATCCGGTTGGTCGCGGGCTGCGGCAGCATCCACCACGCGCTGACGCAGGCGCTGGCACTCGCGTCCACGATGGGGCTGGACCGTCCACAATGGCGGGACGCGGCGCGTCGGCTCCGCGCGGCCCTGGTCGGCGAGCCACGCCTGTTCGCCGCGAAACCGCATGCGATGGATTGGTACTACCCGATCCTGGGGTCCGTCGTGACCGGCGACGACGCCACGACGCGGCTCACCGCGGGTTGGGACCGGTTCGTCGAACCCGGCCTGGGAGTGCGCTGCGTGCACCACGAACCGTGGATCACCGGCGGGGAAACCGCCGAACTGGCACTGACCCTCGCCACCCGCGGCGAGCGGGCCCGCGCGGCCGAACTCCTCGCTTGCGTGGCCCGGCTTCGGCTCGACGACGGCTCGTACTGGACCGGATATCAGTACGCGGACGACGAGTTCTGGCCGGACGAGCGCACGACGTGGACTTCGGGTGCCGTCCTCCTCGCCACCGCCGCGCTCGATGGCGACCCAGCCACGTGCGAAGTCTTCGGCGAGCACCACATTCAGTAGCCGAAAGTCGAAAGTGTCGTGGCGCGGGGCCAGTGTCGCTCCTGTGTACGCCGTTCTCCTGGTAGTGAGGGCCTCCTTGCCTACTCTGACGGTAGCGAAGGAGGCTTTCGCTACCGTCAGATGTGATCCCTGGTGACAGTGGGACGGCGGTGACCTCGGCGACCGGTCGTGAAGTACATGAAGGCCCCCTTCCTTGCGACTAGCGCAAGGAAGGGGGCCTTCATGTACTTCGGTAAGGCGTGACTCGCGTGCCTGGATGCCGCACTCGGGAGTGCGGAGTCTGAACACGCGAGATCCGTCTATGAACACGCGAGATCCGTCTATGAACACGCGAGATCCGGGTCTGAGCAGGCGAGCGCGGTGTCGCGTCACCCAGCCCGCTGTCTCACCCGAGACACGACACATTTGCCTTACCGCATTTAGTCATCTGGTTGCGATCGATGCACGCGCAACGACCGCAACCAGATGACTGAATGCGGAGCACTCAGGCTTCGTCTTCTTCGAGCATGTCCGGGGTGACGGCGGATTCGGTGTCCGGAATGCCTTGTTCCTTCGCCTTCTTGTCGGCCATCGCCAGCAGGCGGCGGATCCGGCCGGCGACGGCGTCCTTGGTCATCTGCGGATCGGACAGCTGACCCAGTTCTTCGAGCGAGGCCTGCCGGTTCGACAGGCGCAGTTTGCCCGCGGCGAGCAGGTGGTCCGGGGCGGATTCGCCGAGGATGTCGAGCGCGCGTTCCACCCTGGCCGCCGCCGCGACGGCCGCGCGGGCCGAGCGCCGCAGGTTGGCGTCGTCGAAGTTCGCGAGCCGGTTCGCGGTGGCGCGCACCTCGCGACGCATGCGCCGCTCTTCCCAGGCGAGCACGCTCGTGTGCGCGCCGAGGCGGGTCAGCAGGGCACCGATGGCGTCACCGTCGCGCACCACGACCCGGTCCGCGCCGCGGACCTCGCGCGACTTGGCCTGGATGCCCATCCGCCGGGCGGCGCCGACGAGCGCCAGCGCGGCCTCCGGACCGGGGCAGGTCACCTCGAGTGACGACGAACGGCCGGGTTCGGTGAGCGAACCGTGCGCCAGGAACGCGCCGCGCCAGGCGGCTTCCGCGTCGGCGACGCCGCCGGACACCACCGCGGCGGGCAGCCCGCGCACCGGACGGCCACGCTGGTCGATCAGGCCGGTCTGCCGGGCGAGTCCCTCGCCGTCCTTGACCACCCGGACGACGTACCGCGTGCCCTTGCGCAATCCGCTGGAGGAAATGACGTGGACGTCGGACTGGTGTCCGTACAGTTCGTGGATCTCCTTGCGCAGCCGCCTCGCCACCGAACCGGTGTCGAGTTCGGCCTCCACCACGACGCGGCCGGCCACGATGTGCAGCCCGCCCGCGAATCGCAGCATCGACGCGACCTCCGCGCGGCGCGGCCCGATCTTGGTGATCTCCAGCCGGCTCAGCTCGTCCTTCACGGCGGCGGTCATCGCCATCGCTGCCCCTCCATACCTTCAGCTCCTCCCCCGGTGAGACCGAGAGCGTCTCGCATACAGCCCGCGAGCGCATCAGGATCATGCCGCCCCGTCACGACCGGGTCAGCCACCGCCCCCAGCAACGCCCTCGCACCCAGTCTCTCGGCGGCGTTCCGCAACCGGGCTGGTGAGGGCACCGAGTCGCGATCCGCGATGACCGCGTCCACCCGCAATTCCGGGGCGTGTTCGAACAGTACGTCCAAATGCTTCTCCGGAGAGAATCCCGCCGTCTCCCCCGGTTGGGGGATCAAGTTGAGGATGACGACCTTCGTGGCGTCCGTTCGGAGCAACGCGTCGTGCAGATCCGGCACCAGCAGATGGGGCAGCACGCTGGTGAACCACGACCCGGGACCGAGGAACACCACGTCCGCGGCGAGCACGGCCTCGATGGCCTCGGGACACCCGCGCGGCGGCCGGTCGGCCTGGCCTGTCGGGTGCAGGCTGATCCGGTGCACCTGGCCCGGCGTCGTCGCCACCGCCACCTGACCGCGAATCCGCCGGAGCGCCTCGGGATTCTCGGCGTCGAGACCCGAAACCTCACCTTGAATTTCCAGCGGTTCGGGTGACATCGGCAGGACTCGGCCGGAGATGCCCATGAGCCTGCTCGCCTCGTCGAGCGCGGCGACCGGATCCCCGAGCACTTCGAACAAGCCGGCCAGCAACAGGTTCCCGACCGCGTGCCCGGCAAGAGCCCCGTCGC
Organism: Amycolatopsis sp. lyj-108; assembly: GCF_046549005.1. Taxonomy (NCBI): domain Bacteria; kingdom Bacillati; phylum Actinomycetota; class Actinomycetes; order Pseudonocardiales; family Pseudonocardiaceae; genus Amycolatopsis; species Amycolatopsis sp. lyj-108. Next base: position 660,273 of record NZ_JAJPWQ010000003.1, on the reverse strand, counting down.
CGCCGAAGCGGTGCTGGAACACCTCCGCCCACAGGGTCCCGCCGTCTTCGGCGGCGAACGCGGCGAAGGCCTGCCGCAGGTCTCCCGGCGGCAGCAGCCCGAGTTCCCGGCGCAGCCTGCCGGACGAGCCCCCGTCGTCCGCGACGGTGACCACGGCGGTGACCTGCGAGGTCACCCGGCGCAACGCGGTGAGGGTGGCGTGCAGGCCGTGCCCGCCACCCAGAGCGACCGCGCGCGGATCACTCGCGGCCAAGGTCGCGGTGCACCACCTTCACGGCCATCCCGTCCTCATTGGACAGACGCTGGGCGAGCTCCTCGGAAATGGCGACACTGCGGTGCTTTCCGCCCGTGCAGCCGACGGCCAAGGTCAGGTACCGCTTGCCCTCGCGCTTGTAGCCCGCGCCGATCAGGCGCAGCAGCTGGTGGTAGCGGTCGAGGAACTCGTCCGCGCCTTCCTGACTGAGCACGTAGTTGCGGACCTCGCCCTCGAGACCGGTGTGGTCGCGCAGTTCCGGGATCCAGAACGGGTTCGGCAGGAACCGGACGTCCATCACCAGGTCGGCGTCCATCGGCAGGCCGTACTTGTAGCCGAACGACAGCACGGTGACGCGGGTCTGCGTGCTCGCCTCGGAACCGAAGGCGTCCTCGATCTTGGCGCGCAGGTCGTGCACCGAAAGCGACGACGTGTCGAGCACCAGGTCCGCCTCTTCGCGCAGCGGCTCCAGGAGCGTGCGCTCGGCGGTGATGCCGTCGGCGAGCCTGCCGTCGCCCTGCATCGGGTGGCCTCGGCGGACGGCCTCGAACCGGCGCACCAGCACCGCGTCCGTGGCCTCCAGGAACAGGACACGCGGCTTGTACCCGCGGGCGTCGAGATCCTTGATGACCGACGCCAGGTCGTCGGTGAACGCGCGCGAACGCACGTCCATCACCACGGCGACCTTGGTGATCGCGCCCCGCGCCTGCGCGCCGAGCTCGACCATGGTGGCGATCAGTTCGGGCGGCAGGTTGTCCACCACGAACCAGCCCAGATCCTCCAGGCATTTCGCGGCGGTGCTGCGGCCCGCTCCGGACAGCCCGGAAACGACCGCGACCTCCATCCCCGAACCGCGGCCTTCTTCTTGCGCACTCACGATGGTCCCTTCACCGATCACGTACCGGACTCCCCCGCCGCCGCGGCTTTCTCCCCTGCGAGTGCCGCGACGACCGCTTCCGCGGTGCGCCTGCCGAAGCCGGGCACCGCCTCGATCTCCTCTATCCGCGCTTCGCGGAGTTTCTTCACCGAGCCGAAATGCTTGATCAGCGCGGTACGACGAGCCTGCCCCAGCCCGGGCACACCGTCCAATGCGGACACCTGCATCCGCTTGGACCGCTTCTCCCGGTGGTACCGGATGGCGAAGCGGTGCGCCTCGTCACGCAACCGCTGCAACAGATACAGCGCGTCGGAGGTGCGCGGCAGGATCACCGGATCGGGATCGCCCGGCAGCCACACCTCCTCCAGCCGCTTCGCCAGGCCGACCACGGCGACGTCGGTGACGCCCAGTTCGGAGAGGACGTCCGCGGCGGCGGTGGCCTGCGGGCCCGCGCCGTCGACTACGAGCAGGTTCGGCGCGTACGCGAACTTGCGCGGTTTACCGGTCTCCGGGTCGATGCCCGGCCGATCCGGATCGACCGCGACACCCTCGGCGGTTTCCTTGAGGTAGCGGTAAAAACGGCGGCGGACGACCTCGGCGATCGACGCGACGTCGCCTTCCTCCGCGGCCTCGCGCAGGGCGAAACGCCGGTACTCCGACTTGCGCGGGATCCCGTCCTCGAAGACCACGAGCGAGGCGACCACGTCAGTGCCCTGGATATGGCTGATGTCGACGCATTCGATGCGCAGCGGCGCGGTTTCCAGCGCCAGGTAGTCCTGCAGTTCCGCCAGCGCGGCCGAGCGCGCGGTGAGATCGCCCGCGCGGCGCAGTTTGTGCTGTGTGAACGCCTCACCGGCGTTGCGTGTCACCGTCTCCGCGAGCGCGCGCTTGTCCCCGCGCTGCGGCACCCGCAGGCTCACCCTCGAACCGCGTAGCCCGGAAAGCCATTCGCCGAGCGCTTCCGCGTCGGCGGGGAGCTCGGGGACGAGGACCTCGCGCGGCACCGGCGAGCCGAGGTCGGGGTCGTCCGCGCGTTCGGCTTCCTCGCCGTAGAACTGCGTGAGGAAATGGTCGACGAGGTCTTTGACGTCCATCTCTTCGGCCTTGTCGATCACCCAGCCGCGCTGGCCGCGGACCCGGCCGCCGCGCACGTGGAAGACCTGGACGGCGGCTTCGAGTTCGTCGTGGGCGAAGGCGACGACGTCCGCGTCGGTACCGTCGCCGAGCACCACCGCCTGCTTCTCCATCGCGCGCCGCAACGCGCCGAGGTCGTCGCGCAGCCGGGCCGCGCGCTCGAACTCCAGCTCCTCCGACGCGGCCGCCATTTCCTGTTCCAGGCGACGGATCAGCGCGTCGGTGCGGCCGGCGAGGAAGTCGCAGAAGTCCTCGACGATCGCGCGGTGCTCGTCGGCGGAGACCTTGCCGACGCAGGGCGCGGAACATTTGCCGATGTAGCCGAGGAGACAGGGCCTGCCGATCTGGCCGTGCCGTTTGAAGACGCCCGCCGAGCAGGTGCGCGCCGGGAAGACCCGGAGCAGCAGGTCGAGCGTTTCGCGGATGGCCCAGGCATGCGCGTACGGACCGAAATACCGCACGCCCTTCTTGCGCGCGCCGCGATAGACGTGCAGGCGCGGGAACTCCTCGTTCATCGTGACGGCGAGGACCGGATAGCTCTTGTCGTCGCGGTAGCGGACGTTGAACCGAGGGTCGAACTCCTTGATCCAGTTGTACTCCAGCTGGAGCGCCTCGACCTCGGTGCTCACCACGGTCCACTCGACGCTCGCCGCCGTGGTCACCATCTGGCGGGTGCGCGGGTGCAGGCCCGTGATGTCGGCGAAGTACGAGTTCAGCCTGCTGCGGAGGCTTTTCGCCTTGCCGACGTAGACGACCCTCTTCGTGGCATCGCGAAATTTGTACACGCCAGGGGCGTCCGGGATGCTCCCCGGCGAGGGACGGTAGGTGGTCGGGTCAGCCACGTCGTCCAGCCTATGGGGCACCACCGACAGTCTTGCGAGCCCCCATGCCCTAACCCTCATTCGGGTGGCGACTACCACGATGCGGTCCGTATTTCATTGCGTATACCGACCTAAGTCGGGTCTTCGGCCGGATCAGACGTTCGTTGGTTCCTAGCGAGTGAACCGGGTGATTACTTTCCGTCCCAGTTCCACTTCATTCGGTTCTTCGTCAGATGACGCTCGAAAGGACTCCTGCACCGTGAGCCGTCTTCGCACGCTGGGCGCCGCCACCCTCGCCGCCGCAGCCCTCACCATGACCGCCGGCGCGGTCGCCTCCGCGGGCACCCCCACCGGTGTCCAGCCGAACATCGTGGGCGGCGGCACCGCCCCCACCGTGAGCTGGGGCGCCCAGATCTACGTCAACACCCCGGGCCGCCAGTGGGACGGCTTCAACTGCTCCGGCAGTGTGATCGCCCAGCGCTGGGTCCTGACCGCCAAGCACTGCCTCGACTCCGACGGCAGCGGCATGCGGGTCCGCGTCGGCAGCAACGCGCTGCAGGGTGGGCGTGAAATCGCGGTCGACCGCAAGGTGTCCTCGCCGAACGGCGCCGACATCTCGCTGCTGCACCTGGCCTCGGACGCCGGTGTCACGCCGATCTCCCTGACCGGCTCGAACCCGCCGGTCGGCAGCACCAACAAGCTTTACGGCTGGGGCCGTGAGACCCCGACCGGCCCGCCCGCCTCGGCGCTGAAGGTGGCAGACGTCCGCGTCACCGGCAGCTCGCGCGACGCCTACGGCGGCCCGGCCATCCAGAGCGTCGGCATCAACGGTTCGGCGTGGAAGGGCGACTCGGGCGGCCCCCAGGTCTACAACGGCGTCCAGGTCGGTGTCGCTTCGACCGTGCAGAACCAGAGCGGCTCGAACATCCGCGGCACCAACAACTACGGCAGCGTCGCTTCGGCCCGCTCCTGGATCCGCTCGACCACCGGGGTCTGACCTCCACCCCGGCCGGGCCCCTGTCGCGACGTGACCCGTCGCGACAGGGGCCCTTTCGCGTGGTCGTGTCGGTGGGGTGTGGGACGCTCGCGGGCATGCGGATCGCGACGTGGAACGTGAACTCGATCGGGCCCCGGCTGCCGAGGGTCGTGGACTGGCTCGGCTCGGTGCAACCGGATGTGCTGTGCCTGCAGGAACTCAAGAGCGGCACCGACGCCTTCCCCGTCGACGCCGTGAAGGAACTGGGCTACGAGACGGCCGCGTACGGCATCGGGCGCTGGAACGGCGTCGCGATCGTGTCCCGCGTCGGCCTGGAAGACGTGACGCGCGGCCTGACCGGCGAGCCCACCTTCGAGGACAAGGCCGATGCTCGGGCGATCGGCGCCACCTGCGGCGGGCTGCGGCTGTGGTCGGTGTACGTGCCGAACGGGCGTGACCTGGAGAACCCGCACTACGGCTACAAACTGGCCTGGCTCTCGGCGCTGGAGGCGACCGTACGGGAGGAGCAGGCGCGCGGACTGCCGTTCGCGGTACTCGGCGACTTCAACATCGCGCCGACCGACGCGGACGTATGGGACATCGGCGTGTTCGCCGAATCGACGCACGTGACCGAGCCGGAGCGAAAGGCGCTCGCCGCGCTGCGCGACCTCGGGCTGTCGGACGTCTTCCCGCGGCCGCTGAAGTACGACCACCCGTTCACGTACTGGGATTACCGGGCGGGGAACTTCCCGAACAACAAGGGAATGCGGATCGACCTCGTGTACGCCGACGCCGTCGTGGCGGGCGCGGTGACGGATTCCTATGTGGACCGTGACGCGCGGAAGGGGAAGGGACCCTCGGACCACGCGCCGATCGTGGTGGATCTTTCGCTTTGAGCGCTTGCGGGACCCTGCCCCGAACGCCATGAAAGGTCCTTTCCTTGCAAATTTCGCAAGGAAAGGACCTTTCATGGCAGCCGCCCGCGGCGTTACGCTGACCCGAGTCCGTGGCCGACCGCGGTACGTGACAGCCCCACCCGCACGCTAGAGAGAGTGCGTCAGCCTTCCCAGGCCGCCTTGTGCAGCCGCCGCAGCGCCCGCACCGCGGCCACCGCCCGGTCCCGGTCCACCGCCTGCACGGCCATGACCGAGTAGTACTCGTCGTCCGGCAGCTCCAGCCGCGCCCACGAGGCACCGTCCGGGAAGCTCACCGAAAGCACCTCGCTCCACGCGAACTTCTTGGTGATCAGCACGTTCCGGACCTCGATGCCGTCGGCGTCGGCCTTCACGCGCGCGGTCGCGAAGAGCATCGTGCCCGCGGCGAGCAGGACGCCGATGCCGATCATCGCCGCCTGGTCGGACGGCTGGAAGATCACGCCGGTGTCCGAGCCGCGCAGCAGCACCGCGACGACCACGAACGTCGCCAGCAGGATCACCGCCAGCACCGAGCACATCACCAGGGCACGGCGGGGCCGCAGCACCACGACCTCGGACTTCGTCATCACATCCGCCTCGACGCTCACACGAAGCCCCGCTCGGTCCACGGCTGGCGCAGGTTCCGCAGCGCGTGCGCGGCGTCCAGTGCGGCGACCGTCGCTTCGTAGCCTTTGTCCTCGACGGAGCCGGGCAACCCGGACCGGTCGAGGGCCTGCTGCTCGGTGTCGCAGGTGAGCACGCCGTTGCCGACCGGGGTGCTCTCGTCGAGCGCCACCCTGGTCAGGCCCGCGGTGACCGCGTCGCAGACGTACTCGAAGTGCGGCGTCCCGCCCCGGATGACCACGCCCAGCGCGACGACCGCGTCGTGGGTGCGGGCCAGCGCCTGCGAGGCGACGGGCAGTTCGACGGCGCCCGCGACGCGCACGACCGTCGGCTCTTCCTCCAGGTCGGCCGCCTTGGCCGCGGCGAGGGCGCGGTCCAGCAGCGCGCTCGTGATCTTCGTGTGCCAGCGCGTGGCCACGATGCCGAGCCTGATGTTCTTACAGTCGGACAGGTCGAGTTCGACGTCCGGACGGCCTTCGCCGCTCACCGCTTGCCACCTCCGTTGCCCTGGTCGACCTCGGCGCCGACCTGGTCGAAATGCTCCAGCTGGGACAGGTCGTGGCCCATCCGGTCGCGTTTGGTCCTGAGGTAGCGCAGGTTCTCCGGGTTCGGCGAGATCGGCAGCGACACCCGCCCGGTGACCCGCAGGCCGTAGCCCTCCAGCCCGACGCGTTTGGCGGGGTTGTTCGTCAGCAGCCGCATCGAGCGGACGCCGAGGTCGCACAGGATCTGCGCGCCGGTGCCGTAGTCCCGCGCGTCGGCGGGGACGCCGAGCTGCAGGTTCGCGTCGACGGTGTCCGCGCCGGCGTCCTGCAGCTGGTAGGCCTGCAGTTTGTGCAGCAGCCCGATGCCGCGGCCCTCGTGGCCGCGGATGTAGAGCACGACGCCGCGGCCTTCCTTGGCCACCGCTTCCAGTGCCGCTTCCAGCTGCGGGCCGCAGTCGCAGCGCAGCGAGCCGAAGACGTCTCCGGTGAGGCATTCGGAGTGCACGCGGACCAGGATGTCCTCGCCGTCGGCGATCTCGCCGTAGACGAACGCGATGTGCTCGATACCGTCGAGCAGGCTGTCGTAGCCGACCGCGCGGAACGTGCCCGCCGCCAGCGGGATACGCGCCTCGGCGACCCGCTCGACCTGCTTCTCGGTACGCCGCCGGTACGCGATCAGGTCGGCGATGGTGATCATCTTGAGGTCGTGGTCCGCGGCGAAGACCTCGAGTTCGTCGCGGCGGGCCATGTCACCCTCGTCCTTCTGCGACACGATCTCGCAGAGCACGCCGGACGGCGAGAGCCCGGCGAGACGGGCCAGATCGACGGACGCTTCGGTGTGCCCCGGACGCCGCAGGACGCCGCCCTGCTTGGCGCGCAGCGGGACCACGTGGCCGGGCCGCCGGAAATCCGACGCCTTGGACGCCGGGTCGGCGAGCAACCGGACGGTATGCGACCGGTCGGCCGCGGAGATGCCGGTGGTGATGCCCTCGGCGGCGTCGACCGTGACGCTGTACGCGGTGCCGCGCTGGTCCTGGTTCGTGTGGTACATCGGCGGCAGGTCGAGCCGGTCCGCCTCGGCCTCGGTCAGCGCCACGCAGACGTAACCCGAGGTGTAGCGCACCATGAAGGCCATCAGTTCCGGCGTGGCCTTCTCCGCCGCGAAGATCAGGTCGCCTTCGTTCTCGCGGTCTTCGTCGTCCACCACGACGACCGGACGGCCCGCCTTGATGTCGGCGATCGCCGCCTCGATGGCATCGGCGTTCACGGCCACCCCGCCTCCACAGGGGGTCAGATCAGCCGACCCCGGAATCGCACTCGTCTCACTCACGCCCGCTCCTCCGTACCGCCATTGTCCCCCTGCGCGCGCAGATGCGGCATGGCCAGCTTCTCGACGTACTTGGCGACCACGTCGACCTCGAGGTTCACCAGGTCACCCGGGGTGTTCCGGCCGAGGGTGGTGAGTTCGAGGGTGGTCGGGATCAGGGCGACGGAGAACTCCTCGTCGGTCACCGAAGCGACCGTGAGGGAAACGCCGTCGACCGCGATCGACCCCTTCTCGACCACGTACCGCGACAGCCTCTTGGGCAGCGCGAACGTGGTGAGCCCCTGCTCGTCCCGTTTGAGGAAGACGCCGGTGCCGTCGACATGGCCCTGCATGATGTGCCCGCCGAGCCTGCCGCCCGCCGGCGTCGCGCGTTCGAGGTTGACCACGTCGCCGACGTGGACCTTCGCGAGGCTGGAGCGCTGCAGGGTCTCGTGCACGACGTCGACGGTAAACTCACCGCCCGCCACCGCGACCACGGTGAGGCACACGCCACTCACCGCGATGGAGTCCCCGTGCCCGGCGTCGCTGGTCACCAGCGGACCCCGCACGGTCAACCGCGCGGCGTCCGGGACCTGCTCGACCGCGGTGACCTCGCCGAGTTCCTCGACAATGCCGGTGAACACTCCTGCTGCCCTCCTCCTGGCTCGCACCGCCGCTGGAAACGGTGCTCCCCTCATCCAACACCCATCGGGGCCGATTCCTTCTCCTGACCCGACGGCGGATCAAGAGGCGGGCTCAGCCGCGGGCGCGGGCCGCCTGCTCGCGCAGCGCCGCGACCGCCTTACCTGGGTCTTCGGCGCCGTAGACCGCGGAACCGGCGACGAAGCAGTCCACACCGGCCTCGGCGGCCTGCTCGATGGTGTCGGCGTTGATCCCGCCGTCGATCTCGACGACGAGCTTGAGGTGACCGGTGTCGACCAGGCGCCGCGCCGTGCGCACCTTGTCGAGGACGCCCTCGATGAACGACTGGCCGCCGAAACCGGGCTCGACCGACATCACCAGGAGCGTGTCGTAGTGCTTGAGGGTGTCGAGGTGGTCCTCGATCGGCGTGTTCGGCTTGATCGACAGGCCTGCCTTCGCCCCGGCGGCGCGCAGGTTCTTCGCGAGCGCGATCGGGTCGTGCGCGGCCTCGACGTGCACGGTGACGTTGTACGCGCCCGCCTCGGCGTACCCGATGGCCCACTTGTCGGGGTTCTCGATCATGAGGTGGCAGTCGATCGGCACGTCGGTGGCCTTGAGCAGCGACTTCACCACGGGCAGGCCCAGGGTCAGGTTCGGCACGAAGTGCGCGTCCATGACATCGACATGGACCCAGTCCGCGCGGGTTTCCCCCTCCCCCGCGACGGCGCGGATCTCGTCGCCGAGCCGGGCGAAGTCCGCGGAGAGGATGCTGGGTGCGATCAAAGGTCGGTGAGCCACGCGCCCGAGTGTAGGAGGGCACCGCTAACGCCCGCTAACCGGCTGTGACCGCCCCGCCGGTCTTGAGGATGACGGGAAATGGCACCCCAGTGGGAGGTGCGCGCACGGCCGGGGCGAATAGCGTTCCAGTCATGGTCAACCCCCTCAAACCGCTGGTGCGGATCGGTAGCTACCGGAGCGTGCCGTTCGGTTTCCTCGGCATGGCGATCACCGCGATCCCGTTCCCGATCGCGCTCATCCCCGCCGTGCTGATCCCCGGCGACGTACGGCTGAAATTCGTCTACGGGATGCTCTCGATGGGTGTCCTGGTCGCGCTGGCCGGGCTGCCGGGACCGATGCGGCGCGTCGGCATCTGGTTCGCGAACCAGATGCTGGGCACCCGGATCGCGCAGCCACTGCCGAATACGAAGATCGCCTGGCCGGAGCGCCGGCGCTCGGCGGCATGGCTGGTCGTGCACACCGCGCTCGGCTGGGTGCTGTTCGGCCTCGGCTGCTTCCTGTTCCTGGGATTCGTCCTGACCCTGGTGTGGGCGGGCGGTGGCGGCAGCCCCATCGCGATCTTCGGCCAGGAGGTGACGATCGAACCCGGCATCGCCGGAGCGTGGACACTGCCGATCGGGTTCTTCACGCTCGTGGTGATCGCGTACGTCCTCGCCGGCTTCACCAAACTGTTCCAGTACAGCGCGGTCGCGCTGCTGGGCCCCTCGGCCGCCGAACGCGTCGCCGCGGCCGAGGTCCGGGCGAATCACTTCGAGCAACGCAACAGGCTGGCGCGCGAACTGCACGACTCCATCGGCCACACGCTGACGACGTCGACCATCCAGGCCGCCGCGGCCGCCGAACTGGTCGACTCCGAACCGCAGCTGGTGCGGAAGGCTCTGGGCACCATCGAGGAGTCTTCACGGGCGGCGCTCGAAGACCTCGACCACGTACTCGGCCTGCTGCGGGAGGACCGGTCGTCCCGCGAACCCGAACGGCGGCTCATCGAGGCCGCGACGCTGGCCGAACGCGCCCGATCCGGCGGAGCGGTGATCGACTACGAGCTGACCGGCCCCGCCGCGGAACTGCCCGCGACCCTTTCGCGGGAGGCGTACCGGATCGTCCAAGAAGGACTGACGAACGCGTTGCGGCACGCCCATCCCGGCCCGGTTTCCGTGCGGGTCGCGGTCCTCGCCGACGCGCTGCGGATCGAGATCGTGAACCCGCTCGTGGAGCACGCGGCCGTTTCCGGCCGTGGCGGCAACGGGTTGCCGGGGCTCACCGAACGTGTCGAAGCGCTGCGCGGCGAGCTCGTCGCGGGGCCCGCCGTCGACGGGGAACCGCTGTGGCGGCTGGTGACCACGATCCCGCTACGGTCGCACTCATGACACTGCGCGTCCTGATCGTCGACGACGAACCCCTGCTGCGCGCCGGATTGCGCTCGCTGCTGGACAACCAGCCGGATCTGACGGTGGTCGGCGAGGCGGGCGACGGCGGCGAGGTGGTCGGCCTGGTGCGGCGGACGCGTCCCGACGTCGTCCTGATGGACGTGCGCATGCCGGGAGTCGACGGGATCGAGGCGACCCGGCGGGTGCTGGCCGGGACAGCCGAACCGCCGAAGGTCCTCGTGATCACGACGTTCGACAACGACGATTACGTCTACGACGCGCTACTCGCCGGGGCGAGCGGGTTCCTGCTGAAGCGGGCGCGCAAGGAGGAATTCGCGCACGCCATCCGCACCGTCGCCGCCGGGGAGACACTGCTGTTCCCCGACGCGATCCGGCGGATGGTCACCGCGCGCCCGGCGCCGTCCGGCCTCGCTCCCCGGCCGTCCTCGCTGACGAAACGGGAGACCGAGGTGCTGCGGCTCATCGCCACCGGGATGTCCAATGTGGACATAGCGGCCGAGCTGGTGATCAGCCTCGAAACCGTCAAGACCCATGTGGGCAACATCTTCGGGAAACTGGGCGCGGCGAACCGCAGCCAGGCGGTGGTGTTCGCCTACGAGACCGGCGTCGTCGCGCCGGGGCACAGCCTGCGGTGAGGTGGGGCAGACCCCCGGTCCGGCGTGGGGTCTGCCCCATGGCTACCGCACCCGACCGTCCCTAGCTTGATAACCATGCGAAAATCCTTGCCAGGCAAGAAGGTCATCGCCGTCGGTTCGCTGGTCGCGCTGCTCGCCGCGACGACCGCCACCCCGGCGCTCGCCGCAAGCGGACCACACGACAAGGTCGATCAAGCGCTGAAAACGCTGGTGCGGGATGGCGTCCCCGGCGCTCAGGCGACGGTGACGAGCCCGTCCGGGCGCACGTGGTCGGAGCGCGAAGGCGTCGGGAACGTCGAGACCGGGACGCCGTTCCCGCACGGTTCGAAGTTCCGGGCGGCCAGTATCACCAAGACCTTCGTCGCCGTCGTGGTGCTGCAACTGGTCGCCGAAGGGAAGGTCGGGCTGGACACGCCGATCGACCGGTACCTGCCCGGGCTCGTCAAGGGAAACGGCAACGACGGCACCAAGATCACCGTCCGGCAGCTGCTCCAGCACACCAGCGGGATCTACAACTACCTCCGCGACCTCGACCTCGAGGAGTGGCGCCACCGCGGTGCCGAACCCGAGGAGCTGGTGGCGATCGGGCTCGCGCATCCGCCGTTGTTCGCACCCGGCACGAACTGGTCGTACTCCAACACGAACTACATCATCGCCGGGATGCTGATCGAGAAGCTCACCGGTCGTTCCGTCGCCACCGAAATCCGGAGCCGGATCGCCAAGCCGCTCGGCCTGCGCGATACCTACCTGCCGTCGCGCGGCGACGAAGGCCTGCCGTATCCGCACGCCAGGGGCTACGCGCCGGGTCCCGCCGGCCACATCGACTACACCGAATTCGATCCGTCGGCCGCCGGGGCCTCCGGCGGGCTCATTTCGACCGGTGCGGATCTCAACCGGTTCTACGGCGCACTCGTCGACGGCCGGCTCCTGCAGCGCGCGGAGCTGGCGGAGATGCAGCGCACCATTCCGGCGCCCGTCGGGCTCCCGGGCGCGCAGTACGGTCTCGGCATCGCGTCCGTCCCGCTGTCGTGCGGCGGCACGTTCTGGGGACACGGCGGGAACATCGTCGGCTACGCGAACCTGTCGGGCGCCGTCCCGCACGGCAGGCGGGTGAACGTCGTGGTGAACCTGAATCCCGCGCCGCCCAAGGTTGCGGACGACCTCACCAAGGCGCTGGACACCGGATTCTGCGCCCGCTAAACCGACGGCAGCAGGTCCAGCACGGAGGTCCACGAGGCCTCCGGGCTGAGCCTCGCGGTGGTGACCCCGGCGGTGGCGAGCGTGTCGAGATGGCGCTGCCACGCCGGATGGTGCATCCGCGTGTCCTGGATCTGGTAGCCCAGCACGATCGTGACGCCCGGCGTGCCGAGGACGTCGCCGAGCAGGGTCAGCGCCTGGTTGTCGGCGATACCCAGCGCCAGTTTCGCCACGGAGTTCGCGGACGCGGGCGCGAAGAGGAACACTGCCGGATCCGGATGCGGGCGGGGTTCGCCCGGCAGCCGGGAGGTACTGCGGACCGGCAGCTCGGTGCACTTCTCCAGGTCACCGAGCCCGCCGGTCTCTTCCAGCCAGCGGGCCGCGGTGGGGGTCAGCGTGATCGCCAGCTCCCAGCCGCGGTCCGCGGCCGGTTTCGCGAGCTGTGCGGCGAACCGGGTGTCCAGTCCGCCGCACGAGCTCGCGACCAGGCCGAGGACCCTGCTCACCCGGCGGAGTCCGGCTTCCGCAGGACGGCGCAGAACATCGCGTCCGTGCCGTGGCGATGCGGCCACAGCTGGACGTACGGGCCGTCGCCGAGCTGCGGGACATCCGGGAAGAACTCCCGCGCGTCGACGATCTGGGCACCGGCGCGGCGCGCGGTCTCCCCCACGACGCCTTCGGTCTCGGCCAGATGCGGCGAGCAGACGACGTAGGTGACGACACCGCCGGGACGGACCAGGTCCAGCGCCGCGGTGATCAGCTGGCCCTGCAGTTTCGTCAGGTCCGAGATGTCACCGGGCTGACGGCGCCAGCGTGCCTCCGGGCGACGCCGCAGCGAGCCGAGCCCGCTGCACGGCGCGTCGACCAGAACGCGGTCGTAGCCCGGTTCGAGACCGGACTCGCGGCCGTCGGCGACGTGAATGGTCACCGGCAGGCCCTGGACGGCGTTCTCGATCAGCTTCGCGCGGTGCGGCGCCTTCTCGACCGCGTCGACGGTCGCGCCGCTGATCGACGCCAGCGCGCCCAGCAGTGCGGCCTTGCCACCCGGACCGGCGCACAGGTCCAGCCAGCGCTCGTCGGAGCCGGTCAGCGGGACCTTCGTGACGGCGACGGCGCACAGCTGGCTGCCCTCGTCCTGCACGGCGGCCAGCTTTTCCCTGATCGGCTCGATGTCGCCGGGGTCGCCGGAGCCCGCGGGCATCCGGACACCGTAGGGCGAGTACGGGGCGACGTCGCCGCCGGTGATCGCGGCCAGTTCGTCGGCGCTGATCTCGCCGGGCCGGGCGACCAGGTGGACGTCGGGACGGTCGTCATCGGCCTCGAGGGCCGCCTTCAGCTCAGGACCCTTGTCCCCCAAGGCTTCCGCGAACGAACGCGCGACCCAGCGCGGGTGTGCCGTCCGCAGCGCGTAGGCGCCGATCGGGTCGACGGCCTCGTCCGGCGCCAGCTCGTTCAGCCAGGTCTCTTCGTCCTTTTCGGACACCGAGCGCAGCACGGCGTTCACGAAACCCGCGATCCAGGAACCGACTTCGGCGCGGACGAGGTCCACAGTGGACCCGACGGCGGCGTGCTCGGGGATACGGGTGCGCAGCAGCTGGTATGCGCCGAGCCGCAGCCCGTCCAGCACGATGGCGTCCACTTTGGCCAGTGGCCGGTCGAGGCAGGCCTCGATGACGGCGTCCAGCATGCCGACCGCGCGGCAGGTGCCGTAGGTCAGTTCGGTGGCCAGCGCCGCGTCACGACCGGAGATCCGGCGGTTGCGCAGCAGCTGCGGCAGCACCAAGTTCGCGTACGCGTCGTCTTCACGGACCGCGCGCAGGACGTCGAAGGCGACCTGCCGGGCCGGGTCGATCTGCGGCGGGCGGCTGGGCCCCTCTTTACGCGGGCCCGGGCGGCCTCGCTCCGGCCTCGACGGCCGGCGTTCCCTACGCTCGTTCACTGCAGGCGCTCTCCTTGTTCGATCCTCGTACCGCGCGCCCAATCGGTGGCCGCCATCCGCTTCTTCCCCTGCGCCTGCACTTCGCCCAGCCGCACCGGCTTCGACGCCGTGCCGACCAGGACCCGCTTGCGTTCCACGACCAGCTCGCCCGGCGGGGGCCCCGGCTCGTCGACGACCGTCACCGGGCCGAGCTTCAGCCGCTCGCCCCGGAACTCCGCCCACGCGCCGGGTTCCGGCGTGACCGCGCGGATCTGCCGGTCGACCGCGGTGGCCGGGTCGGCGAACGACACGCGCGCGTCCTCGACGGTCACCTTGGGCGCGTAGCTCAGGCCGTCACCGGTCTGCTCGACCGCGCGCAGTGTGCCGTCGGCGATTCCGTCCATCGTGGACACGAGCAGCTTCGCCCCGGACTCCGCCAGCCTGGCGAGCAGCTCCCCGGCGGTGTCGCCGTCGGTGATCTGCTCGGTGATCACGCCGTAGACCGGTCCCGCGTCGAGTTCCTTGACGATACGGAAGGTCGAGGCGCCGGTGATCTCGTCCCCGGCGCGGATCGCGGCCTGGACCGGCGCGGCGCCGCGCCACGCGGGCAGCAGCGAGAAGTGCAGGTTGACCCAGCCGTGCGCCGGGATGTCCAGCGCGGCTTGGGGCAGCAGTGCCCCGTACGCGACCACCGGGCACGCGTCGGGGGCGATCTCCGCGAGCCGGGCGAGGAACGCGGGATCGCTCGCCTTCGGCGGGGTCAGCACCTCGATCCCGTGCTCGTCGGCCAGCGCGCCGATCGGGGACCGGACGACGCGGCGGCCACGGCCCGCCTGCGCGTCCGGACGGGTCACCACGGCGACGACCTCGTGCTGTTCGGACGCGAGAAGCGCCCGCAGCGACGGGACGGCGGGTTCGGGGGTGCCGGCGAAGACCAGGCGCATCAACGCACCTCCGCCGGGGGGACGGGTACCTCTGACTGGGCGAACATCGCCGCTCAGTCTAGAAGGGCCCCGCCGCCGGGGCGCGCTCGCTGTCCCCGTGCGCTCCGGCGAGCGCCATGAACGGTCCTTTACTTGCAAAATTTGCAAGGAAAGGACCGTTCCTAGCACGCGAGAGAGCTGAAAGAGGCCTTCGCGAGCGACGACCTACCTGGGTGGCCAGGGCAGCACCACGGCCGCCGAGCCGCCACCCCGCCGGGTCGGTTCGGCGGCGGCGAGCCACCGGCCGTCCCGCAGCCGCTCGACACCGGTCGCCGCCCCGATCTCCGCGGGCGCCGTCGAGAAGCCCTGCTCCTTGGCCTTCAGCGCCTTGAGCACCTCGGTCTGGTCGAGGAACGCCTGCTCGACCTGCGCGGCCGCCGAGTTCCGCTGCGAAGCGCGCGGTTCGGCGATCGCGTCGACGAGGTTCAGGCCGCGGTCGATGCGGCCGGTGAGAATCTGCAGCACGGTGGTGATGATCGACGCGCCACCGGGCGAGCCGACGGCGAGGAACGGTTTGCCGTGGTCGAGCACGATGGTCGGCGCCATCGACGAACGCGGCCGCTTCGCCGGGCCCGGCAGGTTCGGGTCGGGGACGCCCGGCGTCACCGGGGTGAAGGAGAAGTCGGTCAGTTCGTTGTTGAGCAGGAACCCGCGGCCCGGCACGACGATGCCGCTCCCGCCCTCCTGCTCGATGGTCAGCGTGTAGGCGACGACGTTGCCCCACCGGTCGGCGACCGTGAGGTGCGTGGTGTTCTCGCCCTCGTACGGCGTCGGCGCGGCGTTCGTCCCCGCGACACACGGCGTCGGCTTACGCGGGTCGGCGGGCGCGACCGGGCTCGTCCCGGCCTTCGCGGGGTCGATCAGGCACGCGCGGCTGTCGGCGAACTTCTGGCTGATCAGTTCCTTCGCCGGGACGTCGACGAAGGCCGGGTCGCCGATCCACCGGTTACGGTCGGCGAAGGCATACCGGGTCGACTCCAGGAAGTAGTGCAGGTAGTCGGCCTTCTCCAGCTTCGAGAGCTTCGTGTTCTCGAGGATGTTCAGCGCCTCGCCGACGGTCAGCCCGCCCGAAGACGGCGCGGGCATGCCGTAGACGTCGAGGCCGCGGTACCGGGTCTTGGTCGGCTTCCGCTCGACGACGCGGTACTTGGCGAGGTCGGCCGCCGTCATGTCGCCGGGACGCACGTTCAGCGTCGACGCGGGGTCGACCGGCGGCTTCCGCACGGTGTCGACGACGTCGGCGCCGATCGGGCCGCGGTAGAGCACGTCAGTGCCCTTCGCGGCGAGTTGCGCGTACGTGCCGGCGAGGTCGGGGTTCTTGAACGTCGTGCCGACCGCGGGCGGCGCCCCGCCTGGCAGGTACAGCGACCGGGTCGACGGGAACGCCGAGAAGCGGGCGGCGTTGTTCGAGATCTGGGTGTTGAAGGTCTGGTCGACGGTGAAACCCTTGCGGGCGAGGTCTTCGGCTGGCTTGACCGCCTTCGCCAGCGACCTGGTCCCCCACTTGCGCAGGGCTTCGTCCCAGGTGGCGGGAGTGCCCGGCACGCCGACACCCAAACCGCTGGTGACGGCTTCGGGGAACGGGATCGCCTTGCCGTTCTCGACGAAGAGGTTCTCGTTCGCCGTCGACGGCGCGGTCTCGCGGCCGTCGAGGGTGTTCACCTTGCCGGTGCGCGCGTCGTAGTAGACGAAGAAGCCGCCACCGCCGAACCCGGCGGAGAACGGGTCGGTGACGCCGAGCGCGGCGGCCGTCGCGACGGCCGCGTCGACGGCGTTGCCGCCCTCACGCAGGATCTTCGTGCCGATCGCGGTCGCGTCCGCGTCGATACTCGACACCGCGCCCAGATAGCCGACGGCGGTCGGCGACTTGGGTGTCGGTGGTGCGGCGGCCGCGATACCCGGCGCGGCTGTGCCGACCAGGGCGGCGATCGCGGTGACTGCGGTGATGCGTACCGGAGTGCTTCTGTGCGCGGCCATGGCGCGAGTCTGCCCCGCCTGTCCACCCCGGACAAGACCCGGCCAGACCTGCGAACGTCGGTAGTGCGGCCCGGCCTCGATGAGAAGAATGCGGTCCATGAAGACTCCCGGCAGGCGATGGGGCGTGCTCCTTCCGCTGCTCATCGCCCTCCCCGTCCTCGCGGTCCCCGGCGTCGCCCAAGCCGAAGGCGCGCGTGCCTGCTTCGACGACTCCGCCGCGATCACCGTCGAGGAGAAGCGGCTCACCGCGACCATGCCGTCCGGTGGCCCGGCGGTCGGCCCGGAACTCGTCCGGCTCGCCGGATTCGACAAGCTCGTCTCCGACTTCACGGCCCGCCTGTGCGCGACGAAGACCGCTTTGCGCGCCGAGAAGCTCGCGGAGACCGCCGGTGACGGGCTCTGGCGGACCGCCGTCGACCGCGCGCAGGGCCGCCGTCCCGATCTCGGCGGCATCGACAAGGCCGACGACCGGCCCCTCTACTGGGCACGCCTGCAAATGAGCAAGGCACTACGCCAGTGGACGCCACGCTTCCCGCTGTCCGCGCCCACCCGCGCCGAACTGCTGAAGACGTTCGACGTCGGCGCCCGCGGCCTCGACGACTCCCGTTTCCCGGCCGGCCCCAAACTGCGCCGGGTGCTGGTGAGCGGGTTCGACCCGTTCACCCTCAACGGCGCGGGCGTCCGCATCGCGAACCCGTCGGGCGCGGCCGCTTTGCACCTGGACGGCAAGGTGATCCAGACGCCGACCGGGCCCGCGCTGGTGCAGGCCGTGTCGCTCCCGGTGGTGTGGAGCTACTTCGACGCCGGCATCGTCGAGGCGGCCTACGGCCAGGCGTTCAAGGACCGCTTCCGCCGCCCGGAGCTGATCATGACGATCAGCCAGGGGCGTCCCGGCCGCTTCGACATCGAACGCTGGGCCGGTGCGTGGCGCGGTGGCTCGCCGGACAACCTCGACGAGCCCGTCCGCGGTCCGGTCCCGCCCGCCGCCGGCTGGCCGCAGCCGGCCGTCCAGTTCATCGAAACCACGCTGCCGTACGAAAAGATGCTCGCCGCGCCCGCCGGGGCGTACCAGGTGCTGTACAACCAGGCGTTCTGCGTCTGGCCGGACAGCGGCAACCCGGGGACGGGAACGGCGGTCTGCCGGACGGACGCGCCGAAGCCCGGCGAGATCGCCGCTTCCGGCGGCGGCGGAAATTATCTGTCGAATGAATCGATGTTCAGAAGCAACCGGCTGCGGACGGGACTCGGCCTGGACGGGATCGCGGGCGGGCACCTGCACACGCCCGTCCTCGGCACGCCCGCCGATCCTTCGGCGCTGACCGACGCCGACTTCGAGGCACGGCGGGCGGCGATCTCCTCGCAGATCGTCACCCTGCTCACCGCCGCTCTCGGCGGCTCCGCCGCGAAGGCGGCTACGCCCGCTCCGGGTGCTTCGCCCCGCGCCGACGTCCTCGCCACCCCCGGCACGACCCTCTGACCCCACGCAATTCGGCACCTGGTTGCGATCGTTGCACGCGCAAGGATCGCAACCAGGTGCCGAATTGCGGGGCTAGATGAGCTCCAGCGGGTCCAGCTGGATCCGGATGGGCTCGGAGGCCTTGCGCGCGTCCCGGCGGGCGGCGGCCGCGTGGATAGCGGCGGCGAGCGCCTTCCCGTCCGGACGCGCGACGCGCACCAGTGCCCGCTCACGTTCGGCATTGCCGTCCTCGTCGACCTCCCCGAGCGGCACCGGGCCCAGCACCTCGCCGGTCTCCGGCAGCGCGAGGTCGTCGAGCAGTCCGGCGACCGCGTCCGGGGTGCCCTCGACACTCGCCATCCGCATCGCGGGCGGGAAGCCGAGTTCGCGCCGTTCGGCCAGCTCCTGGCTCGCGTGCCAGCCCGGGTCCCACCGCACCAGCGCCTGCACGACCGCGAGACCCGCCTCCGCGCCGACGAACACGCGGCCGCCTTCGGTCCCCGGCCGCACCAGTGCCGCGGCCGCCATCCACCGGCGCAAGGTCTCCTCCCCCGCGCGCAGGTCCTGCCGTCCGAGCAACGCCCAGCCGTCCAGCAGCAACGCCGCGCCGTAGCCGCCTTCCGCGACCGGCTCGGCTCCCGGCGTGCACACCACGAGCGCCGGTTTCCCCGGCACTGAAGCCAAAACCTCCGACGCGCCCGAGGTCCGCACGGGGAATCCGGTGAACGCGCGGCCCAGTTCCTCCGCGGTGCGCTTGGAGCCGACGACGACCGCCCGCAAGCGCACCGAACCGCAAGCGGCGCAATGGAAGTTCGTCTCGGGGACACCGCACCAGCGGCAGGCGGGCGGCCTCGGCGCGCCGTCGATCAGCCCGCCTGGCAGGGAAAGCGGACCGGCGCACCGGCGGCAGTGCGCCGACGTCCGGCAGTTGCCGCAGGCGAGGCCCGGGACGTATCCGCGACGCGGAACCTGCACGAGGACAGGGAATCCACCGGCCAACGACTGCCGGGCCGCCTCGAAAGCGACCGACGGGAGGCGCGCGGCCTTCGCCGCTTCGTCCCGGGCGACGTCGAAGTCCTCGCCGACCGGGGTGACCCGCGGCGCCGCGGCCCGCAGTTCGGGGCGGGCCGCCACGAGAGGCTGCGCCCAGCCCGATTCCACCAGGAACTGCGCCTCCGCGGTGCGCGCGAAACCGGCGACGAGCATGGACCCCTTCGCGGCGTGCGCGCGGTCCATCAGCACGTCGCGGACGTGCGGATACGGCGCGTGCTGGTCGAGGTGGACGTCGTCGCCGTCGTCCCACACCACGAACAGGCCGGGATCGGCGACCGGCGCGAACATCGCCGCGCGCGTGCCTACGACGACCCGCACCGCGCCGCGCAGCACCGCGAGCCAGCGGCGATACCGCTCGGCCGGCCCCAGCCCGGCGATCAACGCGACCACGGAATCGGCGCCCATCAGTTCGGCGCACGCGTCGTACAGCCGAGTGAGGTCGCGGTGGTCGGGAACGACCATGACGACCCCGCGTCCGGCTGCGGCCGTGACGGTGGCCGCTTCGGCGAGGCGGCGCGGCCAATCCTCACCCGGCAGGGCCTGCCAGACGGCGTTGGCCGGACGCCGTTCCGCGACGGCCTCCAGGAAAGCGGGGCCGTTTTGGTACCGCTCCCAAGCCGTGGTTTCGGGCGGTTCCGGCGTCGACGCGGGCTCCGCGGGCGGCTCGGCCTCGACTTTCGCGTGCCGGGACGGGATCGCGAGCCGCAGGACGTCGCTGAGCGTGCCGCCGTACCGGTCCGCGACGGATCGGCAGAGCGTGTGCAGCGCCGGAGGCAGCACCGGCTCGCTGGAGGTCACCCTGTCGATGTACGCGAGCTTCCCGGTGAACTCCGTGGTGTCGGCACGCTCGACGAGGTACCCGTCGACGAGCTGGCCCGCGAACCGGACGCGCACCCGGCAGCCGGGCACGGCGGCTTCGTGCAGTTTCTCGGGGATCCGGTAGTCGAAGGTGCGGTCGAGGTGCGTGAGCGGGATGTCCACGACGATCCGCGCCACCGGGTTCTCGGGCGCGGGATTCTGCGCGCCGCGGCGGCTGGCGGTTTTCGCGCGGGACGGTTTGGCCTTCCGCGCCGGCTCGGCTTTCGGAGGCTCCGGAAGGTCCCACAGCGGGGTCGGTTCGGGACTGCTGCTCACCCGGTGATCTCTACCAGACTCTGTCGCCACTGCCAGTCACCGCGTGCGATGAACGGTCCGTTCATCGCACGCGGTGCTGGGGCGCCTCTCGCCGCGGAGTGACGTGAAGGGCCCATGTACCTCCGGTACCGCGGCCCCGCATCGGTCCGGAACGTAGTGAAGGCCTCCTTCCCTACCCTCAAGGTAGGCAAGGAGGCCTTCACGGAACGGATCAGGCGCCGGCGGCCGACTTCAGGTCCGCGGCCCGCGCCGTGCTCTCCCACGGGAGATCCAGCTCGGGACGGCCGAAGTGGCCGTACGCGGCTGTCGGCGCGTAGATCGGGCGAAGCAGGTCGAGATCGCGGATGATCGCGGCCGGACGCAGGTCGAAGATCTCCGTGATGGCGGCCTGGATCTTCGACGGGTCGACGGTCTCGGTGCCGAAGGTCTCGACGAAGAGGCCCACCGGGGCCGCCTTGCCGATCGCGTAGGCGACCTGGACCTCGGCGCGCGAAGCAAGCCCGGCGGCGATGACGTTCTTCGCCACCCAGCGCATCGCGTACGCGGCCGAGCGGTCCACCTTGGAGGGGTCCTTGCCGGAGAACGCGCCGCCACCGTGGCGGGCCATGCCGCCGTAGGTGTCGACGATGATCTTGCGGCCGGTCAGGCCCGCGTCGCCCATCGGGCCGCCGATGACGAAGCGGCCGGTCGGGTTGACCAGCAGGCGCACGTTGGAGGTGTCGAGGCCGAGCTCGGCGATCTCCGGGGCGACCACGTGCTCGCGGACGTCGACGCCGAGCATCTGCTCCAGGTCGATGCCGTCCGCGTGCTGGGTGGACACGACCACCGTGTCGAGCCGCACCGGCTGGTCACCGGCGTACTCGATGGTGACCTGGGTCTTGCCGTCCGGACGCAGGTACGGCAGCACGCCGTCCTTGCGGACCCGGGTCAGCCGCTGCGAGAGCCGGTGCGCCAGCGCGATCGGCAGCGGCATCAGCTCGGGGGTGTCCGAGCAGGCGTAGCCGAACATCAGGCCCTGGTCGCCGGCGCCCTGGCGGTTGATCTCGTCCTCGTCGGACTCGACGCGGGACTCGTACGCGGTGTCGACACCCTGCGCGATGTCCGGCGACTGGGAGCCGATCGCGACGTTGACGCCGCAGGAGTTGCCGTCGAAGCCCTTGGCCGAGGAGTCGTAGCCGATCTTCAGGATCACGTCGCGGACGATGGTCGGGATGTCCGCGTAGGCCTCGGTGGTCACCTCGCCGGCGACGTGCACCTGCCCGGTCGTGATGAGGGTTTCGACCGCCACCCGGCTGCGCGGGTCCTTGGCCAGCAGGCCGTCCAGGATCGAGTCGCTGATGGCATCGCAAATTTTGTCGGGATGACCTTCAGTCACCGATTCCGATGTGAACAGTCTGCTCGTGGACGCGGTCACGGTGCCCGTCACTCCCTCACCTAGACGTCTGATGCCTAGAAAGTTAGGCACCCCTCAGCTTGAACTCAAGCCTACTGACTATCGCTTTGGGGGCTCTCAACGCTTCATCAAGGTCACAACAGCATCCCACAATGTGGACGCCAGTTCAGCCTTGGCGCCGAGGGGGATCGGGATTTCGGTGCCGTCGGCCCCGAGCAGCCAGCCCGAGTTGTCCTCGGTCCCGAAGGCCTTCCCCTCACCGACGGCGTTCACCACCAGCAGGTCCGCGCCCTTGCGCTTCAGTTTGACCCTGGCGTGATCGAGGACGCCGCCCTTGTCGTCCCCGGTTTCGGCGGCGAAGCCGACGACCACCTGACCTTGGGTCCGGTTGCGGACCAGCTCGGCCAGGATGTCCGCGTTGCGGGCGAGTTCGACGACGGGATCCGGTGTGTCGTCGGACTTCTTGATCTTGTGATCGGCCCGGTTCGACGGCCGGAAGTCGGCGACGGCGGCGGCCATCACGAGGACGTCGGCGGAGGCGGCCTCGGCGTGCATGGCCTGGCGCATCTCCTCGGCGGTCGACACGTGGACGACCTTCGCGCCCGCGGGTTCCGGCAGCGCGACGGTGTGCGCGGCGACCAACGTGACCTCGGCGCCGCGCTGGGCGGCGACACGGGCCAGCGCGTAACCCTGTTTGCCCGACGAGCGGTTGCCCAGGTACCGGACCGGGTCCAGTGGCTCGCGGGTGCCACCGGCCGAAATCGCCACGCGCACGCCTTCGAGGTCGCGCGGGAGGGCGTTCGGCACGGCGAGCAGGAGCCGGGCCAGGTCGACGATCTCGGCCGGGTCGGCGAGCCGTCCCTTGCCGGTGTCGGTACCGGTGAGCCTGCCGGCGGCGGGTTCGGCGACGACCAGGCCGCGTGAGCGCAGCAGCGCCACGTTGTCGCGGGTGGCCGGGTGCTCCCACATCTCGGTGTGCATCGCCGGGAAGAAGGCGACCGGGCACCGGGCGGTGAGCAGGGTGTTCGTCAGCAGATCGTCCGCGATGCCGTGCGCGGCCTTGGCGAGCAGGTTCGCCGTGGCGGGCACGACGATCACCAGGTCGGCTTCCTTGCCGACGCGGACGTGCTGGACCTCGGGCACTTCGGTGAACACGCCGGTGTGCACCGGGTTCCCGGAGAGTGCCTCGAAGGTGGCCGCGCCGACGAAGTTCAGCGCGGCTTCGGTGGGGACCACGCGGACGTCGTGACCGGATTCGGTCAGTCCGCGCAGGACCTCACAGGCCTTGTAGGCGGCGATCCCGCCACCCACGCCCAGAACGATCCGGGGCTTACTCACCCTCGGTGTGCTCGAGCAGGCCACCGTGGATCTCGCGCAGGGCGATGGAGAGCGGCTTCTCGCGCGGGCCCGGCTCGACCAGCGGGCCGACGTACTCCAGCAGGCCCTCGCCCAGCTGGGCGTAGTAGTCGTTGATCTGGCGAGCGCGCTTGGCCGAGTAGATCACCAGCGCGTACTTCGAGCTGACCTTCTCGAGAAGGTCGTCGATGGGCGGGTTGGTGATGCCTTCGAGCTCTTCGTGCAGCGTGGCCTGAGTCGTCACTCGTGGTGCTCCGAATCTTCGGTCAAATGGTCGCCGGTTATCAAGTTTAGCAACTGCTCGGCGGCGTCTCGCACGTCGGCGTTGACGACGCGCTCGTCGAACTCCCCGGCGGCGGCGAGTTCACGCTCCGCCTCGGCCAGCCTGGCCTTCACCGCGGCCTCGTTCTCGGTGCCGCGGCCGGTCAGCCTGCCGACCAGTTCGTCCCACGACGGCGGCATCAGCATCACCAGCCGGGCTTCCGGCATCGCCTTGCGGACCTGCCGCGCGCCCTGGAGTTCGATCTCCAGTACGGCGTTGCGCCCGGCGGCCAGTGCCCGCTCGACGGGCTCGCGCGGGGTGCCGTAGCAGTTTCCCGCGAACTCGGCGTGTTCGAGCAGTTCGCCGACGGCGACCATGCGGTCGAATTCGGGCCGGTCGACGAAGTGGTAGTGCTCGCCGTCGACCTCACCCGGCCTCGGCTTCCTGGTGGTCACCGAGACGCTGAAATAAATCTCCGGATCCAGCTTGCGCAGCTCCTTCGCCACGCTCGACTTCCCGACCCCCGAAGGCCCTGAGACGACCGTGAGCCGGTGCCGGGAAGAAACTCCCGCCACCGGCTCACCGCCGCGGTCAGCGCCCGGGGTCACCGGGTGGTCCTGACCGGTGCCGCTCACTCGCCGCTGAATTCGGCCAGCAGCGCCTTGCGCTGCCGGTCGCCGAGGCCGCGAAGACGACGGCTGGGTGCGATCTCCAGTCGTTCCATGGTCTGCTGGGCACGGACCTTGCCGACGCCCGGAAGAGCCTCGAGCAGAGCCGAGACCTTCATCTTGCCGAGGACTTCGTTCTCCTCGGCCTGCTTCAACACGTCGACCAGAGTGGTACCGCCCCGCTTCAGCCGCTCCTTCAGCTCAGCACGGATGCGGCGGGCGGCGGCGGCCTTCTCCAGCGCCGCAGCGCGCTGTTCCTCTGTCAGCTGGGGAAGTGCCACGTTTTCCTCCGGTAGTTCTCAAATCTGGGTGGGTGTGGCGACGGTACCCACCCGTTACCTCGGCCCACAATGCGGGGGTGGCTGGTCATGACGGATTCCCGGGCCTGCTATTGGCCTTTTTCCAGGGGACCGAGGGAATCCCGGGTCCGCCGAACGGCCGCACGCAACGCTTCGGGGTCCGGTCCGTGCCTGAGGACGTCACGGGACGACGCGGGGAGCACACCCGGCAGTCCCGGCCCGAAAAGGGCCCGCAAATCGGCCGGAGTGGCCCCCTGTGCCCCGAAACCGGGCGCCAGGACGGGACCGTTCAGCTTGCTCAGATCGAGCTCTCCCGGCGTGATGGTGGCGCCGACGACGACACCGATGTCACCCAAGGGCCCGACGCCCGCGTTGTACGCGGCCGCCGTGTCGACGATGTCCTGTGCGACGGTCTTTCCGTTGGGCAGCAAGGCGTTCTGCAATCCCTGCGCCTCCGGGTTGGAGGTGCGCGCGAGGACGAACAGCCCCTTGCCTTGCGTCCGCGCAACGTCGAGCGCGGGGGCCAGCGAACCGAAACCGAGGTACGGCGACACGGTGATGGCGTCCGCCTCGAGTTCCGCGCCGGCCGGCAGGAACGCCGCCGTGTACGCCGCCATCGTCGAACCGATGTCGCCGCGTTTGACGTCCAGCAGGACGAGCGCGCCCGCCTCCCGGCACACCTTCATCGTCTTGGCCAGAACGGCGACCCCAGGAGGCCCGTAGGCCTCGAAAAAGGCCGACTGGGGCTTGATCACCGCGACCTCGGGCGCGATCGTCTCAGCGGCCGTGAGGGCGAACTTCTCCAGACCACCCGCGTCCGCCGGGAGACCCCACGCCTGGAGCAGCCCGGGATGGGGGTCGATCCCGGCGCAGAGCGGTCCCTTCTCGGCGACCGCCCGCGCCAGCCTCGCCCCGAACCGTTCGCTCATGCCTTGGCCTTCAACGCCGCCTGGAGGCTCTGCAGCGACCGGACGCCGATGTCGCCCTTGATGACGGCCTCTATCCCGTGCACGGCCGCCGCGGCGCCCTGCACCGTGGTGATGCAGGGGATGTCCCGCGACACCGCGGCGGTGCGGATCTCGTAGCCGTCGATGCGGGGACCGCTGTTTCCGTACGGCGTGTTGATCACCATCTGCACCTCGCCGCTGAGGATGACGTCCACGACGTTCTGCTCCCCTTCGGCCGAACCCTCGTAGTGCTTGCGCACGACGGTGCAGGCGATTCCGTTGCGCCGCAACACTTCCGCGGTTCCCGACGTGGCGAGGATCTCGAAGCCGAGGTCCGCCAGCCGCTTCACCGGGAACACCAGCGAACGCTTGTCGCGGTTGGCGACGGAGACGAACACCTTGCCCGACGTCGGCAGCGAACCGTAGGCACCGGCCTGCGACTTGGCGAACGCCTTCCCGAAGGAGACATCGACGCCCATGACCTCGCCGGTGGACTTCATCTCCGGGCCGAGCAGCGAGTCGACGCCGTGGCCCTCGGGGGTGCGGAAGCGGTGGAACGGCAGGACCGCCTCCTTGACCGCGACCGGCGAATCGGCGGGCATGTGGCCGCCGTCACCCTCGGCGGGGAGGACGCCGGACTCGCGCAGCTCCTTGATCGACGAGCCGGTCATGATCAGCGCCGCGGCCTTCGCCAGCGGCACCGCGGTCGCCTTCGACACGAACGGCACCGTCCGCGAGGCGCGCGGGTTGGCCTCCAGGACGTACAGGACGTCGTCCTTGAGCGCGTACTGGACGTTCAGCAGCCCGCGGACGCCGACGCCGCGCGCGATGGCCTCGGTCGAGCGGCGCACCGTCTCGATGTCGGTCCGGCCCAGCGTGATCGGCGGGAGCGCGCACGACGAGTCACCGGAGTGGATCCCGGCCTCCTCGATGTGCTCCATGACGCCGCCGAGGAACAGCTCGTCGCCGTCGAAGAGCGCGTCGACGTCGATCTCGATGGCGTCGTCGAGGAAACGGTCCACCAGCACGGGGTGCTCGGGGGTGACCTCGGTGGCGCGGTGGATGTAGCCGGCGAGGGATTCCTCGTCGTACACGATCTCCATGCCGCGTCCGCCGAGCACGTACGACGGCCGGACCAGGACCGGGTAGCCGATCTTGTCGGCGATCCGCTTCGCACCTTCGAACGAGGTCGCCGTGCCGTACTTCGGCGCGGGGAGCCCGGCGTCGGTGAGGACCTCGCCGAACGCGCCGCGGTCCTCGGCGAGGTGGATCGCGTCCGGGGAGGTGCCGATCACCGGGACACCGGCGTCGGCGAGGCGCTTCGCCAGCGAGAGCGGGGTCTGGCCGCCCAGCTGCACGATGACACCGGCGACGGTGCCCGACTCCTGCTCGGCGTTGACCACTTCGAGGACGTCCTCGAACGACAGCGGCTCGAAGTACAGCCTGTCCGAGGTGTCGTAGTCGGTGGAGACGGTCTCGGGGTTGCAGTTGACCATGACGGCCTCGAAACCGGCCTCGCGCAAGGCGATCGCGGCGTGCACGCACGAGTAGTCGAACTCGATGCCCTGCCCGATGCGGTTCGGCCCGGAGCCGAGGATCAGCACCTTCGGCTTGCCGGTCTGCGCGGTGATCTCCGACTGCGCCGCGGGATCGGTCTCGTAGGCCGAGTAGTGGTACGGCGTCTTGGCCGCGAATTCGGCCGCGCAGGTGTCGACGGTCTTGTACACCGGGCGCACGCCGAGACGGCGGCGCAGCGCGCGGACGCCGTCTTCACCGGCCAGTTCCGGCCGCAGCGCGGCGATCTGGCAATCCGAAAGACCGGTGCGCTTGGCACGCCGCAGCAGCGGCTCGTCCAGCACCAGCGCGTCACGGACCTCCGAGCCGACCTCGCCGATGAGGGCGATCTGGTCGATGAACCACGGGTCGATACCCGACGCCTCGTGGATCTCCTCGACCGTGGCGCCGAACCGCAGCGCCCGCTCGACCTCGTAGATCCGCCCGTCGTGCGGCGTGCGCAAGGCGTCCAGGATGGACTCCTTGGTCGCGCCTTCGGGGTCGGGGCGGGTCCAGAAGCCGGTGGCCTTGGTGTCGATGGACCGCAGTGCCTTGCCGAGCGCCTCGGGGAAGCTGCGGCCGAACGACATCGCCTCGCCGACGCTCTTCATCGTCGTGGTCAGCGTGGGGTCCGCGCCGGGGAACTTCTCGAAGGCGAACCGCGGCACCTTCACCACGACGTAGTCCAGCGTCGGCTCGAAGGCCGCCGGGGTCTCGCCGGTGATGTCGTTGCGGATCTCGTCGAGGGTGTAGCCGATGGCGAGCTTCGCGGCGATCTTGGCGATCGGGAAGCCGGTCGCCTTCGACGCCAGCGCGCTCGACCGCGACACCCGCGGGTTCATCTCGATGACGACCATGCGGCCGTCGGCCGGGTTGATCGCGAACTGGATGTTGCAGCCGCCGGTGTCGACGCCGACCTCGCGCAGCACGGCGATGCCGACGTCGCGCATGTGCTGGTACTCGCGGTCGGTCAGGGTCATCGCGGGCGCGACGGTGACCGAGTCGCCGGTGTGCACGCCCATCGCGTCGATGTTCTCGATCGAGCAGACGACCACCACGTTGTCGTGCCGGTCGCGCATGAGCTCGAGTTCGAACTCCTTCCAGCCGAGGACGCTCTCTTCGATGAGCACCTCGGTGACCGGCGATTCGGTGAGGCCGGTGGAGGCGAGGCGTTCCAGCTCCGCGTCGGTGTGCGCCATGCCCGAGCCGAGCCCGCCCATGGTGAACGACGGCCGGATGACCACCGGGAGGCCGACGTCGGCGACGGTCTCGCGGACCTCGGCCATGTCGTGACAGACCCGCGAACGCGGCACGTCGGCGCCGATCGTGCGGACGATGTCCTTGAACTTCTGCCGGTCCTCGCCGCGCTGGATGGCGTCGATGTCGGCGCCGATCAGCTCGACGCCGTACTTCTCCAGGACGCCGCGCTCGTGCAGGGCGACAGCGCAGTTGAGCGCGGTCTGCCCGCCGAGGGTCGCGAGGATCGCGTCGGGGCGCTCCACGGCGATGACCTTCTCGACGAACTCCGGGGTGACCGGCTCGATGTAGGTGGCGTCGGCGAACTCGGGGTCGGTCATGATGGTCGCCGGGTTCGAGTTCACCAGCGAGACGCGCAGTCCCTCTTCGCGGAGCACGCGGCAGGCCTGGGTGCCGGAGTAGTCGAACTCCGCCGCCTGGCCGATCACGATCGGCCCGGAGCCGATCACCAGCACGTGCTGGATGTCTGTCCTCTTCGGCATTACTTGGCCTTCTCCATCAAGCTCACGAACTCATCGAACAGGGGGGCCGCGTCGTGCGGGCCGGCGGCGGCCTCGGGGTGGTACTGCACCGAGAACGCGGGGACGTCGAACGCGCGGACACCTTCGACGGTGTCGTCGTTCGGGCAGTAGTGCGAGATCTGGGCGGCGCCGAACGGCGTCTCGAAGCGCTGCCCCGGCTCGCCTTCGAGGGCGAAACCGTGGTTCTGCGCGGTGATCGCGACCCGTTTGGTGGCCACGTCGATCACCGGGATGTTGATCCCGCGGTGGCCGTAGCGCATCTTGTAGGTGCCCAGCCCCAGCGCGCGACCGAGGATCTGATTGCCGAAGCAGATGCCGAACAGCGGGATTTCCCGCTGCAGCACGGACTTCGTCAGCTCGGTCGCGTGCGCGGTGGTCGCCGGGTCGCCGGGACCGTTGGACAGGAAGACGCCGTCCGCCTCGACGGCGAGCAGTTCATCCACGGTGGACGACGAGGGCAGGACGTGCACCTCGATGCCGCGCGCGGCCATCATGCGCGGGGTGTTGGACTTGATGCCCAAGTCCAGCGCGGCCACGCGGAACCGGGTCTCCCCCTGCGCCTTGACCACGTACGGCTGCTTCGTAGTGACCTCGCCGGCGAGGTCCGCGCCCTTCATCTGCGGGCTGGCCTTCACCTCGGCGAGCATTTCCTCGTCGGTGCCCAGCGCGTCACCGGAGAACACGCCGGAGCGCATGGCGCCCTGCTCGCGCAGGTGCCGGGTCAGCGTGCGGGTGTCCACTTCGGAGATCCCGACGACGCCCTGGCGCTCCAGTTCCTCGTCCAGCGTGCGCTTGGAGCGCCAGTTCGACGGGGTGCGCGCCGGGTCGCGGACGACGTAGCCCGAAACCCAGATGCGGGCGGACTCGTCGTCCTCGTCGTTCCAGCCGGTGTTGCCGATCTGCGGCGCGGTCTGGACCACGATCTGCCGGTGGTAGGACGGGTCGGTCAGCGTCTCCTGGTAGCCGGTCATGCCGGTGCAGAACACCGCCTCGCCCAAGCTGCGGCCACGGGCGCCGTACGCGGAGCCGCGGAACACGCGGCCGTCTTCGAGGACCAGTGCCGCGGGGGTCCTAATGCCGTTCGTGGTGCTCATCAGGCACCTCCCTTGATGTCGTTGCGAGTGTCTTGCAAAGCTTCGATCCACTGTGGATAGTCGTCGACGTCGTCGCCGCGGAATCCGGTGTCCAGTTCGACGTCGCCCGCCAGCCAGGTGATGACGAGCAGCGCGTCGATGCCCATCACCTTCCCGGCCATCCCCTTGTCCTTGCGGACGCCGGTGACGGACGCGCGCGGGATCCAGAAGTCCGGGGCGCCGCCGCGTTCGATGGCGACGCCGTCTTCGTGCAGCCGCCAGATCGCGCCGGTGCGCAGGCCGGCGCCGCGGGTGACCACACGCTCCTGCCAGTGCCCCGCCGTCGTGGTGCTGATGTAGACGCCGGTCGATTCGAGCGAAGCCTCACCTGGCTCAGCGGGGATCTCGGCGAACGGCGGCACCTGGACGCTCTGCGCGCGCGACTTGCGCCGCCAGCCGCGCCACATCAGGAAGACGCAGAACAGGAAGAAGGCGAAGACCGCCAGGGTCAGCAGAATCCGGTCGCTCATTGCGTGATCTTCCCTTCCCGCGCGGTGATCCGCCCGCGCAGCAACGTCGCCGTCACCACGCCGGGGAGCCGCATTCCTTCGTACGGGGTGTTCGCCGCGATACTCGCGAACTCGGCGCCTCGTACGGTCCATTCGGTTTCCGGGTCCACCAGCGTCAGGTTGGCCGGTTCGCCGACCTCGATCGGACGGCCGTGGTCGGTCAGGTCGCCGATCTCGGCGGGCCGCTCGCTCATCACCCGCGCGACGCCCCGCCAGTCCAGCAGGCCGGTGCGAACCATGGTCTCGACCACGATCGACAGCGCGGTCTGGAGGCCGAGCATGCCGGGCCGGGCCGAGTTCCACTCGCAGTCCTTGTCCTGGACGGCGTGCGGCGCGTGGTCGGTGGCGACGCAGTCGATGACGCCCTCGGCAAGCGCGGCGCGCAGCTTCACGGCGTCGGATTCGGTGCGCAGCGGCGGGTTGACCTTGTTGACCGGGTCGTAGGTCGAGAGCCGCTCGTCGGTCAGCAGCAGGTGGTGCGGGGTGACCTCGGCCGAGACCTTGGTACCGCGCTCCTTGGCCCACTTCAGGATGTCGGCCGTGCCCGAGGTCGAGACGTGGCAGACATGCAGCCGCGCGTTCGCGTGCTCCGCCAGCAGGCAGTCGCGGGCCACGATCGACTCTTCCGCCGAAGCGGGCCAACCGGTGTAACCCAGGCGTGCGGCCTGCTCGCCTTCGTGCGCCTGGGCGCCGACGGTCAGCCGCGGCTCCTCGGCGTGCTGGGCGATGACCACGCCGAGCGCCGTCGAGTACTCCAGCGCGCGGCGCATGAGCAGCGGGTCCGCGACGCAGAGACCGTCGTCGGAGAAGACCTTCACCTTGGCCTCGGACTTCGCCATGGTGCCCAGTTCGGCGAGTTTCTCGCCCTTGAGGCCCACGGTGACCGCGCCGACCGGGTGCACGTCGACCAGCCCGGCCTCCTGGCCGCGCCGCCACACGTGGTCGACGATCACCGCGTTGTCGGCCACCGGATCGGTGTTGGCCATGGCGAACACCGCGGTGTAGCCGCCGAGCGCGGCCGCGGCCGAACCGGTCGCGATGGTCTCGGTGTCCTCGCGGCCGGGTTCGCGCAGGTGGGTGTGCAGATCGACGAAACCGGGGAGCAGCACCTGGCCACCCGCCTCGATCACTTCGGCGTTGTCCGGGGTGTCGATCGAACCGATGTCGGTGATGACCCCGTCCTCGACGAGTACGTCGACCGGGTCGCCCTCGCCGTAGGGTCGGGCGCCCTTGATCAGGACGATGGTCACGCGGTGGCTCCTTCGCTGGCGAGCAGGTGATACAGGACCGCCATGCGCACGTGGACGCCGTTGCGGACCTGTTCGGTGATGGCCGAGGCCGGGGAGTCGGCGACCGCCGAGGCGATCTCCATCCCGCGCAGCATCGGGCCGGGGTGCAGGACGACGGCGTGCTCCGGCAGGAGCTTCATCCGTCGTTCGTTGAGGCCGTAGGAGATCGAGTACTCACGCGCACTGGGAAAAAAGCCCCCGTGCATCCGCTCCGCCTGGACCCTCAGCATCATGACCGCGTCGAGTGCGGGCAGTTCGGCGTCGAGTTCGTGCGACACCGTGACCGGCAGGCTCTCCACCCCGGCCGGCAGCAACGTCGGCGGCGCGACGAGCACCACTTCCGCGCCCAGCGCCGACAGCAGGTGGATGTTCGACCGCGCGACCCGGCTGTGCAGGACGTCGCCGACGATCGCGATCCGGCGCCCCTCCAGCGAGCCGAGGCGCTCCCGCAGCGTCGCCGCGTCGAGCAGTGCCTGCGTCGGATGCTCGTGCGTCCCGTCGCCCGCGTTGACGACCGCCGTCCCGGCTTCGGCGAGCCAGCCCGAAAGCCGCTGCGCCGCCCCGGAGGCGGGGTGCCGGATGATCACGCAGTCGGCGCCGGCCGCGGCCAGCGTCAGCGCGGTGTCCCGCAGCGATTCGCCCTTGTTGACCGAGGAACTGGAGGCGGAGACGTTGATCACGTCGGCGCTCATCCACTTTCCCGCGATCTCGAACGAGACGCGGGTGCGGGTCGAGTTCTCGTAGAACAACGTGATCACGGTGCGGCCGCGCAACGTCGGCAGTTTGCGGACCTCGCGGCCCAGCAGGGTGCGCTTGAGCTCTTCGGCGGTGTCCAGCACGGCTGTCGCGAGCGCCGGGTCGAGCCCGTCGGTGGCGAGCAGGTGCTTCACGATCGATCTCCTTCTGGTTGCGCGCGAAGCAGAACCGTGTCCCGTCCGTCCACTTCGGACAGTAGGACCTCGATCCCTTCGGCACGCGAGGTGGGCACGTTCTTGCCCACGTAATCGGCGCGGATCGGCAGTTCGCGGTGGCCGCGGTCGACCAGCACGGCCAGCTGGACCGCGCGCGGGCGGCCGTGGTCGCGCAGGGCGTCGAGGGCGGCGCGGATGGTGCGGCCGGAGAACAGCACGTCGTCGACCAGGATCACCACCGCGTCGTCGATACCGGTCGGCGGCAGCTGCGAATGTTCGAGCGCGCGGGGCGGGCGGCGGCGGAGATCATCACGGTAGAGCGTGATGTCCAGCGCGCCGGTCGGCGGACGGATGCCGGAGAATTCGGCGATCTTGTCCGCGAGCCGCAGGGCGAGCGGAGTACCCCGGGTGGGGATGCCCAGCAACACGGGCGGAGTCGAGCCACCCGCACCGAGAGCGGTCTTCTCGATGACCTGGTGGGCCATTCGGGCGATCGTGCGCGCGACATCGCCGGACGAGAGCAGCTCGCGCTCTCCCGCCGGTTCCGCCGCGCCACGCGGACGTGACGACAAGGCGGACCTCCTTCCCCGCCTCTCTGGACGGGTCCTTAAAGGACGTCGACTTCCTGCTTGGCGAGGAAATCGAACCGACACTAGCAGGAAGGAGCCCTCAGTCTTACGGGTGGCGCGCCCCAGGTGACGAAGGCCTCTCGAAAGCACCCGCTTGACCTGGTGACAACTATGCGTAACCATTACTCTGAGTATTCGACTCTAGGAGTCCCCTGGATCGGTCACCCTCGACCGGTTGGGGGTGAGGAAACGGAGAACCACCAGATGGGCGATTACGCCAAGGCGCTCGGGGCCAAGCTCCGCGGGATCCGCCAGCAGCAGGGCCTGTCCCTGCACGGGGTCGAGCAGAAGTCCGGAGGCCGCTGGAAGGCCGTCGTCGTCGGTTCGTACGAGCGCGGAGACCGCGCCGTCACCGTGCAGAAGCTCGCCGAACTGGCCGATTTCTACGGCGTGCCGGTGGTCGAGCTGCTGCCGGAGGGCCGGGTGCCGTCGGGCGCCGAACCCGCCACGAAGATCGTCATCAACCTGGAGCGTCTCCAACAGCTCCCGGCGGAGAAGGTCGGGCCGCTCGCCCGCTACGCCGCCACCATCCAGAGCCAGCGCGGCGACTACAACGGCAAGGTGCTCTCCATCCGCACCGAAGACCTGCGTTCGCTGGCGATCATCTACGACATGACCCCCGGCGAGCTCACCGAGCAGCTGATCGACTGGGGTGTGCTGCCGCCAGAGGCTCGACCGTCCAAAGAGGACTAGAGATGGCGACGTTTTCGGTCCGGGGGGACCGGAAACGCCAACCGGCACCACCGAGCACGAGAACGGGCCGTGCCCTCGGAAGAGGACACGGCCCGTCGCAGTACGTCTTCTAGAGAACCGCGCGCAGGCGGTCGGCGATGGTGCCGATGCGGCCGAGCACGCCGTTCACGAAACGCGGCGAGTCGTCGGTCGACAGCTCCTTCGCCAGCCCGACGGCCTCGTCGATGGCGACCGGATCCGGCACGTCCGTCGCCCACAGCAGCTCGTAGACGCCGACCCGCAGCACCGCGAGATCCACCGGCGGCATCCGGTCCAGCGTCCAGCCCTGAGCGTGCTCCGAAAGCAGCTCGTCGATCTGCGTCTTGCGTCCGGTCACGCCCTCGACCAGCGAGATCGTGTAGTCCCCGATCGGATCGACCTCGACCGAACCGACCCTGTCCGCCAGCAACGTCACCGCGTCGGCGCCGCGCTGGGCGGCTTCGTACAGCACTTCGACGGCACGCTTGCGTGCCTGGCGGCGGCTGATCGGCCCTCCGCGGTTCGGCGACTTGCCGGATTTGTCTGAACCGGCCATCAGTTGGAGACGCGGCCCAGGTAGCGGCCGTCACGGGTGTCGACCTTGATCTTCTCGCCGGTGGTGAGGAACAGCGGCACCTGGATCTCGGCGCCGGTCTCCAGGGTGGCCGGCTTGGTGCCACCGGTGGAGCGGTCGCCCTGCAGGCCGGGGTCGGTGTGCTGGACGATCAGCTCGACCGAGGTCGGCAGCTCGATGTACAGCGGGACACCCTCGTGCACCGCGACCTGGACCTCGAAGTTCTCGAGCAGGTAGTTCGCGTTGTCGCCGACGGTCTCGGCCAGCACGGTGATCTGGTCGTAGGTCTCCGCGTCCATGAACACGAAGTCCGCGCCGTCCTTGTACAGGTAGGTCATGTTGCGACGGTCGACGGTGGCCGTGTCGACCTTCGTCCCGGCATTGAAGGTCTTGTCGACGACCTTGCCGGTCAGCACGTGCTTGAGCGTCGTGCGGACGAACGCGCCGCCCTTGCCCGGCTTGACGTGCTGGAACGCGGTGACGGTCCAGAGCTGGCCGTCGAGGTTGAGGACGAGCCCGTTCTTCAGGTCGTTGGTGGTGGCCACGAGTGTGCAGTCTCCTGTGTCGATCTTCCGGGCCGCCGTCAGACGACCACGAGTTCCTTGGTGCTCAGCGTGAGGAGTTCGGGCGTACCTTCCCGCACGACCAGCGTGTCCTCGATGCGCACGCCTCCGCGTCCGGGCAGATACACACCAGGTTCGACGGTGACGGCCATACCGGCGGACAGTGTACCGACGCCGGTGGCGGCCAGGCTGGGCGCCTCGTGCACCTGCAGTCCGACCCCGTGGCCGAGACCGTGGCCGAACTCGTCGCCGCGCCCCGCGTCGACGATCACCCCGCGCGCCGCTTTGTCCACTTCGGACACTTCGGCGCCGGGCAGGACGGCGTCGCAGCCCGCCGCCTGCGCACGCTGGACCAGCTCGTAGATCTCCTCCTGCCACGCCGCCGGCTTGCCGAGGACGAACGTGCGGGTCATGTCGGAGTGGTAACCGTCGACCGTGGCGCCGAAGTCGATCTTGACGAAGTCGCCGTTCGCGAGCACGGCCGAGGTCGGCCGGTGATGCGGGATCGCGGAGTTGACGCCCGCCGCGACGATCGTGTCGAACGACGGCCCCGTCGATCCGTGACCGAGCATGCGATTCTCGAGGTCGCGGGCGACGTCCAGCTCGGTCCGGCCCGGCCGGAGCCCGCCGGCGGACACCAGATCCTCCAGCGCCCTGTCGGCCGCGGCGCACGCCTGGCGCAGCGCCTCGATCTCCTGCTCGTCCTTGACCAGCCGCAGCTGCTCGACGAGCCCGGGCGTCCGGACCAGCTCGACGCGGTCGAAGCGGACCTTGAGATCCTCGTGCTGCTCGACACTGACGTGCTGGCTCTCGAAGCCGGTCTTGCCGAGCTTCTTCCCGGCCGCGAGGTCGGCCAGCTTCGCCGCGCTCGCGCGGTCCAGCACCCGTTCGAGGTCGGGTACCTCCGTCGCCGACTGGACCGTGTAGCGGCCGTCGGTGCAGAAGATCGTCTTGTCGTCACCGCCCCCGTGGACGAGGAGAGCGGCGTTGGACCCGGTGAAGCCGGTCAGGTACCTGATGTTGAGCAGGTCCGTGACCAGCAGCGCGTCCACCCCGGAATCGGCCAGCAGGGAACGCAGCGCCGCGCGGCGGCGAGAGAAGTATTCACGCACGCCTTGGAGTTTAGGGGGCCGACCGCTCATTTCGCCCGCATGCGCCGCCCTCTTGCGCCGCTTGTGGCGCCCGGTGGTCCGTGAGGGCCTCCTTCCCTACCCTCAAAGTAGGGAAGGAGGCCCTCACGGACCTTCGCCCACCGAGGGTCCAGGACCGCGCAGGGGTGACCATCGCTACTGGCGAGTTAAACTCACCCAATGGCACCGTGGCTGACTCGTGGACTCGTGATGGCGCTGCTGCACGGCGCGGCCGTCACCGTGCTGGCCAAGTACGAGGTCTTCAACCCCACAGACAAGACGCTCGTCACCTCCCTCGCCCTCGCCGTCCTGGTCGGCGCGGCGGCGGGCTGGAGCGCCGTGGACGCCTGGCGGGACAAACCCGAACGCGGCAGGGACTGGTTCATCGCGGCGCTGATCGCCGGACCGGTCTCGGGGGTGCTGTACGTGATCGGCCGCGCGGTGTTCGTCGATCAGACCGGCGTATCGGAGCTCGGCGGCGCGCTCACCGGCGGCGCCGCCTTCTCGGCCCTGCTGGTGCTCATCCCGGCCGGGCTCGGCCTGTTCGTCGGCGGCCGCATCACCAGGACCGAAGACGACGAAGATCAGCCCGCGAGCGGGAAACCGGCGGGGAAACCGTCCCAGGCCTGATCGCTGATCTGCTCGACGGCCGAGTCGTTCAGCGCCGCCGTCCCGGCGTCCGGCACCGCGAACATTTTGCCGTCGAGCACCACGCCGAACCCGCGACCGGGGGCGCGCACCATCCTCGCGCCGGCGCTCAGCCGCGCCGCCTGCGGGAACTTGTCGACGACCTTGAGCCGCTGGTCCAGGATCTCGCTCGCGAGGGTCGCCGCCACGGAACGCCGGTCGACCCGCACCAGGGTGCCGTCGGCCACCAGATCGATGGTCCGCTGCGGTGACGGCATCGCGACGCCTTCGAACGAGGTCCGGATGCGGACGTCGCCGTCGCAGGCCCGCGAACCGCGGACGTCCAGGCCGAAATGTTTGAGGTCGGTCGGCGCCCCCGCGCCGCCGACGATCGTGGCCCGGACGACGTCGAACGGGACCCGGTCGCAGACGTCACCCGAGGAGAGCGGCGCGTGCCCGTCGGGCCGCCGGACCAGGCCGGGGCCTTCCTTCCACGCGCCGGGGATGATCGCCGTCCGGTACGGCTGCGCGGAGAAGTCCCTGGTCCAGAAGGTGAGCGTGGTGCCGGTTTCGGTCTCGTGCGCGATCACGAAGGCGTCGAGCGCGCCGACCCACATCAGATCCGTGCTGAACCCGTCGACCAGTGAGCGGGTGCGCGGCGAGATCGTGCTCGGCTTGGGGACGAAGCCCTGCTCCCCCAGCGTCTCCACGCCTCGGGTGAACGCAGCGTCCTTGGCGCGGAGCAGGAATTGCCCGGCGCCGTTCCACCCGGCGCCCTTCGCCGTGGTGTCGGTGAAGAGCACGTAGAACCAGCCGTCGAGGTACACCGCCGAGGGCTGGCCTGCGCCGTAGACATTGGCGCGATGCACGTCGTGCGAGGGCCCGATGATCGGCTGCCCGCCCGCGGCACGGGTCCAGTTGAGGCCGTCGGGGCTGGTCGCGAGCCCGATCGAGTTGCCGAGCGCGTGATCGCCCGCCGCGCCGGTGTAGTACATGTAGTAGATCGAGCCGACCTTGATCACCGACGGGTCGCAGGTGTGCATACCGTCGAAACCGCCGGGCGCGCCGGAGAACACCGCCGCCGGGCCGCCACCGGACGGGCCGGTGAAGGGACCGTCGAGCGAGGGCGACTGCGCGTAGAGGATGTCGTCACCGGGCGGCTGCGCGCTGCCGTACTGGCTGCACCACCACATCCGGAGCTTGCCGCCGTCGCGCATCACCGTCGGGCCGTAGTTGTAGACCGCGTCCTGATCGCCCGCGGCCACCACACCGCCACTGGCCCGGGGGTCGCTCGTCGCGAGTTCGACGTCCATCGGCCGCGGCTTTTCCGTGGGCAGCTGGGCTCCGCCGATCCCGCCGCCCTTGCCATCGGCCTGGGACTGGACCTTGCCGTCACTACACGCCACGAGGGCCGCGCCTGCCGCGAGGACAGCCACCACGGCACGGGCGGGTCGCCGACCCCCACGAAAAAGGCGCATGATGGCCGAGTGTAGCGAGGCTTAACCCGGCCGGGTGACGTCAGTACCCGGTAGGGCGACCAATTCGACTTCGAAGCCGTCGGCGTTTTCGAGGTAGGCGGCGTAGTGGTGATCACCGCCCGCATTCGGAAACTTGTCCGCGAACATCGGCGACCAGCCGTGCTCGAGCGCCTTCGAAGCCAGTTCGTTCACCCGTTCGCGGGACTCGACGTGCAGGGCGAGATGGTTCAGGCCCGGCGCGGTGCGCTCGTGCTTTTCGCCGCTGAGCGCGGGAGAACGCTCGACGACGAGATAGGTCGCGCCGTGTTTCCAGCTGACCCCGGCGGGCCAGCGCTGGAATTCACGCCAGCCGAGTTCGCCGAGCAGCCAGCCCCAGCTCTCCTCGGCGCGGGCGAGATCGGGGACCCACAGTTCGATGTGGTGCGCGCGGCCGTGGTCCGAGGGCAGCGCGACGAAGACGCGGTGCGGCCCGCCGCCGTAGTGGTCGCCGCCGCCGACGTCGAGGAAACCCAAGCGCTTCACCAGGTTCTGACTGGCCACATTGGACTCGCCGACCAGCGCCCACACCGACGACAGGCCTAGCCCGACGAGTCCGTGGTCCAGCAGTGCCTTCGCGGCCTCGGTCGCCAGGCCTTGCCCGCCGTGCGCACGCGCCAGGTAGTAGCCGACCTCCGGTACGTCGCCGGGCAGCTCCTGCGACGGCCGCAGATGCGCGAGGCCGATCACCTCGCCGTCGCGTTCGATCGCCCAGTGCCCCATCCCGGCCGGGCCGCGGTACGCCAGCCGCCTGCCGACCATTTCGCGGACCAGGTCCGGCTCGGTCAGCCGGTCCGCGAAATGCGCGCTCATCGCCGGGTCGGCGAAGAGCGCGACGATCGCCTCGGTGTCCGCCTCCGTCAGCGCGCGCAGCCGCAGCCGCGGAGTCTCGATCTCGGGAGGGTTGTTCACGCCGCGTTCGCGGCCATCCAGCGCAGGGCCAGCGGGTACCCGTCGACCCCGAGCCCGGCGATGACCGCGGTGGCGATGTCCGACAGCACGCTGTGGTGCCGGAACTGCTCGCGTTTGTGCACGTTGGAGATGTGCAGCTCGATCAGCGGTGCCTTGAGCTGGGCGGCGGCGTCGCGGACCGCGATCGAGTAGTGCGTCCACGCGGCCGCGTTGAGCACCACCGGCCAGCCCGCGTCGGCGGCTTCGTGCAGCCAGCCGACCATCTCGCCCTCGTGGTCGGTCTGCCGGACCTCGACGTCGATCCCCAGCTCTTTGCCTGCTTCGGCGCAGGTGGAGACGAGATCCGCGTGCGTGGCCGAACCGTAGATACCGGGTTCGCGCAGGCCGAGCCTGCCGAGATTGGGGCCGTTGAGGACGAGCACCTTCACAGCAGCACGCTCCCGCCCGCCTTGGGGGCGTCGCCCGCCACCACCGAGTACGCGGCGGCGAGCAGCGACGGGTCCGGGCCTTCCAGCCTGCCGGGTTTGGCCAGGCCGTCGAGGACGACGAAGCGCAGCACGCCGGACCGGGTCTTCTTGTCGCCCTTCATCGTCTCCAGCAACTGCGGGAGCGCGTCCGGGTCGTACGTGGTCGGCAGGCCCAGCATCTTGAGGACCGACGTGTGCCGCTCCGCGGTGGCGTCGTCGAGACGGCCCGCGAGCCGCGCGAGTTCGGCGGCGAACACGAGGCCGACGCTGACCGCCGCACCGTGGCGCCACCGGTACCGCTCGCGGCGTTCGATGGCGTGGGCGAGTGTGTGGCCGTAGTTGAGGATCTCGCGCAGATCCGACTCGCGCAGATCCGTGGCGACGACGTCGGCCTTGACCTGGATCGAGCGGCGGACCAGTTCGCCGATGACCTCGCCGGTGGTGTCCAGCGCCGCGGCGGGATCCTGCTCGACGAGTTCGACGATGCGCGGGTCGGCGATGAACCCGGCCTTGACCACCTCGGCCATTCCCGCGACGAGTTCGTTGGGAGGCAACGTTTCCAGCGTCGAGAGGTCGACGAAGACCGCGCTCGGCTCGTGGAAGACGCCGACCAGGTTCTTGCCGGCCTCGGTGTTGATGCCGGTCTTGCCGCCGAGGGAGGCGTCGACCATGCCCAGCAGCGTGGTGGGCACGTTGACCAGGCGGACGCCGCGCATCCAGGTCGCGGCGACGAACCCGGCAAGGTCGGTCACGGCGCCGCCGCCGAGCCCGACGACCACGCCCTGGCGGTCGAGGCCCATGCGGCCGAGGACCTCCCAGCAGAAGCCGGCGACGGTGAGCGCCTTGCCGTCCTCGGCGTCGGGGATCTCGACCCGGTGCGCGTCGATCCCGGCCTCGGCCAGTTCCTCGCGGATGGCCTCCGCGGTCGTCGTCAGCGTCGGCGGGTGGATCAGCGCGACCTTGGAGGCGTCGGAGAGCTGCTCGGTGAGCTCGCCGAGCAGGCCGCGGCCGATGACGACGTCGTACGGCTTGGCGGTGTTGACGGTGATGCGGACCGGCTCGGTCATCGTTCCCCTCACTTCGGCGGAAGCCGCTTTGCCCTCGCGACCTCGCAGGTGATCTTGCCCTTGACCGGGGTGTCCCCCGGGATCTCTTCGGTCACCTTCTGGCCGGGCGACATCCGGTTCTTCGCGAACAACGCCTCACCGGAGGCCTTACCGTCGGCGTCCTTGATCGCGATGGTGACGGCGTAGCGCGCGTCCTCGCCCGTGCTGTTGGTGACCTCGATGGTGATCTTCGGGGTGTAGCTGCCGCTGTCGCATTTGGTGACCTTGACGTCGGCGGCGACGTCCTCCGCCGGAGCGGCGGAACCGGTCTGCGCGGCGGAAGTCTGGACGACGTCCGCGCCGGCGGGCTGCTTCTCCTCGCCGCACGCCGTCAGGGTCATGGCCACGACGGCGAGGAGGACGCCGGTGGTGGTGCGCTTCATGCTCGTTCCTTGCTGATCTCGTGCAGCCCGATGACGGCGGCCTCGACGACCTCGTCGGCGGTCAGGCGGTCGGTGTCGATTTCGATCGTGGCGACCTCGCGGTACACCGGCAGGCGCGCGTCGAGGAGCGACTTGTAGGTGGCCCGGGGGTTCACCCCGGCCAGCAGCGGACGCGCGGTCGAGAGCCCGGCACGCTGGACGCCCGCGGCCATCCCGACGTTGAGGAAGACCACGGTGTGCCTGGCGAGCCGCTCGCGCGTGCCCGGGGTGATCGGCGCTCCCCCGCCCAGCGAGAGGACGCCGTCGTGTTCGGCCAGCGCCTTCGCGACCATCTCCTCCTCCAGCGCGCGGAAGGCGGGCTCGCCCTCCTCGGTGAAGATGTCGGTGATGGGCTTGCCCGCGCTCGCGACGATGTCGTCGTCGGTGTCGCGGAAGGCGAGGCCGAGCCGGGCGGCGAGCGCCGGGCCCACCGTGCTCTTGCCGGAGCCCGGCGGCCCGATGATCACCGCGCGAGGAGTCACCAGCGCTCCTCGAGCGCCTTCAGGTAGGCCTCGGCGTTGCGCTTGCCCTCGACCAGCGAGTCTCCGCCGAACTTCTCCAGCGCGGCGTCCGCGAGCACCAGCGCGACCACCGACTCCAGCACGACCCCGGCGCGGGGTACCGCGCAGACGTCGGAACGCTGGTGGATGGCCACCGCGGGTTCTCCGGTGGTGACATCCACAGTGGACAGTGCTTTGGGGACGGTCGAAATCGGCTTCATGGCGACGCGCACGCGCAGCGGC
Source organism: Amycolatopsis sp. lyj-108 (assembly GCF_046549005.1). Lineage (NCBI taxonomy): Bacteria > Bacillati > Actinomycetota > Actinomycetes > Pseudonocardiales > Pseudonocardiaceae > Amycolatopsis > Amycolatopsis sp. lyj-108. The sequence continues at coordinate 618,205 of NZ_JAJPWQ010000003.1, read as the reverse complement.
TCACCGTTGGTGATGCCGCCTTCGAGCCCGCCCGCGCGGTTGGACCGGCGGGTCACCCCGACCGGACCGGTGCCGCGGTCGATCTCGTCGTGGGCCTGGCTGCCCCAGCGCTTGGCCGTGGTGAAGCCGTCGCCGACCTCCACGCCCTTCATCGCCTGGACACCCATGAGCGCGCCGGCGAGGCGGGCGTCGAGCCTGCGGTCCCAGTGGACGTGCGAGCCGAGGCCCGGCGGCAGGCCGTAGGCGATCACCTCGATCACACCGCCGACGGTGTCACCCGCCTTCCGCACGGCGTCGACCTCGGCGACCATCGCGTCGGTCCCCTCCTTGCCGAAGGCGCGGACCGGGCTCTCGTCGATGGACGGCAGGTCCGACGGAACCGGCAGCGGGCCCTCGGGCGCCGAGGCGCCGCCGATGGAGACGACGTGGCTGAGGATCTCGACCCCCAGCAGCTGCTTGAGGTACGCGCGGGCGACCGTGCCGAGCGCCGTGCGGGACGCCGTCTCGCGGGCGCTCGCGCGCTCCAGCACCGGACGGGCCTCGGGGAAGCCGTACTTCTGCATGCCGGGCAGATCCGCGTGGCCGGGCCGGGGACGGGTCAGCGGCTCGTTGCGCGCCAGGCCTTCCAGCTCCTCGGCGGGCACGGGATCGGCCGACATGACCTTCTCCCACTTCGGCCACTCGGCGTTCTCGATCTGGACCGCGACGGGGCCACCCTGAGTGAGCCCGTGCCGGACACCGCCGGTGAACTCGATGTGGTCGGTCTCGAAGCCCATCCGGGGGCTGCGGCCGAAGCCGAGCCGCCGTCGCGCGAGCTGCTCGCCCACTTCGGCGGTGGTGACCTCGACCCCGGCGGGCATCCCTTCCAGGATGGCGGCGAGAGCGGGTCCGTGCGATTCCCCTGCGGTTATCCAGCGCAACACCTGACAGATCCTGTCACAACCTCCTCTCCGTCCCGGTACAGGCCGGGCTATCCCGGACCGGGTCCGGCGAAGACGGCGAGCGCCCACGCCGCGACCAGGAGACCGGGGCCGTGCGGCACCGTGGGGTGCCGGGGCCCGCCCACCGCGAGCGCCACGCTCAGTAACGCGGCGGCGACGGCACCGAGCACGACCGACGGCCAGCCCGTCGCGGCGAGGACCGCGCCGAGACTCCCGGCGAGCTTCACGTCACCGGCGCCGAGTGAGCGTGGCGACAGCGCGTGGACGAGCGCGTGCGCCCCGCCGAAGACCAGCGCGCCCAGCACGGCCCGCCACGCGATGGCCGCCCCTCCCCCGTGCGCGGCGACCGCGAGCGCGGCGGCCAGTGCCGGGTACGCGGGCAAGGTCAGGACGTCGGGCAGGCGGCGGTACTTCAGGTCGGCGAGCGCCAGCGGGACCGCGAAGACGGTCAGCACGGCCGGGACCGCCAGCCACCACGCCGGCCAGGCTCCCGCTTGATGCCGCAGCCAGACCGCGACGAGCGCCACCGCCGCGACGGCCGCCGCCCAAGCCGTCACCGGTGCTCCGGCCCTGCGCAGGCAGGAGCGGGTGACGAGCGCCGATCCGGCGCCCGCCGCGGCGAACGCGATCGGCATGAACACAAGATCAAGAGTGCGCCCGTCGCGCTCGGTGAGGCAAGGATTTCTTTTTGTGACAGGGACTTTCACGCACTTTCGGCAGTTCGGGGGCGGGCTGAAAGGGCCTTTCGCCGCGTCTCGTGCGGTGAAGGGCCCTTTCGCTGCATGGCATGCGGGGAAAGCGTCCTTCAGCCCCCGGCCGACGGCGCGCGGCGTGGCCATTCGCCTAGGTACGTGAAGGACCCCTTCATGTACCTAGGCGCAAGGAAGGGGGCCTTCATGTACTTGGGGACAGAGGCGCCGTGCTGGGTTCCCCTATTCCGCCACGCTGGTCACAGCAGCCCCGCCAGCAGCAGCCGACGCGACCCGAAAGTTATCGGCAACGGCACCAATCCGCATCGACTCCGGTGCCGAAGGCCTGTCATGACACCGGGATCAGGGGTTCATCCGCAGCAGCGGGAGACCCGAGGGCGTGCGGATCTCCAGCGCCTTGATGTCACCGGTGCGCATCGCGGTGCCGACCACGATGTGCGCGGTGTCCTTGGGCATCGCGCGCCAGGACGCGAGTTCGCTCGTGCCGCCGTCGGCGCCGACGGCGACCAGGATGTAGTCGCCGGTGCGGTTGCCGCCGTAGCTGCACGTCATGTCGACCTTCGTGCCGGTGTCCGTGGCGGACATGGCGACCTCCGCGGTCACCGGGTAGTCGCCGAGCGGGGTCATCGGGTTCCCCGCCGTCGCGACCGGCCCGGTCAGGACGACCACGAGCGCGGCACCGGCGGCGACGGCCAGTCCGGCCGCGGTGGTGGTGATGGCCCGTTGGATCCGCCTTCCCCGGCGGACCCGTTTGAGCACGGTCGGCAGCAGTTCCGGCGAGGGTGCCGGTTCGTCCTCCAGCAGCGCGGGGGCGCCCGCCTGGGCGAGCAGGCCGGGGATGCCGGCCAGATCGCGTACGGACGCGGCGCACCGGTCACAGACGCGAAGGTGCTTCTCATAGGCGAACCGGTCTTCCGGGGACAACGCCCCGAGCACGTAGGCCGCGTCGTAGGTGGCGAAGGGGTCGGTCATTGAGTCACCCCTCTTTCCTCCAATATCAGCCGCAGCGCCCGCAACGCGTAGTGCGTCCGCGACTTGATGGTTCCTTCGGCCACACCCAGCCGCTTCGCAGCGTCGGCGACGGAGTAACCCTGGAAATAACACAGGACGAGGACGTCCCGGTGTCTCGGCGAGAGCTCGCCGAGGGCTTCGGCGACCAGCCAGCCCTGGACGGCCCGTTCGGTGCCGTCCGTGACCGCCGTTTCGGGCGGTTGACCGGTCACCACTTCCGGATGCGCCTCGGAAGCGCGCCAGTCGTCGATGGCGATCCGCCTCGCGACGGTGAACAGCCAGCCGCGCGCCGATCCCTCCGACTGGTCGAGCACCTTGGCGTTGCGCCAGGCCCGCAGCAACGTCTCCTGGACGACGTCCTCCGCGCGGACCCGGTCGCCGCTGGTGAGGTGCAGTGCGTAGGACCAGAGCGCCGCCGCGTGCTCGTCGTGCAGAGCCCGCATGAGCCGGTCCTCCGCGAATTCCTTCACCGATCCGTGCTCTCGCGGTTGAGGAGCAGCGGGAGGGCGAAGACCACGCACACCACTTCGGTGATCAGGCCCCAGAGCTCGGCCTGGGTGGTGAAGCGCTCCGAGACACCGAAGAACCCTGTGGTCAGGGAGAGGACGTACGCACCCAGCGTGGCCAGGCCGAAGCCGATCGCCGCGAGTGCCGGCAACCAGTGGTGCCACACCAGGACGGCGACCGCGATGACCACGCCCGCCACGACGTTCACCAGGAAGAGCGGGCCGACCACGTCCGTTTCCGACGCCCAGTCCAGCCATACGACGTAGTGCACCCATGCCGAGCCGAGCAGGCCCGCCGCCACGACCGCCCGCAACAACCACCGGATCATGTCCGTATCCCTTTTCCGCGTGTTCGGTTCCCCTATGCCTGTGAACACGGAAAATCGGGCCTCCCGGTTCAATTCCGCACCCGATGGGCGCCGAAATTGAACCGGACGGCCGCCTGGACCGTGTGTAGGGGCATGACTGCCGAACTCCATTCCCGCCGCACCGTCCTGACCACCGGGGCCGCCGTCGCAGGCGCGGCCGTCGGTGCCGTGGCCCTCACGGCCTGCGGAAGCGAAACCCCGCCGTCCGGTTCGGCCGCCGCACCACCCGCCGCGGCACCGGGCGAAACCCTGACCGCGCTCTCCGACATCGAGGTCGGCAAGGCGAAGGCCGCCAAGACCGCCGACGGCAAGGACGTCATCGTCACCAGGACCGCGGAAGGCACGGCGGCCGCGTTCAGCGCGATCTGCACGCATCAGGGCTGCGCGGTCGTCCCCGAGGGCGCCGAGCTCAAATGTCCTTGCCACAACTCGATCTTCGACGCCGCGACCGGCGCGGTCAAAAAGGGACCGGCGGACCAGCCGCTGCCCTCGATCGCGGTCAAGGTCATGAACGGCCAGGTCGTCACGGCCTGACGAGCACGAAAGGGTCCCTTTAGGACGGAATTTCCGTCCTAAAGGGACCCTTTTGATCCGATGCTTCAGCTGTCCCAGGTGAAGATCGCGTCGCCCGCCTCGACGTCGCCGCCGGTGAGCAGTCCGGAAAGAACTTCGGCCTTCGCGTCCAGCGCCACCACCGGCACGATCGGCGAGTAGCCCGCGGCCTTGACCGCCTCGGGGTCCCACTCGACGACCGGCTGCCCGGCGCGGACGGTCTCACCCTTGACGACGTGGAGGCTGAACCCCTCGCCCTTCTGCTTCACCGTGTCGATCCCGAGGTGGACCAGTACCCCGCGGCCGTCTTCGGTGGCCACCACGAAGGCGTGCGGGTGCAGGGTCACGACCGTCCCGTCCACCGGCGCGACCGCGTCCTGGCGCCCGCCCGAGGGCATGACCGCGAGACCGGGGCCGACCATCGCCTGCGCGAAGACCGGATCGGGCACTTCGGTCATAGCGGTCGTCTTACCGCTCACCGGGCTCAGAATTTCGAGACTCACATCAGGTCCTCGATGTCGCTGGCGATCGTGTCGGCCTCCGGCCCCACGATGACCTGGACGCCCGCGCCGATCCGCACGACGCCCATCGCGCCGGCGGCCTTCAGCGCCGCTTCGTCGAGCAGGCTCACGTCTTCGAGCTCACAGCGCAAGCGTGTGATGCAGCCCTCCACCTCGATGACGTTCTCGGCACCGCCGAGCGCCGCGAGGATCTTTTCCGCCCTGTCATCCGCCATCGCGGTCTCCCTGTTCCCTGTCGGTTTCCCACATGCGAACCAGCTCTACTACGCCGTTCGCCGACTCGCACGTGATCCCTGGCCACGAACGCGTAACGGTGGTTGACACCCGCTCGTGCGACGGAGCATCCTGCCCCATCGGATCATTGGTCTAGACCGGAACGTACCAATCTTCCGGACCAGATGCGAGTACGGGTTCCCCGACAGACCGGCCCGAAAGGACGGTGACCGTCATGAGCGCTTCGGCGCAGCTGCCGCCGTCCGACCGTGTGATCAACGGACCGACGCCCAAGCACGCCCAGCTGCGGGAGATTCTGCGCCGCACAGTGGAGCGTGAGCTACCCCCTGGCTCGCCTATCCCCTCGGAACGTGACCTCGCCGAGACTTATCAGGTGTCGAGGCTCACCGTCCGCTCGGCGATCGGCAAGCTGGTCGAAGAAGGGCTCTTGTCGCGCGTGCGCGGCAAGGGGACGTTCACCGCCGCGAGGCGGATGGAACTGCAGCTCTACCTGATGTCCTTCACCGAGGACATGCGCCGTCGCGGGATGACCCCGACCACAGAGGTCGTCAAGACGGCCACCGAGGTCCCGCCCGCCCCCTCGGCGCACGCCCTCGGCCTGGCCGCCGGCACCCCGGCGCACCGGTTGGTGCGGCTCCGTCGCGCCGACGGGGTACCGCTGGCGGTCGAACGCGGCTGGTATCACGCGGGCCGGATGCCCGGTCTGCTCGACCTCGATCTCACTCGATCGTTGTACGTCCAACTCGCCCAGTCGTACGACCTGCGCCCGGATCACGCGTGGCAGACGGTCTGGGCCGAATCCGCGGACCGCGAAACGGCACGCCTGCTCGGCATGCGCGCCGGCAGTCCGCTTCTTGTCTTCCGCCGGGTCTCCAGCGTCAACGGGGAACCGATCGAAGACATGACTTCCTGGTACCGGGGCGATCACTACCAGGTCACCATGCAGCTGGACCGGAACACCCCGGATTCCGGTCACCATCCTCACTACGGAGGTACCCGATGAGCTCCACCACCGCGGAGGGGGCGAAGGGCAAGGGCAAGGGCTTCGCCGGGCTTCAACGCTTCGGCCGCAGCCTCATGCTCCCCATCGCCGCTCTGCCCGCCGCCGCACTCCTCAACAGGTTCGGTCAGCCCGACCTGCTCGGCAAGGACGGCCTCGGCTGGGACAAGGTCGCCGAAGTGCTCGGCGCGGCGGGCAACTCGCTGTTCAACTGGCTGCCCCTTCTGTTCGCGGTGGGTATCGCGGTCGGCTTCGCCCGGAAGAGCGACGGCGCGACCGCGCTGGCCGCAGTGGTCGGCTTCTTCGTGTTCACCAGCGTCCTCCAGGTCTTCGCGCCGTTCTCCGAACTGCCGGGCTGGAACCCCGAGAAGCCCGCGGGCCTGATGCTCAACCCGCTCAAGTGGCCCTACAGTGTGCTGGCCGGTGTGATCGTCGGTCTGGTCACCGCGCTGCTGTGGCAGAAGTTCTACCGCATCAAGCTGCCGCCGTACCTGGCCTTCTTCGGCGGCCGCCGGTTCGTGCCGATCGTCACCGCACTGACGCTGATGATCCTCGCGGTACCCCTCGGCCTGGTCTTCCACTGGGTCAACGACGGCATCCAGGCCGCCGGTGAGGCGGTCACCGGTTCTCCCGTGGTCGGTGGCGGTATCTACGGTGTGCTCAACCGGTTGCTGATCCCGGTCGGTCTGCACCAGCTGCTGAACGTGCCGGTGTGGTTCATCTTCGACGGTGGTGACCTCACGAAGTTCTTCGAGGGCGACCCGACCCGCGGCACCTTCATGACCGGCTTCTTCCCGATCTTCATGTTCGCCATCCCAGCCGCGGCGCTGGCGATCTGGCAGAGCGCGAAGCCCAGCCAGAAGAAGATCGTCGGCGGTGTGATGATCGCCGGCGCGCTGACCTCCTTCCTGACCGGTATCACCGAGCCGATCGAGTTCTCGTTCATGTACGTCGCGTGGCCGCTGTACCTGATCCACGCGGTCCTGACCGGTACGTCGCTGGCACTGGTGAACGCGCTCGACATCCACCTCGGCTTCGGCTTCTCCGCCGGTGCGATCGACTTCGGACTCAACTTCAACCACCCGGCGGCGAGCGGCAACGTCTGGCTGCTCATCCCGATCGGCCTCGCCTACGCGGTCATCTACTACGTGCTCTTCCGTTTCGTCATCAAGAAGTGGAACCTGCGCACGCCGGGCCGCGAGGACGACTCGATCGAGGCCGACCTCGAGGCCACCGCGGCGAAGCCCGCAAAGTAGTTTCAGCTCAGTAGGACCAAAGGCACGAAAGGGAAAGAACATGCCGGAGAAACGCGTCACCGTGGCCAGCAAGGTGGGCCTGCACGCCAGGCCCGCGGCGACGGTCGCCAAGGCGGCCGCGGCGCAGCCCGTCGCGGTGTCCATCGCCAAGGCGGGCGGCGACCCGGTCGCGGCCGGCAGCGTGCTGAACCTGATGACGCTCGCCGCCGGCTACGGCGACGAGGTCATCATCAGTGCCGAGGGTGAGGGGGCCGAGGCGGCCGTCGACGCCATCGCCGAGCTGGTGGCGACCGACCTCGACGCCTGATCCCGATCCCTGCGAAGCCCGGGCCGCCCCGACCGGCCCGGGCTTCGTAGGGTGTTGGGCATGGACAGCGTGCGCGAGATCGAACAGTGGCCGGTGGACAACGCCGCCACGGCCGTGGTGACCGCCGCCGGTGACGTGCTGGGCACGCACGGCGACACGACGAAGGTGTACAAGCTGGCGTCGGTGACCAAGCCGCTCACCGCCTACGCCGCGCTGATCGCCATCGAAGAGGGCGTCGTCGAACTCGACACCCCCGCGGGGCCGGAAGGCTCCACGATCCGGCATCTCCTCGCGCACACCTCGGGTCTGGCCTTCAACGAGCACAAGCCGATGGCCGCGCCGGGCAACCGGCGCCTGTATTCCAACGCCGGATTCGAGCAGCTCGCCGACGCGCTCACCGAGCACTCCGGCATCCCCTTCGCCGACTACCAGGCGGAGGCGCTTTTCCAGCCGCTGGGCATGAAGGCGACCAAGCTGACCGGCTCTCCCGCTTCGGGCGCGGAGTCCACTGTGGACGACCTGGTCGCGTTCGCCGCCGAACTGCAGGCACCGAAGCTCATCGCCGCCGAAACGGTGCGCGCGGCGACTTCCGTGGTCTTCCCCGGGCTTTCCGGTGTCCTGCCCGGCTTCGGCCACCAGAAGCCGAACGACTGGGGCCTCGGCTTCGAGATCCGCGACCACAAGAGTCCACATTGGACCGGGTCGTCGAGCTCGCCGCGGACCTTCGGCCACTTCGGGCAGTCCGGCACGTTCCTCTGGGTCGATCCCGACGCCGGCGCCGCCTGCGTCGCGCTCACCGACCGCGCCTTCGGACCGTGGGCCGCCGAGGTGTGGCCGCCCTACACCGACGCCGTACTGGCTGAGCTGGGGTCGTGAGCGGCGATCCGTGTTTTCTTGAGGGGTAAGGCATAGGTGTCGTGAGGTCGGGCGTGTCGCGAAAGCCACTTTCGCGACGCTGGATGTCCCGAAAGTGGCTTTCGCGACATGACCACCGGACTAGGCGACACTCACCGGCCCGTGCCTGACCAGGGCAGAAGGCTCCCTTGGTCGCATCGGACGCGGCGAAGGGAGCCTTCATCCCGGCTTGGCCTCGCTCACGAACCCGCCACCCTCGCCCTACCCGGACACACTGGGAAATAACCAACCCGGAACCCGCTCGCCACTCGAATGAGTGACGTGACCGAGGTTGCATCACGTAATGGCCACGATGCCTTGTTAGTCCCTTAGGTGAGGTTTACCTTAGCCGCGGCACAACCGTGGGGGCTGACCGAAGGAGGGCCCCGTGGCTGTGGGCCGGGTAGCTGTGGTTCTGTTCGTCGCGGCGTTGCTGGCGACCTCTGTCGCCGCCTGCGACAGCGCGGAGGAATCCGACGCGCTGGTGATCTACTCAGGACGCAACAAGGAGCTCGTCGGCGGGCTACTGGACCGGCTGAAGCAGGCCACGGGAACCCCGGTCGAAGTGCGCTACGGCGGCAGCGGGGAGATGGCCGCACAACTGCTCGAAGAGGGTGAGCGGACCCAGGCGGACGTCTTCTTCGCCCAGGACGCGGGCGCGCTCGGCGCGGTCGCCGGCCAGGGCAGGCTCTCCGCCCTCCCCGCCGACGTGCTGGGCCTCGTACCCGCCGGGTACCGCGCCGACGACGGCCGCTGGGTCGCCACTTCGGCACGGGTCCGGGTCGTCGCCTACGACCCGGGCGCGGTCACCGAAGCCGAGTTGCCGAAGAGCCTCGACGACATCGTCGACCCGAAGTGGAAGGGCAGGCTGGGGTTCGCCCCGGCCAACGGCTCCTGGCAGGCGTTCGTGACCTCGGTACGGGTCCTCAAAGGCGAGGAGTTCGCCCGCGACTGGCTGCGCAGGTTCGCCGCGAACGAACCGAAGCGGTTCGACAACAACGTCGCGATCCTCAACGCGGTCAACGACGGACAGCTTCCCGCGGGGTTGATCAACCACTACTACTGGCACGCCAAGGTCGCCGAGGTGGGCGCGGGCGCGGTGCGGGCGAAACTGCACCACGTCACCGGCGGCGACCCGCTCGGGCTGGTGAACGTCGCCGGGGCCGGTGTCGTGGAAGGGACCGACCGGAAGGACGCCGCGCTGCGGGCCGTCCGGTTCCTGCTCTCCGAGGAGGCACAACGGCATTTCGCCGACGTCACCGCGGAGTACCCGGTCGTCCCGGCGGTGAAGTCGTCGAAGCACCAGTTGCCTCCGCTCACCGAACTGCACGGTCCCGACATCGATCTCTCGCGGCTGTCGTCGCTTCAGCAGACCGTCGCGCTGCTCCAGGAAGCGGGCCTGTCCTGAAAGGCGTCTTCCGGGCCGCCCCCGCGCTGACGACGCTCGGCGTCCTGGTCGCGGCCGCGGCCGTGACGCCGCTCGGCTACCTCGCGGTCCGCTCGTTCGACCACGGGGCGGGCGAGGTGTGGCACGTCCTGTGGCGGTCCCGCACCTTCGACCTCGCCGTGCGCAGCGTCGCGCTCGCGGTCGCGGTCACCACGGCCTGCCTGGTGCTCGGCGTGCTCTCCGCGTGGCTCGTCGTGCGCAGCGACCTGCCGGGGCGCCGGTTCGCCGGCATCCTCCTGGTACTGCCGCTGGCCGTGCCGTCGTACGTCGCCGGGTTCACCTGGCTGGCGCTGGCCCCCGGGCTGACCGGGTTCTGGGGCGCGTCCCTGGTGCTGACGCTGGTGTCCTACCCGTACGTCCTGCTTCCCGTCGCGGCGGCGCTGCGCACCGCGGACCCGGCGGTCGAAGAGGTCGCGCGGTCGCTGGGCCGCACGAGCACGCGGACGTTCTTCTCGGTGACCCTGCGGCAGATCCGGCCCGCGGCCACCGCGGGCGGGCTGCTGGTCGCGCTCTACGTGCTGAGCGATTTCGGCGCGGTGTCGCTGATGCGGTTCGAGGCGTTCACCCTCGGCATCTACACCAGCTATCGCGGGACCTTCGACCGGACGCCCGCCGCCATCCTCGGCTGCGTCCTGGTCGTCCTCGCGATCCTGCTGACCGTCGGCGAACGGCGCGCGCGAGGCGCGACCGGCGGCCGCGGAGAACGCGAGTCCATTCGCGTTCCCCTTCGCCGGGCGAAGATCCCGGCGGTGATCGGGACGGCGGTGGTACTCCTGTTCGCCCTCGGCGTGCCGGTGGCGAGCCTCGTCCGATGGCTGGTCGCGGGGAGTTCGGCGGCGGGCGGCAACCTGCTCTCGACGACCGGGAACACCGTGGCGGTGGCGGCTTCCGGCGCGGTCCTCACCGTCGTGTTCGCCCTTCCGGTCGGGATCCTCGCGGCGCGGCACCGGGGACCGCTCGTACGCGGGATGGAACTGGCGAGCTTCGCCGGGCACGCGCTGCCGGGGATCACGGTCGGGCTCGCGCTGGTGTTCTTCGGGATCCGCGTGCTGCCGGACCTCTATCAGACGACGTCGATGCTGGCCTTCGCCTACGCGGTGCTCTTCCTCCCGCTGGCGGTGAGCGCGGTGCGGACCGCCGTCGCGCACGCCCCACCGGTGCTGGAGGACGTCTCACGGTCGCTCGGCAAGGGCCGGTCGGCCACGCGGCTGCTGGTGACCGTGCCGCTGGCCGCGCCCGGCATCCTGGCGGGCGCGGCGCTCGTCTTCCTCACCTGCGCCAAGGAACTGCCCGCGACCTTGCTGCTCCGCCCGACCGGGGTGGACACGCTGGCCACCGAACTGTGGACGAAGACCGAGATCGGCGCCTACGCCGCGGCCGCGCCGTACGCGGCAGTCCTGCTGGTGGTGGCGGCCATCCCGGCCGTCGTCCTCGACCGGTTCCTGCGAGGAGTGACGCGATGAGCGGCTTGGACGTCAAGGGCCTGATCGCAGGCTACGGACCGGAACCGGTGCTGCGCGGGCTGGATCTGCGGGTTCCCGAAGGCGGTCTCGTGGCGGTGCTCGGGCCGTCCGGCTGCGGGAAGACGACCCTGCTGCGGGTGCTCGCCGGATTCCACCCGATCCGCGACGGCGAGGTACGCCTCGGCGGCAGGCTGCTCGCCGGCGGATCCGCGCACCTGCCGCCGGAGCGCCGCGGGATCGGGATCGTGCCGCAGGAAGGCGCCCTGTTCCCGCATCTGACCGTCGCGGGCAACGTGGGTTTCGGGTTGCCGCGCGCCGGGCGCCGCGACGGCCGGATCGAGGAACTCCTCGAACTGGTCGGGCTTTCCGGTTACGCCTCGCGGAAACCCGGTGAGCTGTCCGGCGGGCAGCAACGCCGGGTCGCGCTCGCCCGCGCGCTCGCGCCACGACCGGGCGTCGTACTGATGGACGAACCGTTCTCCTCGCTCGACGCGAGCCTGCGCGACGAACTCCGGGCAGACGTCCGCGCGGCGCTGCGCGCGTTCGGCGCGACGGCGCTACTCGTGACGCACGATCAGGAGGAGGCGCTCGGCATGGCCGATCTCGTTGCCGTGCTGCGTGACGGTGTCGTCGCGCAACTCGGGACGCCGCAAGAGATCTACGCCCGGCCGGCCGATCTCGGGGTCGCGCTCTTCGTCGGTGAGGCGGTCACTTTCCCCGGTGACGCGGAAAACGGGACGGTGGGCACACCCTTGGGCAGGTTTCCCGTCCAGGGCAGCGGTACCGGCACCGTCCTGCTGCGCCCGGAACAACTGCACGTCGGCGCCGACGGCGTACCGGCCACCGTGGACGATGTGCTGTTCCACGGGCATGACGCCACGGTGCTGCTGCGACTCGCCGAAGGCAGGCGGGTGCGCCAACGTGTCCAAGGACCGCTCGGGGTTTCCCCTGGTGACGAGGTCCGCGTGCACGTGTCCGGCCCTGCCCTGTTCTTCGCCGGGGAACCGGCATGACCAGGGCGGCCGACCTCGGCTTCCTCGGCGATCTCGCGGTCCACGGCGACCGGACCGCGCTGGTCGCCCCCGACGGCTCCGCGCTGAGCTACCGGGAACTGGACCAGCGAGTGTCCATTGTGGCCGATCGGCTGGGCCCGGTGCGCAGGCTGGTCTTGCTGGCCGCCGCGAACGACGTCGACTCGCTGGTCGCCTACCTGGCGGCACTGCGCGGTCGGCACCCCGTGCTGCTGGTCCCGCGCGGCCAGGCGAGTGCGCCGGCCGAACGTTACGACCCGGACGTCGTCATCGACGGCGGCCTGATCGAACGGCGACCGGGTACCGCGCACGAACTGCATCCCGAACTGGCGCTGCTGCTTTCGACCTCGGGGTCCACCGGCTCCCCCAAAGCGGTGCGCCTGTCGGCCGGGAACCTGCGGGCCAACGCCGCCGCCATCGCCGGGTATCTCGACATCAGGTCCGACGACCGCGCCGTCGCCTCGCTGCCGTTGTCCTACTGCTACGGGCTTTCCGTGGTGAACAGCAACCTCCTGCGCGGCGCTTGCCTGCTGCTTACCGAGCGCTCCGTCCTCGATTCCGAGTTCTGGACACTGGTGCGGGACAGGAGCGCGACGAGCCTGCACGGTGTCCCGCACACTTTCGCCCTGCTCGACCGGATCGGGTTCGATCGGCTCGACCTGCCCTCCCTCCGCTATGTCACGCAGGCGGGCGGACGGCTCGATCCCGCGAAGGTCGCCGAGTATGCCGAACTCGGGCGGCGGCGTGGTTGGCGGTTCTTCGTGATGTACGGCCAGACCGAGGCCACCGCGCGGATGGCCTATCTGCCGCCCGACCTGGCGAGCGCCCATCCCGGCGCGATCGGCCTGCCCGTCCCCGGCGGCGACTTCGACCTCGCCGAGGACGGCGAGCTGATCTATCGCGGCCCGAACGTGATGCTCGGCTACGCGCACGGCACCGCGGACCTCGCCTTGGGCCGCACCGTCCACGAACTCCCGACCGGCGACCTCGGCCGCCGGAACGCCGCCGGACTGTACGAGGTGACCGGCCGCAAGAGCCGGTTCGTCAAACCGTTCGGGCTGCGCGTCGACCTCGACCGGGTCGAACGCGTCCTCGCCGAGGCCGGCATCGAGGCGGTGTGCGCGGGCGCCGACACCGGGGTGGTGATCGCCGTCCACCGGTCCGCCGAACGGGCGGCCACCCTCGTGCGCACCCGGTTCGGCATGCCGCCGTCCAGCGTCGTCGTCCGCCGCATGCGCGAATTCCCCTTGCTGCCCAACGGAAAGCCCGACTATCCGGCCATCACCGCGGCGGCGGGACCGGCGAGCCAGGAACCGGCGTCGGTACGCCGGGTGTTCGCCACCGTGTTCGGTCGGCGGAGCGTTCCCGGCGACGCGACCTTCGTCGGGCTCGGCGGTGATTCGCTCTCCTACGTCAGGATGTCGATCGCGTTGGAACGCGTGCTCGGACGGCTTCCCGGTGACTGGCCGACCACGCCGGTCTCGGAACTCGAGCGCCTGCGCACGACCCCTTCGCGGTGGCCGTCGCTGGAGACCAACGTCCTCCTTCGCGCACTGGCGATCGTCTTCATCGTGAGCACGCACATGGAGTTGTTCACCGTCCACGGCGGCGCGCATCTGCTGCTCATCGTGGCGGGCTGGAACTTCGCCCGGTTCGTGCTGCCCGGCCCGGCGACGCGGATCGCCAGGGCCGCGCTGCCGATCGCCGTGCCCGCGATCGCCTGGCTCGGCTACCGGCTCGCCGTCACCGACGACGTGTCGTGGACGAACGTGCTGCTGATCAACAACTTCACCCTCACCGGCGCATACGGGTACTGGTTCGTCGAGGTCCTCGTGCACGCGTTCCTGGCGCTGTCGCTGGTGTTCGCGATCCCGGCGGTGCGCCGGGCCGAGCGGGCGCACGGATTCGCCACGGCGTTGGTGGCGCTCGGCGCCGGTCTCCTGCTGCGGGTCAGTCTCGGCGCGACGCCGTCGTTTCCCGAACTGCACTGGAGCACTCTCGGCACGGTCTGGTTCTTCGCTCTCGGGTGGCTCGCCCACAAGGCACGGACGGGTACGCAGCGGGCGATCGTGCTGGGGTTCGGTTTCCTGCTCGTCCCCGGGATGGTCGGCGACCCGCTGTGGGAGGCCGTGGTGCTGGGCGGGCTGGTGCTGGTGCTGCTCCAGGTCCGCGTTCCGGTGCCGGGGGCGGCGATCGGCGTCCTCGGGCAGGTCGCGAGTGCGTCGCTCTACATCTACCTGACGCACTGGACGGTCTTTCCCGCCCTGCTCCCGTACCTTCCGGCGCCGGTCGTGCTGGTGCTCAGCGTGGCGGCGGGCACGGCCGTGTGGTGGACCGTGCAACTCGCCACGCGCCGCCTGCGCTCCTACTCCATGAAGCCTCACTCCATTACACGTAGCGGCGAACCCGCCTGGAAGGCCGCGATGTCCTCGACCGCGTCGCGGTAGAAGATCTCGTAGGCCTCCCGGGTGACGTAGCCGATGTGCGGGGTGAGCACGACGTTGTCCAGCGTCCGCAACGGATGCTCCGACGGCAACGGCTCGACGTCGTAGACATCCAGCGCGGCGACCGCGATCTCCTTGCGGCGCAACGCGTCCACCAGCGCGACCTCGTCCACGATCGGGCCGCGTGAGGTGTTGACCAGCATCGCCGTCGGTTTCATCGCGGCGAGTTCGGGCACGCCGACCAGCCCGCGGCTGCGGTCGCTGAGCACCAGATGGACCGACAGGACGTCCGCACGGGCGAACAGTTCCTCCTTCGGCACCGCCGTCACGCCGTGGGGATCGGCCTTCTCCTGAGTCAGGTTCTGGCTCCAGGCGATGGTCTCCATGCCGAACGCCTTGCCGATCTTGGCCGCGCCGGCGCCGAGCCTGCCGAGCCCGAGCAGCCCGAGGGTCTTGCCGGACAGGATCGTGCCGACGGTGGTCTGCCAGCCGCCCTCGCGCATGTTCGCGGACTCCACCGGCACGTTCCGGGCGGCGGCGAGGATCAGCGCCCAGGTGTGCTCGGCCGCCGGAGCCGCGATGTACCCGGTGGAGGAGACGACCACGCCATTGCGCCGGGCGGCGGCCACGTCGATCGCGGCGTTGCGGTGGCCGGTGCTCACCAGCAGCTTGAGCGTGGGCAGCCGGTCGAGGACCTCGGCGGGGAACCGGGTGCGCTCGCGCATCGCGACCACGACGTCGAAGTCCCGGAGGCGGCCCACGACGTCGGCGGGGTCCGCGAACGGCTTCGTGAACACCTCGATCTCGGCGCCGAGGGAGCCCCAGTCGCCGAAGCCGAGCGCCACTTCCTGGTAGTCGTCGAGAATCGCGATCTTCATACCCTCAGGCTAGTTCAGCTCTTTTGAAGAACTCGAACGGCGCGAACTCTGGTTCCATGTCATCGAGCTGTATCTCCGGACAGAGGGAGCGGGATGAACGACGGCGAGATCTTGGCCTGGACCGAGACGGAACGGCTGAGCTTCGCGGATCTGCTGGAGAGCCTCTCCGAGCGGGATTGGTCGGCGAAGACGCTGTGTACGGAGTGGACGGTCCACGCGATGGCGGGCCATCTCGCGCAGACCACCAGGAACCGGCTCAAGGACACCCTCGTCGGCATCATGAAGGCCAAGGGGAACTGGGACCGGATGAACGTCGACCAGGCCATCGCCTACGCCGCGCGGTTCACCCCGGCCGAACTCGTCGCCCAGATCCGCGAGGACGCCGGATCGGCGCGCCGCCCGCTCGGCGCCAAACCGGTCGACGAGCTCGCCGACGTCCTCATCCACGGTCAGGACGTCGCCCGCCCGCTCGGTATCGACCGGCCGATGCCGGAGAAGCCGGCGATCGCGGCCCTGGAGCATCTGCTGGTCAGCCCGTTCTGGGGCGCCAAGAAGCGCTGCAAGGACCTCAAGCTGATCGCCACCGACGCCGGATGGTCCGGCGGAGCGGGCACCGAAGAGGTCCGAGGCCCGCTCGACGACCTGCTCTTGGCGGTGAGCGGGCGAAGTGCCGGATTCGCCACGCTCACCGGCCCAGGTGCCGTGCGGCTCAGCTGAACGTCACCAGCGAGGGACGAACACGTCGACCCGGACCAGGTGGTGGTCCGAAGCGTCGTTGAGCCGGGCCAGCGGTGAGTCGGGCAGCGGCCAGAAGACCTCGGCACGCCAGGGGATCAGGCCCTTCGACGGCAGGACGTAGTCGATCCGCAGGTTCCCAGGCGCGTTGTCGTTGAAGTCGCCGGTGTCGAAGAAGGGGTCGCCCTTCTGGCCGATGTTGGCGCCTGCCTGGTCCTGGGCGGCGCGCACGCCGCCTTCGCTGCCCGGCCGGGTCTCGATGACGCGCGGCGCGTTCAGCAGGCGCGAGATCGCGCCCGGAACGCTGTCGCCGTCGAGCGGGTCGGAGTTGTAGTCACCCGCGATGACGAACTTCTCGTGCGGGGAGAGCCCGCCGCGGCGACCGTTGTCGTCGTGGATGTAGCGGCCCTTGCCCGGGGTCACGTAGTCCGCCCAGAAGCGGATCTCGTCGTTGTTGCGGGTGCCGTTGCGGTCTTCGGGGCCGTCGAAGGTGGGCGGCGTCGGATGCGCGGTCAGGAAGTGGACGGTCGAGCGGCCGACGCGGACCGGGACGTCCCAGTGGGATTTCGACGACAGGCGCAGCACATCGAGCGCCTGCGGCGAGTACCAATCGCCCGGCGCCGGGGTGGCCGGATCGTCCGGGAGCAGCGCGCCCGGCATGTCCTTCCAGAGGAACTTCTGGAACGTCCGCACGCTCTTGGTGTCGATCGGGTACTTGGACAGCACGAGCATGCCGTACTGGCCCTCGAAGAGGCCGAAGCCGTGCGCGTCGTTGCCACCGCCGACCTGGCCGTTGCGGTCGAGGTCGAAGCCGGTCGAGACGCCGGTGTTCGACGGCGCCGTGAAGGCGTACGGGTAGTCGATCGGCGCGGCACCGTTCTGGCCGCGCTCGAGGTAGTTCTCGCGGAACAGGTCCGCGGCGCGGTCGCCCGGCACGTAGTCGAACTCGTTGATCAGCAGCACGTCGGGCCGGTTGCGCTGGATCACCTCGGCGACCTCGCCCGCCTGGGCGTTGCCCGGCTGCGACAGGTCGGTCACGAGCTGGCCGGCGGCGCCACGGTTGAGCGAAGCGTTGTACGTCGCGAAGCGGACGTTGTGCCCGACGGTGGCTTCCGCCGGTGTGGCGGCCAGCAGCGTCCCGGCCAGCAAGGCGCCCGAGGTGAGCACGGCGGCGATGCGTTTCACGGTCTTGAACTCCCGTTGTGAGGGCGACAGTCGGTGCGACCTTACGCACTCGACGCGGCCGCACGGGTGAGCTTCAGGTGAACAGCATCTCTTGAACGCGTTCAAAATCTGGGCTACGGTACTTCTTGAACACGTTCAAAAGGAGGTCCCCATGCAACCCGTAGTCGTGGCCTACGCCCTCTACCTGGCCATCACCGTCCCGCTGACCGTCCTGGTCGCCCGCACGCTGAGCAGGCACGGCAAGACGTTCCTGGAAGACGTCTTCCAGGACAAACAAGCGCTGGCGCATTCGGTCAACCAACTGCTCGTCGTCGGGTTCTACCTGGTCAGCCTCGGTTTCGTGACCCTGTTCCTGACCAGCGACGACATCGTCCTCGACGCGCGCGACGTCTTCGAGATGCTGTCGGTGAAGGTCGGCACCGTGGCGCTCGTGCTCGGCGTGATGCACGTCGGGAACGTGCTGGTGTTCAACGGCATCCGGCGCAAGCACCTCAACCACACGGCCGCGCGGCCCGTGCCGCCGCCGCCCTACCCCGGCTACCCGGCGCCCGCTCCGCATCCCGCGCCCTGACCGGATAACGTGCAGTCGTGGCGAAGAGTGAGGAAACCAGGTCACTGATCGTGGCGACCGCGTTACGGTTGTTCGCCGAGAACGGCTACGACCGCACGACCATGCGGGCCATCGCCGCCGAAGCGGGCGTGTCGGTCGGGAACGCCTACTACTACTTCGCCTCCAAAGACCAGCTGATCCAAGGCTTCTACGACGAGATCGCCAGGGTTCACCTGACGACGGCGCGGGAGGCGATCGAAGATGAGCGGGACTTCAGCGCGCGACTCAAGACCGTCCTGCTCAGCTGGCTCGATGTCGCCGAGCCGTACCACCGCTTCGGCACCCAGTTCTTCGTCAACGCCGCCGACCCGGACTCGCCGCTGAGCCCGTTCAGCGAGGAGTCTTCGCCCGCGCGGGACGCCTCGATCGGCCTGATGCGCGACGTCATCGCCGACTCCGACGTGAAACTCGACCCGGACCTGCGCGATGACCTGCCCGACCTGCTGTGGCTGTATCAGATGGGTGTCGTGCTGTTCTGGGTCCACGACCGCTCCCCCGGCCAGAAACGCAGCCGGATGCTGGTGGAACGGACGGTCCCGTTGATCGCGCGGCTGGTGGGGCTTTCGCGGCTGCGGGTGCTGAGGCCGGTCAGCCGGGAGATCGTTTCGCTGATCCGGGACCTTTCTCCCCCACGCAATTAGTCACCTACTTGCGGGGTTCGCAGGACGGCACGAGGCATGCATCAAGCCCCTGAGTGTCCACAAGGGACACTTTCGAGGGGTGAAATGTCTGATTGATGGCTAGATGCGCGGTTCTCGAGGGGAGTCGTGAGTGGCAATGATCGTTAGAACGACCATTGCCAGGCCACTGTGCCGAGCCCCCACCCGTCACCACAACCCGAATCGCCACTCACCACCCACTTCACCAGCGGTTATGCGACTTTGCCGGGGCCCTTACCCTCAAAGCAGGGAAGGCCTTCACAGACTTCTGGGAGGCCCACCGGCCGCAAGTAGGTGACTAATTGCGGGCCGGGGAGGGCTCCCGGACGGTCCGGAAGTACAGGAACCGAGGCTGGGTCCGCAGCTTCGCGTACCACCGCGGGTCCGATTCGGCGATCGCCTCGTCCGGCATCGGCTCGACCAGCCGATCGACCGCGAATCCGGCATCCCGCACCGCACCGAACGTCCAGCTCAGCGGCCGCCGGTAGAACCGGACCTTCTGACCCGCCGGGAACTCGTCTTCCAGCAGTTCGAGCTGGAAGTAGTTCTGCTTCCCGAACCAGCGCCAGTCCTCACCGGGATGGTGCACCGAGAACACCAGCAGCCCGCCCGGTTTCAGCACCCGCCGGAACTCCGCCAGCGCCGGTGCCCACTCCTTCAGGTAATGCAGGACCAAGGACGCCGTGATCACGTCGATCGAGCCGTCGTCCAGAAAGGACATCGGTTGCGAGACGTCGGCCGTCTCGAACTTCGCGACGTCCCCGAACTTCTCCCTGGCGATGGCGACCATGCCCGCGCTGGCGTCGACGCCGAGGACATCCGCCCCCTTCGCGGCGAGCAGCGCGCTGAGGTGACCCGCCGCGCTGCCGACGTCCAGCACCCGTTTGCCCGCCACGTCCCCGGCCAGTTCGACGATGGCGGGACGGTCGTAATGGGCGTTGGTGCTGCTGGTTTCGGCGTGCGCCGCGTAGAGCCGGGCGAACCCGTCGTACTGGGCGGCGCGCGCCCGCTCGACGATCTCGTCGATCACCTCGGTCTTGGCGTCGGCGTAGTGCTGGATGTACTTCCAGGTGCGCGACGCCAGCTCGCGTTTCTTGACCTCGTAGAGCTTCCGCTCGTCCTCGTGCGCGATCAGGCGCTCGCGGAAGAGCCGGTAACGCTCGGTCTGGCCGTTGTCCGATGAGTAGACGTGCAGGTTGATGTCGGTGTCCGGACCTTTGAAGCTGCGGTGCTTCTCCCACTCCGGCTCGCGGATGACGAGCTGGTAGCCCGCCGCCTCCAACTGCGGTACATAGGCGTCTTCGTCGTCCGAATCGGCGACGATCAGCATGATGTCGATGATCGGTTTCGCGCAGAGTCCCGGCACCGACGTGGAGCCGACGTGCTCCAGGACCAGCGCGCGTTCCCCCAGGATCCCCCTGATGCGCTTGGCTTCCCGCTCGAACAGGGCGGGCCACTCCGGGTCGTATTCGGCCAGCGTGACGGTGGAGTTCAGTACCGGAGGCTGACCGACCCAGGCGTTGTTGATGTCTTCTTCGGTGTAATCGTCTCGATCGGGTTTAGGCATCGACCCCTTGTTCCTTCCTCAGCACTCATCGCGAGTCTGCGCGATTCGAGGAGGCCCAGCGCGCGCGGTGGGTCACCTGGTTGCCGCGACGCCCCTCTCGAGGCAGTCGGCCAGATTATCGAACCTCGGCGAACTTGTCAGCTGATCGGCAACGGAAGGATCCCGCCGGTCGCTTCCCGAAGAGCGTCCCGCATCTCCGCTCGCGGCGCCGGCTGCCCGGTGAAGTACTCGGACTGCCCGAAAGCCTGGTGCAGCAGCATGTCCAGTCCGGTCGCGAGCCGACCGCCCTGTTCGGCGACGGCTTCGGCGAGCGCTGTCGGCCAGGGATGATAGATGACGTCGAGGACGCAGCCGATCCGGGCCAGCTCCGCCAGGTGCGGGCGGACCGCGTCCGGGGGCACGGTGTTCACCAGTACCGCCGAGTCGGCCGCGAGCTTCCCGAAGTCGGCGTCGGCCCAGCGGAGCACTTCGGCGTCGAGCCCCGCCCGCTGCGCCGCCTCGACCGTTTCCGTGGCCCGTGCGGGATCCCGCACGACAAGCCGCACGGTCCGCACGCCGAGCGACGCGAGCCCGACGACGGCCGCCGCGGCCGTGCCGCCCGCTCCGAGAACGACACCGGCGACGGCCGCGTCATCCTCACCGGGCGAGTACTCCCCCGCGATCCGCAGCGCCTCGGTGACCCCGTCGACGTCGGTGCAGTCCGCCAGCCAGCCGGTTTCCCGGCGCACCAGCGTGTTCGCCGCGCCGACCGCCGTCGCCCGCGGCGTGACCTCGTCGGCGAACTCCAGTGCGGCCCGTTTCCCTGGCATGGTCACCGAAAACCCGGTCCACTCCGGACCGAGACCGTCGACGAACGCGGGCAGCCCGGGTCCGTCCATCTCGACCCGCTCGTAGGTCCAGCCGTCCAGGCCCAGCGCACGGAAGGCGGCGCCGTGCAGCACGGGCGAAAGCGAGTGTTCGACCGGTTTCCCGAGGATCGCCGCCTTGCGGTTAAATGACACCGCGCCGCACCGCGTCATCTCGGTTCTTCCGGTGTTCGTCGAAGGTCACCGCGAAGCAGGAGAGCCCGTTCTTCTCGCACTTGACGAAGAAGATCCAGTTTCCCGCGACCGGCTTGAGCGCGGCCTGGATCGCTTCCGCGCTGGGCACCGCGATCGGTGTCGGGGTCAGGCCGACGGACTTGTAGGTGTTGTACGCGCCCGCTTTTTCCCGTTCCTCGGGTTTCGTGAGCAGGGTCGGCCGGTCGAGGACGTAGTTGACCGTCGAGTCCATCTCGAGCCGCATCTTCTCGTCGAGCCGGTTGTAGATGACCCGCGAGATCTTCCCGAAGTCGGCCTTCACCGCCTCGCGTTCGATGATCGACGCGATGATGAGCGTCTCGTACGGCGTCTTGCCCTCGCCCTTGGACTGATCGCTCAGTCCTGCGTCAAGGATGCGTTTCGCCGAGGTCTTCACGACGTCGGTGAGCAGTTCCTCGGCCGTCCAGCCGGGTTTGACGTTGAAGATGCCCGGGGCGATCAGCCCTTCGAGCCGCCGGTCCTTGTGTTCCGCCTTCGCGGCCGAGTCGATGGCCCACGACGGGACACCCAGTTTCGCCAGATCCGCGGTCTCGATCGTCTTCCGCAGTTCCTCGACCGGGATGCAGGTGCTCTTGCCGTTCAAGTCGGCGCAGGAAGCCTTGGACAGCAACGAATACACACCCGGCGTCACCTTGCCGTCGGGCTGGGTGATGTCGTGGAACTGGGTGTACGGCCGGATTTCGACCTGGCCGACCTTCGACGCGGGGGTGATCATCTTCTCGACCGCGCTGGCACCGGACATCTTCGTCTTCATGACGTAGTAGCCCTGCTGGAGCCGCGAAACGGCGGTGTTGTCCTCGCCCGCCTTCACGAACGCCTTGCCGCTGGCGACCACCCCGGCCGCCTGCAGCCGGTTGCCGATCGCGGAGGTCGAGTCGCCCTTCTCCACCTGGACGAGGACGTCGCTCTCGCCAGTGCCTTCGTAGTCGTCGTAACCGAAGATCTGTGTGAAGCCGTAGTAGGCGCCACCGGCGAGCAGGACGAGCACGGTCAGCGCGGCGATCCAGCCCACCGCGCGTTTCTTCTTGCGCTTCTTGGGCGGCGGCCCCTGACGTTCCGGGCGCTCGTCCTCGATGCGTTCCGGCTCGGCACGATCGTCGTCTTCGAAGTCGTCGTAATCCTCGTAGTCGTCGTACTCGTCATAGTCGTCGTACTCGTCATCGCCGAAGATCTCGTTGTATTCCTCTTCGCTGCCTTGAGGCGGCGAAGAAGGAGCAGCGCCGGGGCGCCGGGCGATCGGCGCGTCCTGGATCGCGGGGAGGATGTCGGTCGGCCGCTCGTCCGGGAGCGGGCCGTCGTCCTCGCGGCGCCTGCGGCGGCCGGGGCGGGGCGGCTCGTCCTGGGCGTAGGCGGGCATGCCAAGACTCCGGTCACCCGGCTGGGGGGACCGCCGCGGCGGCGCGGGAGGCGGCGGAGGAGCCGCGGGTTCCGGAGCCCGCCTCGGCGGGGCCGGACGTGCCACCGGCGGCGGCTCCTCGGCCGCACGCCGGACACGCGGCGGTGGCTCTTCGGGAGACCGGCGGGCACGCGGCGGTTCCTCCGCCGGACGCCGCACGGGGGGCGCCTCGGGTGGTTCCTGCCGGATGTGCCGTCGTCCCGTCGGCTGGGGTTCGGGCCTTCGACGGGGCGGGGCCGGCGGCTGGATGGCCTCCTCAGGCTCCCGCAATCGTCGCCTACCGCCCTGACGGCGCTCGGGCCGGCCGTGGGGCTCGGTCATGTATCGCCCTTCCGTGCGCGATGTGCCGCTACCGCGTCGATCCACGCCTGCAGGATCTCGACCGCGGCCGCCTGATCGACGACGGCACGTTGCTTACGTCCCTTCACCCCACGCTGCGACAGCATCCTGGATGCCGTCACCGTGGTCAACCGCTCGTCGGCCAGTCGCACCGGCACCGGGGCGATCCTGGCGGCGACCTTTTCGGCGTAGTCGAGCGCCGCTTCGGCCGCCGGGCCGTGACGGTCCTTGAGCGTCCTCGGCAGGCCCACGACGACTTCGACGACGTCGTGTTCCGTGACGAGTCCGACGAGCTGGTCGACGTCCTTGTCGCCCGCCGCGTCGCGAGTGAGGGTAACGAGCGGGCTCGCGAGGATGGGGTCGGGATCGCTGAGCGCGACCCCGACCCGGACGGATCCGACATCCACCCCGAGCCGCCTGCCGCGCCCCGGATCGGTCTCCCCTGGCCGATCCGGGCGCCGCCCAACGGCGTCGTCAGCCAACTTGGGCGACCGCCGCGCGCAGTGAGGCGATGGCCTGTTCGGCCCCGGCCGGGTTGGTACCCCCGCCTTGCGCCATATCCGGCTTGCCGCCGCCGCGGCCGCCGATCGCCTCGGCGAACGACGGGACGAGCTTGCCCGCCGCGATCCCCTTCTCCTGCGCCGCCTTGGTGGTGGCGACGACGAAGGCGACCTTCTCGCCCTGCGGGGCGAACAGCGCGACGATGCCGGGACGGTTGCCGAGCCTGCCGCGGATGTCGGAGGCCAGCGCGCGCAGCCCGTTCGAGTCGACGCCCTCGCCGAGCTTCTCCGCCACGACCGCGACGCCGCCGATGTCCTCGGCCTTGTCCGCGAGCGAGCCCGCCGAGCCGAGCACCTGCTGGGTGCGCAGCTGCTCGATCTCCTTCTCGGCGTTCTTGAGCCGCGTGAGCACGTCGTCGATCCGCGACGGCAGCTGCTCCGACGGCACCTTGAAGGTGCTCGCGAGCTGCGAGACGAGCAGCTGCTCCTTGCGGACGTACTTGAGCGCGTCCGTGCCGACCAGCGCCTCGACGCGGTGCACGCCGGAACCGATGGACGAGTCGCCGACCAGTTTCACCAGGCCGAGCTGCCCGATGCGGTCGACGTGGGTGCCACCGCAGAGTTCGCGGGAGTACTCGCCCATGTCGACGACGCGGACGTCGTTGCCGTACTTCTCGCCGAACAGCGCGACCGCGCCCAGTTCGAGGGCCTTGTCCTTCGTGGTGACGAAGGTGTTCACCTCGACATTGGTCTGGAGGTAGTCGTTGACCTCCTCCTCGACCTCGGTCAGCACGTCGGCCGAGACCCCGCCGGAGGTGGTGAAGTCGAAGCGCATCCGGCCCGGCGAGTTCAGCGAACCGGCCTGCGCCGCGCGCTTGCCGTACGCGCCGCGCACGGCCGCGTGGACCAGGTGTGTCGCGGAGTGGGACCGCTCGATCGACAGGCGGCGGTGCTGGTCGACCGAACCGGTCAGCGCGGTTCCGATGCCGACCTCGCCGTCGAGCACCTCGACACGGTGCACGAACAGGCCCGGCACGATCTTCTGCACGTCGTGGACCTT
Organism: Amycolatopsis sp. lyj-108; assembly: GCF_046549005.1. Classification (NCBI taxonomy): domain Bacteria; kingdom Bacillati; phylum Actinomycetota; class Actinomycetes; order Pseudonocardiales; family Pseudonocardiaceae; genus Amycolatopsis; species Amycolatopsis sp. lyj-108. The sequence goes on along the minus strand of NZ_JAJPWQ010000003.1, from coordinate 593,512 downwards.
GAGCTCGACGCCGTCGCCGAGCAGCACGCCGGTGTCGGCGACCTGGCCACCGCTCTCGGCGTAGAACGGCGTGCGGTCCAGGACCAGCTCCGCCTTCTTGCCCGCGCCGACGCTGCGCACCGGCACGCCGTCTTCGAGCAGCGCGACGACCTTCGCTTCGGCCTGCAGGTCGGTGTAGCCGAGGAATTGGGTCTCGCCGTGCTGTTCGAGCACCTTGCGGTACTCGGACAGGTCACCGTGACCGGTCTTACGCGACGCCGCGTCGGCCTTCGCGCGCTGCCGCTGCTCGTTCATGAGCGTGCGGAAGCCCTCTTCGTCGACGCTCAGGCCCTGCTCGGACGCCATCTCCAGGGTCAGGTCGATCGGGAAGCCGTAGGTGTCGTGCAGCTGGAACGCCTTGTCACCGGCCAGCAGCGAACCGCCGGAGCGCTTGGTCTCCTCGGCCGCCATATCGAAGATGCGCGAACCGCTGGTGAGCGTGGAGAGGAAGGCCTCCTCCTCGACACGCACGACGTCTTCGATGCGGTCGAAACCGGAGACCAGCTCGGGGTACGTCGGGCCCATGGTGTCGCGGACGACCTCGGCGAAGGCGGGCAGCACCGGCTCGTGCACGCCGAGCAGGCGCGCGGAGCGGATGATGCGGCGCAGCAGGCGGCGCAGCACGTAACCGCGGCCGTCGTTGCCGGGGGTGACGCCGTCGCCGATGAGCAGGACGCCGGTGCGGGCGTGATCAGCGATGACGCGGAACCGGACGTCATCGGTGTGGTCGGAGCCGTAGCGCCTGCCGGAGAACTCCTCGGCGCGGCCGATCACCGGGCGGACGAGGTCGGTCTCGTAGACGTTCTCGACCCCCTGCAGGATCGTCGCGACCCGCTCGACACCCATGCCGGTGTCGATGTTCTTCTTCGGCAGCTCGCCGATCGGCTTGTGACCGTGCTTCGGGCTCTTCTCGCCCCGCACGTCCTGCATGAAGACGAGGTTCCAGATCTCGATGTAGCGGTCCTCGTCGGCGACCGGGCCGCCCTCGCGGCCGTAGTCGGGACCGCGGTCGTAGTAGATCTCCGAGCACGGGCCGCCGGGACCGGGCACGCCCATGTCCCAGTAGTTGTCCTTGCCGTCACGGGACTGGATGCGCTCGCCGGGCAGGCCGGTGAGCTTCTTCCACAGGCCGGCCGCCTCGGCGTCGTCCTCGTAGACCGTCGCCCAGATGCGTGCCGGGTCGAGGCCGTAGCCGCCTTCGCTCTGGGGCTTGGTGATCAGCTCCCAGGCCGCCTCGATGGCGCCTTCCTTGAAGTAGTCGCCGAAGGAGAAGTTCCCGGCCATCTGGAAGAACGTGTTGTGCCGGGTGGTCTTGCCGACCTCTTCGATGTCCGGGGTGCGGACGCATTTCTGGACGCTGGTCGCACGCGGGTACGGCGGCGGGACCTCGCCGAGGAAGTACGGCTTGAACTGGACCATGCCGGCGTTGACGAACAGCAGGTTCGGGTCGTCGAGGATCAGCGGCGCGCTCGGGACGCGCGTATGTCCCTTGTTCTCGAAATGGCTCAGAAAACGCTGGGTGATTTCGTGTGTTTCCACGGGATCGTCCTTGTATACGGGCTCGCGCGAAAGCGCTGGGAATGCGGACAGGCGGGAACGGCGGAGGGCTGGGTCTGTTCCGGTCGCGGACGCGACCCGATCAGCCCTCCGCCCGGCGAGCTCGCCGGGCCGGGCGCCGCGGCGACGCCGCGTGCCTGCCCGCAGGGCCATCGGCGGCCGTGCTCAAACCGGTGCGTTCGGACACCATGTCGTGCAGCTCCTGTTCCCGTTCGCTCATCCCGGCGCGGACCTCCGCGCCGAACGAACCGACGGCGCCCGCGAGTTCCCGCACGGCGTCGCCCAGGTTCGAGGCTAGCCCCGCCGGCGTGGCCTGGCGAGCGGTTTCGGTCGCTTTGCGTGACAGGGCGACGCCGGCGACCACGCCGACGCCGAGCCAGAACAGGCGCTTCATTTGCGGCCCCGCTTCTTCGCCGGGCGGGCCGCCTTCGCTTCCGCTTTCTTGCGGCGGGCCTTGATGGCCTTGCTGAGGCCGTAGGACAAGGCGGCCGTCTTCACCAGCGGTCCGCCGAGCGTCGCGGTGAACACCGACGACAGCGCGGACACGTTGCCGGAGACGGCCTGCGCGTTCGCGGTGATGCCGTCGACCCGCTCCAGCTGCGTGTTGACGTGCGTGATCGTCTCGTTCGCGCCGATCAGCAACGGGTCGGTGTTCTCATGCGCCTTGCGGATGGCGATCGTGGCCTCGTCCAGGGTCCGGCCGAGCTTGAACAGCACGATCGCCAGAAGCACGACGAGTACGACGAATGCTCCTGCGGCGATCAGCGCGGCGATCTGCCCTGCCGACACGGGCCCTCCTCAAGGGTCTGCGGTCTTTGGTGCCCGTGAGGTTACCGCCCCGCCAGCCGTTCGGCGGTGTCACCCCGCCGGACGGTCACTCAGCGCAGTGACCTCACGACGAACCGGGGAGAACCGGACGTCAGCGCCCGCTCTTGGGCGGCGTGGTCCTCGCGTGCCCGGGCGGGTCATCGGGCGCGCGGCTGTTGCGGCGCTCGCTGTCCGGCGGCGAAGTGGTGGAGGGGGCCCGTGTGTCCGGCGGACCGGACACGGTCGTGGTCCGGACCGGAGCAGGCCTGGCGCTCGTGGGCGTTGTTTCGAGAACCGGCTCGGGCGCTCCCCGCGATTCCGGCGGCGAAGCCGTTCGAGGCCCGTCCGTCGTTGTCGTGGGCGGCGGTGTCGTAGGCGGCGTCGTCGCGGGAGGCGTTGTCACGGGAGTCTGGGACGTCTCCTGTGGCCTGGGTACCGGCCTGGGGCCCAACGCGGTGGGCAGGTCCGGCACGCCGGAGAGCGCGACGAGAAGGAGGACTCCGTAACCGGCGGCGGCGCCGGCACTGATCGCGATCCGGCGGATCAAGACGCCGCGACGGCCACCGGGTTCGGCGGACACCGGCTTCGCGGGTTCTCCCCCACCGCCGTTTTCGTCGTGATGCTCGGGAATCACGGCCATCCAGGGATCGTACGGGCGGACCACTCCGGCTGCCGACTCCGAGTCGACCGGTTCGGTTCTTGTGACGTTCATGTTACTGGGTCAAGGTTCCGGCATGCCTGAACTGTCACGCCGTACGTTGCTGGGCGCCACCGGCGCCGCGGCCGCCACCACCCTTCTCCCGCCGTCCGTGCACGCCGCCATGGCCGAACCCATGCGGCGCGGCGGACTCGACGCCATCGAGCACGTGATCGTGCTGATGCAGGAGAACCGGTCGTTCGACCATTACTACGGCAGCCTGCGCGGCGTCCGGGGCTTCTCCGACGCCCACCCGCTCGAACTGCCGTCGGGGAAATCGGTGTTCGAGCAGCCGAATCCCGCCGGCGGCACGGTGCTGCCCTTTTCGGTCCGCAAGGCGGCCGAACTCGCCGGGCGGAAAGCGGACGACATCCAGTACCTCGGCGACCTCGACCACAGCTGGAACGGCAGCGGCAAGGCGTGGGCGCGCGGCTGGAACAACGGCTGGATCGCGGCGAAGACACCCGCCACCATGACCTACTACGAGCGCCGTGACATCGCGCTGCAGTACGAACTCGCGGACACGTTCACCATCTGCGACGCCTATCACTGCTCGATCTTCGGCTCGACCAACCCGAACCGGAACTTCCTCTGGACCGGGACCACGGGTTTCGAACCGGGCAGCACGACGAACCGCGCGGTGACGAACGCGGCGTACTCCTACGACCACAAGGGCTACGACTGGACGACGTACCCGGAGCGCCTCGAGGCCGCCGGGGTGCCGTGGCAGATCTACCAGGAGTGGGACAACTTCACCGACAACGCCGTCGAGTACTTCTTGCCGTTCAAGAAGGTCGGCACGAAGATCCTCGCTTCGGTCGAGGAGAAGTTCCGCACCACCGAGGAGTTCTACGACGCGCTGTCGAAGAAGACCCCGGAAGAGCGCGCGAAACTGCTGGCGCAGTTCGACGCCGGGGTCGCGAAGCTGACGCCCGCCGAGCGGAACCTGTTCAAGAAGGCCATGTACCGCAGCGAGCCGGAGACGCTGGTCACTCGACTGAAGGCGGACATCCAGGCGCGCCGGCTGCCCGCGGTCAGCTGGCTGGTGCCGTCCGCGAAGGACTCCGAGCACCCCGGCGCGTCCACCCCGGTCGGCAGCGCGAACCTGATCTACCGCGTACTCGACGCGCTGGCGTCCGATCGCGAGACGTGGTCCAAAACGGTGCTGCTGATCAACTTCGACGAGAACGACGGCTATTTCGACCACGTCCCGCCGCCGATGCCGCCGGGGAACGCGGCCAACGACGCGGACCATTTCAACGGCCAGCCGCTCGGCTTCGGGCCGCGCGTGCCGATGACGGTCGTCTCGCCGTGGTCGATCGGCGGCAACGTCGACTCCACCGTGTACGACCACACCTCGGTGCTGCGGTTCCTCGAGCGCTGGACCGGGATCGGCGAGCCGAACATCAGCAAGTGGCGGCGGACCGTGGCGGGCGACCTCACCGGCGCCTTCGACTTCTCGCACGCCGGGCGGCAACCTCGGGTGAACCGGCCCGGTCCCGTTCCCGCGCCGATCAGCCGCTGGCGGCCGTCCGCCCCGGCGGAGCAGAGCCTGCCCGTGGCCGAACCCGGCAACCGGCCGTCCCGTCCGCTGCCGTACCAGGTGTCGGTGTCCGGTTCGGTCGACAAGTCGGGGAACCTGGCGCTCGCGCTGGCCAACAGCGGCTCCTCATCGGCGCATTTCGCGCTGTACCCGTACAAGGGCGAGTTCGCCGAACCCGCGCACCGCGACGTCCGCGGCGAGGCGCCGGAACTCGTTCGGCCGGCCGGTGACGAGTACCGCGTGGTCGTCCAGGGACCGAACCGTTCGTGGTGGGAACTGCGCGGGAACCGTCGCGGGGCCGCCGCGGGTGTCGATGTCCGGACGCGCTTCCTGACGTGGCGTTCGGGTGTCGAGTTCAAGCTGTCCAACTCGGGCACTTCGGCACTGACGCTGCGGCTTTCGTCCTCGCGGCTCACGCGCGTCGTGCGGGTCGGTGCCGGACGTTCGGTCACCGTGGACTGGCCGGTTTCGGGTGGCTGGTACGACGTGAAGGTCACCGCGGACGGGGATCCGTCGTTCCTGCGGACGCTGACCGCGCGGGTGGAGAACGGGCGGACCGGCGTCTCCTGCTGACCGTTCGAAGTACATGAAGGCCCCCTTCCTTGCGCCTATGTACAGGAAGGGGGCCTTCATGTACTTACTGCGGTCGGCGCCTCCGCCAGTACGCGAAGCAGACTGCCGCCAGCAGCGGCCCCCAGAGCAGAAGCGGGGCGTAGGTGAGTTCGAAGAAGGCGAGTTGCCAGCCGTGCAGTGACTCCGTGGGGAAGTCGTCCGGCAGGGGATCGCCTTGGAGGGTGAGCCCGGCCAGTGAGGTGGCGTAGGCGGTCGTCCACAGCACGGTCAGGATCGTGGCGCCGAGAGCGGCGGGCACGACGGCGGCGAGGGGCGGTATTTTGCGGCCGCCCAGCAGCGGAATCCAGCGCGGGAGGACCTCCCCCCACTCGGCGATCAGCCCGACGGCGGTGAAGGCGATCAGCTCGGAGACAACGGACAACGCGATGACGTACACCGGCCCCGGCAACCACGACGGGAGCTGGCCCGCACCGTGCGCGGCGTCGTCGCCGATGTGGAACACGACGGTCATGATCCGCCACAGGCCGGAGGGCAGCACGACGAAAGGGATGGCGTAGGCGGCGACCTTGGCCCACCGGGGGACCCCGGGCACCGGGGCGTGCGCTCTCGTCCACGCGGCGCGCAGCCGCCCGGTCGCGGTGGCTTGGTGGACGGTCATACGTGCTCCTCGGACGATCGGATTCAGCTCGCTTGATCGGTTTCAACGATCACAGCCGTCCCGTCCCGCGGCGTCCCCCGCCGGATGGAAGCGGGTCCACTCCATGGGGGAGAGCACCTTATTCGGTTGCGTGCGGGTCGCCGTCGTTTCTAGCGTCGCCTATGACCGTCACCTTGCACACGCTCTGTTTCGCCGCGCACGACCCGCGACGTCTGGCGCGCTTCTGGGCGGGCCTCCTCGGCTGGGAAACCGACGGCGACGCCCTGGTCCCGACCGACGACACGGGTTTCCGGCTCCGTTTCCTGCCGACGGAAGAACCGAAGACCCGCCAGAACCAGATGCATTTCGACCTGACGAGCGAGTCCCTCGATGACCAGCGGCGGACGGTCGCGAAGGCGCTCGGACTCGGCGGCAGGCATCTCGACATCGGCCAGCTTCCCGAGGAAGAGCACGTGGTGCTCGCCGACCCCGAGGACAACGAGTTCTGCGTCATCGAGCCGGGCAACGATTTCCTCGCCGAATGCGGTTTCGTCGGCGCGGTGGCGAGCGACGGTTCGCAGGAAGTCGGCTATTTCTGGAGCAAGGCGCTCGGCTGGCCGCTGGTCTGGGATCAGGACCAGGAGACCGCGATCCGGTCACCGCACGGCGGCCCGAAGATCACCTGGGGCGGGCCGCCGTTCACCCCGAAAACCGGGCCGAACCGGCTCCATTTCGTTGTGCACGGCCCTGTTCCGGAAGTCGAGCGGCTCGTCGCGCTCGGCGCGACCCGGCTCGGCACCGGCGAGCGCGGCCAGGTGGCGATGACGGATCCCGACGGGAACGAGTTTTCCTTCGTGGTGCGGGAAACGGCGGCATAACACGCACCGGATGTGGTCGAGGATATGGCCACCCACGGCAAAGCCGGACCTGACGGACCGCAGGTACGCCCCGCCGTACGGCACAGGATGGAAATTGGTCTACACCTATTGACGCGCGCCAGGTCAGCGGCTCAAGCTGCTGTGACCGAGGGCCATCTTCCACTGTCGGAGGTTCGGCGTGCCAAGGAGAATCAGGAAACTACTCCCCCTGCTGGCGTCGCTCATCACGCTGGCCGGACTCATGATCGTCGTCATCACCCCGTCCACGTCGAGCGCGGCAGGTCACGAGGACTGTCGTCCCGACGGGCTGTACCGGACACCCGGCGTCGACACCCCCTACTGCACCGTCTACGACACCGCGGGCCGTGAATCCCTGGGAGAAGGGCATTCCCGCCGCGTGATCGGCTACTTCACCAGCTGGCGCACCGGAAAGAACGGCGCACCGGCCTATCTGGTCAACAACATCCCGTGGTCGAAGGTCACCCACCTCAACTACGCGTTCGCCCACGTCGACGCGCAGAACAAGGTGTCGGTCGGCGCGCCGAGCGCGACCAACGAGTCCATCGGCATGGAATGGCCGGGCGTCCCGGGCGCCGAGATGGATCCGTCGTTGCCCTACAAGGGACATTTCAATCTGCTGACCAAGTACAAGAAGCAGAACCCCAACGTGAAGTCGCTGATCTCGATCGGCGGCTGGGCCGAGACCGGCGGCTTCCTCAATCCCGACGGCACCCGCAACGCCTCGGGCGGCTTCTACAAGATGACGCAGACTCAGGCTGGTATCGACGTCTTCGCGGATTCCGTCGTGGAGTTCCTGCGCGCCTACGGTTTCAACGGCGCGGACATCGACTACGAGTACGCGACGTCGGCGAGCTACGCCGGAAACCCGGACGACTACTGGATCGCGCAGTCCAACCGCGGCACCCTCTGGGCGGGCTACGAGAACCTGATGCGCACGCTGCGCGAGAAGCTCGACAGGGCGGGCGCCGCCGACGGCAGGCACTATCTGCTGACGGCCGCCGTGCCCGCGTCCGGCTGGTTGCTGCGCGGCCAGGAGGTCTACGGCGTCACGCGGTATCTCGACTACGCCAACATGATGAGCTACGACCTGCACGGCGCGTGGAACCAGTTCGTCGGGCCGAACGCGGCGCTCTACGACGCCGGCAACGACGCGGAACTCGCGCACTGGCAGGTGTACACGACACCGCAGTACGACGGGCAGGGTTATCTCAACACCGACTGGGCCTATCACTACTTCCGAGGCGCCATGCAAGCCGGCCGGATCAACATCGGCGTCGGCTTCTACACCCGCGGCTGGCAAGGTGTGTCCGGCGGTACGAACGGGCTGTGGGGCAAGGCGCCACTACCGGACCAGAAACAGTGTCCACCCGGCACCGGATCCCAGGTCGGTTCGACGGTGCCGTGCGGTAACGGCGCGATCGGCATCGACAACCTCTGGCACGATCTGGGCCTGGCGGGCGGCGAAGTCCCCGCGGGCGCGAACCCCATGTGGCACGCGAAGAACCTCGAGAACGAAATCACCCCGGACTACCTGGAGGCGTACGGGCTGACCCCGAAGACCGACCCGGCGGACCGGGTCTCCGGAAGCTACAACAGGCACTACGACAACACGATGGTGACGCCGTGGCTGTGGAACAACGACAAGAAGGTGTTCCTGTCCACTGAGGACGAAGCCTCGCTCGCCACGAAGGCCAAGTACGTGGCCGACAAGGGCATCGGCGGCATCATGATCTGGGAACTGGCGGGTGACTACGCCTTCGACGAGGCCAAGGGCCAGTACTTCATGGGTGACACGCTGATCACGAAGATCAACGACGGCCTGCGCGGCGCCGCCCCGTACGGCAACACCAAGTCGTCGCGTCCCGCGCCCTCGTCGGTGCTGAACGCGAACGTCAACCTGACCGGATTCGCGCTGGGCGACGCGAACTACCCGATCACCCCGCGGATGCGCATCACCAACAATTCGACCACCACCATCCCCGGCGGGACGAAAATCGAGTTCGACTACGGCACCAGTGCGCCCGGCAGCATGTCCGACCAGTCCGGTTTCGGCCTGACGGTCACGAGCAAGGGCCACAGCGGGCCCAACGTCGGCGGGATGAAGGGAGACTTCCAGCACGTCGCGGTGACCGTGCCGACCTGGCAGAACATCGCGCCGGGCGCGACGGTCGAGATCCGGCTGAACTACTACATGCCGATCGCGTCACCCTCGAACTTCACGTTCACCTTCGGCGGGACGACGTACGCGATCGCATCGGACCACCCGCGTGGCGGCGGTGCCCCGCCGACATCCACCACACCCACCACGACCACCGGTACGACGACCACCACCACGACCAGTCCGACGACGACAACGCGGACGACCACCACCACCCCGACGACGACCACCACGGTGCCGTCCGACGCGTGGAAGCCGAACACCGACTACGCCACCGGTGCTCGCGTGACCCACAACGGCGCGGCATACGTATGCCGTCAGGGCCACCGGTCCCTGCCCGGCTGGGAGCCGCCGAACGTGCCTGCCCTCTGGACCCCCGCCTGACAGAGCCCGGCAGCGCGCTAGGAACGGTCCTTTCCTTGCGAATTTCGCAAGGAAAGGACCGTTCATGGCGTCGGAGCTCGTTCCGCGAAGGCCCGCCGTGCCGCACGTGAGTGACCGGGCGGCCCTCAGGGGTGCGTCGCGAAAGCCACTTTCGGGACGCTGAGTGTCGCGAAAGTGGCTTTCGCGACCTGCCCCCGCCCCGAGACTCAAAAGACCCCGAAGCGCTCAGTAACGTCCAGCCGTCAACGTGTCGAAGTCCGGGAACTCCCCTGCCAGCGTCGCGCCGGTGAAGTTGCCGACCCAGCCGCCGTCGTCGTGGAAGAACCGGATGGACACGTAGTCGGGCCGCGTGCCCATGTCGAACCAGTGCGTGGTGTTCGCGGGCACGCTCAGCAGGTCTCCCGCCTCGCACAGCACCGCGTACACCTTGCCGCCGACGTGCAGGTAGAACACGCCGGACCCACGCGCGAAGAAGCGGTCTTCGTCATCGTCGTGGGTGTGTTCGGCGAGGAACTTCTGCCGGGCTTCGGCGGCTTCGGCCGCCCAGCCGGGCTCGTCGGACGGGGTCATGCGGACGGCGTCCACGAAGGTGTAGCCCTCGGCCGCCGAAACCTTGCCGATCGGCTCCTCGTAGGCGGCCAGCACCTGCTCGGGCGTCACGTCGCGCGGCAGGTCCGGGACGAGGTCCCAGCGTTGGAACCGGACACCGAGCCGCCCCAGTTCCCCGGTGATCACGGCCGGATCCTCGGTCCTGAGCGCGATCTCGTCGGGCCGGTCGTCCGGCCACACCGTCAGCAGGGTCATCGCACTCCCCTTTCTCGACCGACAAGTCTTGTCTCTACCCGGAACCGGAGCAACCACTCCAAACATTCCAGACGGTGGCGAGCGTGGCGCAGGTCATCGCCCCAGACGTAGATCCCGTGCCGCGCGACGATCACCGCCGGCGTGTCCGCCCGGAAGCCCGCCTCGAACGCGTCGCCGAGGACGCGCATGTCCTGGCCGTTGGCGATCACCGGGATCGTCACCAGGTCGTCGTGCGCGGCCCGGCCGAAGCCCTTGAGCATCTCCAGGTCCCGCAGTTCGACGCCGTCCGGCCAGTGTTCGGCGGCCACCACCGGCGCGAGCGCGTGCACGTGGATCACCGCGCCCGCACCCGACACCGCCGCGATCCGGGCATGCAGTCCGGCCTCGGCCGACGGCACCTTGTCCGGATACGGCTGGTCGGCGACGGCCAGTCCGTCCTCGCCGACCACGACGACGTCGTCGCTGGTCAGCTCGCCTTTGTCCCGGCCGCTGACGGTGACGGCGACCCGCAGCGGATCACGGCCGAGCACCACCGAGAGGTTGCCCGACGTGCCCCGCATCCAGCCCAGCCCGGCGAACCGCGCGGACTCCTCGGCCAGCGCGCGCCCGGCGAGTTCCAGGACACTCGGTGTAGTCACCTCCGGACGACCTTCACCTCGTCGAACGTCCGGATCGTCCGGTGCGTCCCGAAATCCGCGTCGCCGAACGGCTCGCCGTCGCGGGCGAGGCCGACGGTCTGCCAGCCGTCGGCGGCGGCCCCGTCGAGTTCGGCCGGGACGTCGGAGAAGAACACGATGTCGCCCGGCTCGGCTTCCAGCGCGGAGGCGATCGCGCGATACGACGGCGCCTCACGCTTCGGCCCGGCATTGACGGTGTCGAAATGCTTCTCGAACAGGCCGGTGACGTCGCCGTCGGTGGTCCGCGAGAACGACGCGATCTGCCCGGCGACCGAACCGGACGAGAACACCGCGAGCCGCAGCCCGGACTCGTGCCACGACCGCAGCGCCGGGGCGACGTCGCCGAAGAACTCCGTCGTGAGGTCGCCGTCGGCGTAGCCCTGCTGCCAAATGAGGCCCTGCAACGTCTTCAGCGGCGCGATCTTCTGGTCCGCGTCCATCCAGCCGTGCAGCACCCGCACGACGTCCACTGTGGACGCGGCCGCCGGGAGCCCGCCGAGTTCCTTGATCCGGGCGACGGCGCCGGCGACCTCGGGGTCGTCCGGGTGCTCGTCGATCCACGGGCCCAGCCGCGGGCGCGCGTAGTCGTAGAGGGTCACGTGCACGTAGCTGGTGGCGGTCAGCGTGCCCTCGATGTCGAGGACCACCCATCGGGCGGTCAGCGTTGCGGTCACTGGTTCGCTTCCCCTTCTGCGTAGTACTCGCGGAGCCGCCGGGGTTCGAAGGCCCCGCGGTCGGTCACCACCGAGGTCACGAACCGCGGTGGTGTCACGTCGAAGGCCGGATAGTGGCCCCGCACGCGTTCGCTCGCGACTCGGTGGCCGAGCGCGCTCAGCACCTCGTCGCCGTCGCGGTATTCGATCGGCACGTCGGCGCCGGTCGGCGCGGCCTGGTCGGGTGCCTGGACCATCGCGTGGAACGGCACGCCGAACGCCTCCGCCGCCACCGCGAGCCCCAGTGTGCCGATCTTGTTGACGACGTGGCCGTCCATGGTGACCCGGTCGGCCGCGGTCACCAGCGCGCCGACCTCACCCGAGGACAGCACAGCGGCGCCCATGCCGTCCGTGATCAAGCGGGTGTCGGCGCCCATCTCGGCGAGCGTCTCGGCGGTCAGCCGCGCGCCCTGCAGGTACGGCCGGGTTTCCGTGCAGAGGAAGGAGAACTCCTTGCCCTGCCGTCGCGCGGCCAGCACGAATTCGACCAGGTACAGATCCGCCCAGCAATGCGTCAGCACGGTCGCCCCGCCCGGCACCAGTTCCGCCGTGTACTCACCCAGCGCACGGCTGCGCGACCGATACAATTCGTCACCTGCTTGCGCACCGGCCGTCGCGGCCTCGACCAGATCATCTGCCGATTTGTCTACTTCGGACAGTACGGCGGAGACGGCCTTGCGCAGGTGGTTGTTGGTCTTGCGGGTCGCGACGATCCGCTCCCCCGCCCGCGCCAGGTACGCCCGCGGGTCCGCGAGCCCGGACGCCTCGCGCGCCGCGAGCACCATCGCGCCCAACGCGGCGAAGTACGGCCCGGAAGACTGCGTGACCATCTCTTCGATGGCCACCGCCACCTCTTCCGAAGTCCGGCACAGCACCCATTCCCGTTCGAACGGGAAGACCCGGCGATCGAGGATGTGCACACCTTCGTCGTCGAGGCGGACGCTTTCGGCGAGGATCGGCAGCGTCATCAGCTGTACCCCGAAAGGCATGGCGGGATCCCGTTGAGGAAGTGGTCGCCGACCTCGCGTGCCTTGTAGGTCACGGGGTCGTGCAAGGTCAGCGTGCGGGCGTTGCGCCAGAAGCGGTCGAAGCCGTACTTCGTCGCAGTGGCCCGCGCGCCGGTGAACTCGAAGACCTTGCTCGTGGTCTCGACGGCGGCCCGGCTCGCGACGATCTTCGCCGACGAGATGGCGATCGCCGCTTCGGCACGCTCGGCCGGGGTCAGCTCGAACCCGCGCTCGTCGGCATCGCCGAGCGCGGAAACCGCGGCGTCGACGGCGAAACCGGCCGCCCGCGCGGTCGCGACCAGCTCGCCGTATCCGGCCAGGATGTACGGATCCTGCGTCGCTTTGTCCACATCGGACAGTGTCCAGGGTCGCGCGGTCTCGCGGGTGTACACCGCGGCCGCGTCGAGCGCGCCGAACGCGAGGCCGACGTACACCTGCGCGAGCATGAGCTGGAAGCCGATCGCCGCCAGGGAGATCCGGGGCACCTTCGGATCCGACTGGTCTTCCGGCTGGGCGCCGAGCACGTCGTCGTGAGCGATCCGGACGGCCTCGAACCGTACCGCGCCGCTCGCGGTGAGCCGCTGGCCGATGTTGTCCCAGTCACCGGGGAAGGTGATCCCGTCGGCCCGCGCGTCGACGACGAAGGTCAGTTTCTCGCCGTTGTCGGTCCTCGTCGCGCTGACCACCAGGCGGTCGGCGACGGCCGCGCCGGTGGCGAAGGTCTTGGTGCCCTCGACGGTGAACCCGCCCTCGACCGGGGTCAGGAGCAGGGCGGCGTCGAGCGGGTTGCTCACGCCAGCCCAGAACCAGCCCGGTTCGCTCGCCGCGCGCGGCCCGAACAGGCCGGTGCGCCACAGCTGCAGGTAGTGGTAACCGAGGAGGTGCCCGACGGAGGCGTCGGCGGCGGAGACGATCCGGGTGGCCTCGTTCGCGGCCGCCCAGCCGGCGGTGTCGAGCAAAAGCAACAGGCCGGACTCGCGCAGCAGGCCGACTTCCCGGACCGGCAGCTGACCGGCCAAGTCCCGCTCGGCCGCGTCCGCCGCCAGGGTGCTCGCCAGCTCGAGAGCCGCCTTACGCCACACTTCGGTCATTCCGCCCCTTCCACGTCGATGAGAGCGTCCAGCGCCACGCGGGTCGCCCTCGCCACCCCGGCGGCCACGACGTCGCGATGCGGGTCGTAGGCCGACGGGTCGGGGTGCTCGGGCCGCGCGTCGCCGTCGATCACGAGCACACCACCGGCCCGCAGGCCGCGCAATGCCGCGAACACCAGCAACGTGGAGAGTTCCATCTCAATGGCGATCACCCGGGCGGCCAGGTACTCGGCCATCGGAAGGGTGAGCACCAGCGGGCTGAACGCGGCCCGCGTCCACACCACGCCCCGGTGCGCGTCCGGTGCCTCGCGGCTCAGCGCCACGACGACCTCCGGCGTGGCGAACGCCGGGTACTCGGGGTGGATCAGCTGCTGGGTGACGCCGTCGTCGCGGACCGCGGCCTCGGCGATGACGAGGTCGCCGTCGGTGATCCCCTCGGCCAGCGAACCGGCGGTGCCGAGCCGGAGGAACGTGCGGACGCCCGCCTCGGCCAGCTCACCGAACTGGCACAACGCGCCGGGCCCGCCGACGCCGTGCGACGACACGACGACCGGGACGCCCTTCCAGGTGCCGGTGTAGGTCCGGTACTCGCGGTTCTGCCCGACGAGAGCGGAGTCCACCAGCGACTCGGCCACCGCGGTCGCGCGGTCCGGATCGCCCACGACGAGGGCGCGCGGCGGCAGTCCGTGCCGGGGGATCTTGGTGATGGGCAGGACGTCGCTCACGCGGGCTGTCCTTTCTTCCGCTTGAAATTGGACAGGAACAGCACCACGAGCGTGACGACGTACGGGGCGGCGTCGGTCGCCTGCTGCGGCAACCCGATGCCCTGGAGCCGGAAGCCGAACGCCTCGGCGAGGCCGAACAGCAGCGCCGCGAGCAGCACCCCGAGCGGATGCGCGCGGCCCAGCATGACCGCCACGACGGCGATCCAGCCGCGACCGGCGGTCATGTTCTCGGCGAAGAGCGTCACCGAACCCAGCGCCAGTTGCGCGCCGCCGAGACCGCACAGCGCTCCCCCGGCGAGGATCACCCCGTAGCGGTATTTGGTCACGTTGACGCCGAGGCTGGAGGCGGCCTCCGGGCGCTCGCCGACGCCGCGCAGCCGCAGGCCCCACGGATGCCGGTACAGCAGGACCGCGAGCGCGGGCACGGCCAGCCAGGACAGGTAGACCAGCAACGACTGCCCGGGAATCGGCCCGAACTGGCCCAGCCCCTGCAACGAGGGGTCGCTGAACGAGCCTTCGGTGCCGAAGACGGTGCGGATGAGGAAGCTCGTCAGGCCGACCGCGAGCAGGTTGCTCGCGACACCCAGCACGATCGGATCACCGTCGAAGGTGATCGAGCCGATCGCGAGGATCAGCGAGTACGCCGTCGCCGCGATCACCGCCACGACGACGCCGATCCACGCGCTGCCGGTGTACCAGCTCCCGGCGACGGCGCCGAAGCAACCGACCAGGAGCGAGCCCTCGAGCGAGATGTTGAAGACCCCGGCCCGCTGGCACAGCGCGCCCGCGAGCGCGGCGAACAGGATCGGTGTCAGCGCGGTGAGCGCCGAGGAGAACAGGCTCGCGTCGATCATGCCCGCTTCCCCTTCCGCTTGAAGACCCCCGAGGCGGCCGCGAGGAAGATGATCAGCACCGCCTGCAGGACCGCGGTCAGCTCGCGCGGGACCTGGGTGGCCCGTTCCATCGCGAAGCCGCCGCTGGTCAGCGCCGCGAAGAACACCGCCGCGAGCAGGGTCCCGAGCGGGCTGGCCCCGGCGAGCAGTGCCGCGAGCAGGCCGATCCAGGTGTACTGCGGCGTGATCAGCGCGCCGTCGATGAACCGGTACGGGAAGCCGAGGACGGCGATCGCGCCGACCAGCCCGGCCGTCCCGCCCGAGGCGGCCAGCAGCCGCAGCGTGAGCTTCGGCCGGTCGATCCCGGCGTAGGCGGCGAACCGCGGTGCCCAGCCGGTCACCTTGGTCTCGAAACCGGCGGGCGTGCGGGCGTCGATCACCGTGTGGACCGCGATCACCGCCACCACCAGGAAGATCCCGGTCGTCACGCCGTCGATTTCGGGCAGGCGCGCGCCGTCGGGCAGTTGCGGACTCTGCGGCAGGCTGGACCCGGCGTCCTTCAACGGGAACCGCACCAGATACCCGGCGAGCGACATCGCCGGATAGCTCAGCAGCAGCGTGCTGATCAGCAGCGGGACGCCCAGGCGGTTCTCGCAGACCGCGGCCAGCGCGGCGTACGCGGCTCCGGCGAGGATGCCCGCGAGCAGCGCGAGGATGACCTTGACCGGCCCGGGACCGGGCACGTACAGGCCGACGGCGAGCGCGCTGACCGCCCCGAGCACCAGCTGTCCCTCACCGCCGAGGTTCACCATGCCCGCGCGCAGCGGGATCGCGAGCGCGGTCGCCATCCCCGCGACGGGGACGGCGTAGGCCAGGGTGTCGCCGATGCCGTCGGGGCCGAACGCGCCGGAGACGATCGCGCCGTACGCGGCCAGCGGATCGGTTCCGGTGGCCAGCAGCAGGATCGCGCCGAGGACGAGCGCCGCGGCGACCGGGACGGCGACGAGACGGACGCGGGTCATCCGGCACCTCCGGCCATCGCGAGGCCGATCGTGTGCTGATCGGCCTCGTCCTTGGTGAACTCGGCGACGATCCGGCCCTCGAACAGCACCAGCACGCGGTCCGACAACGCGAGGATCTCGCTGAGTTCCGCGGAGATCAGCAGGACGGCGTGCCCGGCGTCGCGATGGGCGACGAGCCGGGCGTGGATGTTCTCGATCGCGCCGACGTCGACGCCTCGGGTGGGCTGCTCGACCAGCAGGAACGGCGCGTCGTGGGTGAGCTCGCGGCCGAAGATCGCTTTCTGCTGGTTGCCGCCGGACAGCGTGCCCATCGCGGCGGCGGGGCCGGACGCGCGCACGTCGTAGTCCCCGATGATCGCCGACGCGTGCTCGTCGATCGCCTTGCGCCGCAGGAGTCCCTTGCGCACCAAGGGGCGCTTGCGGTGAAAACCGACGGCGAGGTTCTCCCGGAGGCCCGCCGTGGGCGCCGAGCCGACCTCGGCGCGATCTTCCGGGACATGGGCGAGCCCGGCATCCCTTCGCGCGCGGACCGACAGGCCGTCGAGACTCTGTCCATTGAGGACGATGGTGCCGTCGGTCTTCCGGAGGCCGGTGATGGCGTCGGAGAGCTCGGCCTGCCCGTTGCCCGCGACCCCCGCGATGCCGACGATCTCCCCCGCGCGCACGGTCAGGGAAACGTTGTCCAGCAACGGTTTTCCTTCCGTTCCGGGAACGGTCAGGGAGCGGGCTTCGAGCACGGTGTCCCCTGCTGTCCCGGCCGGATGCACCCGGTCGAGGTCGACCACGCGGCCGGTCATCGCCGCGGCCAGCCCGGCGGCCGTCTGGTCCGCGGTGCGGCCGCGTGCGCTGACGCGGCCGTCCCGCAGCACCGTGACGTGGTCGCTGACGGCGAGGACCTCCTGGAGTTTGTGCGATACCAGCAGAATCGTGCGATCCTCGGCGGCGAGGGCGCGCAGCACACCGAACAGCCGCTCGGTTTCGGGCGGGGTCAGCACGGCGGTGGGTTCGTCGAGGATCAGCACGCCGGCCTCGCGGTACAGCAGTTTGAGGATCTCGACGCGCTGCCGGAGCCCGACCGGCAGGTCGCTGACCCGGTCACCCGGCCGCAGCCGCAGTTCGTGTCGTTCGATCAGCTCGCTGACACGGGCCGTCGCCGCCTTGCGGTCCAGCAGGCCGCAGCGGGTCGGCTCGCTGCCGAACACGACGTTCTCGGTGACGGTGAGTTCACCGAACAACGCGAACCCCTGCTGCACCATGCCGACACCGGCGTCGATGGCCTGCGCGGGCGAGCCGAAGGAGACCTCCTCGCCGTGCAGGAAGATCGTGCCCTCGTCGGGCCGGTGCAGACCGTAGAGCACGGACATGAGCGTCGATTTGCCCGCGCCGTTCTCGCCCATCAGGGCGTGGATCTCGCCGCTGCCGACGTCGAGGTCCACGTGATCGTTCGCGAGCACTCCGGGGAACCGCTTGACGATCCCCCGGAGCGAGACGGCGTCAGGATTTGGCGGGGTCATCGACGACGATCGCGCCCGAGATGATCTGGTCCCGCAGCTCGCCGACCTTGGCCAGCACGTCGGGGTGGCTCGCGACGACGCACTGCGACGTCGCCGCGTCCGGCTCCAGCCCGGTCAGGGAGATGCCCTTCTCCTTGACGCCGTAGGACTTAGTCTCGCCGGTCTTGCCGCCGAGGATCGCCTCGACCCCGTCGCCCACGACGACGTTGGTGCGCTTGATGACGTTGTCCACGACCTGTCCCGGACTGGCCGGGCACTGGTTGGCGTCGACGCCGAACGCGAAGAACTTGCCCTGCTTCGCGGCCTCGAACACGCCGAGGTTGCCCGCCGCGGAGGCCGCGCCCATGACATGGTCGACGCCCTGGCCCGCCAGGGTGGTGGCCAGCGCCTTCGCGCGGGCCGGGTCGTTGAACGGGTTCGCTCCGCCGATGAACAGCGGGGCCAGCGTGGTGCCGGGTTTGGCCTTCTCCGCGCCCTGCCCGAACGGGATCGAGTACCGGCGGAACTGGGGCGTGTCGAGCACGACGACCGCGCCGACCTTGCCGGATTTGCTCAACAGCCCGGCTTCGGCACCGGCGAGGTAGCTGCCCTCGTGCTCACGGAACACCGCGCAGGTGACGTTCGGGAACGGTTTGGTGGTGCAGGAATCCACGAACAGGAATTTCTGCTCCGGGTTGCGCTCGGCCTCGGCCGCGATCGCGTCGGCGAAGTTGAAGCCGACGGCGACGATCACGGCGGGCTTCTCGCGCACCGCGGCCGCGAGATTCTGCTGGATCGACGCCGGATCGGTGCTCTGGTACACCTTCTGCGTCCCGTTGTGCTTCTTGGCCGAGTCCTCGATGCCTTGGACGGCGAGCTTGAGGAAGTCGTTGACCCCGACCGGGCTCGGCGTGATCAGGACCAGCGCCGGACCGGCGGCGTTTTGCGCGGCCGGGTCCTTGGCCGAGGCGTTGCACGCGGCGAGGAGCGTGACGGCGGAAACGGCCATGACGGCCCGCAGGAGGGTTCTCGGCGACATGTCCCGGACTGTATGTCGCCGGTCCACGATATGGCACCGATTCCCACCATGCGGAACCGTGTAGGTCGTTATACGTCGCCCGGATCTGCCCCGAGCACACTCCCGTGCCGCGAACGGTGGAGACCGGCGGTGCGACGCAGGGTGAACCGGTCGATCTCGGCGCCGTCGTTGCGGAGGGTCCGCACGGTCAGCGTCGTCCGGCGGCCGGGCCAAGCGGGCTCGACGTCGATGGCGAGGAACGAGTATCCGGTGTAGCGCACCCGCGACCAGGACACGGTCTCGGTCACATTCTCGCCGCCCTTGACCCAGTGGTACGACTCGAACTCCCCCGCGAACGTGTCGGGCACCGGAAAGCTGTAGAGGCTCTTCCCGCCGCCACCGCAGGTCGCGTACACGGTGCCGTCGCGATCCGGCTCGACGGTGTCGCCGATCTTGACCTCACGGGTCACCTTGCCGCCGCGCAGGGCGTCGGTCCGTTCGTAGATGTGGTTGTGCCCGTTGATCACGAGATCGACCCGGAACTCGTCGAACAGCGGAACCCACTGCTCACGGACGCCGCCCTCGGACGCGTGCTGGTTCGTCGTCGAGTAAGCACAGTGATGGAAGAACACCACGACGAAGTCGACGTCCGGCTGCGAGCGCAGATACCGCAGGCGCCGCTTGAGCCACGCCGTCTGGGAGCCGTGCGAGTAGCCGAGGTTCGCCGGGATCTCGTAGGAGACGTCGTTGGCGTCGAGCGAGATCACCCCGACGTTGCCGTAGATGAACGAGTACACGCTGGGACAGTCGTGTGGGCCGCCGCCGGGGAAGTCCCAACGCTTGAGCTGGCCGCCGTAGCCGTCCGGGGAGTAGAGGGCCTCCATGTCGTGGTTGCCGGTGGTGACCATCCACGGCACCGACGCCGCGACGCCCTCGATCTGGCGGTAGTAGGCATCCCAGACCTTGGGGTCGAAGAGGTCGTGCCCCGCGTCGGGCTTGGACCCGGGCGGCTTGCCCGCACCACTCGGGTCTGCGTACGCGATGTCGCCTGCCAGCAGGTGAAAGCGCGGATTCTGTCCCGCGACGGCACCGTCCTGCGCGAGCGCCGTCGTCGAGACCCCCTGGTCCCCGAACGCGGTGAACGTGAACTTGCCGGCCGGAACACCCCGCGCGGGCGCGGTGGTGAACGTCGAGATCGCGGCAGGCCCGCCGTCACCCGACGCCGGGTCGAAACCCTCGTGCCCGACGGCGTACCGATAGGTGTGACCGGGCCAGAGGTGATCGGCCTCGGCGTGCAGGTAGTACTGGTCGTACGGCGCGATGACCCCGGCGACCTCCGAATGCAGCGCGCGGACCTCGGCCGGAATCCGGTGACTCCAGCCGCCATGACCGTCGGCGATCCGCAGGAACGGCTTCCGCACCTGCGCCGGCACCTGCCACGCGACCCGCATCGACGTCCGCGGATTCCGGCCGAACGCTAGATGCCGCCCCGCCGGGACGACCTTGTCGCCGTCGGCGTACGCGGTGCCCTGTAAGAGAAGCGGCCCGGCGGCGAGGAGGGCGCCGGTCCCCTTGAGCATCGAGCGTCGGCTCAGGTACTCGTGTTGTTCGGCCATCGTGAGGTGCGAGGCCAGCGCGTCGGGCACACCGACCCTGGGGATTTCCATGCGCGGGATACTCGCCGACGCAGATGTTCGGCTCGCGACGGTGAAACGAACGGGAGTGGTCGAGCTGCCCAGGGCCGGCTCAAGGGACTCTCAAGCAGGCTTTACTGTTCCGGTCTCGTGAATGGGCGAGCGCATTTAGTCACCTAATTGCGCCACGCTGTCTTTAAGCGATCTCCATGCAGGATGGCATCACCCTTCAGTGTTGTTCGGACGTTTCGATTGTCGCTTGAATTACGAACGCTTGGAGCTTGCTCATGGCGTGCAGCAGTCGTTGCAGGTGATCAGGATGGGTCGAGTCTCGTGGTGTCAAAGACTTGTACGGGTATGGCCGTACGGCGAACTGGTTCGCTGATGTAGCGGGGTTGTCGGTCGGCGAGGCGGGTGCGGTGGTGAATCGGGCCATCGCGTTGAATCCCACCCGCGCGTTGGACGGCACCGAGGTTCCGCCTGTGGCTCCCGCGACCGCCGGGGTCCGCTGAGGATCGGGCGAGTGCGGAGAAGATCCTCGCCAACCTGGCCCCGAACGCCGGGCCACGACAGTTGGTGGACGCCGAAGCGAAACTGCTGGGCTGGCTGGACCCCGACGGCAACGAACCCCAAGAACCGCGCCGCGAGATCACCTGGAGCGCCGCAAGGACGGGTTCTGGAAGCTCACCGGCCTGCTCGACGACGAGACAGGTGCCCGCACCTCCGCCGCACTCGAGGCCTACGCCCAGCCGCGCCCAGTCGACGAGTCCGGCCAAGCCGACCTGCGGATGAAATGCGAACGCATGGGCGATGCGTGGGGTCGACATCCTCGGTCTGGCGATCGCGTGCCCGGACCAGCCGGGCACCAGCGGCTACCGCACCCTCTTGCATGTCACGATCGGCCTCGACGAACTGAAGTCCGGTCTCGGGACCGCCTGCTTGGACTTTGTCGGGACGATGACCGCCCGCGAAGCACGCCTCGCCGCCTGCGACTGCCTGATGCTCCCGGTCGTCATGAGCGCCGCAGGGGAACCCTTGGATGTGGGGCGGTTGCGACGGTTCGTCACCCCCGGCCAACGACGCGCCTTGAACATCCGGGATGGCGGCTGCGCCTTCCCCGGCTGTCATCGCCGGCCGAAGAACTGCCACGCTCACCACATTCATCACTGGGCAGACGGAGGTCCCACGGATCTCCGGAATCTCGTGCTGCTGTGCGGTTTCCACCACCGGCTGATCCACCACGGCGATTGGCAAGTACGGATGGCGGGCGACGGGTTACCGGAGTTCATCCCACCCCAATACCTGGACCCGTTACGAAGATCCCGCCGCAACACCCTCCACCACGTCTGACCCCCGAGGAGCCCGCCCGCCATGCCCAGCTCGAAGTACATGAAGGACCCCTTCCTTGCGCTAGACGCAAGGAAGGGGTCCTTCATGTACTGGGAAAGGTGTGACTGCCGGTGCCACTGAGCCTCGTGGGGATGTCCCGTTCCGTGCCCACTCACGACCCGCATGACCGGACCGATCACGCACGGCCGTGTGGATTTCAGGTCATCCAACGCACCAAATCCACACGGTCCCTCACCAACGGTACGGTCACGACCGGACCGGCATTCACTCATACAAAAACCTCAGGACTTGTCCGCCGCAGCCGCAACGAAAATGTCCGTTTCCAGGAAGACTCGCCACTGGGCGGGAGATTCGCTTTGCAACGCCCGATAAGCGGCCGCCTGGACCTGACTCCCGGACTTCGCCCTGTTCCAGATCTCGCGGACCAAAGGACCTTCCTGGAGATACCTGGCGTACCCGGCCTCGATACCGACGACGGCTGCGGCGCGGACCTTGATGGCGTCCACCTTGTCCTTGGCCGCGGCCTCGAAGATGCCGGTGTCGATGAAAGCCCGCCACTGCTCCGGCGTCCGGCTGAGGTAGGCCCGGTACCACACCTCGGAGTCCTGAGGCACCAGGTCGCCGGTCACGATCTGCTGCACGAAGTACTCGTCCGTCAGCTGTGCGGCCAAGGCCGGGTCCATGCCGACGACGGCGGCCGCCTTCACCCGCGCGTCACGAAGCTTCTTCTCCGCGGCTTCCTTCTCGGCCGCTTCCTTCGCCGCGTCCACATCACGCTGGTGCTCGACGAAGATCCCTCGAACGATGAATTCCTTCTGCTCCGCCGGCGTTCCGCTGTAAACGGTGCCCGCGGCGGACCGCACGAACGATCCCCTGGCGGCCCGTTCCCACAACGCGAAGACGAAGTTCTTGTCGTCCTGGGCCAGCAGGATCGTGGTCAGCTCGAAACCGAGCAGCGCGGCGGCGGGCTGCCGCTCCGTGCGCCGGGCCTGATAGACCGCTTCCCGGTCCAGATCCCGTTGGTGCGCCTCGTAGATCCCGGTCGTGAGGAACAACGAGGTCCACCCGCCGTTGTAGGCGTCGAATGCCGCGAACTGAACCTCCCGCGCGGTCTCGCCCCGCAGCTTCGCGGCCCGGTAGATCTCGTAGACGAAGTCGCGTTCACTGAGGCGCAGCAGTTCCGGAGTAATCGCGAGCCCGACGACGGCGGCCGCGTTGGTGCGCAACTCTTCCGGCGTCTGCGCCGCGGCGGACGAGGCCCCGACCGGAGCGGCGGTCGCCACCGCGGGGGCGAGAACACCGGTCATCACGGTCACTGCGGCGAGAGCGGCGACGGAGGACGCCATCAAGCCGCGAACTTTGGACTTACCCATAGTCATCATAGTTGAGGCTGTCAGTTTCGTGCTGCTCGCCGAGATGGTCGAGCACGAGGAATCCCCCACCCAGATCGACAACCCGGTGATCCCTCAGCCATGGGGGATATAGCCCCATGATCAACGAACGTTACCGATCACCTTGGGATTACGCCGAATGCGGGCTAACGCTCACCCCGGACGGTGCGCCGCAGCTTCGGCACCCGCTCGTACAACGTCCGCTCCGCTCCGTGCTGCGTCGGTTCGTAGTAATCCCGGCCGACCAGTTCGTCCGGTGGGTACTGCTGCGCCAGAACACCTTCCGGCACTTTTTGCGGATGCCGGTAACCCTTCGCGTTGCCGAGTTTCTCCGCCCCCGCGTAATGCCCGTCCCGCAGATGCGGCGGCACCGTGCCGATCCGCCCGGACCGGACGTCGCTGAGCGCGGCGTCGATGCCGGTGATGACGGCGTTCGACTTCGGCGCCGTCGCCAGGTGCACGGTCGCCTGCGCCAGCGCGAGACGGCCTTCCGGCATCCCGATGAACTGCACCGCGTGCGCCGCCGCGATGGCCGACTGCAATGCCGTCGGATCGGCCATGCCGATGTCCTCGCTCGCGTGCACCACCAGGCGGCGGGCCAGGAATCGCGGGTCCTCCCCCGCTTCGATCATCCGTGCCAGATAGTGCAGCGCGGCGTCCACATCGGACCCGCGGATGGATTTGATGAACGCGCTGATGACGTCGTAGTGCTGATCGCCGTCGCGGTCGTAGCGCACCGCCGCTTTGTCCACTGTGGACTCTACGATGGCGAGGTCGATCGTCTTGGCCTCGGTCGCGCTCGCCGCGTCGGCGGCCGCTTCCAGTGCGGTGAGCGCGCGCCGCGCGTCGCCGGAGGCCAGCCGCACCAGATGTGCCCGCGCGTCTTCGGTCAGGGTGAGTTCGCCGCCGAGACCGCGTTCGTCGGCCAGCGCGCGGTCGATCAGCGCGACGATGTCGGCGTCGGTCAAGGGCCGCAACTGGAGCACCAGCGACCGCGAGAGCAGCGGCGAGACGACGGAGAACGACGGGTTCTCCGTCGTGGCGGCCACGAGCAGCACCGTCCGGTCTTCGACGGCGCCGAGCAGGGCGTCCTGCTGGGTCTTGGAGAACCGGTGGACCTCGTCGATGAAGAGCACCGTGTTCTCGGCGTTGTAGCTCCGGCGGCGGCGGGCTTCCTCGATGACGCCCCGCACTTCCTTCACCCCGGCCGACAGCGCCGACATCGCGACGAACCGGCGGCCGGTCGCGGCCGAAACGAGGTTGGCCAGCGTGGTCTTGCCCGTTCCCGGCGGGCCGTAGAGCAGCACGGAAGCGGGCGCCGCGCCTTCGACGAGCCGCCGCAGCGGCGCGCCCTCGCGCAGCAGGTGCTGCTGGCCGACGACCTCGTCGAGCGAACGCGGCCGCATCCGCACGGCCAGCGGCGACCCGGCCGGTACGGCGACCTCCCTCGGCTCGGCCTGCTCCGGCGGCGGCCCGAGATCGGGGTTCACGGTGAAGAGTTCGTCCTGTGCCACGGTGTCGACGGTAGCCGTAGCCACCGACGGTTCCGGCCACAGGTCAGCGCAGCCGCTCCCGGAACGAGTGCCACATGATCACGGCCGCGTACGGCACGAACTCGCGGCCCCGCCGCCACACCCACGGGACACCCTTGAGCACCAGCCAGCCGACGTGCCCGGCGGTGCTCGGTTCGACTCCTCCGGAGCAGGTCAGGCTGACCGGCCGCGGCACCGCGAATCCAGCCTCGGCGAGCCGTTCGGTGAACCCGGTGGCCAGCATCCGGTGCCCGAGTTCCGACGGGTGCAGCCGGTCGACGCTCCACGCGGTGAGGTCGTAGGCGCCGGGCAGCAGTTCGAGGTCGAGACACGGCACGCCCTCGCGCTCGACGACGCCGGCGATGGCGGCGTTCAGTTCGGCCACCCGCTCGCTCAGCGCGCGCCGCAGCGACCCCGGGAGGCGGAACACCTTGCCGTGGTCGTGATAGCGCACGGGGACCACGGTGGTGCCGACGGCGGCCAGTGAACGGATCACCTCGGTGAGGTCCGCGGCGATCTTCTCGGCGCTGAAATCGGGACGCAGGGTGTCGTTCATCCCCGCCACCACCAGCGCGACGTCCGGCCGGTGCGCCACGGCCGCGGGGAGCTGCTCCGTCAGCACGCATCCCATACGCGCTCCGGTGAACGACGGGTTCAGGTAGCCGTCCGGCTCGACGCCCAGCGCCTCGGCGACGAGCGGGCCGACCCCGCGCCACCCGCCTCGGTTCGGCAGCGGGTCGCCGAGGCCGACGGCCGTGGAATCGCCGAGCACGACCAGTCTGCGAGCGGACCGCGGTACGGCCGGGGCGGGAGGAAGGAGAGGTTCGGGACTCGGAGTGACTTCGACACTGATCACGGTCACGGTAGCCACCATCGGCCACGCAGACTCACCAGCGGTGATGCCTGGGTAACGCGACGAGGACGGTCGAGCGAAAAGTCCGTGCGGCGGCTACCGGAACGCCGGGTAGAAGGCGAGGTCCGCGTGCGGCCCCAGCCTGGCCCCGAGCGCCGCGGCGACCCTGGTGGCGTGTTCGGAGATGTCCGTGAGGCGGGCACGCAGCGATTGCTTGGCCAGTTCCCGCCACCAGGTGACCAGCGCGGCCTCCCGGCTGATCGGCGTGGCGTGCCGCTCCAGATCCAGCTCCGGAAGGATCTCCCAGGTGATCACCCACAGCAGGAGCAGCTGACCGTCCATCAGGTGCTCGGCCAGCGCGTCCTCGTCCGCGAGCCCCGGCCAGACCGAGACGACCTCGGACCGCCAGGCCGCGATCATCGCCTCGCTCATCCCCGGCGGCAGCGCCAGCGCGTCCGCGCTCGACGCGAACGGGAGCCGCAGGTACGCCACGTCCATCAGGGTGCTGCGCACCCGGCCGCGTTCGAAATCGAGGAATCGCACCCCGTCGCTGGTCACGAGGTTGTTGTCCGGGCTGAGATCGACCGGGCTGAACGCGCGGTAGGACGGTGAACCCGCCCGCTCGGCGACCTCCATGACCCGCCGTTGCACCCGCTCCGGGGTCTCGACGTCGAGCAGTTCCTCGAGCAGCCCCGGCAGTTGCGCGCAGACCGCGGGCAGCGGCGCGTCCTCGTTCTTGACCGGGCCGCCGAGACGGCGCAGCAGCGCGTTGAAATCGGGTTCGCGGCTCGCCGTGCTCGCGTGCAGCCTGCCCAGCGACCGCGCCCAGGACAGCAGCGCGCGCTCGGCGCCGCGAGCGTCACGGGCGTGGAGCTTGTCGTGCAGCGTCGGGACGCCGCCGAGGTCCTCGATCACCAGGACGCGGTACCGGCCGTCGTGCGCCAGCAGTTCCGGGCAGATCCGGTCCTCCGGCGCGAGCGCGGTGAACAGCTGGTAGCTGACCGCCTCCTGCGCGAACGGATCCGGCCGTCCCGGTTCGGGTGGATCGGGGTAGTGCTTGATGACCAGCGTGCGCGGCAGCGCGAACGGTGACGTCGCCACTCGCGCCCGCACGACCGTCGCCGGACCACTGCCGTCCAGGTCTTCTGGGGCTACGAGAGTGATCGCGCTGCCGAAGCGGCGCGAAAGGACCGACTCGCCGGCAGCGACCGCCGCTGCGACGGCGAGAGTTTCGGCTCCAGCTCCGACGGTCGAATCGTCGGCAGAGGAGGTATCGACTGTCATTGCCACCGACCCTACTCGTGACTGAGCAACCATGACCACTGAGATCCGGGCAATCGCGCGCACTGGCGCGATCTGGGACTCATCCGCGTGAAAGCGGACGTTCCATCACCCTCGATCGTTGCCCACGACGGCGCAATGTCAGCACAATGGCCGCAGCTGCAACGATTCCGATGAGATTGACCAGCAGCTGACCGGCCGAATCAAGGCACCGGTCCCACTGACCGGCAACCGCCGCGACCACCGCGTAACCCGCCGCGGGAACCGTCGTCACCGAGATGAACACACCCACGAGCGCGGCGGATTTGGCCGAAGTCATGGAAAGCATCCCGGCCGCACCGGCGAGCAGCGCGACGATGAGCGACGCGATTCCCACCTGGTAAACGAAATCCACCTCGTGGTTGTCCGCGAGTTTGCTGACTTCGAGCATTCCGGTGGCGTTGCCGACCAGAACCACACCGAGGGTGATCACCATCGCGATCGGGAAGCCGCCGAGCAGCGCGACGGCGCCCTGCTTCACGAGATCTCCCCGCCGGAGCACCAACCCGACGGCGATGGCCGCGAGCGGGCCGAATTCCGGCCCCACGACCATGGCGCCGACGATGGTGACCGCCGAGTTGGTGACGACACCGACCGCCGCCAGCAGGCAAGCGATGGTCAGGAACGCCTGAAACGTCCAGGTGAGCCGGGACTCCTCGCCGGAGCGGCCGACGAGTTCCTGCCACACGACAGCGTCCGCGCCTTCGCCCGGCGCGGCTTCCTCGGCCTTGTCCGCGGCGTCGGACACCGCGGTGTCCAGCGCTTCCAGCGTGATGCCGCCGGTGTGGTCGAGATCGAGTCCGCACAGCGACTCGATGATCTCGTCGGTCGCCTCGCGGGCGATGTCCGCCTCGATCAGGTCACCTTCGGGCGCGACCGCCACCCCGTGATGCACGACGAGGTGCGCGGTCCCGGAGTGTGCCCGCAGGATCCGGATCGCTTCCTCGGTCCGGTCCGGCGGGCACACGGCCCTGAGGTGGAGCATCAGTTCTTGACGGGCGGCGCGGGCTTGGCGTCGATGCCCGCTTCCTTGCGCTGCTCCGCCGTGATCGGCGCGGGAGCGGCGGTCAGCGGGTCGAACCCGCCACCGGTCTTCGGGAACGCGATCACGTCACGCAGCGACTCGGCCTTGGCCAGCAGCATGACGATCCGGTCCCAGCCGAACGCGATCCCGCCGTGCGGCGGCGGGCCGAAGGCGAAGGCGTCGAGCAGGAAGCCGAACTTCTCCTGCGCCTCCTCCTCGCCGAGGCCCATCAGCTCGAAGACCTGCTTCTGCAGTTCCTGCTGGTGGATACGGATCGAGCCGCCGCCGATCTCGTTGCCGTTGCAGACGATGTCGTAGGCGTAGGCCAGCGCGTTGCCGGGGTCGTCGGCGAGTTTGCCGATCCACTCCGGGGTCGGCGAGGTGAAGGCGTGGTGCAGCGCCTTCCACTTGCCGCCGCCGACGGCGACGTCGTCGGACTCCTCGGCCGAGATGAACATCGGGAAGTCGACGACCCAGACGAACGACCAGGCGTTCTCGTCGATCAGGCCGAGACGGCTGCCGATCTCCAGGCGGGTGGCGCCCAGCAGCGCCCGCGCGTCGGCGGGCTTGCCCGCGGCGAAGAAGACGCAGTCGCCGGGCTTGGCGCCGACGGCTTCGGCGACCGTCTCGCGCTCCTTCTCCGACAGGTTCTTCGCGACCGGGCCGCCGAGCGTGCCGTCCTCGTTCACCAGGATGTACGCGAGCCCGCGGTGCCCGCGCTGCTTGGCGAAGTCCTGCCAGGCGTCGAGGGTGCGGCGCGGCTGGTCGGCCCCGCCCGCCATCACGACGGCGCCGACGTACGGCGCCTGGAACACGCGGAACGGGGTGTCGGCGAAGAACGCCGTCATGTCGGTGAGTTCGAGGTCGAAGCGCAGGTCCGGCTTGTCCGAACCGTACTTTTCCATCGCCTCGGCGTAGGAGATGCGCCGGAACGGCCGGGGGATCTCGGCGCCGATCAGCTTCCACAGCGCCGTCACGATGTCCTCGCCGAGGGCGATGACGTCGTCCTGCTCGACGAAGCTCATCTCGATGTCGAGCTGGGTGAACTCCGGCTGCCGGTCGGCGCGGAAGTCCTCGTCCCGGTAGCAGCGCGCGATCTGGTAGTACCGCTCGAGCCCGCCGACCATGAGCAGCTGCTTGAACAGCTGCGGCGACTGCGGGAGCGCGTACCAGGAGCCGGGCTTGAGCCGGGCCGGGACCACGAAGTCGCGGGCGCCCTCGGGGGTGGAGCGGGTCATGGTCGGCGTCTCGACCTCGACGAACTCCTGCGCGTGCAGCACCTCGCGGGCGGCCCGGTTGACCTCGCTGCGCAGGCGCATCGCGGCCGCGGGGCCGCTGCGGCGCAGGTCGAGGTACCGGTGCTTGAGGCGCACCTCCTCGCCGACGTCGACCCGCTCGTCGATCGGGAACGGCAGCACGGCGGCCTCGGACAGCACCTCGAGCTCGGTGACCAGCACCTCGATCTCACCGGTGGGGATCTCGGCGTTGGCGTTGCCCTCGGGGCGCTTCGAGACCTCGCCGACGACGCGGACGCAGTATTCGGAGCGCAGCTGGTGGGCGCGCTCGGCCATTTCGCCTTCGCGGAAGACGATCTGGCTCACGCCGCTGGCATCCCGCAGATCGATGAAGATGACGCCGCCGTGATCGCGCCGCCGAGCCACCCATCCGGTGAGGGTGACCGTCTGACCGGCGTGCTCGGCACGCAAGGTGCCGGCTTTGTGGGTGCGAAGCACTGCGGGTGCTCTCCTTCGGCATCACGATTCTGCGATTCGACGGCTTTTCGCCGACGTCAAAGGCTAACGAATCACCCCGGATGCCTCGCGACCAGGTACAAGCCGAGTGTTCTCAGAGCGTCGGCCAGGACTCCAGCGCCGCGACCATCCGCCGGGTGTGCGCCAGATAGTCGCGTACGGACAGGATCCGGCCGTCGATGTTCTCCAGCAGCCAGCCCGAGGCCGCCTCCTTCGACGCGAAGAACTGCGTGCAGACCAGCGCCTCGACGTAGTCCTGGCCGAGCGCGAGGTCGATCCCGGACAGCCGCGACGCGGCGACGACGGCGTGCGGCGGATCGACGCTCAAGACCCTCTCGCGGGTGAAGTGGACGCGGACGCGTGCTCCGGTCGCCGGGCAGACCGAATCCGCGTGCACCGGTTCACCGGTGGCGACGGCCAGCAGGAACAGGTCGACCCGGTACCGGTCGGAGCCCGCGCGCTCGGCCGGGCGCGAGCCGCGGTCCATCACGACCAGGCCGTCGCGGATGACGAAACCCATCAGATCCATCAGGCGGTGGGCTTCGTCCGGGGCCATGCCGACGGTGGCGGCGAGTCTGCCGATGGCGATGGGGTGTCTGCCCGCTCTGGTCAGCTTGGTCGCGGCCCAGGCGATGCGGACAGCGGCGGTGCGATCCGTACGGGTGGTCAACAGGCACCTCCTCGCCTTCGTCCCATTGAGATTAATCACGAAAAGGTGTTCCGCCAAGTCACTGCGCCGAACGGCCGAATCCGTTGCGCGGTAAGAAAATGTGCGGACACGACGGGCAGCGGGAAGGCGTCCCCCGGATCGCGCGAAACAGGACACACTTTCGGCCACCCGAAGCGAAAGTGACACGCGAGGCATCGCCGGGGTGCCACGCCGGCGGTCTCGCGTGGCTGATCGGCCGACACGGGTGATCAGGCGGACGACACGCGTGACTGGATGGACGACACGCGTTCCGGCTGGGGTTCGGCCGCGTCACAGCAATTTGAGCTGCTCCGCCGCCGGGATCACCGCCTCTCCCGAACGCTGCACGGGCATCGTCACCTGCATTCGGTCCCCGTCGTCCGCACGGGAACCGAAGCCGTGACGGCGCAGCAGCGGGCCGACGCGGGTGCCCAGCCGCTCCCGATAGGACTTCGGCAGGTAGGCCCCGCGGGCGTACAGCTCGCGGTATTTCGGCACCAGCTCCGGATGTTCCCTGCCGAGCCAGCGCGCGAACCATTCCCGCGCGCCCGGCCGCAGGTGCAGCGGGAGGACGGTGACCCGCGTGGCGCCGGCCTCGGCCAGCCGCGAGAACAAGGCGTCGAGCGCCTCCACCGAATCGGTCAGGTACGGCAGGACGGGGGCGACCAGCACCGAACACGGGAGCCCGGCGTCCCGCGCCTTGCGGATCAGGTCGAGCCTCGCCCGCGGGCTCGGCGTCCCCGGTTCCAGCCGGTGCTGCAGGTCCTCGTCGAGCAGCGCCAGTGAGATCGCCAGCCCGGCGGGCACGTCCTTCGACACCGACTCCAGCAACGGCAGATCCCTGGCCAGCACCGTGCCCTTGGTCAGGATGGACAGTGGCGTACCCGAATCGGCCAGTGCGGTGATGATGCGCGGCATCAGCTTGTACCGGCCTTCGGCGCGTTGATAGGGATCGGTGTTCGTGCCCATCGCGACATGCTCGCGGGTCCAGCTCGGCCGCCGCAGTTGCGCGGCCAGCACCTCGGGCGCGTTGACCTTCACGATCACCTGCGTGTCGAAATCACGTCCGGCGTCGAAGTCCAGGTACGTGTGGGTGTTCCGGGCGAAGCAGTTGTGCGTGACCATGCCGTCGGCGATGAAGTCGCCGGTGCCGGTGGTGATGTCGAACAGCGGCAGCTCGATGCCCAGCGGTTCGATGGACGTCACCTTCCGCCTGGTCCGGCCGATGACGAGGCCGTCCAGCGACCGCTTCCAGCCGACGGCCGGATCGGAGAGGTGGAGGAACCGCACCTCCTCCGACGGCCCGCCGAGGAGCTGCACCGTCCACAACGGACTGAACTTGGCGTTTTCGGTTTTGACGTAACGGAAGCCGAAGTTGTCGAGAGCGGCGCAGAAGGTCGAGACGATGTCCTGCTCGTCGTGGGTGACGCGCAGCGCGCCGTGCCGGTAACTTCCGGAGAGATCGAACAGCCCGGCCAGGAAGCCGCGCCGCCAATGGGAATCCGGCGAAGGCGGCACCTGCACGAAACCGACCGACGCGCCGAAATCGGGCAGATACCTCAGCGCGCGGTCCGCGGCGTCCTTCTCGGCCGAGAAGCCGCCGGAGCGCAACATCCCGCACAGATACCCGGCGCGATAGCCGAGGGTGTCGTCCGGGGTACGGGCGAGTTTTCCGACGCCGACGAGTTCGGTGCCACCGACCAGATGCGGCCGCTGCGCCGCGCCGAACCGGGTGCCGGTGACGTGTTTCCAGCCGCGGCCGGTCAGGAACCGGTGGTCGCCACTGGCCACGATGGACGTTCCGTCTTCGAGGGTCATGCGGTACGCCGGTTTCAGCGTCGACCAGTGCGCGAGCACCTCCGTGGGCACCAGCCGCCGCCCCGCGCCACGCCCGCGCGTCCCGTAGATCGCGTCACCGGGCGCCAGGTCCGCCAGTGCCTTCGTCCGGCCGTCGGCCATCAGGACCGGCGTCCCGCCTTCGAGGCAGTACGTGCACGCGTGAGAACAACCGCGGTACGGGTTCACCGTCCATCCGAACGGGACACCCGACCCCTCCGGCACCTTGTTCAGCACGGATTTGGCGCGCACCTCGTGAAAGGTGACGCCGTCGAACTCGGGCGTGCGCACCGAACGCAGCAACCCGTCCAATCCGGGCAGCACCGGCTCGCCGCCGTCCGCCCGCTGTCGATCCCATCGCACCGAGCCAGTCGAACACATGTTCTAGACAGGTGTCAAACAGACGTTCGAACGAGGGTGATCTTGGGCGCAAGTAGGTGACTACTTGCGCTGTCAGAGCTTCGTGATCTCCTCGGTCACGTACCCGGCGGGCTGGATCAGCCCCGCGCACCGGCTCTCCCCGCGTGGCGTCGCCGAGCGGCGGCGCACCGTCACCGAGTAGAAGTCCTGGCCGCCGCGCACGGTGACCACCCGCGCGTCGGATTCGAGCAGCGGCTCCTCCTGGACGGCGAGCACGTCGTCCAGACCGGGCAGGTCCAGCTGCCGCCGGAGCGCGATCTCCGCGAACTGCGCCCACGCCGTCCGGGCGGACGTGCGGCCACGAAGCTGCTCCGGCTCGACCTGACCGCGAAGGGCGGCCTTGGCGACCAGCGCCGCTTCGGCCGGGTTGAGCTGGCCGTGCAGGAAACCGTCGGGGACCACCAGGAGATTGCCCGCCCAGCGGTCACCGCCGACGTGGCTGACCTCCCAGGCCCTGCCTGGATGATTGGTGTTGAGCGTCGAGGCGAGCGGGCGGCCGAGCACCGCGCAGCACATGTCCTTGGTGCCGTGCGTGCAGACCAGGAACAGCGGCCCGTCCACCCGGGCGCCGAGCCCGCCGGCGCCGTCCGCGACCGCTTCGAGGTCCAGCTCGGCCAGTTCACCCAGGTCGCGGATCTCCAGCCGCTCCAGCCAGCGGTTGCCCGGTTCGCCTCCGCCGACATAGACGGAGCGGGGGCTATCCGGGTCGCGACGATGTTTGCCGGGGCGCCGGATCAGCAGCGGACGGAGCCCATGGGACCGTCTCAAGTTCTCGAGCAGCTCACGGCGCTCGGCGGGGAATGCCTCGTCGAGGACGTTTTCCAGCGCGTCCGCGGGCCAGGGGCCCGGCTGCTCGACGAGCAGCCAGCAGCGCATGTCCGCCGCGGTGCCGGCGGGGTTCGCGCCCAGCATGCGCGCGACGGTGGCACAGCCCGGCAAAGCGGCGGGCGGCGCTGGGGTGTCCGAGAGCTGAGCGGTCATCGGCCGACCGCTCCGGACTTCACCTTAGGCATGCCTTAGCTTACCCCGTCCAGCCTCCCTTCACACTTCTCGTCCCCTGTGACTTTCAGCCGATCGAGAGGAGCCCCTGCGTGGCGAGCTCGCCGAGGAACGTCCGCACGGTCCCTCGATCGAGTTCGGACAGTTCGGCGAGTCGCTTGACCGCCTGCGGCGTGCCGTCGAGCAGCGCCTTCAGCAGCGGGGCCGCGGCGCCCGCGAAGACGAACCGTTTGCCGTCTGCGAGCAGGGTCACCCGGTCATCGCGGGCGCCGCCTTCTTCGAGCACCGCCCGCGGGACGAGGAAGCGGACCTCGGTCTCGTCGCCGTCCGGCAACAGTCCGGAGGTCGCCGCCCACGGCAGCCCGACACGCGGATACGCCGCGGCCGACGAGTCGCGCTCGGTGAGGAACCTGTCGAGGACGTCGGCGGTCAGCGTGGCTTCCAGTTCCGCGCGCAATGCGGCGGCACGGGCCGCCCGCTCCTCCTCCGTCCCGAACCTCGGGAGGTCCTGACGGAACACGGCGCTCGCCCGGAGCTTGTCGGCGACCCAGGACACGAGGTCGATCCCGGTGGCCGGGCTGAAACCGAGCGTGAGATGCAGTGACATCTCCCCCACCGCGGTGACGTCGTGCCAGTGCCCGCGCGGGACGTAGAGGACGTCGCCGTCTTCGAGGATGAAGTCGTCGATCGGCTCACCGGGCCGCTCGGGCTGTTCGACGTCGCGGTGCAGCGGAGCGGGCCTGGTCGGGCCGTGCATCCGCCAGCGTTTGCGGCCGGCGACCTGGATGATGAACGCGTCGTGGTCGTCCCAGTGCACGTCGAAGCCGTGGGTCACGCCCCAGCCCGCGTACAGGTTGACCTGGACGCTCTCGCGGAGGTCGTGTTCGAGGCTCCTGGCGAGATCGCCGATCGGGTCGCTGAGTTCCTGGATGGCGTCGAGCACCATCGTCGCGCCGCCGCGGAGCTGTTCGGTGAACGGAGCGGCTCGCAGCCGCGGGACGGTGCCACTGCGGCGGGTGGGGACGAGATCGGTGTAGCTCTCCATGGGCACCGGGGTGCCGTCGAGCGCGAGGCGCAGCCTCGGGAATTCGAGGCGATGCTGCCGGAGGATCGCGTTCAGCGACGGCCACGGCAGCAGGTCGGCGAAGCGGCCCGCGCGGCCTTCGAAACGGCGATAGGTCTCGCCCTGGACGTCTTGGAAGAACTGGCTGACCCCGAGCGGAGCCACGAGGTCAGCCAGCTTCGGCGTTTCGGGCACTCAGCCGTCGTTGCCGTCGTTGTCGGCGGCCGCGCCGTTGGCCTTCCCGCGGTCGACCGCGGTCGGGATCATTTCGACCTCCAGCAGCAAACCGCTGTCGGGAGCCTGCGTACCTGACTGTTCCTGTGCCATCCTGCCACCTTTTTCTCAGACGAGCGGACGGACCGAAAATCGGCCTGGAGCGCCACCGAGCCTACGACACGTGTCGAGAAAATTCACTGTCCAGAAGGGAAAAACGGCCTGGCGAGCGATCTTCGACACCGCGGCGCGAGTTCACCCGGACAGCGGTTCTAAGCTGCCGTCCATGGCTGATGCGGCATCCGTTCCCCGCCCGCGATGGGACGTGCTCGCGGCCGTCGGTGCGGGTGGCGCGCTGGGCAGCCTCGCCCGCTACGGCCTGTCGGTCGCGATGCCCCATTCCCGGGGCCAGTTCGCGCTTTCCACCTTCGCCGTCAACGTTTCCGGCTGTCTGCTGATCGGTGTCCTGATGGCGTTGCTGACCGCGGCGGAAGACCCGCATCGACTGCTGCGCCCCTTCCTCGGGGTCGGGATCCTTGGCGGTTACACCACGTTTTCGACGTACGCGACGGACACACTCGATCTTGTGACGAACGGGCGTCCGTTCACCGGGTCGGCGTACGCGTTCGGCACGGTGGCGGCCGCTTTGGTAGCGGTCTACGCCGGGCACGAAATCACTCGCGCGGTGAAGAAATGACCGTTCTCTTCGTCGCGCTCGGCGGTGCTTTCGGTGCGATCGTCCGTTTCCTGACCGATCTTCGGCTTCGGGCCTGGCGAGGTGCCGCCTTCCCGTGGGGCACACTGGCGGTCAACATCGTGGGCTCGTCGATCCTCGGGGTCCTCACCGGCTGGGCGCTGCACGGCGGGCAGCCGGACGGGATCCGCTCACTGGTGGCCGTCGGCTTCTGCGGCGGGCTCACCACATTTTCGACCTTCGGCTACGAAACGCTGCGCCTCTTCACCGAGAAGACGCGCCCGCGGGCCCTGCTGAATGTCGGCGTCACGATGGTCGCCGGGATCGGCGCCGCGGCGGCGGGACTCCTGCTCGCCGGCGCGATCTGGACCTGAATCAGTCTTCGGGAGCCATCCGCCACACGGCCGCCGCGACCGCCTCGCGCTGTTCGGCCGGGAGATCGGCCGCCATCTCCTCCAGTTTCTCGACGACACCCTCGTGCGCGGCGTTCGCGAGCCGGAGGCCCTCTTCCGTCAGCGTGATCTTCAGCGCGCGGCGATCACCGGAATCCGCGACCCGCTCGACGAGAGAGCGTCGCTGCACCCGATCTACCAGGCCGGTGACGCTGGACTTCTCCAGGTTCAGCATCTTGCCGAGGTCGGTCATTCCGACGCCCGACTCCCCTTGCGCCAGCACACAGAGCAGCTGCGCCTGCTGCGGCGTGAGGTCGTGCGACCGGCCGACGTCGATGAAAGCCCGCTGCACCAGATGCGAAAGCCGCACCAGCGCCGTCGCGAATCCGAGGTCTTCGGCCGTGGTCATGACCGGAGTCTACTTGACGATCGTTCGGAGTACGAACTACTGTAGTTCGCAGTACGAACATTACGCACTACGAACTAGGGGATCTCATGACCACGACCGTGGCCGTCATCGGCGGGGGATACGGCGGCACCACCGTCGCCAAGGAGCTCGACTCGTTCGCCGACGTCGTTCTCGTCGAACCGCGCGAGGACTTCGTCCACCACGTGGCCGCGTTGCGCGGGCTCGTCGATCCCGAGTGGACGGATCGGCTCTTCTACCCGTACGCCCGGCTTCTCGAACGGGGACGAGTACTCCGCGACCGCGCGGTGAGCGTCGACCAGGACGGCGTCACGCTCGCGTCGGGCGAGCGGCTCGCCCCGGACTACGTCGTACTGGCGACCGGTTCGGCGTACCCGTTCCCGGCGAAGATCGATTTCCACGACAGCGCGTCGGCGAAGGCGAAGATCCGTGCCACGCGGGAGGAACTCGCGGGCGCGGACAAGGTGCTGCTGCTCGGTGCGGGCCCGGTGGGTCTCGAACTGGCGGGTGAGATCAAGGCGGTGTGGCCGGACAAGGCCGTGACGATCGTCGACCCGGCGAAGGAGATCCTGCCCGGGTTCCCGGAGGAATTCCGCGCGGAGATCCGCCGTCAACTCGACGATTTGGGCGTCGAACTCCTGCTCGGCACTTCGCTGACCGAGCCCCCGGTCTCGGAACCGGGGCAGGCCAAGACGTTCACCTCGGGACTCACCGGCGGTGGCGAAGTGACCGCCGACCTGTGGTTCCAGTGCTACGGCGGCGCTCCGCACACCGCGTACCTCTCCGGCGACCTGGCGGCGGCGCGGCAGGCGAACGGGCAGGTGGACGTGGCGCCTGACCTGCGCCTTCCGGGACAGCCGCGCGTCTTCGCGCTCGGTGACATCACCGCGTTGCCGGAAGGAAAGCTGGCGAAGGTGGCCGGTGACCACGCGGAGGTCGTCGTGGCCAACATCCGGGCGCTGATCGAAGGCGGCGAACTGCGGACCCACACCCCGGGCGGGCCGATGATCTCGCTGCCGCTCGGACCTTCCGGGGGCGCGACCTACGCCGAGGAAGCCGGGGTGCTGGACGCGGCGACGACCTCGGAGATCAAGGGGTCGCACATGATGGCTTCGCGGTACGACGAGCTCTTCAACGTCGCCTGAGCCCTCGCACGCGTGCAATGAAAGGTCCTTTCCTTGCAAATTTCGCAAGGAAAGGACCTTTCATAGCGCTTGACGGACCGGTCAGGACCGCGGAGCCAGACCCCGCACCTGAGCGAAGGGATCCTCCCCCGTCGGCAGCAGCGCGATGATCGGCGTCGTCAGCCCGTTGTCCACATAGGACTGCACCTGCTCGCGGCAGGAGTCGAGGCTGCCGTGGACGATCAGGTCGTCGACGACCTCGTCCGGGATGACCTGGTTCGCCTTCTGCCGGTCGCCCGCGGCCCACGCCTCGTGCATCGGCGCGAGCGCGTCGCCGCGGCCGAGCCATTCGTGGAACGCCGCGTACACGGGCACGGTCAGGTAGCTCGAGATGAGCATCCGGCCGAGGCCGCGTGCGGCGGCCTTGTCCTCGGTGGGGCACACGAAGATCCGCGCGGCCAGTTCGGTGTCCGGACCGATCTCGGCCCGCACCTTCGGCACGTCGGAGGCGGCGAGCCAGTTGGTGATGGCGCCGTCGGCCTCCTTCGCGGCCAGCCGCAGCATCCCCGGCCGCAGCGCGGCGAGCATGATCGACGGCGGCGGGTCCGCGGGCCGCTCCAGCCGGAACTTGCCGACGGAGAAGGTCTCGTACTCCTCGGTGACCTTCTCCCCCGCCAGCGCCGACCGCAAGAACCGCAGGGTGTCCCGGGAGCGCGCGAACGGGGCCTCGAACTCGGCGGCGTTCCAGTTCTTCACGATCACCGGCGACGACGCGCCGATGCCGAGCACGAACCGGCCGGGCGCCAGTTCCGCGACGGTCGCCGCGCTCATCGCCAGCAGCCCGGGCCCGCGCGTGTACACCGGCACGATCGCGGTGCCCAGCCGCAGTTGTGGCGCCCACTGCGAGGCCAGCACCAGCGGGGTGAAGGCGTCGTTGCCCGCCGTCTCGGCCGACCACGCGTCGGTGTAGCCGAGGTCCGGCAGCTCCTGCACCAGCTCCTTGTGCGCCGCGAGCGGCACCCCGGTCAGCGGAATGGTGATGCCCCACCGTTTCATGCGTTCTCCTCGCTCTTGACCGCGGCACCGGACAGCTCACGCACGATCCAGTCCACCTGCGTGCGCATCAGGTTCTCCGCGACCTCTTCGGCTTGCGGCGTCATATGCGTCGCGCCGGCCAGCGGCAGGAACACGTGCGCACGTCCCTTGGCAAGCAAGGCCGACGACAGGCGCAACGAGTGGGCGACGAAAACGTTGTCGTCGGCCAGTCCGTGCACGATCAACAGCGCCCGCGAAAGGTCACCGGCGCCGGCGATCAGCGAGTTGTGTTCGTACGCGGCCGTTTCCTCCTGCGGAAGCCCGAGATAACGCTCCGTGTAATGCGTGTCGTACAACGACCAGTCGGTCACCGGCGCGCCCGCGACACCGGCGTGGAAGACGTCGGGACGGCGCAGCACGGCGAGCGCGGACAGGTAGCCGCCGTAGGACCAGCCACGGATCGCGACGCGTTCCAGATCCAGCTCCGGATGGAGCGCGGCCGCCGCGTGCAGGGCGTCGACCTGGTCGGCGAGGGTGACGTCGGCGAGTTCGCCCGCGATCTCCTTCTCCCACGCGGAACCCCGGCCGGGCGTCCCGCGCCCGTCGGCGACGAGCACCGCGAAACCCTGGTCCGCGAGCCACTGCGGGGTCAGGAAGGCGTTGCGGGTCTGCAGGACACGCTGGGCGTGCGGGCCGCCGTACGGGTCGAGCAGCACCGGGAGCTTGCCTTCACTCTCCTCGTATCCGGTCGGCAGCACCAGCGCGGCGCGCAGGCCCCGCTCCCCCAGCGTCAGCCAGGTCAGGTTCGGCACGACGTCCGGGTCGACGGTGTAGGAACCGATACGCGCCACCGTCTTCTCGCCGGAGACGACGGTCACCACCGGGCCGCTGCGCTCCAGGCTCCACGACGAGAGCACGGTCAGCGAGGTGTTCCCGGAGCCGACGTGCACACCGTCCTCAGTGGACAGACGGCGGAGCTCGCCGCCTTCGGTGCGGAAGACGTGGATCTGCGTCGGATCGGCCTCCGACGCGCTGAACAGCACCTCGTCACCGACGTGCAGGACCGACCGCACCTGCAGTCCGGGCGGGGTGACCGCGACCCCGTCGACGACGAGCCGGTGGTCGCCGTCGGCGGCGCTCTCCCGGACCAGGCGGCCATCGGTGGTCCACGCCGGGACGCCCGCCGCGAGCTCGACCCAGTGCTCGTCGGTCTCGGTGTGCAGGACCTCGACCGAGCCGTCCGCCGGGTCGACCGCCTGGATCTCGAGTTTCCGCTGGTCACGCGACTGCACGGACAGCAGCGGCTTGCCTGCCGCCGACCAGTGCACCGCGGCGAGGTACTCCCAGTCGGTCTTCGCGATGTCGACACGCGAGCCGTCGAGCCCGAGGATCGCCAGCGTCACGTCCGCGTTCGTGGTGCCCGCCGCCGGGTACGCGACGACGTTGGCGGGCGACTGCGGATTGGCCGGATCGGCGATCGTCCAGCGCGGCACGTTCGCGCGATCGGAGCGTTCGACCAGCAGGCTCTTCCCGTCCGGAGCCCACCAGTAGCCGCGGGTGCGGTCCATCTCCTCGGCCGCGATGAACTCCGCGAGCCCCCACGCGATGTCCTCGCCGTCTTCGCTGTCTTCACCGCCGAGCAGCCGGTCTTCACCGGTGGCGCGGTCGATCACCCGCAGCCGCCGGTCCCGGACGTAGGCGACCCGGGTGCCGTCCGGGCTGGGCCGCGGGTCGACGACCGAACCCTCGACCAGCACCGCCACCGCGCCGGTGGCCAGGTCGAGGGTGTGGAGCTTGCCCGACAGGGAGAACGCGGCGACGGTGAAGGCGTCGTCGACCGCGTAGCCGACCACGCCGCCACCGGTCTCCCGGCTGCGCTCGCGGCGGGCACGCTCCTCGGGCGGCAGGTCCTCTTCACCGGGCAGCAGTTCGGCGGCGTCGACCAGCTTCGTTTCCTCAACCGACGCGACGTCGAACGACCACAGGCTGTGCCGGGGGTCGGTGCCGGACTCGGACCGCAGGAACAGGATGCGGGAACCGTCCGGGGCGACCTTGAACTCTTTCGGCGCGCCGAGGGTGAAGCGCTGGGTCCGGGCCTGGCGGCGGAGGAACGGGAGATCTTCGAGGCTGGTGTCGGTCACTTCCGCACTCTCTCAGACGCTCAGCCCGGTACGCCAACGCCTTCCAGCTTCGCGATCTCCGTCTCGGGATCGAAGTCGGCCGGAGGGAACTTCGGGTCCATATCCTCGATCGTCTCGATCAGCAGCCGCGCGACCAGCCAGTTGCGGTACCACTTACGGTTCGCCGGGACGGCGTACCAGGGCGCGGCCGCCGTGGAGGTCTTGGCGAAGATGTCGGCGTAGGCCTTCTGGTAGTCGTTCCACTGGGCACGCGCGTCGAGATCGGCGGGGTTGTACTTCCACCACTTCTCCGGGGTCTCCAACCTCGCCTTGAGCCGCTTCAGCTGCTCCTCCGGCGAGATGTCGAGGAAGATCTTCACGATCGTCGTGCCCGCCTCGGTCAGCTCCTGCTCGAACGCGTTGATCTCGGCGTAGCGCTTGCGCCATTCCGCGGCGGGCACCAGCTTCTGCACGCGCGGGACCAGGATGTCCTCGTAGTGCGAACGGTCGAAGACGCCGACCTGCCCCGGCACGGGGAGCTGTTTGCGGATCCGCCACAGATAGTGATGACGCCGCTCGGTCGCGGTCGGCTTCTTGAACCCCGCGTACCGCACGCCCATCGGGTTGACCAGGCCGAGGACGTGGCCCACCGTGCCGCCCTTGCCGGAGGTGTCCATCCCCTGCAACACCAGCAGGACGCTGCGGTTTCCCCCGCCGACGCCCTCCGCGTAGAGGGCCTCCTGCAGGTTGGCGAGCTTGCCGCCGGCATCGGCGAGGTCTTTCAGCCCCTTGGGCTTCTTGTGCGGCCCGATCGGGAACGAGCCCGGATCGTGCCGCTCGGTCCCCTTGCCGATCCGCAGCGTGTCCCGGACGGAGACGGTGTCCTTTTTCGCCATCCGGCGACGATAACCGCGGTCCGGATCCCGCGCCTGCGGTGATCGAGTACGCCGATGCACGATTTCGCCACCCGAAGGAGTCGATACGCAACGAACAACGGGTCAAAGCAACGTTTCCCGGATGAAAGCAGACGGATGGGCATCTAACCTGAACGCATGACGACCGCCGACTTCATCGCGCTCGACGAGCAGTGGAGCACGCACAACTACCACCCCCTGCCCGTGGTGATCGCCACCGCCGAGGGCGCTTCGGTCACCGACGTCGAGGGCAAGACCTACCTCGACTTCCTCTCCGGCTATTCCGCGCTGAACTTCGGGCATCGCCACCCCGGGCTCATCGCCGCCGCGGTCGAACAGTTCGGCCGGGTGACGCTGACCTCCCGCGCCTTCCACCACGACCAGCTCGGGCTGTTCTGCAAGGAGCTCGCCGAGCTGACCGGCACCGAGATGGCCCTGCCGATGAACTCCGGCGCCGAAGCCGTCGAGTCCGCGGTGAAGATCGCCAGGAAGTGGGCGTACCGGGTCAAGGGTGTCCCCGACGGGACCGCGGAGATCGTCGTCGCCGGCTCCAACTTCCACGGCCGGACGACGACCATCGTGTCCTTCTCCACCGACGAGACCGCGCGCGCCGACTTCGGCCCGTTCACCCCCGGCTTCGTCACGGTCAAGTACGGCGACGCCGAAGCGCTGCGCGACGCCATCACCGAACGCACCGCCGCGATCCTGCTGGAACCGGTGCAGGGCGAGGCGGGCGTGATCGTGCCGCCCGCCGGCTACTTCGCCGAGGCGCGGCGGCTGTGCGACGAGCACAACGTCCTGCTGATCGCCGACGAGATCCAGTCCGGTCTCGCCCGCACCGGCACCGTCCTCGCGCTCGACCACGAAGGCGTCCGCGCCGACATCTACACCTTGGGCAAGGCGCTCGGCGGCGGGATCATGCCGGTGTCGGCCGTGGTCGGCGGCGAGGACGTGCTCGGCGTGCTGCGACCGGGTGAACACGGCTCCACCTTCGGCGGGAACCCGGTCGCCTGCGCGATCGGACGGGCCGTGGTCGGGCTGCTGAAGACCGGCGAGTTCCAGGAGCGCTCGCGGGAACTGGGCGCCCACCTGCACTCGCGGCTCGGTGAACTGGTCGGCAACGGGCTCGCCGAGGTCCGCGGGCGCGGGCTCTGGGCGGGGATCGACATCGCGCCCGGCGGGCCGAC
Source organism: Amycolatopsis sp. lyj-108 (assembly GCF_046549005.1). NCBI lineage: Bacteria > Bacillati > Actinomycetota > Actinomycetes > Pseudonocardiales > Pseudonocardiaceae > Amycolatopsis > Amycolatopsis sp. lyj-108. The sequence continues at coordinate 550,868 of NZ_JAJPWQ010000003.1, read as the reverse complement.
CGGCCGGGAGGCGTCCACCGCGCTGGCCGAACGCGGCGTGCTGTGCAAGGAGACCCACGACCACACGCTGCGGATCGCGCCGCCGCTGGTGATCACACGCGAGGAACTCGACCGCGGTATCGACGCCATCACGGAGGTCGTCAGGACCCGGTGAACCTTTCGGGCGGGCTGTACGTTGCCTGTCCATGGGAGACGAGCGGGAGTGGGTGGAGCGGCCGCTGGTCGGCACCGAGACGGTGTCGCCGGAGGACTGGTTCGCCAGGGGCAAGGCGCTGCGGACCGAGGCGCCGACATCCGCGCACGATCACGCGGCGGCGGGTGAGGGCCGGCCGAGCGTGGCGGAGTTCTTCGCGCGAACCAACGAAGGCCGTCTGCCGGAACTGGTGGAACTGCGGCGCGAGCGCATGCTCGCGTCGCCGTTCACCTTCTACCGCGGCACCGCCGGGCTGATGGCCGCGGATCTGGCGGGGTCGCCGTCGTCGGGGCTGACGGCGCAGCTCTGCGGGGACGCGCACGCCGCGAACTTCGGGCTGTACGGCACGCCAGAAGGCCAGATCGTCATGGACATCAACGACTTCGACGAGTCCGTGCCGGGCCCGTGGGAGTGGGACCTCAAGCGGCTCGCCGCGAGTCTCGTCCTGGCCGGACGCGAAGGCGGCATCGGCGAATCAGGCTGCCGCGAGGCCGCCGAAGACGCGGTGAAGTCGTACCGGCGCACCATCCGGGGCCTGGCGGAGCTGCCGTTCCTGCGCTCGTGGAACGCGCTGCCGGACGCGTCGGTGCTGAGCGAGGTCAAAGCGCACGACCTGATCGACGACTTCGAGGAAGCGGCCGAGAAGGCGCGGAAGAACACCAGCGCCAAGGTCACCGCGAAATGGACCCGTCGGATCGACGACCACGAGACCGGCCTCGAACGGCACCGGTTCGTCGAGGACCCACCGGTGCTCACGCACGTCGACGACGCGACGGCGGAAGCGGTCGTCACCGGTTTGGTGTCCTATGTGGACACCCTGCGCGAGTCGCGACGGACGCTGATCTCGCGGTACCGGGTGTCCGATGTGGCCTTCCGGGTGGTCGGCACCGGCAGCGTCGGGCTGCGCAGCTACGTCGCACTGCTGCACGGAAACTCGGGCGAAGACCTTGTGCTGCAAGTGAAACAGGCCAGCCCGTCGACACTGGCGCCGTATCTCGGGCTGGCTTCGCCGGAGCACGAGGGCCGCAGGATCGTCGAGGGCGCGCGGCTCGTGCAGGCCGAGACCGACATCCTGCTCGGCTGGACCACCATCGACGGCGTGCCGTACATCGTGCGGCAGTTCCGGAACCTCAAGGGCGACATCGATCCGGCGGAACTGAAGAAGGACCACCTCGACGACTACGGCCGCCTGGCGGGCGCGTTGCTGGCGCGGGCGCACGCGCGGTCACTGCATCCGCGGATGCTGGCGGGGTACTTCGAGGACGACGAAGACCTCGACGAGGCCATCGGGGCTTACGCCGTGCGCTACGCGGATCAGACCGAAGCGGACTTCGCCGCCTTCGCCGCCCTCTGACCCTCACCCCGCCGCCCGCCGCAATTCGTCACCTACTTGCGAGGGCCAACAGCGCAATTCGTCACCTACTTGCGCTGGGCGGCGCAACCGCGCGTGAGGGTGCCTTCCCGAGTACATGAAGGACCCCTTCCTTGCGCCTAGCGCCGTGAAGGACCCCTTCATGTACTTCAGCTCGGCACCGGAAGCGCCCGTCGCCCGCCGCAATTCGTCACCTACTTGCGCTGTCACCCCACGCAAGTAGGTGACGAATTGCGGCGGCGGGGAGGGTCACACCAGGGCCAGGACGTCGTCCGCGCATCCCCAAGCCACCGTGATCCCGGCGCCCCCGTGCCCGTAGCAGTGCACGACACGCCCTTCCCGCTCCAGCCGGACCTCGGGCCGGAAAGGCCGCAGCCCCACCTTCGCCCCCAGCACGGGCGCGTCGGCCAGCGCGGGCACGAGTTCCCGGCACCGCCGCACGATGTCCGCGGTCACCCCGGGATCGGGCTCGACGGAGTCGCGCCCCGGTTCCTGCGTGCCACCGCAGACGACGTGCCGTCCGTGCGGGATCACGTGCCGCAGCACCGGGGTGGCCGCGTCGACGATCCATTCGGTCAGCCCCGGATCGGCGAGATGGACGACCTGGCCGCCGACCGGCACCACGGTGCCGTCCCCCGCCAGCCGCCCGCCGCCGAGCCCGGCCGCGTTCACCACGAGATCCGCGTCGAGGTCGTCCAGTCGCGTGACGGTGCGGCGCTCGGTGCGCGCGCCCAGTGCGGCGACCTCGTCGGCGAGCCAGGCGAGATACACCGGGGTGTCGACCACCGCGGTCGTGAAGGTGAGCCGTCCGGGTTCGTGGTCGAGGCCGGGCATCGAGAACGCCCACGACGGCACCGGCGCCTCGCGTGGGACGACGTAGGTCCCCCGGACCATGCGGATCCCGGGCGCGCCGAGCGAGCGGTACTCCTTCACGCTCGACGCGGTCCAGCGATCGACCCGGCCGGAGTTCGCCGCCAACGGCGGGAAGAGCACGCCACCGGCGACCGCCGACGTCGTCTCCCCCGGTCCGGCGTCGGTGAGCACCGTGACGTCGTGCCCGGCCCGGGCCAGCCGGTGCGCGCAGCTCAGCCCGATCACGCCGCCACCGACCACACTGATCCGCATCGAAACCCCCTTCGTCCTCGCGAGCCGTCCCTGCATGGTGACTGATCACCTGTCACGTAATCTCGCCGGATGAGCGGAAGAGCGCCGTACGGGCTGGTCGCGGTCACCTGCGCGGTGATCATGGTCGTGCTCGGGATGCTGGTCTCGGGCGAAGGCCTGTCCGGCCCCGACGAGCTCGCCGTCAAGTGGGTGGAGCGCACCTTCGGCCGCGACGCCGGCCTTCTCCGGCTACTGGTGCTGCCGACCGAGGCCTACATCCTCATCCCGGTCGCGGTCCTCGCCGCCGTGCTCTGCCTGATCGGCGGGCGACGGCTCGAAGCGGTGCTGACCATCGTGGGCCCGCTCGTCGCGATCCTCGCGAACACCTGGGTGCTCAAACCGCTCTTCGACCGCTGGAAGTACACCTACCTCGCCTACCCGAGCGGGCATACCGTCGCGCTGGTCGCGGTGCTGGCGGTGCTCGTCCTGCTCGCCCGCCCCGGGGTCGCGACGGCCGTCATCGCGGTCGTGGGCGCGGTGGTGCTCGGCGGGGTCACGATCGGCATGATCGGCCTCGGCTACCACTACCTGACCGACGTCGTGGGTGGCACGCTGTTCGCCGTCGCGACCGTCTGCGCGACGTGGGTGCTGCTCACCTGGGCTGCACGGCGTCGCGCGCCAGTGCCGTCAGACGGCTGACGGCGCGCAGGTACTTCTTGCGGTAGCCGCCGTTCACCATCTCCTCGGTGAACAGGTCCGGCACCGGTTCGCCCGAAACCACCAGCGGGATCGCGCGGTCGTAGAGCCGGTCGGCGAAGGCGACCAGCCGCAGTCCGACGTTCTGGTCGGGAACCGGGTGGATGTCGCGCAGGTGCACCCGGGTCACGCCGTCGAGAAGCCTGCCGTAGCGCGAAGGGTGCAACCCGCCGAGGTGTTCGCACAACGCGTCGAAATCGTCCACAGTGGACTCAGGATGCGTGGCGGCGGAGGCTTCCAGCTCTTCCGCGGTCGCGGGCGGCGGCGCGTCCGGCAGGCCGCGGTGGCGGTAGTCCGGGCCGTCGACCCGGCAGACGCCGAACCGGGCGGACAGCGACTGGATCTCGCGCAGGAAGTCCGCCGCGGCGAAGCGGCCCTCGCCGAGTTTGTCCGGCAGCGTGTTGGAGGTCGCCGCCACGAAGACGCCCGCCGAGATGAGTTCCTGCAGCAGCCGGGTGACGAGCATGGTGTCGCCGGGGTCGTCGAGTTCGAACTCGTCGATCGCCAGGAACCGGTGTTCGGAGAGCCGCCGCACCGCCTCGGCGAACCCCAGGGCGCCGACGAGGTGGGTCAGCTCCACGAAGGTCCCGTACGCCTTGGGCGACGGAGTCTCGTGCCACGTCGAGGCGAGCAGATGCGTCTTGCCGACGCCGAAACCGCCGTCGAGGTAGAGCCCCATCGGCCCGGACGGCGGCTCGTCCCCGCCGCCGAACAACGCGCGCAGCTTCGACTTCGGCTTCCGGTTCGACGCCTCCGCCACGCGCTTCGCGAACTCGCCACAGGTGACGACGGCCTCGGCCTGGCTCGGCTCGTCCGGATTGGGCACGTAGGTGGAGAACCGGACCGCGTCGAACCGGGGTGGCGGGACGAGCGCGGTGATCAGCTCGTCGGCGGACAGCTCCGGACGGCGATCGATCAGGCGGGCGGGCATTCGCCGAGGGTAACGGCACCGGCGTCGGCCGTTCACCCTCCCTGACCGGGCGTATCCCCCGCTCAGCGGTGCCGTCGGACGCGTGCTGGGATGTCGGTGTGCAGCTTTTGTGGCCAACGACACCGGCGGAACCCGTCTCCGACGCCGACCTCGAGCGGCTCTACGGGTATCCGGAAGGCCTGACCCGTCCCTGGGTCCAGGTCAACTTCGTCAGCTCCGCCGACGGCGCGGCGGCGGTCGACGAGCTGTCCGAGGGCCTTTCGCACCCCGCGGACAAACGGATCTTCCTGCTGGGGCGGCTGCTTTCCGACGTGATCCTGGTCGGTGCCGGCACGGCACGCGCCGAGGGCTACCGCGGTGCGCGCGTCAGTCCCGAACGCGCGGCCCGCCGGCTCTCGCTCGGGCTGTCCGAGGTCCCGCCGATCGCGGTGGTGACCCGTTCCGGTGAACTCGACCCCGAGGGCCCGTTGTTCACCGACACCAAGGTCCCGCCGATCGTCATCACCACCGAGAAGGCGCCGCGCGCCGCGCTGGAGCGGGCGGGGGCCGAGGTACTCGTCGCGGGAGTCGAGGACGTCGACCTCCACCGGGCGCTCGGCCTGCTGGATGAGCGCGGGCTGCGCCGCGTCGACTGCGAGGGCGGGCCGACGCTGTTCGCCGAGCTGATCGCGGCCGATCTCGTCGACCAGTTGTGCCTGACCGTCGCCCCGCTGCTGGCGGGCGCGGGCGAAAGCCGGATCGCCCACGGCCGTCCCACCCCGGAACCGCGCCGGATGGACCTCGCGTCCGCGCTCTTCGAAGACGGCTTCACCATGCTGCGCTATCGCCGCCGGGAGAGCGGGTGAACGAGGCCGCGCCGGTTCCGGACGAAGAACTGGCGGCCCGGGCCGCCGCCGGGGACCACGGTGCCTTCGACACCCTGGTCCGGCGGCATACGGCCAGGATGTACCGCGTGGCGCTGCGGATCACCGGCAGCGCGTCGGAGGCCGAGGACGTCGTCCAGGAGGCATGGCTCTCCGCGTGGCGCGCGCTGCCCCGGTTCCGGTTCGAGTCCGCGGTGTCCACCTGGCTCTACCGGGTGACGACGAACGGCGCGCTCGGGCAGGTCCGGCGGCGGAAACCGACCGTGCCGCTCGACGAGGGCGACGCGGGTGTCGTGCCTGGTCCGGAGGGTCAGGTGGTGAGCGCCGAGCAGGTCGGCAGGGTGCTGCGCGCGATCGCCGAACTGGACGTCGGCCAGCGGATCCCGCTGATTCTGCGAGAATTCGAGGGGATGACCTACGACGAGGTGGCCGAGGTTCTGGAAGTCAGCGTGCCCGCTTTGCGCGCCCGCCTGCACCGCGCCAGGGTCGCGCTGCTGGCGAAACTCGGTGACAACTTCCGACCCGGGGAACGGTGATGAGCGAGGATCCGCGCGACGACCCCCGGTGGGAGCAGGTACGCGCCGCCGCGAGCCGTCCGGTGCCGACGCCGCCGGGACTCGTCGAACGGGTGCTCCGCTCGGTCGGCGGCGTCCGCGGCAAGCACACCACCGCCCCGCTCGACCTGCCTTCGGCGGGTGGCAAGACCCAGGTGTCGGAGCGGGCGCTGGTGCTGCTGACCAGGAAGGTCGCCGCCGAGATCGGCCGTGACCTCGGCGGGGTCCACGTTTCGGCGGTCGCGCTCGAAGAGGACGTGCTGCAGGTGCTGGTCACCATCCGGTTCGGCGTCGAAGCGACGGTCGCGGACGTCCTGCGCCGCCGGGTCGGCGCGGCACTGACCGGCCAGCTCGGGTCGCCCCCGCCCGCGATCAACGTCCACGTCGTCGACGTGCATCCCGACTGAGGGCTCGGTGCTACCGGATAGGTCGCGAAAGCCACTTTCGCGACCTCTGGCGTCCCGAAAGTGGCTTTCGCGACCCTGGACAACGGCCCACGCGGCCCCACCACGGACCAGCATCCCGACTGAATCCCGGAACTGATTACCCCATTCGGGGGACATCGCGTGACGGCTCGGCATGCGCGCGTGTCCAGGTCGGTGAGAGCGTAGGGAGCGCCGCGCGCGCAGGTCGCGCGGCACAGGCCGAGAAGGAGCGAACTTCATGGCGCAGCCGAGCGTGAGCAAGCCCGACACCCTGGTCACGGGGTCGTCCCTCAACGAGGAAGGAGCCGCCGGCAAGACCACGATCTCGTCGGTGGTGGTGCAGAAGGTGGCGGGACTCGCCACCCGCGAGGTGACCGGGATCCACGCGCTCGGCGGCGGGGTCTCGCGGGCCTTCGGCGCGATCCGTGAGCGCATCCCCGGTTCCGGCACGGTCACCACGTCCGGTGTCTCGGTCGAGGTCGGCGAGAAGCAGGCGGCGATCGATCTCGACGTGGTCGTCGAGTACGGCGCGCGCATCGTCGACGTCGCGCGGGCGGTGCGCCGCAACGTGATCGGCCAGGTCGAGCAGATCACCGGCCTCGAGGTGATCGAGGTCAACATCGCGGTCAACGACATCCACCTGCCCGACGAGAACGGCGGCGAGACCGAGACCTCGCGGGTCGAATGATGAACGGGACCCAGACCGGCCTGCTCGCCGGCCTCATCCTCGGTCTCTCCGCGACCCAGGGCTTCACCGCGTTCCTGGTGACGCTGGCCGTCGGCGTCATCGGCCTCGTCCTCGGCCGCGTGCTCGACGGCGAACTCGACCTCGGCGACCTGTTCGGCCGGGGCCGCGACAAATGACCGTCCCGCCCGAACCGGAGGATCGCGGCACCCTCACCATCGCGCCCGCCGTGGTCCGCAAGATCGCGCAGCACGCCGCGGACCAGGTCGACGGGACCACCCGCGCCGAACGGCGGATCGCCGGGCTCGGGCTGGGGACCCACGGCGCGAGCGCGAAGGTCGGCGGTGAGGGCAACGACGTCGACCTCGTGCTGGACGTGGCTTTGCACTATCCGGCGCCGGTGCGGCGGATCGTCGGCGATCTGCGCGCCAGGGTCACCGAGGAGGTCGAGCGGATCACCTCGTACCAGGTCCGGGACGTCTCGGTGACGGTCTCCGCGCTCCTGCCCGACATCGCGCCCCGCGTCCGCTAGAAGGAGCACCGGTATGCGTTTGTTCGTCCGCCTGCTGTCCGCCCTGATCGGGCTGGCGCTGGCCGCCGCCGGAGTCCTGCTGGCGCTGGAGGTCGGCTGGGGCTGGTGGCGGCCGGGGCGCGGACCGCTCTTCGTCCCGTGGGACGGCTGGCGCGACAGGCTCGCGGAACTGTCCTGGAACGCTTCCTCCGTCCGGTACCTCGCGATCGCCGTCGCGGTCGTGGGACTGCTGCTGATCCTGGCGGCGGCCTCGGCAGGGCGGCGCGCGATCCGGCTGACCGATCCGGCGAACGAGGTCAGCGTGACCACCTCGCCGCGTTCACTGGCGAGGCTGGTGGGCGTGACCGTGCGCGCGCAGGAAAACGTCGCGGGCGCGAAAGTCACCGCCACCGCCAAGAAGATCCGTGTCCGTGCGACGAGCAGGCTGGAAACCGAAGGCGAGCTGCGACCGCGGCTGCTGGAGACGGTCACCGGTCTGCTCGACGACGTCCCCCTGGTGCGGCGGCCGAAGGTGTCGGTCGTCGTCGACTCCCCGAAGGACCGCCGATGACCCGTTCGGTCTCCGCCAAGGCACTCGGCCGGTCCACCGGCACGGAACGCACCCTGACCGTCCTCATCGGACTCCTCCTGCTGCTCGGCGGGGCCGCGGTGGTCGTGGTCGGCGCGGGGTGGCTCGGCACGCACCGCGCCAACCGGCCGCTCGTCGATCCGATCGCCCTCGACTGGCTGTCCCAGCACGCGCTCGCCGCCCGGATCGGTGCCATCGTGCTCGGCGTCCTCCTGCTGTGGCTGGGACTCTGGTGGTTCTTCCGGTCGCTGCGCCCGGAAGGCCGTCCGGACCTCGAACTCGACGAAGACCTCGTGGTGACCTCTTCGGCCATTTCTGAGGCCGTCCGCGTCGACGCCGAGACCGTCGACGGCGTCGGGCGCGCCAAGGTCCGTGCTGTCGGCGACAAGGAGAACCCGGCGCTGCGGATCACGCTCTGGCTGAGCGAGGGCACCGACCTGAAACGGGTCTGGGAGCAGCTCGACAGCACGGTGCTGGCCCGCGCGCGGGAATCGCTGGGGGTCGACGTACTGCCGACCGCCGTCCGGATCGAACTCGACACGGCGGCACCGCAACGGGTGCGCTGAGCACGTCGTTAGGGCAAGAATGGCCGTCATGTCGCTTCCCCTGACGCCGCCGATCAAGCCGATGCTCGCCAAACCGGCGAAGGCGATCCCCGATTCCGGCGGTCTGCTGTTCGAGCCGAAATGGGACGGGTACCGCTGCCTGGTGTTCCGCGACGGCGACGAGCTGACGCTGCAATCGCGCTCGGAGAAGCCGCTCAACCGGTACTTCCCCGAGGTCGTCGAGCGGCTGAAGGCCGCGCTGCCCGAACGGATCGTGCTGGACGGGGAACTGGTGGTCGCGCGGGGCGGGAAGCTGGACTTCGACGCGCTCACCGACCGGGTCCACCCTGCCGAAAGCCGGATCAAGCTGCTGGCGGAACAGACCCCGGCGGAGTTCGTCGCGTTCGACCTGCTGGCACTCGGCGACGAGTCCTATCTGGACGAACCCACGTCGAAGCGGCGGGAGCGGCTGGAAAAGCTGGCCTCCGACGGCATCCACCTGACGCCTGCCACTTCGGATCCGGCGATCGCGCGGCACTGGTTCGAACTGTTCGAAGGCGCTGGGCTCGACGGCGTCATCGGCAAACCGCTCGACGAGCCGTACAGCCCCGGCAAACGCGTGCTGCTGAAGTACAAGCACTCGCGCACCGCCGACTGTGTGCTCGCGGGGCTGCGCTGGCACGTCGACGGCGAACCGGGTGAGATGGTCGGCTCGTTCCTGCTCGGGCTCTACGACGAGAACGGCGTGCTGCACCATCCCGGCGTCGTCGGCTCGTTCCCGGTCACCCGGCGGCGTGAACTGGCCGAGGAGCTGGCACCGCTGATCACCGACGGCGCCGACCACCCCTGGCTGGGTGACAACGTGCGGGAGAAGCAGCGGATCCCCGGCGGGATCACCCGGTGGAAGTCCAAGGAAGCCCCGTGGGTGCCGCTGAAGCTGGAGAAGGTGGTCGAGGTCGGCTACGAGCACACGGAAGGCGGATACCCGTCGCGGTTCCGCCACACCGCGCAGTTCAAACGCTGGCGCCCCGACCGCGAACCGGACTCCTGCACCTACGCCCAGCTCGACGAGGTCGCCCGCTACGACCTGGACGCGGTATTCCGCGGCGAGGTGAAACGCACCCGCTAACCGGGGCCTGACACGTCACCTGCGAAGCTCGTCCACGAGCTTTTGTCATGCCCGGAAAGTGAGGACCAGCCCGTGCGCCCCGCCAGCACCGTCCGCCGCAGGCCACGGCTGATCCTGATGACGACCCTGGTCACGGCCGTGCTCGCGGGCTGCACCGCCGGGCCGTCGGTACGGCCGGCGGTGATCGACAACGACGGCAAACCCGACCCCGGTGGGACGACGACGGCGCAGCAGGTGCCGTTGCCGCCGCTCACCGAACCGCGGTCGCCGTCGATCAACTGGGAGGACTGCGACGAGGCGACCCGGCAGCGGCTGGGCCAGCCGTCCGTGCCGGACACGCTGAAGTTCTCCTGCGCCAGGGTGCCCACCACGCTCGATGCGCCGGACCTGCCCGGCCGCGGGCTCTCGCGGCTGTCGGTGGTCAAGACCGGCGGCGGGCCGATCCCGCTCGCCGTGGTCAACGACGTCGACGGTGAGCCGGGCTCGCTGTACGCCGCGCGGCTGGCCGCGACGCTGCCGCCCGAGTTCCTGCAGAAGTTCTCCCTGATCGGCGTGGACCGGCGCGGGACGGGGACGTCCGCGCCGGTGCAGTGCATCCCGGCGGAGATCCGCACCGACCTGCTCGGCGGCGACCCGGCCGCGGGCGACCTCGAAGGCGTCGTCGACGCGGCGCGCAGGGCCGGCCAGCAGTGCGCCATCGAACTGGACGATTCGCAGGTCGCGATGGACAGCTGGCGCGCCGCCGGCGACCTCGAAGAACTCCGGAAGCAACTGGGGCTGGACAAACTGCACGCGCTGGGCCGCGGTGACGGTTCGAAGGTCCTCGCCGAATACGCCGTGCGGTTCCCCGCGCAGGTCGGCCGCATGATGCTCGACGGCCTGCCCGACCCGGCCCCCGACGCCGCGGCCGTGCAGGAGTCCGTCGCCGCCAGCGCGCAGGCCACCCTCGACGCGTTCGGCGCCGACTGCATCGCGCGGGGCTGCCCGATCGGTGACGCCCGTTCGGCCGTGACCGCCGTCGCGGACCGGCTCCGCTCCGCCCCCGCGACGACCACCGACGGCGCGCAGATCACGCCGGGGATCGCGCTGTACGCCATCTACTCCGGGCTCGCGCAGCGGTCACGCTGGGTCGAACTGGCGGAAGCGCTCAAGACCGCGCAGACCGGCGACGTCACGCCGCTGGCCGCGTTCGCCGAACCCGTGCTGAAAGACTCCCGTGCGCGGCCGTCGCGGCTGGACGGCACGATCGCGACCAAATGCAACGACAGCGCGACCCGGCTCTCGGCCGAAGAACTCACGCGCGCGACCACGACCCTGCGCGACAAGCATCCGCAGTTCGGCGTCTTCGCCGCCCAGCAACTGGCGTGGTGCAGCCCGTGGCCGGTGCGCCGCGAACCGCTCCCGCCCGCCGGCGCCCCGGGCGCTCCGCCGATCCTCGTCGCGGGCACCGCGACCGACCCGGTCACGCCGGAACAGGGCACCGGCCGGGCCGCCGACCAGATGCCGAGCGCGGTGACGATCACCTGGCAGGGCGCCGGACACGGGGCGCTGAGCCTCTCGCCGTGTGTCGCGGACGCGACGCGGGCGTTCCTGATCGACGGGAAGGCGCCGGTCGACGGGACCCTCTGCCCGGCCTGACCCGCGTTGAGCCGCCTCGTGAAGTGTCATGAAAGGGTCGTTCAGGACACCTTTTGTCCTGAACGACCCTTTCATGACACTTCGGGACCGTGAGACCTCAGTGAGCGCTCTCGCCACCACCCAGTCGCCTCCGGGGCCCTTGACGCGTTGCGAACGCCACTTTCGCAACCCCTCCGTGACCACTCTCCCCACCCACCCGCGCGCCATGAAAGGTCCTTTCCTTGCAAATTTTGCAAGGAAAGGACCTTTCATGGCACGGGCCGGGACCGGAACCGCTACTGCCGGTAAGACTCCACCTCGGAGATCGGCCGTGCCGAAGCCTGGTCCGGATCCTCGTCGAACTCCACGCGCGCCCGCCGCTGCCGCAGCAGGTCCCAGCACTGGTCCAGCTGCTCTTCCACACTCGCGAGCCGGGACCGGTCGTCCGAGCTCAGCCCGGTGCCGATCGCCCGCGAACGGAGTTCGTGTTCCTCGCTCACCAGCTCGTCGATCCGGCTGAGGATGTCACCGTCGGCCATCTGCGCCTCCTGCGAAACCTGGGTTTGCTCCATCCGAGACGCTACGCGCAATCGCGGGAATGCGCGTACCGCCCGATTCGTTACGCCGGACATGAGCACAGTGGAGCTGACCGCCGCCAACTTCGACCAGGTCGTGTCGGAGAACGACTTCGTGATCATCGACTTCTGGGCTGGCTGGTGCATGCCGTGCCGCCAGTTCGCGCCGACCTACGAGAAGGTGTCGGGCAATCACGACGACATCGTTTTCGCGAGCGTCGACACCGAGGCCGAGCAGCAGCTGGCCGCGGCCTTCGACGTGCGTTCGATCCCCACGCTCGCGGTGATCCGCGACAAGACGGTCATCTACGCACAGCCGGGCGCGCTCCCGGAGAAGACGTTGGAAGACCTCATCCAGCAGGCGCGCGACATCGACATGGACAAGCTCAAGGAAGAGGCGGCCCAGGAGGCCTGACGAGCATGGAGAAGGGGCCCTACCCGGCGGGTTTCGCCGGGTAGGGCCCCTTTGTCTATCAGCGGAGCAGTGCCACCGGGAGGCCGGGTCAGCCCCGGGTGGCGAGTCCGCGCAGGAAGAACGCCAGGTTCGCCGGGCGTTCCGCCAGCCTGCGCATGAAATAGCCGTACCATTCGTCGCCGTAGGGGACGTAGACGCGCATCGTCAGCTCGGCACCCGCGATCCGGCGCTGCTCTTCGGGACGGATCCCGTACAGCATCTGGAACTCGTGGTCGTCCGCCTTGCGGTCCGCGTCCATCGCGAGCTTCTCGGCGATCGCGATCATCCGCGGGTCGTGCGAGGCGACCATCGGATAACCCTTGCCCTGCATGAGGATCTTCAGGCAGCGCACGTAGGACCTGTCCACTTCGGACTTGTCCTGGAACGCGACCTCTTCGGGTTCGGCGTACGCGCCCTTGCACAGCCGGACGCGGGAACCCTCGGTCGCGAGGTCGCGGCAGTCCTGTTCGGTCCGCCGCAGGTAGGCCTGCAGCACCGCGCCGACCCAGGGGTACTCGGTGCGCAGTTCCTTGAGGATGCCCAGCGTCGAGTCGGTGGTGGTGTGGTCCTCCATGTCGAGGGTCACCGTGGCACCGACCGCTTCGGCCGCCGCGCAGATCTTGCGGGCGTTCTCCAGCGCGACCTTCTCGCCTTCGGCGGGCAGGAACTGGCCGACCGCGGAGAGCTTCACCGAGACGTCCGCGCCGAACGCGAGGCCGTCGGCCGCCAGTGCGGTCAGCAGTTCCTCGTAGGCGCGGACGGTCGTCGCGGCCTGCTCGGCATCGGTGGTGTCCTCGCCGAGGTGGTCGAGGGTGACCCGGAGGCCGTCGTCGGCCAGTTCGCGGACCACCCGGGCGGCGTCGGACGTCTTCGAACCGGCGACGAACCGAGCTACCACCGATCGGGTGGCGGGGACGACCTCGACCAGCTGGCGCATCCGCCGGGATCGGGCGGCGGCGAGCAACGGGGCACGCAACATCACGGACTCCTGGAGAACTCAGCCCTGGTGGGGGTAGCGGACGCTGGTGGGCGGGACAAAGGTCTCCTTGATCGAGCGGGGGCTCGTCCAGCGGAGCAGGTTGAACACCGAACCGGCCTTGTCGTTGGTGCCGGAAGCGCGGGCACCGCCGAAGGGCTGCTGGCCGACGACCGCACCGGTCGGCTTGTCGTTGACGTAGAAGTTGCCGGCGGCGAAGCGCAGCGCCTCGGCGGCTTTCGCGACGGCCGTGCGGTCGTTCGCGATGACCGCGCCGGTGAGCGCGTAGTCTGCGGTCTCGTCCACCAGCTTCAGGACCTTGTCGAAGTCCTCGTCCTCATAGACGTGCAGCGCGAGGATCGGGCCGAAGTACTCGGTGCGGAAGATCTCGTGCTTCGGGTTGTCCGAAACCAGGATCGTCGGGCGCACGAAGTAGCCGACACTGTCGTCCGCGGTGCCGCCGGCGATGACGTCGATCTCGGCGTCCTCGGCGGCGCTCTTCAACACGGCGGCGTGCTTGTCGAAGGCGCGGCGGTCGATCACGGCGCCACCGAAGTTGTCCAGGTCGTTGACGTCGCCGTAGGTGATGGCTTCGGTCTCGGAGACCAGCTCGTCCTTCAGGCTCGCCCACAGCGAACGCGGGACGTAGGCGCGGGACGCGGCCGAGCACTTCTGGCCCTGGTACTCGAAGGCGCCGCGGATCAGCGCGGTGCGCAGGATGTCGACGTCGGCCGAGGCGTGCGCGAGCACGAAGTCCTTGCCGCCGGTCTCGCCGACCAGACGCGGGTACGTGCGGTAGCCGGAGATGTTGGCGCCGACGGTGGCCCACAGGTGCTGGAAGGTCGCGGTGGAGCCGGTGAAGTGGATCCCGGCCAGGTCGCGGTGGGTCAGTGCGACCTCGGAGACGGCCTTGCCGTCACCCGGGAGCAGGTTGATGACGCCCGGCGGCATGCCGGCCTCTTCGAGCAGCCGCATCAGCATGTGCGCGGCGTAGCTCTGCGTCGGCGACGGCTTCCACAGCACGACGTTGCCCATCAGCGCGGGCGCGGTCGGCAGGTTGCCGGAGATCGCGGTGAAGTTGAACGGGGTGATGGCGTACACGAAGCCCTCGAGCGGGCGGTGCTCCATCCGGTTCCAGATCCCGGGCGAGCTGACCGGCTGCTCGGCGAGGATCTGACGGCCGAAGGCGACGTTGAACCGCCAGAAGTCGATCAGCTCGCAGGCGGAGTCGATCTCGGCCTGGAAGGCGGTCTTCGACTGGCCGAGCATGGTGGCGGCGTTCAGCTTGGCGCGCCACGGGCCGGCCAGCAGGTCGGCGGCACGCAGGATGATCGCGGCGCGGTCGTCGAAGGACAGCGCGCGCCAGCCGGGCGCGGCGGCCTTGGCCGCGGCGATCGCGTCGTGGGTGTCCTGCGCGGTCGCGCTGTGGATGACGCCCAGCACCGCCTTGTGGTTGTGCGGCTGGACGACGTCGATCTTCTCGCCGCCGCCCTTGCGCTGCTCACCACCGATCGTCGCGGTGATGTCGATGGGGTCGGCGTTGCCCAGCAACTTGAGCGCGCCCTCGAGTTCAGCGCGCTCAGCGCTGCCCGGTGCGTAGTTCAGCACCGGCTCGTTCTTCGGGGCGGGGGTCTGGGTCACGGCGTCCACTGACTGCTCCTGACTGCACTTCGCCGGGTAGAGGTCTCACCCCGAACGGTAGACCGGACAGCGCGCCAACGGCTTGTTCGACTGGCTAGAATCAGGGTGACCATCTTGTCCGATCGGCTTAATCGGTGATGACAGCGACTACTCAGCCAACCCCTGGCGCCTCCCTCCGGCACGTCCTCGCCACGCTGGGAGAACCGCTGGTCAGGGTCCTCGCGGCGCCGAACGGGCTCGGCGTCGGAGTGGACGACGTCGTCATCCACGATCCGGAGGATCCGCCCGACGCCCATCCGGGTGACCTCGTCCTGGTGATCGGCGCTCGCGGTCGCGCCGCCGCGGGTGCGATCCGGGCGGCGGGACGGTCCGGCGCGGCCGCCGTCGCGGTCAAGAACGGCATGGCCGTGGTGAACGTCGCGGCCGACGCGGGGATCGCGCTGATCGAGGTCGGCCACGAAGCACGCTGGGAGCAGGTCGAGGCGTTGGCCAGGGGCGTCGTCGACGCGGCCCGCGCGGGTGGCGAGGCGGACAGCGGCGAGGTGCTCGGCGACCTGTTCTCGCTCGCGCAGACCATCGCGACGCTGACCGGTGGCCTCGTCAGCATCGAGGACACCGCGAGCCGGGTGCTGGCCTACTCGCGGGCGGGCGACGAGGTGGACGAACTACGCAGGCTCTCGATCCTCGGCCGCGAAGGCCCCGAACGGTACCTGGCGATGTTGCGCGAATGGGGCGTCTACCAGCGGCTTCGCGCCGGGGAAGGCATCGTCCGCATCGACGAGCGGCCCGATCTCGGCATCCGGCGGCGGATCGCGGCAGGCATCCACGCCGGGTCGCAGCCGCTGGGCACGATCTGGGTCCAGGAGGGCGCGCACCCGCTCACCGAAAGCGCGGAAGTCGCGTTGCTCGGCGCGAGCCGGGCGCTCGCGCCGCAGCTGATCCGGCACCGGACCTTGCCCAGCCCGGAACTCCGGTTGCGCGAAGACCTGCTGGCCGGGTTGCTCGACGGCCGTCTCGACGTCGAATCCGTGGCCGACGACATCGGCGCGGATCCCGGAAAACCGGCCATGGTGCTGGGATTCTCGCTCCCCCGCGACCGGGCGGCGACCGACCGGCAACTGCGGCGGGCCGAACTGGTGCACCTGATCACCGTGCACACCGCCGCGTACCGGCGGAGCGCGCTGGTGAGCGTGATCGGCGGCCGGGTCTACGCGCTCCTGCCCGATCTCCCCGAGCACGCCGAGACACGGATCCTGGCGCTGGCCAAGGAAATCGTCGGCACCGCGCAACGACATCTCGACGTCCGGGTGCGCGCGGCACTGGGCGGCGTCGTGCCCCGTCTCTCCGACGCGGCGGCGTCCCGCGGCGACGCGGACCGCGTGCTCGCGACGATGGCCCGCGGGCACGGGACCGAGGACGTCGCCTCACTTGCCGACGTCCGCGCCGAGGTCCTGCTGTCCGAAGTGCTCGCCTATCTCGGCGAGCAACCGAGGATCCGCGACCCGCGGCTGGCCGAACTGGTCGCGCACGACGCCGAGCACGGCGGCATCCTCGTGCCCGCGGTGCTGGCCTACCTCGACGCGTTCGGCGACGTACGGAAGGCGGCGCGCGAGCTGAACATCCATCCGAACACGGTGCGCTACCGGGTGCGGCGCGCCGGCGAGGTGTCCGGCATCGACCTGGACGACCCCGCGCAGCGCATGCTCACCCAGCTTCTCCTGCGCCTCTAGGGTTTCTTCGCAATTAGGCACCTACTTGCGATGGAGGCGCCAGGCGGAAGCGCCGAGTCACGACACGGCGGCGAGGCTGCGCAATCCGGCGACCTCGGCCAGTCCGCGATAGGAATCCAGCCGCTCTGCCTGGTCGAAAGTACTGGTGGTCACCAGGATCTCGTCGGCGCCGGTCTTCGCGACGAGGTCGGCGAGCCGGTCTCCCACCTCGTCGGGGGTGCCGGCGAGCTGACCGTCGAGCGCCCGGTCCAGCCGCTCCCGATCCCGGTCCGACAGCGGCCCGGCGAGGATCTCCTCCACCGGCGAAAGCGGTGGGAACACGCCGTGCGTGCGCGAGTAGACCGTCGACCACGCTTCGGGGATCAGCAACCGCCGGGCCCGTTCGGCCGTCTCGGCGACCGCGATCGCCGTGGACACCACGACATACGGTCGCGAAGCCTGCGCGGAAGGCCGGAAGGCGGAGCGATAACCCTCGATGGCTTCGAGCAGCGGACCTTCTCCGCGGACCGGCGCGATCACCAGCGGCAGCCCCAGTTCCGCGGCCAGCTTCGCCCCGGCACCGGTGGCCAGCAGGAAGGCCGGCACGCGCAGGCCTTCCGCGGGAATGGCGTGCACGCCCGGATACGCGGTCTGGTCGCCCGTGAGGAAGCCCAGCAGTTCCCGGACCTGGTCGCCGAAGCGGTCGGCGTCGTCCTTCTCGTGCCCGAGCGCCTGCCGGACGCCGCCGGTGAACCCGACCGACCGGCCAAGCCCCATGTCGATCCGGCCGGGGAAGAGCGATTCGAGCACGCCGAACTGTTCCGCGACCACGAGCGGCCGGTGGTTCGGCAGCATCACGCCGCCGGTGCCGACCCGGATCCGTTCCGTCGCCGATGCGACCGCGGCCGCCAGCACCGTGGGTGCCGAGCCGGCGACGCCGGGCACGCTGTGATGTTCGGAGACCCAGAACCGGTGATAGCCCAGTGCTTCGATGTCCCGCGCGAAGGCGACTGTGTCCCGCAAGGCGCGAGGCGCGTCGCCGCCGCGGCGGGTCGGGGACCGGTCCAGTACCGAAAGCGTGATCACCCTCGGGTCAACGCGTCCGGACCCGGCGGGCATTCCCCGATCAGGGGCGCCAGCGCTCGCTGTAGTCCGGGTGATCGGCGTGCGGCAGGGCCAGCAGCCGCAGGGTGAGGCACCAGTTCGTCCCGGCCTCGTCGGCGGGGACGTGGCACGTCTCGCACCAGTACTCGTTGCCGTACAAGGGGAACCCCGGGACCTTCTCGGAAACCGTGGTGCGGTGCGCCTGCAGGAGCCGCCGGGTCGCCTCGATCTCGTTGATCATCTGGTTGACCGTGTCGAGTTCGATGTCGTTCATCGAACGGATCTTCTTTTCGATGACGACCTTGGTCTCACCACGATTGAGCGATTCGTTGATCTCGGTTTTCTTGACCGCCTGCATGATCAACGCCTGGCGTTGCCCCACACGCGCGGCGAGAAAGGCGATCAGGTCGTCCACGGGTACTCCTTCGTCCTCCCCCAGCCTAGTGTTCGGAGGGAAATGTCGCTGGCAGGAAGCCCGGCGTTACGGCCGGGTCCCGTGCGTCACACAGTCTCGTATCGATCCACCGCGTGACGGTGACTGGTTTCTCGATCGACACGAAAGCGCAATCACACTGCGAGCAAAAAGAAGGAAAGAACGATCACCGGCACGAATCGGTCACCGAGAACGCACAGGTCGTCACGAAACGCGTCCCCGGGTCGCGAAAGCCGTCGGGTCTAGGTGTCGTCGCGCGCCTTGCTGGGCTGGACGCGCTTCGGCTCGCCCGGCATCTTCGGATAGTCCGGCGGATACGGCATCTCGCCGAGACCGTGGTCGCGTTCGTCCCGCGCGTACCACTCCAGCAGGGTCTCGATGCCGAACGCCCGCTCGTCCATCGGCGCGTGCAGGTCACCGCGCTCGGCGTAGAAGGCGCCGGCGGTGAGGACGTCGAAGTCGTCCGGGTCCACTTCGGTCAGTAGATCCCAGGTGAGCGGCATCGACACCGTCGCGCGCGGAGTGCCGCGGACCGACCAGGCCGACGCCACCGTGCGGTCACGCGCGGCCTGGTTGTAGTCGATGAACACCCGGCCGCCGCGTTCTTCCTTCCACCACGCGATGGTCGCCTTCTCCGGGATCCGGCGCTCGACCTCGCGGCCCAGCGCGATCACCGCGTGCCGGACGTCGATGAAGTCCCACTCCGGCCGGATCCGCACCAGGACGTGCACGCCGCGGCCGCCCGAGGTCTTCGGGTAGCCGACCAGCCCCGCCGAGTCGAGGACCTCACGCACCACGGCGGCGACCTCGACCGCGTCGGAGAACCCCGCCTCGTCGGGCGGGTCGACGTCGATGCGGAGTTCGTCGGGATGGTCGACGTCGGGCCGCCGCACCGGCCACGGGTGGAAGTCGAAGGTGCCGAGGTTCGCCGCCCAGGCGAACACCGCGGGCTCGGTCGGGCAGACCTCCTCCGCCGTCCGGCCCGACGGGAAGGTGATCTTCGCGGTTTCCACCCACTCCGGGGCGCCCTTCGGCACGCGCTTGGCGTAGAACCAGTCGCCCTCGACGCCGTCGACGTAGCGCTTCAGCGTCGTCGGCCGCTCCCCGATCGCGCGCAGCAGCGGCTCGCCGACCGCGACGTAGTGCTCCACGACCTGGCGCTTGGTGATCCCCCTGGCCGGGAAGTACACCTTGTCCGGACTGGACACCCGGACCTTGCGCTCGCCTGCCTCGACCTCGATCGGCTCACCGTTCTTGGGCATGCGGACACCGTATCGCCGATCAGGGCCGGGGATCGGTCCCCAGAGCGGCCATCGTGATGACGTCATGCCACTCGCCGTCCCACCACAGCGCTTCCCGCTGGAGCCCCTCACGGACGAACCCGGCCTTCTCATAAGCGCGCTGGGCACGCGGGTTGTAGTCGAAGACCTCGAGCGAGACACGGTGCAGGCCGACGACGTCGAACGCGTAGTCCAGGAGCAGCCTGGTCGCCTCGGTGCCGTAGCCCTTGCCGAAGAACTCCGGGCCGTTCAGCGCGATGCGGAACGCCGCGGAGCGGTTGTCCTTGTCGACGTCGGTGAGCGCCAGATCTCCGACGTGCGCCCGATCCTCCTTGCGCACGATCACGTAATCCGCGCGATCGTCGAGCCCCGGCCGTCCGGCCAGCCAGTCCCGGATCTGCTCGGGGGTGAACTGGGCATGGGTGCCGGTCAGCCGGGTGGTTTCCGGCTCTTGCAGGGCCTTCCACGCGGTCTCGAAGTACGTCTCGTCGAGCTGGGTGAGCACGACGTTCTCGCCGGTGAGTTCGGGCTGCGTCCGCAGCGCCTCGGTATCGATCACGGCGGATACCGTACGGTTGACGCAGTGTCCGGCCGTACCAAATTAATCCTCGCGCTCACCGTGCTCGCCCTCTTCGTGGCGGCCGCGGTCCTGCTGCCGATCCCGAGCCCGGCCGGGCTCCGCGCCTGGGCCGCCGAGACCGGCCCGGCCACTCCGCTGGTGTTCTTCCTGGTCTACTCGGTACTGACGGTCGCGCCGATCCCCCGCACCGTGTTCAACCTGGCGGGCGGGCTGCTGCTCGGCGCCACGACGGGCATCGTCGTCGGCATCCTGGCGACCATCGTCGCGTCCGCGCTCTCCTTCACCCTTTCGAGGGCGCTCGGCCGCGATCTGGTCACCCGGCACCTGCACCGGGCGAAGGTCCGCGCGGTCAATGACCGGCTTTCCGACGGCGGGGTGCTGGCGATCACCTCCTTACGGCTGATCCCGATGGTGCCGTTCGCTCCGTTCAGTTACCTGTGCGGAGTGTCATCGGTCCGTTTCGCTCCGTATCTGATCGGGACCGCGCTCGGCAGCCTCCCCGGCACGATCGCGGTCGTCGTCCTCGGCGACGCGCTGACCGGGGAAACCCCGCCCGCCCTGCTGATCTGTTACGCCGTGTTCGCCGCCGCGGGGGCCATCGGGCTGCTCAAGGTCTTCCGACGGAAAGCCCGTCCGATGCCCGGAACGAGCGATGAGGAAGAATTGCCCGCCTCCGCACCGGCGAGCTGACGGGGAGCCGAAACCGCCGCCCGCTACACTCGATCGGGTGCGCGGGACCTGTCAGGTCGCGTAACGCCACCATCACCCGGGATGTGTTCGTCAAAGAATGTGTCAGGAGCAGTCGCCATCGACACCGGTCAGCTGATCGCTGGGCACTACCGCCTGGTCGAGCAAATTGGTAGCGGTGCCATGGGGGTGGTCTGGCGTGCCATCGATGTCCGCCTCGAGCGCTCGGTGGCGGTCAAGCAGATCCTCCCGCAGCCGGGTGTCTCCGAGGCCGAACGCGACAACATGCGCCAGCGCGCCATGCGCGAGGCGAAGAACGCGGCCCGTTTCCAGCATCCGAACGCGATCGTGGTGTTCGACATCGCCGAGCACGGCGGCGACCCCTGTCTGGTGATGGAGTACCTGAACGGCCCGAGCCTCTCGGCGATCATCTCCGATGAAGGCACGCTGCCGCTGGGACGCGTCGCGAAGATCGGCGAGCAGGTCGCGTCGGCGCTGGTCGCCGCGCACCGCGCCGGGATCGTGCACCGCGACGTCAAACCCGGGAACATCCTGATCGACGAGGCCGGCACCGCGAAGATCACCGACTTCGGCATCTCGCGCGCGGCAGGCGACATGACGCTCACCCAGACCGGACTGATCGGCGGCACCCCGGCGTACCTCGCGCCCGAACTGGCGCGCGGCTCGGACCCGGTGCCCAGCTCCGACGTCTTCGCGCTCGGCGCGACGCTCTATCAGGCGATCGAGGGCCAGACCCCGTACGGGAACAGCTCCAACCAGCTGGCGCTGCTGTACGCGGCCGCGAACGGGCAGATCAACCCGCCGCAGCAGGCTGGCCCCGCGACGGCGCTGCTGATGAGCCTCCTGCGCACCGAGCCGACCGAACGCCCGACCATGGCCGAGGCCCGTGAGCGCCTCGCCGCGCTGGCGGCGAGCGAAACCGCCGCGGGCACGGCGGCGTCGCCGCGGCTCTTCGGAGCGGGCGGCGGTAGACAGCCCGCCGTGCCCGACACCCCAGGGCACGGCATCCCCGGCGGAGACCGCCCGCCATGGCAGCGGACCGACAAGCCGGCGCAGTCCAACGCGGCGGCTCCTCCGCCCACCAAGACACACACGCCGACGGCCGCCTTCATCCCGATGCGCTCGCCGTCCGCCCCGCCGAACACGCCGCCGCGGCCGGTCGCCGCGATGAGCCCGCCGCCGTCGGCGGCCGCCCCGATGCGGCCTTCCCCGGCGAAGCCGACCGACGCCAAACGCAAGGCCGTCCTGTTCGCCGGAGCCGGTGCCGCGGTCGTGGTGATCGCCGTGATCGTGTTCCTGGTGCTGAATTCGGGCAACGGCGCCGACAACCAGGGTGGCAACAACGCCGGGGCGAACCCGCAGACCTCTGCTCCGGCGACGCCCTCGAAGAGCGGCTCCAAGAGCAGCGCGCCCTCGTCTTCCGCGTCTTCGAGCGGCGGCAAGATCGGCTACCAACCCGCCGGGCAGCGGGTCGTGGACTTCTACAGCAGCGCGGGCTCGCCCGAAGGCTGGGCGATGCTGACTCCCGACGCTCAAGCGGTGTACGGCGACCAGGCGAAGTATCAAGAGTTCTGGGCGACGAACCAGCTGAGCAGCTACAAGGGTGCCAGCGCCAACAAGGGCAACAACGCCGACGGCTCGGTCGACATCACCATCAACCTCACGTTCAAATCCGGCGGCTCGGAGGCGAAGACCGTCCGCGTCATCGACGGCGGCGGCGGGCAGCTGCTGATCGCCGGAGACACCCGCAGCGCGCAGGGCAACCAGTAGCAATCGCAGCGTGGCGGTGGTGAGACCCGCCTCGCTGGTGGTAGGCCAATCGCCGATCGTGGCTTACTGTTGCCGGTATGGCCGATAGCGGACCTTTCGGACCTGCCCAGAATCCTCGTTTCGACGAGGATCTGGTAGGCCTCGACCCGTACGATCCCGAAGCCCGTGCCTTCGCCGAGCATCTGGACCGCATCGAACGCTGCGGCCCGAACTTCACCGTCGAAGCCTGCCTCGACGGTGTCTCCGATTTCGCCGACTCCAGCAACCGGCTCGGCGGTCTGCGCTGGTGGATTTCGGCACTCGTCGTGGTCCTCATCGTGCTCGGCGTGATGGTCACCGCATGGGACATCATCGGCCGGGCCATCGCGTGGCTCGCGGGGTAACGTGGAACCGGTGAAAGGCATGAAACCCGTTGTCGGAGCCACGCCGCGCGTGGTCAAATCCGAGCAGGAATGGCGGGAGCAGCTCAGCCCCGACGAGTACGCCGTGCTTCGCAAGGCGGGCACCGAGCGCCCCTTCACCGGGGAGTACACCGACACCGAGACCACCGGTGTCTACCAGTGCCGGGCGTGTGGCGCCGAACTGTTCCGCAGTGACACGAAATTCGAGAGCCATTGCGGCTGGCCGTCGTTCTACGATCCGGCCGACACCGACGCCGTCCTCCTCCGGGAGGACACCGCCATGGGGATGCGCCGGATCGAGGTGCTGTGCAAGTCGTGCCACAGCCACCTCGGGCACGTCTTCGAAGGCGAGGGCTACGACACGCCGACGGATCAGCGGTACTGCATCAACTCGATCTCGCTGAAGCTCGTTTCCGAGTCGTAACCGAACGAAGCCAACCACCGCCCTTCTCGACGCGTTCCCGTTGCACAGGAACAGCGTCGGGGAGGGCGGTGTCGTCATGAACGAACCTTGGGGAATCTCCGGACCGGCTTTCGCCTGGCTGTACGGAGTCTGTGCCGTACTGCCGATCGCGCTCGCCGTGGCGCACGAACTGTGGCTGCGTCGTGACACCGGCGCCAGGACGGTGCCCGGTCTCTATCACCTGGCCGCGCTGGCCGACGGTGTCGAGCGGGTCACCGACACGGCCGTCGCCGGTCTGCTCGAACGGCACTTCCTGCGGCCCGACGGCCGCGGCATCCTGCACCCGGTCAAACCGGTCCCTGCCGATCCCTTCGAACGCGCGGTCGTCCTGCTCGTGCACGGCCACGGGACCGGCCTGCGCGAGCTGCGCTCGAAGATGGCACGGCACGAGGTCGTCCGGGAGCTGCGCGCCGATCTGGAGCAGCGAGGCCTGCTGGTCCACGAGAACCGCCGCCGGAAGGGCTGGCAGTACGCGATCGCCGCGTACGTGGCCATCTTCGCGCTGGGGATCACGAGGCTGGCGAACGCCGTACCGCTGAAGCGACCGGTCGGCGTCCTCGTCGTCCTGATCGTCGGTGTGGCCTGCACGATCGGCCTGGCCGTGTGGCGGCAATGGCCGGACCGCTCGGGCAGGGCGACCACCGCGGGCGGCCTGGCGCTCCGTTATGGCGATTGGGACCGCTCTCTGGCCGGCTCCGCGGCCGGGAAGGTCGCCCTCCACGGGTTGCAGGCCTTCCCCGACCGGGTCGTCGCGGTCACGCTGATCAAGACCGGCGGTACGAAGGCCAGGTTGTTCGCCGGCTCGGCGAGCACCTGCGGCGGAGGCGCGTCGTACGCCGTCGGTTCCTCGTGTGGTGGTGGCGGTTCTTCGTGCAGTAGCGGTGGCGGAGGTGGTTGCGGTGGCTGAAACCTGGGGCATCTCGGGACCGGAATTCGCGTGGCTGTACGGCTTGGGCATCGCGCTCCCCTTCGCCATCGCGGGGCTTCACGCGCTTTGGCTCCGGCGCGGTTTCCACGACGGCGGCAGGCTGCCGAGCGTGCAGCATGTGGCGGCCCTGGCGGGCGGAACTTCGCGGGTCACCGAAACAGTGGTCGCCGCGATGCTCGAACGCGAACAGGCCAGGCTCGGCCGTTCGGGCAGGCTCTACCGCACCCCGCTGGTCCCGGTCGATCCGCTGGGGCTGGAGATCTCCGATGAGCTCTCCGTGATACCCGACCACTGGCTGCGGGCGTGGATGAGCCGTGGGCCCGCGATGCGGGCGCTGTGGGCTGATTTGGGTCGCCGCGGCCTGGTCGTCGCGGAAGGACGACGACGGCTCACGTGGAGGATCACCGCCGCCGTCTACGCCGTTCTTCTGGGCATCGGGACGGTCCGGTGGATCGCCACTGCCGGCACCTGGGTCTTGATCGCGCTCCTCGTCGTCGCGCTGGTCCTGCTGATCGGCGCCCTCCGGCTCGGCCGGACCGACTACGAGGGCAGGACGACCGCCGCGGGCCGCGAGGTGCTGGCCGAGGCGCAGACGGATCAAAGCCTCGTTTCGGGTGCGGCGGGCGCGGTGGCCCTCGGCGGCTTCGGCGCCTATCCCGATCGCGAAGTCGCCCGCATCCTGAGCCGCCACAGCGGGCGACCGGGCAAGGACACTCGCACCTTCGCCTGGGGCGACGGGACGAGCTCGGAGTCCTATGGAGGTGCCGCCTTCTGACGGCCCGATTGCCGTCGTGAAGGCCCGCTCCGGATGGTCGAATCACGGAACCACGACCGGACGGGAAAACGTCCGACTACGGTAAGTGCACCTGCTCGTGAAAGGCCCGTGCGATGGAAGACACCTGGGGCATCCCCGGACCCACTTTCCTGGCGATCTATGGCGCACTGGTGGTGTTCCCAGTGGTCGTCGGTCTCCTGTGGACGATCGCGGTCAAGCTGGGCCGCAAGGCACCGCGCGCCGCCGTGAGCGGACCGGAGCCGACGGTGTACGAACTCGCTTACCTCGCCGGCGGCCCGGACCGGGTGGTCGACACGGCGATCGCGGCGCTGGTCGACCGCGGGACGTTGCGGGTCAGCAGCTCGAAGCAGCTCCAGCTGACGGGTCCCGAGCCCGCCGACCCGATCGAGAAGGCCGTCGCCAAGGGCTCGCGGCCCGGGTACAACGCCACGACCCGCGGCATTCGCGACCGGCTGCGGATGTCGGGGCCGATGCAGGCGCTCGCCAAGGGACTCGAGGAGCGAGGACTCGTGGTCGCCGACCGGGCGCCGCGGATCCGCCGGGTCGTGTTCTTCCTGTACCTCGCCGTGCTCGTCCTCGGTGTGGCGCGCCTGATCGCCGGGATCTCCGGTGACCACCCCGTCGGTTTCCTGATCCCGCTGTTGATCGCGGCCGGATTCGCGACGCTGGTCGCCAGGGCGGTCAAGAACAAGCGGTCGGGCCCGCGTCCGACCGGCGAGGGCGGCCGGATCCTCCACCGGGCCAGGTCCGCCCACGGGCGGGAGCGCAAGCGCGGCATCCCCAACGCGGCCGCGGTGGGCGGCACGAGCGGTGGCGCGATGATGGGCGGTGCCGTGCTGGGCGGCGCCGCCGCGGCGGTCGCGTTCGGCGGTCTCTCCTACTACCCCGACGAGGAACTGAGCGCGGCCCTGATCCCGCCTCCGGTGTCCGGCGGTTTCGGTGGCGGTTCGTCCGGCGGCGGCTCCACGTGCAGCAGCGGCGGCGGAAGCTCGTGCAGCGGCGGAGGCGGCGGGAGTTCCTGCGGAGGCGGCGGCTGTGGTGGCTGACGGGCCGGGCAGGCTCGGGATCGGCATCGGCTGGCGGCACGAGCTGGACCTGTCGATCGCGCGACTGCCCGGCGTCGACTGGGTCGAGGTCGTCGCCGAAAACCTGCACGCCGGACACTTGCCCGAGACCCTCGTCGCGTTGCGCGACAAGGGGATCCCGGTCCTGCCGCACGCGGTCTCGCTGTCGCTGGGCGGCGCCGAACCGCTGGACACCACACGCGTCGAGCATCTCGCGGAGGTCACCCGCGAGCTCGGCGCGCCGATGGCCAGCGACCACGTGTGCTTCGTGCGCGCGGGCGGCCTCGACTCGGGGCATCTGATGCCGCTCCCCCGCACCCGGGAAGCGCTCGATGTCCTGGTGGACAACGTCAAACTGACGCAGTCCATCGTGGACGTCCCGTTCGCGCTGGAGAACATCGCGGCGGTGCTGGAGTGGCCGGACGCGGAGTTCACCGAAGCGGAGTTCCTGCGGGAGCTGACCGATCGGACCGATTGCCTGCTGATCATCGACGTCGCCAACCTGTACGCCAACGCCCGCAACCTCGGCACCGATCCCGAACGGTTCCTCGACGAGATCCCGTGGGAGCGGCTGGCGTACACGCATATGGCGGGCGGTGTCGAACGCGACGGCGTCTACCACGACACGCACGCCCATCCGGTGGTCCCTGCGGTGCTGGACCTGCTGCGCGAACTGCGGCGGCGCACCGAGCCGCCGGGTGTCCTGCTGGAGCGCGACGACGACTACCCGCCCGACAGCGAACTGGCGGCCGAACTGGCCGCGCTCAGGGAAGCGGTCTCGCCGTGACGTCGCCTCGCGAGCGGCTCGCCGCGCGGCAGGCCGAGCTGCTCAAGGCGCTGCTCGCCGGGGGCGACGCTCCGGCGGGCTTCGACGCGGACAGGCTCCGCATCGAGGCGAACGTCCTGCGGAACAAGCGAAGCAGGCTGGTCGCCTACCTTCGCCCGGACCTCGCCGAGGCACTCGGAGACCGGTTCGGCCCACTCTTCCGCGAGTACGCGACGAGCAGCCCGAAGACCGACGCGATCCGCGCGCGGGCCTACGCGGACGCCTTCGGCGCGTGGCTCGTGGAGCGTGGTGAGGTCCCGAAACCGAAGAGACGCCTCGCCGGCCGCCTACGGCTACGCCGCAATTAGTCACCTACTTGCGGCGGTTTCACCAGACCGGGCGGTCGCTGCCGGGTACGTGCGTCGCTTCCGTCCACTGTGGATTCGAGCCCGGCAGCGTGCCCGCCATCTTGACCCGGGTGATCCGGCCGAGCTGACCGTCGACTTCTTCGAGCCATTCGCCGCCATCGAAGCCGGTGGGCCCGGCTTCCTTGCGCCCCAAGGAGTTCAGCCATTCCCCCGTCCCGGCGAGCGAGGTCCGGACATGCTGGGTGCCGCCCTCGGTGGCCGCCCGGCGGAGCGCGGTCATGATCGCCGCCGCGGTGAGCCAGCCGGTCGCGTGGTCGAGCGCCTGCACCGGAAGCGGTCCCGGGCCGTCGAGCCCGGCCGTCTTGCCGCCCTCGTCGGCGATCCCCGACGTCATCTGCACCAGGCTGTCGAACCCGCGCCTGCGCGCCCACGGCCCTTCCCAGCCGTAGGCGGACAGGTCCGCGACGACGATGCCCGGCCGGAGTTCGGCGATCGCTTCCGGTGAGAAGCCTTTGGCCACCAACGATCCGGGCCGGAAACCCTGCAGGACGACGTCGGCGCGGGCGATCAGTTTGCGCAGCCGTGAACGCCCGGCTTCGGTCTCCAGGTCGACGTACGCCGAGAGCTTGCCCATCCCGGTGTCGACGGCCAGCGGCGGCACGGTCGGCAGCTGGGCCGACCCGATGTGCATGACGGTGGCGCCGTGCGCGGCGAGCACGCGGCCCGCGACCGGTCCGGCGATGACGTGGGTCAGGTCCAGGATCCGCACCCCGCCCAGCGGCCGGTCGGACTCGAACAGCCGCACGGGTTCCGACGGGCCGAGCGGCCGGATGTCGGCGACCGGCAGCGAACTGGCCGCTTGCCCTTGCTTGTGCGCCAGCCACTCCTCACGGGAGCGCAGCACGGCGGCGGCACCGCCGGCGCCGACGACCGCCGACTCGACCTCGTACTTCGACTTGGCCGCGACGACCTTCTCGAACGCCGCCCGGGTCGCGGGCACGCCCAAGCCCCAGCACACGGCGGAGACGTGCCGCGGATAGTTGCAGTGCAGCCGCACCCAGCCGTCGTTCGCGCGGTAGTCGCCGGACAGCGGCGCGCTGAACGGCACCGGCTCCCCGTCGACGCGGACGTACTGCTCGCTGTGGAACGACGCGGCGGCGTGCCGGGTGTCGACCGAGACCTTGCCCGGCTCGATTCCCCGCAGCCGCAACAGTTCTCCGGCGGCCAGGGTCGCCGCGGCGATACTCGTCGCCGCCGCCTCCTCGACCCGGAAGGTCCCGGGCAGCACCGACTCGGGGCCGGTGATCTCGACGGCGTCTTCGGCGAGGGTTTCGCCGGTGAGCGTGGTCCAGACGCGCGCGTCCACGGAGGCCTTCACTAGGGCAGCAGGGTGATCAGCTCGGCGGGGGCCACCTTCGTCCCGGTGTAGAACGGGATCTCCTCGCGCACGTGGAGACGGGCCTCGGTGCCGCGCAGATGCCGCATCAGGTCGACGATGCGGTGCAGTTCGTCGGCCTCGAAGGCCAGGATCCACTCGTAGTCGCCCAGCGCGAACGACGCGACCGTGTTGGCGCGGACGTCCGGGTAATCGCGGGCCTCCTTGCCGTGGTCGGCGAGCATCTTGCGACGCTCGTCGTCCGGCAGCAGGTACCACTCGTAGGAGCGGACGAACGGGTAGACGCAGATGAACTTGCGGGCCTCTTCACCGGCGAGGAACGCCGGGATGTGGCTCTTGTTGAACTCCGCCGGGCGGTGCAGCGCGACCTGGCTCCACACCGGCGCCGACGCGCGGCCGAGCGGGGTGTGCCGGAAACCGCTGTACGCCGCCTGGACCTGCTCGATCTCCTCGGCGTGCCACCAGATCATGTAGTCGGCGTCGGCGCGCAGCCCCGAGAGGTCGTAGACACCGCGGACGATGACGCCCTTGGCCTCCAGCGCGTCGAGGTACTCGGTGGTCTCCGCGGTCGCCTTCGCGCGGTCTTCGCCGAGCTTGCCCTGCTCGGCCCGGAAGACCGACCAGGCGGTGTAGCGGATGGTGTCATTGAGCTCGTTGTAGTTCAGCCGCGCCATACCGCCATCTTGGCACTGCCGGTGCTCAGGAGCCCTCGTGGGTCGGTGTGATCCCGGCGATGCGGCGGGCGGCGGCGTCGGCGGTGGCGATGCACGCCGGGAGCCCGACGCCGTGCAGCGTCGCGCCCGCCACGGCGAGCCCCGGCACGGCCGCGACGGCGCGTTCGATCCGCTCGACGCGGATGAGGTGCCCGGTGCCGTACTGCGGGAGCCCGCCACCCCATCGGGTCACGAGGGTGTCGATCGGCTCGGCGGTGACCCCGGTCAGCCGGGCCAGGTCGTCGCGGACCACGCGCACGAGTTCGTCGTCGTCGGCGTGCAGCGCCCCCGGCTCGCCGAAGCGGCCGACCGAGCCACGCACCAGCACCGGGCCTTCGCCGTACTGCGCCCACTTGCGGGAGGAGAAGGTGAACGCCTTGGCGGCGAACGGCTTCCCGGCAGCGTCCCGCTCCCCGGCGCCGATCAGCACCCCGGACGACTCCGGCAACGCGGTCCCCGGCGGGAGCGCGAGCGCGACCACCGCCATCGACGCGAGTTCGACCTTCGCGAACACCGTCGAGGCCACTCCTGCGACACCGTCGAGCAGCCGCCGGGCCGAAGGAGCCGGGACGGCGAGAAGAACGGAGTCGGCGTCGAGGTCCTCGACCTTCCAGCCGCCGGCGGTGCGCTCGAGCGCGGTCACGGTGGTCCCGGTCCGGATCTCGGCGCGGGACAGCTCCGCGAGCCGGACGATCAGTGTTCCGAGGCCGCCCAGCAGGGTGCCGAAAACCGGCGCGGTACTCGGAGAAGCGGGCATGAGCGAGGCGGCGCCTTCGGTGAGCGAGCGCGCGCCGCGATCGATCGCGGACGCGAGGCCGGGCATGGTCGCGCGCAGCCCGAGGCCGTCCGCTCCCCCGGCGTAGACCCCGCCGAGCAGCGGATCGACGAGCCGGTCCACGAGTTCGTCGCCGAACCGCTCACGCAGCAGCTCGCCGAGCGGCACGTCCTCCGCGGGCAGTTTCAGCGGAGGCAGCGACGCCTCGGCCTCGACCAGCGCGCGGCCCTTCTCCGACAGCACCCCCGCGACCGCGTCGGCCGAGGCCGGCACGCCCATGACCGTGCCCGGCGGCAGGCCGAGCACGGAGCCGCCGGCGTGGATCTTGGCGCGGGCCTTGGTGGGGTGGACGAGGCTTTCGCCCAGCCCGACCTCGCGGACCAGGGCGAGCGCCTCGGGACGGCGGGCGAGGAAGGCCTCCGCGCCGACGTCGTAACGTTCACCGGCGAGTTCGACCGTGCGGAGCTTTCCGCCGAGGGACTCTGTCGCTTCGAAAACGACGATCCTGGCGTCTTCACCGAGCAGCGTCCGCAGCCGGTACGCCGCGGTCAGTCCCGAGATACCGCCACCGATGACGGCGATGGTCCTCATTGAAGTTCGTGCACCAGGCCGACCACGCGCGTCAGAACGTCCGGGTCGACGCCGGGCAGTACTCCGTGGCCGAGGTTGAAGACATGGCCGTCGGCCGCGCGGCCCTCGGCGTGGATGCGCCGGACCTCGGCTTCGAGCACCGGCCAGGACGCGTGCAGCAGCGCCGGGTCGAGGTTGCCCTGGACGACACCGCCGCCGAGCCGCCGGACCGCTTCGTCGAGCGGGATGCGCCAGTCGACGCCGACCACGTCGGCGCCCGCGTCGCGCATGGCCACCAGCAGCTCACCGGTGCCGACGCCGAAGTGGATCCGGGGCACGCCGTAGCCCGCGACCGCGGACAGCACCTTCGCCGAATGCGGCAGGACGAACTCGCGATAGTCCCGCTCCGACAGCGCGCCCGCCCACGAGTCGAACAGCTGGATCGCGTCGGCCCCGGCGTCCAGCTGCGCGGAGAGGAAGGTGATCGCCATGTCCGCGAGACGACCGGCCAGCTCGTGCCACAGCTCCGGCTCGGAGTGCATGAGCGCCTTGGTGTGCTCGTGGTTACGGCTCGGGCCGCCCTCGATGAGGTACGACGCCAGGGTGAACGGCGCGCCCGCGAAGCCGATCAGCGGCGTCTCGCCCAGCGACCCGACCAGCAGCCGGACCCCCTCGGCGACCCGCTCCACCTGCTCGGGGTCCAGCACCGGCAGCGCCCGCACGCCCGCGGCGTCGCGGATCGGCTCGGCGACCACCGGCCCGGTGCCCGCGACGATGTCGATGTCGAGGCCCGCCGCCTTGAGCGGGACGACGATGTCACTGAAGAGGATGGCCGCGTCGACGCCGTGACGGCGGATCGGCTGGAGCGTGATCTCGGCGAGCATCTCGGGGTCGAAGCAGGCTTCGAACATCGAGGTGCCCTCGCGCAGCGCCCGGTACTCGGGCAGCGACCGGCCCGCCTGGCGCATGAACCACACGGGGGTGTGGGCCGGGCGTTCGCCGCGCGCGGCGGCCAGGAACGGCGCACCGGGCAGGGCGCGACGGGCCGCGGGAACGGTCTGCGCGGGAGAAGCAGCTGAAGGTGACATCACGGTTCATGGTGCCATGGGCGCTCAAGGGCCTTACTCTCGGCGCGCCTGCGCCCCGAACCGGACTATCCCGTCCTACAGTCGGTTGGTGACCGCGATGACATCAGTACCCGATCTCTTCCGTGAAGCCGTCGCGGCGTTGCAATCGGTCCGGCCCCGCCCCGAAGTGCAGCTGGAGACGATGCGCCCGCCGCAGCGGCTGGCGCCGTGGTCCTACGCGGTGAGCTGCGAGGTCGAAGGACCGGCGGACGTGCTGGCGTCGGGACGGCTGGTACTGCTGCACGACCCGGACGGTCAGGAGGGCTGGGACGGGGTCCTGCGGCTGGTCATGTACGTCCGCGCGGAACTCGACCGCGAACTGGCGACCGATCCTTTCCTGCCGGCCGTGGGCTGGTCATGGCTGACCGACGCGCTGGAAAGCTCCGGCGCGGACTGGACGGCGCTGGGCGGCACGGTCACCGAGACTTCCTCGGCACGCTTCGGCGATATCTCCGGGCCCTCGCGCACCGACGATCTGGAACTCCGGGCGTCCTGGACGCCGACGGACGCGGCGCTGCGGCCGCACGGGCAGGCCTTCTGCCAGGTGATGGCGAGCGTCGTCGGGCTGCCGCCGGTGGGCGTGACCCTCTTCGAGCAGCGCCAGTCCTCCTGACGGGCGGCCCGCTTCGAGCAGATCTCGGACCTTGATCAACGGAGGATTTGGGACGTTGAGTGTCCCCGATCCTCCGTTGATCAACGTCGGGCAGGTGAGGGCCAAGAGCTCCCGAAGGCCGCCACAAGGTCTGTGAAGCCCTCGACACCCGGCCCGACACGCCGAATCCCGGCAATCGAGACATAGCATTTGGGTTATTTTGCGAGTTCCGGCCAGCTAGCGCCGCTAGGAAAGCTAGCGATACTAAGGGTCCCTTGCTATCGCCGGCGGATCGGCGCCCCGAGTACATGAAGGACCCCTTCATTGCGCCTAGCGCAATGAAGGGGTCCTTCATGTACTTGCGAAGACCTGCGAAGCGGCCGAAGGCGTCTTCGCCTACTCCATCCGCGAGCCCCTGAGAGCGTCCGTACGCCGTCGAGACCCCAAGCGGCCATCTGGACTAGACCGGCCCCGACCAGCGCGGAGCCGGTCGAACAGAGGTCTGAACCACCCCGTTCGTGCTAACCCCGCTGTCACCGTGCGCAACAAGATCAAGTGAGCCCGAAACGGCCCCGCGAACACCCCGAGACCCTTCCGGAGCGTTACCGCCAAAGTTACGGAGCGAAGCGATCATGACTCTCCGCGAAGTTGATCAAGCCCCATGCCGGGGGCGCTTTCCGGGTCCCGGCACACTGCTCTCCGAGCGTCCCGGGCAGAGGCACCGGCAGGTGCACGGCTCATCTGCACAGTCGGTTGGGCCCCGGTATCCCCAGTGCATCGTGTTCGTTCGGCGATGTGTTAGCCACCGGCTGTGTACTAGCCCGATCGTGTTACTACGAACTCCCTGAGTGACCACTGGTTTGAGATAGATACCCATTCGATCCCCCCGTGAAGGCCTCAGGGCGGCTACAGTGCCATCGACGACACCACTTTCGGTCTAAAGCTGGCGCGGCTAAACGGCCGAAAGTCCCGGTGCCGGTCGGGGGGCACGACCGACTCCAGGGAGGTAGTGACGTGGCTACCGTCGGCATTTCTCAGGCCGTCCGATCCACGCCAGCCGGTTCATTGCCGGCGAGCATGGTTCCGCACCCGCGGGAAGAGCTTTTTTCCGTGTTGGTGGTCGATGACCACCCATTGTTGAGGGAGGCAATCTCAGCAAGACTCGCACAGATGGGTGCGGGCACCGTCCACGAGGCCGCCACGGTGGCCGAGGCGAGGGCGCGAGCACAGGCCACAGGGCCTTGTGATCTGGCGATCCTCGATCTCGGACTGCCGGATGGCAGCGGCATCGAGCTGGTTACGGAACTCCGTAGCAACGGCTGGCCTCGAGTAGTGGTGCTCGCTTCATCAGACGACCCGTACGCGGTCAGGTCGGCGTTCCAGGCCGGCGCCCAGGCATACCTGCTCAAGTCGGCATCGCCGGTCGTAGTGACCGACGGCGTCCGCAGGGTGCTCGAGGGCGGCGTCTACGCGGACCCGAGCGTCGCACCGGTCCTGGCCACCGGCACCCGAGTCGCCGGCACCGACAACACCCCGCGCGAGCTTTCGGCGCGCGAGGTCGAGGTGCTGCAGCTCGTGGCCGACGGCCAGAGCAACAAGGAGATCGGCGAGGAACTCAGCCTCTCCGCTCTCACCGTGAAGTCCCACCTCTCCCGCATCGGGCGCAAGCTCGGCACGGGTGACCGGGCTCAGATGGTGGCGCTGGCCATGCGTGCCGGCGTGATCCGCTGACAAAGGCGAACAGCCCTGCGGGGCGGGCGGACCAGGCGCGGTCCGCTCGTCCCGTAGGGTCTTCACCTATGGAAGGCGACCGACCCGGAGAACCGCAGACGGACCCGAAGAACGGCACCGATGACACCGGTGGACCGGTTCTTCTGCGCGAGCCCGCCGAGGGCACTCCTCCGGTGATCGCCGACGCGACAGCCCTCGCCGAAGCCTGCGCGAAGATCGCGGGCGGCAGCGGGGCCATCGCCGTGGACACCGAACGCGCGTCCGGCTACCGATACTGGCCGAAGGCCTATCTCGTGCAGCTGCGCCGCGAAGGTGCCGGCTCCTTCCTCATCGACCCCATTCCGCTCGAAGGGCAGCTCGAACCCCTCGCGGAAGTGCTCAACAACGCCGAATGGGTGCTGCACGCGGCCTCTCAGGACCTGCCGTGCCTCGCCGAACTCGACCTGCACCCGAAGAGCCTGTTCGACACCGAACTCGCCGGACGGCTCGCCGGGTACGAACGGGTCGCCCTCGGCACCCTCGTCGAACTCCTTCTCGGCTACCAGCTGGAGAAGGGCCACAGCGCCGCCGACTGGTCGAAGCGCCCGCTTCCCGTCGACTGGCTGAACTACGCCGCCCTCGACGTCGAGCTGCTCATCGAGCTGCGCGAGAAACTCGAGGCCGAGCTGGCCGCCCAGGGCAAGCTCGAATGGGCCCAGCAGGAATTCGAGGCCGCCCGCACCGCGCCGCCGCCCGCCCCTCGGGCCGAGCCGTGGCGCCGGACCTCCGGGGTGCACAAGATCCGGAGCGCCCGCGGTCTCGCCGCCGTACGCGAGCTGTGGCAGGCGCGGGACGAACTCGCCCGCAAACGCGACCGCGCGCCGAGCCGGATCCTGCCCGACACCGCCATCATCAACGCCGTCACCGCGGACCCGAAGACCGTCGAGCAGTTGCAGGCGCTGCCGGTGTTCAGCGGCCGGGTCCAGCGCAAGTACACCGCGAGCTGGCTGCGGCATCTGCAGGCCGCCCGCGCGCTCCCCGCCGACGAACTGCCGACCCCCGCGCAGCAGACCGACGGCCCGCCGCCGGTGAACCGGTGGTCGGACAAGGATCCCGACGCTGCCGCCCGGCTCATCGCCGCCCGCGCGGCGCTGGCCGCGATCGCGGAGGACCGGCGGCTGCCGGTGGAGAACCTGCTGCTGCCGGAACTGGTGCGCCGCACCTGCTGGCGTCCGCCCGCGGACCTGAGCGAGGACGCCGTCGCCCAGGTGCTCCGCGACGGCGGTGCCCGGCCGTGGCAGGTCGAGCTGACCGTGGCGGCGCTGAGCAAGGCACTGCACGCCACCGCCGCCGCCTGACCTCGGAGCTGAAGGACGCCTTCACCGCATGTCACGCGGTGAAGGACGCTTTCGTCTCATCGCATGCGGGGAAAGTCCCCTTCAGTCCTCCAGCAGCATCCGGGCGGAGGCACGCAGCCCCGCGTCCGGTTCCCCGATACCGGCGAGCCTCAGCACGCTGTCGGCCCCTTCGACGGCGTGCGCTTCGACGTCCAGGTCCGGCTGGTCACGCCGGACGATCGCGATGCTCTCGACGAGCCCGAACACGAGGTCGGTCCGGATGCCGACGAGGTCACCGGGTACGCCTGCCGCCGCGACGAGCGAGCCGTAGACGCGTTTGAGTTCCGCCCGTTCGGCGCGGAATCGCCCCAGCCTCGGCGACGAGATCTCCGGCAGCAGGTACAGGGCGCCCAGGTTGTGCCGCGCGCTGCCGAGCAGATGGATGTCCGCGTACGCCAGCGCCCACAGCCGCGCGCCGACCGGCGCGAGCTGCGCCGAAAGCCCGCCCGCGACGTCCAGTGACGGCCGGACGGTGTCCTCCAGCAGCGCCGCGAGAATGTCCTCTTTGGACGGAAAGTGGTAGTAGAGGGACGCCTGGCGCAGACCGGCGCGTTCGGCGATGGCTCGGGTGGTCGTCGCCGCGTACCCGGCGCCGGTGAACAGCTCCCCCGCCGCGTCCAGTACGGCGTGCCGCGCTTCCCGCTTGCTCGCCGCGGCGCCGCTGGCTCTCGGCCTTCCCACCCCGGTCGTTTTCGTCATCTATCCGATCCTGCCATTTCTTCGCGAAGATCTTTGTTACGTCCGGTGGTCGGCCCAGGTTACCCAATCCGGTATCTGTTAACACCGCGCTTACCCGGCGGAGATCGGAAGGATCCCGCACGCGCTTAATTTCGGTCAGCCGATCGAAATCCGGCCCTTGAGACAGGAGCCTCCGCAAATGCCTTCCGAAGACCTTTCCGCCTTCGGGTACCGCCAAGAACTTCGCCGGACACTCGGTGGTTTCTCCGCCTTCGCCGCCGGTTTCTCCTTCGTTTCCATCCTGACCACGGTGTTCCAGCTGTTCGCCTTCGGCTATTCCTTCGGCGACACGCTCTTCTTCTGGACATGGCCGCTGGTCATCGCCGGGCAATTGCTCGTCGCGCTCAACTTCGCCGAACTCGCCGCCCGATTCCCGCTGGCCGGATCGGTTTACCAGTGGGCGAAACAGCTCTCCCCCGGATTCGGGGGCTGGCTCGCCGGCTGGATGATGCTGGTGGGCTGCGTCGTCGCGCTCGCCGGTGCCGCGATCGCGCTGCAGGTGGTCCTCCCGTCGGTCTGGAGCGGCTTCCAGCTCGTCGGCGGGGATCCGGCGATCACCTCGCCGACCGGCGCCAGCAACGCCGTCCTGCTCGGCACCCTGCTGATCGTCATCACCACCGCGATCAACGCGGGCGGCGTACGGCTCATGGCGCGGATCAACGACATCGGGGTCGCGGCGGAACTCGTCGGCGTCCTCGTGCTGGTCGTCGGTCTCGCGTCGTTCGCGGTCCGTGGCCCGCAGGTCGTGACGCAGCCGGCGGGCGAAAGCCCGGGAGCCGGCGGCGTTCTCGCTTCGGCGCTGATGGCCGCGTACGTTCTCTACGGTTTCGACACCGCGGCCTCGGTCGCCGAGGAGACCAAGGACGCGCGCCGCATCGCCCCGCGCGCCGTGCTCCGCGCGCTCTTGATCTCCGGGGTAGGCGGGCTCGCCGTCGTCCTCACCGCGCTGATGGCGGCGCCGAGCCTGACCGACGGGCAACTGGCCGGGAAGGGCCTGCCGTATGTGATCACCGCCGTCTTCGGCGACACTCTCGGCCGGGTCTTCCTCGCCGACGTCGCGATCGCGGTCGTCGTCTGCACCCTGACCATCCAGACCGGCACCGTGCGGCTGATCTACTCCATGGCCCGCGACGGCGCACTCCCCGGCGCCAGGCGGCTTTCCGCGGTGAACGCCCGAACCGGCACACCGATCGCGCCCGCCGTGCTTTCCGGGGTGCTCGCCATCGGCCTCCTGCTGCTGAATCTGGGGAACCCGACCATCTTCAGCACGATCACCGGCACTTCGGTGGTCGTGGTCTACCTCGCCTATCTCCTGGTGACCGGGCCGCTGCTGCTCCGGCGCCGTCAAGGCCGTTTCACCCCCGAGCCCGGCCATTTCTCCCTGGGGCGATGGGCTATTCCGGTCAACATCGCGGCAGTAGGGTACGGCGCGATGATGATCGTCAACATCGCTTGGCCACGAGCCGAGATCTACGACCTGGCGGGCACCGGTTCCGTCTGGGTCCTGTTGTTCCCGATCGAGTTCGTCGGCGCCGCGCTGCTCACCGGCTACCTCTGCTGGCGCCGCCGCTCCGCGCTCACCACGGTTCCCGTCCCCGCGACCTGAAGGAAGGTTCCATGAGCACGACATCGACCACGTACGGCGCTCGCGACCACGCCCGCGCCCAGGCGGGCACGGTGACCGAAGCGATGCCCGCCATCCCCGCGTCCACCTGGCCGGACCCGCCGCCCGGAATCGACCCGGCGAAGCTGGTCTGGGCCGAGACCGTCGCCGGCGGCGGCTACACCCACAAGGTCCTCGCCCGCGGCACCGAACTGCGGCTGACCGACGTCGAGGGCGACGCCTGCGCGCATCTGCTGCTGTTCAACGCCGACCAGCCCTGGGAGCGGCTGAACGTCGCGGACACCGTGAAGGTCCAGTGGAACGCCTATCTCGGCGAGGCGATCGCGCTGCTTTCGGATCAGGCACGGGTGCTCGCGACCGTCGTCACCGACGAGAGCGGAAAGCACGATGCCCTCTGTGGAACGTCCACTGTGGACGGCAGAACACTGTTCACGCTCGCCGCGGCCAAACACGGCCTCACGCCGCGCGACCTCCCGCCGAGCCTGTCCTTCTTCCAAGGCGTCCACGTGGAGGCCGACGGCGGACTGACGTTCACCGGTTCGGCCGGTCCCGGCAAATCCGTGGTCCTGCGCACGGAACTCCCGGTGATCGTCCTGATCGCCAACGTGCCGCACCCGCTCGATCCGCGCCCGGACCACACGGTCACGCCGCTGCGCGTCCTCGCCCAGCGCTCCGCGCCGTCCACTCCGGACAGTCCTGAATGGACTGCCTCGCCCGAGGCGCAGCGCGCCTTCGAGAACACCGCCGACTACCTCACCGCAAGGGGCCTCGCATGACGATCATCTCCGACACCGAGGTCGCCGCACGGGCGCCGTATTCCACCGTGCTCCGCGAGGGCGAGACACTCGCGATCATCGATCTCGGCGGCAACCAGGCCGTCGACTTCCTCTGCTACGACGCCGCCGACACGGCGAAGAGATACAGCGCGGCCGCCACGATCGCCGCTCAGCGCAACATCTTCCTCACCACCGGCAGCGTGCTGCGCACCGGCGAGGGCGCGCCGCTGCTGACCGTCGTCGAGGACACCTGCGGGCGGCACGACACGATCGGCGGCGCCTGCAGCAAGGAGTCGAACAGCCTCCGCTACGGCCAGCACACGCGATACCAGCACGCCTGCGTCGAGAACTTCCTGACCGAAGGGGCCAAATGGGGCCTCGGCAAACGGGATCTGGTCAGCAATGTCAACTGGTACATGAACGTGCCGGTCGAACAGGACGGCACGCTCGGCATCGTCGACGGCATCTCGGCGCCCGGCATGGAGGTCAAGCTGCGCGCCGAAACCGACGTCCTGGTCCTGGTGTCGAACTGCCCGCAGATCAACAATCCGTGCAACGGCTTCGACCCGACGCCGGTCCGGATGATCGTCACCGGCGGTGCCGGGTGAAGCTGCTCGTCGCCAACCGGGGGGAAATCGCGGTCCGTGTCCTCCGGACCGCCAGGGAGATGGGGATTCCGACGGTCGCCGTCTACTCCGACGCCGACCGTACGGCCGCGCACGTACGGCTCGCCGACGAAGCCGTCCGGCTCGGCCCGGCACCGGCGAGGGAGAGTTACCTCCTCGCCGACGCCATCATCGAAGCCGCGTTGAAGACCGGGGCGGACACGATCCACCCGGGTTACGGCTTCCTGTCCGAAGACGCCGCTTTCGCCAGGGCGGCGGAAGCGGCCGGGATCCGGTTCGCCGGACCCACCGCGGACCATCTAGAAGTCTTCGGCAGCAAGCACACCGCACGGGAGAAGGCCGTCGAGGCCGGTGTCCCGATGCTGCCCGGCACCGGGCTGCTGGACACCCTCGCCGACGCCGAAACCGCGGCCGCCATGGTCGGCTATCCGGTGATGCTCAAGGCCACCGGCGGTGGCGGCGGGATCGGCATGCGGGCCTGCGCGTCCGCCGTCGAACTGCGGAACGCCTGGGAAGCGGTGCAGAGCATCGCGGCCAAGAGCTTCTCGACCTCGGGCGTGTTCCTCGAACAGCTGGTGACCCACGCGCGGCACGTCGAGGTCCAGGTGTTCGGCGACGGCGCGGGCAAGGTGCTGGCGCTGGGCACGCGGGACTGCACCCTGCAGCGGCGCAACCAGAAAGTGCTCGAAGAATGCCCCGCGCCAGGGCTTTCCGAAGCGATGCGGGAGAAACTGGTCTCCGCGGCCGTCGACCTGTGCGCTTCGGTGCGCTACCGGTCGGCCGGGACGGTCGAGTTCATCTACGCCCCGCGGCGGGAAGTGGCCGCGTTCCTGGAAGTGAACACGCGGCTTCAGGTCGAACACCCGGTCACCGAGGCGGTGTACGGGATCGACCTCGTCGAGTGGATGCTCCGGCTCGCCGACGGCGACACCGGGATGTTCGCCACCACGCCGGCGCCGCGTGGGCACGCGGTCGAAGCGCGGGTCTACGCCGAGGACCCGGCCGCCGGGCACCGGCCGAGCGCGGGCCTGCTGACCCGCGCCGACTTCCCCGAAGGCGTCCGGGTCGACACCTGGGTCGAGGCCGGGGCGAACGTGACGACGCATTACGACCCCTTGCTCGCCAAGGTGATCACCGTCGGCGCGGATCGGGAGGAGGCGCTGGCCGCGCTGAGCGTCGCACTCGGCGAGAGCCGGGTGGACGGCGTCCGGACGAACCTCGGCCAGTTGCGCGCGGTCGCCGCCGATCAGCGGTTGCACGAAGTCACGCACGACACCGCGACGCTCGACACGATCACCGATCCCGAACCGCGGATCGAGGTCCTGCGGGGCGGCACGATGACCACCGTCCAGGACTGGCCGGGACGGCTGGGGTTCTGGCACGTGGGTGTCCCGCCGAGCGGGCCGATGGACGATCTGTCGCTGCGCCTTGGCAACCGCGCGCTCGGCAATCCCGAAGGCGCGGCGGGCTTGGAGTGCACTGTAGACGGTGTCTCGCTGAAGTTCACCGACGCCGCAATCGTTTGCGTCACGGGATCGCCGTCGCCGGTGGCCCTTGACGGCTCGCCTGTTCCACAGTGGACTCCGGTCGAGGTCCCCGCGGGCGGCGTGCTCGACGTCGGCACCGGCACCGCCGGGCTCCGCGCGTACGTGCTCGTCCGCGGCGGGATCGACGCGCCGGACTTCCTGGGCAGCGCGGCGACGTTCACCCTGGGCGGCTTCGGCGGGCACGGCGGGCGGGCGCTGGCGACCGGTGACGTCCTCTCCCCCGGTCCGGAACCGGAGAAGGCCGTGACCGGTCCGGTTCCCGAAGCCGAACGGCCGCTCTTCGCGACGCACTGGGAGATCGGCGCGTCCGAGGGACCACACGCCGCTCCGGAGTTCTTCACCCCGGACGACGTCGAAACGTTCTACGCCACCGACTGGGAGGTCCACTTCAACTCCGCGCGGACCGGTGTCCGGCTCGTCGGGCCCCGGCCACGCTGGGCACGGGAAGACGGCGGGGAGGCGGGCCTGCACCCGTCGAACATCCACGACACGCCGTACGCGATCGGTGCCGTCGACTACACCGGCGACCTGCCGATCCTGCTGGGACCGGACGGGCCGAGCCTCGGCGGGTTCGTCTGCCCGGCGACCGTGGTGACCGGGCAGCGCTGGAAACTCGGCCAGCTGCGGCCGGGCGACACCGTACGGTTCGTGCCGATCACCACCGAGCACGCCTCTTCCTTGCGGGACACGCCCCACACCTCGGTCAAGGCGAGCCGGAAACCGATCGACGACGGCGGCATCCTCGGCCGTCTGTCCACATCGGACGAGAACCCCGAGGTCACCTACCGGCGCAGCGGCGACGACAACCTGCTGATCGAGTACGGGCCGATGAAACTCGATCTGGCCCTGCGAATGCGGGTCCACGCCCTGGCCGATCGGCTGGCCAGAGAAGGGCTCGAGGGCGGCGGCGGTGTCATTGACTTGACCCCGGGCATCCGCTCGCTGCAGATCCACGTCGACCCGGACGTGCT
Organism: Amycolatopsis sp. lyj-108; assembly: GCF_046549005.1. Lineage (NCBI taxonomy): Bacteria > Bacillati > Actinomycetota > Actinomycetes > Pseudonocardiales > Pseudonocardiaceae > Amycolatopsis > Amycolatopsis sp. lyj-108. The sequence goes on along the minus strand of NZ_JAJPWQ010000003.1, from coordinate 509,016 downwards.
GCCGGTGCCGAAACTGCTCGGTCTCGTGCAGGAGGTGGAGCACGATCTGCCGCGCACCGCCGATCTCGTGGTGCCGAGCCGGACCGTGCGGCTGCCGTTGTCGTGGGACGACCCTGCGACGCGCGAGGCGATCGAGCGGTACATGGCGGGCGTCCGCGACGACGCGCCGTGGTGCCCGTGGAACATCGAGTTCATCCGGCGGGTGAACGGTCTGTCCAGTGTGGACGACGTCTACCGCACGGTGTTCGACGCGGAATACCTGGTGCTCGGCCTCGGCGACGTCTATCTCGGCGCGCCGGTGGCCACTCCGCTGGATCCGCGGCACCGGCTGGTCACCACGAAGTACAACCCGGCCCGCACCTGGACCGCGGAGAACTCGGTCGGTATCGGCGGCTCGTACCTGTGCATCTACGGGATGGAAGGCCCCGGCGGCTACCAGTTCGTCGGGCGGACCGTGCAGGTGTGGAGCGGCTGGCGGCAACGCGGCTCGTTCGAACCGGGTTCGCCGTGGCTGCTGCGGTTCTTCGACCGGATCTCGTGGTACCCGGTGACCGCCGAGGAACTGCTCGACCTGCGGGCACGGAGTTCGGCGGGGGAACTGGAACTCGACATCACCGACGGCGAGTTCGCGCTGGCCGACCACGAACGGTTCCTTGCCGACAACGCCGCCGACATCGCGTCGTTCCGGGCGAAGCAGAGCGCGGCGTTCGAGGCGGAGCGGCAGGCCTGGGCGGCGGCGGGCGAATTCGACCCTCGCCCCGAGCCCGTCGGCGCGAAGGTCCCGACCACGAAGGTCGAGGCCCCGCCCGGCGGACACGTCGTCGAAGCACCGTTCGCCGCGACCGTGTGGCGAGTGGACGTCGACCCCGGTAAGAAGGTCGACCCGGCGGAGACGCTCGTGATCCTCGAAGCGATGAAGACCGAGGCGCGGATCCCCGCGCCCGCCGCCGGGGAGGTCGTCGAGGTGCTCGTCTCCCCCGGCGATCAGGTCGCCCCCGGCACGCCGCTGGTGGTACTGGGAAGGAGCGCGGGATGAGCGTGCTGGAACGGGTGCGCGCCGCGTACCACCGGATCGCGCGGGTCGACCGGCCCGAGATCTGGATCGACCTGCGTCCCGAGGCGGACGTGCTCGCCGACGCGGAGAAGCTGGAAGCCCGGCGTGCGGCGGGGGAATCCTTGCCGCTGTACGGAAGACTGGCCGCGGTCAAGGGCAACATCGACGTCGCCGGGCTGCCGACGACAGCGGCGTGCCCGGAGTACGCCTACCAGCCGACCGAGGACGCGCCCGTGGTGGCGCGGCTGCGGGCGGCCGGGGCGCTGATCCTGGGCACGACCAATCTGGACCAGTTCGCGACCGGCCTGGTCGGCACGCGCAGTCCGCACGGCGCGGTCCGGAACGCGATCGACCCGGCGTACGTTTCGGGCGGGTCGAGTTCGGGGTCTGCGGTCGCGGTGGCGCTCGGCATCGCGGATCTCGCGCTCGGCACCGACACCGCCGGATCCGGACGGATCCCGGCGGCGTTCAACGGGATCGTCGGCCTCAAGCCGACGCGCGGTCTGCTGCCGACGACCGGTGTCGTGCCCGCTTGCGCGAGCATCGACTGCGTGACGGTGTTCGCGCGGTCGGTCGACGAGGCTTCGGCGGCCTTCGCGTGTCTCAGCGAGCCGCGGGATCTTCCGGTGGTCCACCGGCCTTTCCGGATCGGCGTGCCGGACGCTCTCGGTCCCCTTCAGGAAGGGTGGGCGGACGCGTTCTCCGCGGCGGCTCACGAGTTCCGTGACGCGGGAGCCGAGCTGGTCACTGTCGACATATCGGCGTTCCTGGACGCGGCGCGACTGCTGTACGAAGGCGCCTTCGTGGCCGAGCGGTACTCGGCGGTCGGCGAGTTCATCGACGCCCACCCGGATGCCGTCGATCCGGCCGTGCGGCAGATCATCGGTGCGGCGAAGGACATCCCGGCGCATCGGTTGTTCACCGATTTGGCCGCGCTCGACGGTCTTTCGCGTGAAGCGTCGGCAGTGTTGTCCACTGTGGACTGCCTGCTGCTGCCCACGACGACCGGGCACCCGACGATCGCCGAGGTCGAGGCCGATCCGCTGGGCGTGAACGCCCGGCTGGGCCGGTTCACGAACTCGACGAACCTGCTGGGCCTGTCGTCGCTCGCCGTGCCCGCCGGGACCGTCGGCGGGCTGCCGTTCGGGGTGATGCTGGTCGGCCCCGCGTACGCCGACCGGATCCTCGCCGACGTCGCCCGGCTGGTGCCGCGGCGGACGCGGATCGCCGTCGTCGGCGCCCATCTGCGCGGACAGCCGCTGAACCACGAACTGACCTCGCGTGGCGGGCGGTTCGTTTTCTCCGGATCGACCGCGGCCGAGTACCGGCTCTACGCGCTGGACACCGTGCCGCCCAAACCCGGGCTCGTCCGGGTCGCCTCGGGTGGCGAGCCGATCGAGGGCGAGGTGTGGGACCTGCCTTTGAGCGGCTTCGGCGAGTTCGTGGCGGGCGTTCCCGCGCCGCTGGCGATCGGGAAGGTGCGGCTGGCCGACGGGAGTGAGGTGTCGGGGTTCGTTTGCGAGCCGGCGGCGGTGGACGGCGCCGAGGACATCACCGGGTACGGCGGGTGGCTCGGGTATCTGAGCCGCTGAGGCTCGCTTGGTCAAAACCTGTTGTCCTGAAGGGCACCTTTGAGACGTTGAAGGTCTCAAAGGTGCCCTTCAGGACACGACACCTCTGCGGTGCGCGCCGCCCACCAGGGGTTTTCCGATTCGGTTGGCCTCCAGGGACGTTCTGGGAACAACGTCACAAACCCTGGCGGCCCGCCGGAGGCTGGGTAGCTTCGGAGTGGTGCCCACCACAGTCATCTCCAGCCGCCGGACCGCGATCAGCGTGCTCGTGGCGCTGGGTCTCGTCGGGATCGCGATGGTGACGCTGGGAGCCACCGGCGTGGCCGTCAAGACGGTGAACGGGCAACCGCTCGCGATCCTCGAAGAGGTCCCCGGCCCCGAGAGCGGGCCGACGTGCGCCGTCGACAAACGCTATGTCGACGAGGACACCTTCGGTATGCGCCCGGACGTGATCGAAGCGTGGAACGCCATGCGTGCCAAGGCCAAGGCACAGAACATCACGCTCTGCGTGAACGACGGCAAGCGCAGCCGGAGTCAGCAGCAGCGCGAGTTCGACAAGGCCGTCCAGCGGTTCGGCTCCGTGGAGCAGGCCAAGAAGTGGGCGCTGCAACCGGAGACGTCCATGCACGTCAAGGGAATCGCCGTCGACATCCAGCCGCTGAACTCGGCCGCGTGGGTGGACAAGCACGGTGGTGCGCTCGGCTGGTGCCGCCGCTACGACAACGAGAAGTGGCACTTCGAGTACGACCCGGCCTATGCCACCGGCGGCTGCCCCGCCCTGCTCCCCAGCGCCACCGGCAACTAACGCGTAACTCGCGTGATTGGACCCGTAACTCGCGTGATTGAAGGCGTAACTCCTCCAATCACGTGAGGGTTTCGGCCACGTACTTCGCGGCCTCGGCGAGCAGCGCCTGGTCGTAGGGGGCGTCCTTGGCCGCCTTGCTGGACATGATCGCCAGCACGATCGGGGCTTTGGCCGGCGGCCATACGACGGCGATGTCGTTCAAGGTGCCGTAGTCGCCCGTCCCGGTCTTGTCGGCCACGGTCCAGCCGGGCGGCAGGCCCGCCCGGATCCGCTCGGCGCCGGTGGCGTTGCGCTGGAGCAGATCGCGGAGGAAGTCACGTTTGTCGGCCGTGAGCGTGTCGCCCAGCACGATCTCGCGGTAGTCGGCGGCGAAAGCGCGCGGAGTCGTGGTGTCGCGAAGGTCGCCCGGGGTGGCCTCGGTGATGGCCGGTTCGACCCGGTCCATCCGTGTGACGGTGTCGCCGAGGCTGCGCGTGAACGCCGTCAGCGCGGTGGGGCCGCCGAGGTCCCGCAGCAGCAGGTTGCCCGCGGTGCCGTCGCTGAACCGGACGGCGGCGTCGCACAGCTGGCGGATCGTCATGCCGGTGGCGACATGCTGTCCGGTGACCGGTGCGTGTTTCATCAGGTCTTCCCGGGAGTAGCTGACCCGGGTTTCCAGATGCGACAACGGGTTGCGCTGCAGGACGGCGGCCGCCGCGACCCCTTTGAACGTCGAGCAGAACGCGAACCGCTCGTCCGCGCGATGTTCGACCGTGCCGCCGCTTTCGGTGTCGAGCGCGTACACGCCGAGCCTGGCATCGAACTTCTTCTCCAGCTCCATCAACCGGTCGTGGAACTGCCGGGAGGGAGAAGGCGGGGGCGGCGGAGGAGGGGCCGACGGGCTCGGCGGTGGCGTCCCGCGAGTGCAGGCGGCCAGCGGCGCCAGGGCCGCCATCCCCAGCAACGCGCGACGGGTGACGGCCGGCCCCGGCGATGTCATCGTGATCCCTCCCCCTGATCACTTCGAACATAGCAACTTCCCCACCGCCCCCGGATCGGCCAAGCGGCCGACCCGGGCGCACCCGGGAGTGTGCCTTCCCCCACTCGACCGGGCCACCATCCTGGTTACCGACGGGTAACCGGGGCTAGGGTGCGGACAGGACTACCTCTACTTCAGGAGCATTCGTGGCCGCAGGAGCAACACCGCTCGCGCCGAACGCGCGGTCGGTACGCAATGTCGCCTTCGTCGAAGGGGTGCGAACGCCCTTCGGCAAGGCAGGCGAGAAAGGCATGTACGCCGGCACCCGTGCCGACGACCTCGTCGTCAACGCCATCCGTGAACTGCTGCGGCGGCATCCCGAGCTGCCGCCCGAACGCGTCGACGAGGTGGCGATCGCCGCCACCACCCAGATCGGGGACCAGGGCCTGACCATCGGCCGCACCGCCGCCCTGCTGGCGGGCCTGCCCAAGTCGGTGCCCGGTTTCGCGCTGGACCGCATGTGCGCGGGCGCGATGACCGCGGTCACCACGACCGCGAGCGGCATCGGCTTCGGCGCGTACGACATCGCCATCGCCGGCGGCGTCGAGCATATGGGCCGCCACCCGATGGGCGAGGGCGTCGACCCGAACCCGCGCATCATCGCCGACAAGCTCGTCGACCCGACGGCGCTCGTGATGGGCCAGACCGCGGAGAACCTGCACGACCGGTTCCCCGCGATCACCAAGCAGCGCACCGACGCCTTCGCCGCGCGCAGCCAGGAGAAGTACGCCGAAGCGGTGAAGACCGGCAAGATCGGCCCCGAGCTGGTCCCGGTCGCGACCCGTTCGAAGGAACTCGGCTGGGGTCTCGCGACCGAGGACGAGCCACCGCGTCCGGGCACCACCGTCGAGCAGCTCGCCGGGCTGAAGACGCCGTTCCGCCCGCACGGCCGGATCACCGCGGGCAACGCGGCCGGTCTCAACGACGGCGCCACCGCGGCCCTGCTCGCCGACGAGGACACGGCCCGCGAACTCGGCCTGCCGATCGGCATGCGCCTGGTGGGCTACTCCTTCGCCGGTGTCGAACCGGAGGTCATGGGCATCGGCCCGGTGCCCGCCACCGAGAAGCTGTTCAAGCGCACCGGTCTGTCGATCGACGACATCGGCCTGTTCGAGATCAACGAGGCGTTCGCCGTCCAGGTGCTCGCTTTCCTCGACCACTTCGGCATCGCCGACGACGACCCCCGCGTCAACCAGTGGGGTGGCGCGATCGCCTGCGGTCACCCGCTCGCCTCGTCCGGTGTCCGGCTGATGACGCAGCTTTCGCGTCAGTTCGCCGAGCGCCCCGACGTGCGCTACGGCCTGACCACCATGTGCATCGGTATCGGCATGGGCGGCACCGTGATTTGGGAGAACCCGGCCTTTGAGGGGGCGAAGTAATGACTTTCACCGCTGAGCAGGCGAAAGCCGCCTTTCCCGACGAGGTCGTCACGAACGCGGTCACGCGGCTGGTGAAGGTGCCCGGCCTCGACAAGCCGGTCGCGCTGATCACCCTGGACAACGGCCACGACCACACCCGGCCGAACACCTTCGGCCCGCAGGGCCTGGTGAGCCTCAACGCCGCGATCGACGCCGCCTTCGCCGCGGAACCCGCCGCGATCGCGGTCACCGGCAAGCCGTTCATCTTCGCCGTCGGCGCCGACCTTTCCGGTGTCGAAGCGGTCGCGGATCCGGCGCTGGCGCGGGAGATCGCGCAGACCGGACACGACGTGTTCCGGCGCCTCACCGAAACCGAGATCCCGACGTTCGGGTTCATCAACGGCGCGGTGATGGGTGGCGGGCTCGAACTCGCGCTTTCCTGCCACTACCGCACGCTTTCGGAGAACACCGCCGCGATCGCGTTCCCCGAGGTCTTCCTCGGCCTGTTCCCGGGCTGGGGCGGCACGCAGCTGCTGCCGAACCTGATCGGGCCGGACGCCGCGGTCACCGTGATCATCGAGAACGCGCTGGCGCAGAACAAGATGCTCAAGGTCGCGCAGGCGGCGGAGCTCGGCATCGTCGACGAGGTCTTCGGTTCGGCCGACTACCTCGAGCAGTCCCTCCTGTGGCTGGCGAAGGTCGTCAACGGCGAGATCACCCCCGCCCGCCGCGAGATCGACCGCGGCGCGGGCTGGGACACCGCGATCGCCCGCGCCAAGGCCATTGTGGACGGACGCACCAAGGGTGCCTCGCCCGGCGCGACCAAGGCCGTCGAGCTGCTGGAGCTGGCCCGCGAGAACGATCTGGACCGCGGTTACGCGGCCGAGACCGACGGGCTCGCCGAGCTGCTCATGGACGACACCCTGCGTGCCGGGCTGTACTCGTTCAACCTGGTCAACAAGCGGGCCAAGCGGCCGGCGGGTGCACCGGACAAGTCGCTGGCGCGCAAGGTGAACAAGGTCGGCATCGTCGGCGCGGGCCTGATGGCCAGCCAGATGGCGCTGCTGTTCGTCCGCCGCCTCAAGGTGCCGGTGGTGCTCACCGACGTCGACCAGGAACGCGTCGACAAGGGCGTGTCCTATGTGCACGGTGAGATCGACAAGCTGCTGGCCAAGAAGCGGGTTTCGCCGGACGGCGCGAACCGGCTGAAGGCGCTCGTCACCGGCTCGCTCGACAAGGCCGCTTTCGCCGACGCCGACTTCGTGATCGAAGCGGTGTTCGAGGAACTGGGCGTCAAGCAGAAGGTCTTCGCCGACCTGGAGCAGTACGTGTCCCCCGAGGCGATCCTGGCGACGAACACCTCGTCGCTGTCGATCACCGCGATGGCGTCGCAGCTCAAGCACCCGGAACGCGTGGTCGGGTTCCACTTCTTCAACCCGGTCGCGGTGATGCCGCTGCTGGAGATCGTCCGCGCGGAGAAGACCGACGACACCGCGCTGGCCACCGCGTTCGCCCTCGGCAAGCAGCTCAAGAAGTCGAGCGTGCTGGTCAAGGACGCGTCCGCGTTCGTGGTCAACCGGCTGCTGCTGCGGTTCCTCGGCGAGGTGCTGGTGACCGTCGACGAGGGCACGCCGTTCGAGGTCGCGGACAAGGCGCTCGAGCCGCTCGGCCTGCCGATGACCCCGCTGACGCTGATGCAGCTGGTCGGCCCGGCGATCGCCCTGCACGTCGGGGAGACCCTGCACGAGGCGTTCCCGGACCGGTTCACCGTCAGCGAGAATCTCGACCGCTTCGTCAAGGCGGGCAAGAAGGGTGTCTGGCAGTGGGACGACAAGGGCAACGCCACCGTCGACCCCGAGGTGGCCGAACTCTGGCAGCGCGGCGACTCGCCGTCGACCTCCGAGCAGGTGCGTGACCGCGCGCTGGCCGCGATCGCCGAGGAGATCCGGATCATGCTCGACGAGGGCGTGGTCGCCGAGGCGCAGGACATCGACCTGTGCCTGATCCTCGGCGCGGGCTGGCCGTTCTGGCTGGGCGGCATCACGCCGTACCTGGACCGGGCCGGGGTGTCCGAGAAGGTCAACGGCAAGCCGTTCCTGGCGCCGGGCGTGGCGAGCGTTCCGCTCTCCTGACCTCTGCCAAAAGGCCACCGTCGGCGATCTCTTGATCGCAGGCGGTGGTCTTTTGCGTTTCTCGTGGATTTCGTGGCGGACAACTGCGTTTTCATGAACACTTAGTGTCTGTTCGAAAAGCCCGTCTCCCCGGCCATCCCCCGGGGAGACGGGCTGCGTACCGCGACGGCGACGATCGTCACACGGCGCCGCGCGTTGGCCGTCCGGTCACCGCCCGTTCAGCGAAGCTCTTTAGCGTGCCGCCGGTGAACAGCGAAAAGCACGGCGTCGACCGCCGCGGATTCCTCAAGCGTGCGGGCCTCGTGTCCGCGGCGGCCGCGGGCGCGCCGCTCGCCGCCACCACCCCGGCGGAAGCGCTCGACCTCGACATCGATGCCAACCGGCTCTTCGGCCGGGACCGCTACCGGTGGCTGGTGGGCGATCACCACATCCACACGCAGTATTCCTACGACGCGATGTACACAGTGGACGGAATCGCCGACGCCGCCCGCCGGCACGGTGCGGACTGGGCGGTGATCACCGACCACGGCCACGCCGCGCACGAGAAGTCGTCGGTCGAGCGGACCAACGCCGCGATCCGGGCGGCACAGCGCGAGCACCGCGATCTCCTGCTGTGGCAAGGCATGGAGTGGAACGTGCCGGGCGCCGAGCACGCGACGCTGTTCTTCCAGGCCGGCGCGGACCAGGCCGCGAAACTGCGCGAGTTCGAGCGCGCCTTCGACTGGCGGCTGACCGGGACCGAAACGGGCACGCCGGACAACGAGGCACTGGCCGTCGCGGCGATCCGCTGGCTCGCCGCCGAAGAGCGGGCACGCCGGATCCACGCGCCGGTGGTGGTGATCAACCATCCGCTGCGCAACGGCCGGATCGCCCCGCACGAGATCCGCGCGCTGCGCGACGCCGCGCCCGGCATCGTCATCGGCATGGAAGGCGCGCCGGGCGCGCAGGCCGACGGCTTCCCGAAACCGCTCGGGAGCGGCGGTGGCGCGCGCGGCGGTTACGGCAACTCCCCCGGCGCGAACTCGTGGCCGGGCTTCCCGGAATCGGCCTACCGCACCTACGGCGGCTTCGACTGGAGCACCGCGACCGTCGGCGGGCTGTGGGATTCGCTGCTGGCCGAAGGAAAGCCGTGGTGGATCACCAGCAACTCCGACTCGCATTACAACCGCGGCGACACCCACGTCCGGCCCGGCGTCCCGGACGGGTACTACGACGAGCACGGCGCCTACCCGGACCCGATCGACACCGGCGTCCCGCAGACCCTGCCCCCGTACGCGGACTTCGCACCCGCCGAGTTCAGCCGGACCGTCGTCGGCGTGTCCCGTCGAAGCCACGAAGGTGTGCTGGAAGGCCTGCGTGCGGGACGCGTCTGGGTGACACACGGCGGACTCGCGCAGGAACTGGAGTTCGGCGCGTACAGCGGCTGGAGCTCGGCGACGATGGGCGGCAGGCTGCGGGTTCGGCGCGGGGACGACGTCACGGTCGTCGTCTCGGCGAAACTGGCGGCCCGGCCCAACGGCGGCGGCGCGATCCCCCGGCTCGCGCGACTCGACCTCGTTTCGGGACCGGTGACCGGCCCGGCCACCGACCGGGACACGCAGACCGCTCCAGGCACGCGCGTCGCGCGGTCCTTCGAACCGCGGTGGGCGCCGGGGCGGCGGGTGGCCTTCCGGCACACCTTCCGCAACGTGCGCGAGCCGTTCTTCGTGCGGACGCGCGGCACGGACGGCAAGAAGCACGTGCCCGGCGGGATCGAACCGAGCGCCGACGTGATCGGGCAGTCGAACCCGTTCGAAGACCTGTGGCTGTACGGGAACCCGATCTTCGTGGACGTGCGGTAACGGATGGCCGCAAGTAGGTGACTACTTGCGGCCATCCCACTCACGCGCCGAGGGTGTCCGGATCCGGTCCCAGCCGCTTCCCCTGCTCCAGCGTCGCGATCGCGGCGCCGTCGTGCGCGTCGAGCGCGAAGTCGAAGACGTCCATGTTCTCCTTGATCCGTTCCGGCGTGACGGATTTCGGGATCACCAGGTGGTTCATCTCGATATGCCAGCGCAGGACGATCTGCGCCGGGGTCTTGCCATGCTTCTCCGCGATCGTGGTGATCTTCTGGTCGGCGAGCAGTTCTCCGCCGCGCGCCAGCGGGCCCCACGCCTCGGTGAGGATCTCGTGCTTCTCGTGGAAGTTCCGGAGCAGCGGCTGCTGCAGCCACGGGTGGCATTCGATCTGGTTCACCGCGGGGACCGTCCCGGTCTCCTCGATCAGCCGCTCCAGATGCGGGATCTGGAAGTTCGAGACGCCGATCGCCTTCGCCCGGCCGTCCGAGGCGATCTTTTCCAGCGCCCGCCACGTTTCCACGTACTTGTCCTGCGACGGCAGCGGCCAGTGGATCAGGTACAGATCGACGTACTCGAGACCGAGTTCGCTCAGGCTGGTGTCGAAGGCACGCAACGCCGAGTCGTAGCCGTGCTCGGTGTTCCACAGTTTCGTGGTGACGAACAGTTCCTCGCGGGGCAGCCCGCTGGTGCGGACTGCCTCGCCGACACCGCGTTCGTTGGCGTACAGGGTCGCCGTGTCGATGGCGCGGTAACCTGCCTCGATGGCGGCGCGGACCGCGCCGACGACCTCGTCGTCGCCGATCTTGTACACCCCGAACCCGAGCTGGGGAAGGGACGTTCCGTTGTTCAGCCTCATGCTGGGGACCATCCTTGAACCGTAACCCCAGCGGCAGGTCAAGGCAGAGCGGGAAGGTGGACGGTCACCGAAAGACCGCCGCCCACAACGGGTTCCGCGGACACCGTGCCGCCGTGCGCCTGGACCGCGGCCCGCACGATCGACAGCCCCAGACCGGCGCCGGTGCGGGCGGTCCTGGCGACGCCTGCCCGGCGGAACGGCTCGAACAGTTCGGGGACCGCGGCCGGGTCGAGCAGACCGCCGGAAGACCGCACCCGCAGCACCGACCACTGTGGACCGGCCTGCGTGACGACGTCCAGCCAGCCGCCCTCGACGTTGTGCCGCACGGCGTTCTCCAGCAGATTGCCCGCGATCCGTTCCAGCAGCGCGGGATCACCGAACGTCGGCGCGCCCTGGGTCGCGAATTCGGTGCGGATACCGCGTTTCTCGGCGTCGGCGCGCACCGCCCGCCAAGCGATCGCGACGACCACCGCGAGATCGGCCGGTTCCCTGGCCACCAGCCCCGCGCCGTCCGTGCGCGCGAGCAGCAGCAGCGAACCGACCAGCCGCTCGGCTCGTTCGGTCGCGTCGCGGACGACACCCGCCATCCGGCGTAATTCGGCTTCGTCGGCCTGCTCGTCGGCCAGGGTGACGTCGAGTTCGGTGCGGATGACCGCGAGCGGCGTCCGCAGTTCGTGGCTGGCGTTGGCGACGAAATGCCGTTGGGCGTCGAACGCGGCCTGCAACCTGTCGAGCATGTCGTCGAAGGTCTCGGCCAGTTCGGCGAGTTCGTCCTTGGTGCGAACCTCGCCGATCCGCTCCCCCATCGATTCGATCGACAGACGCCGCGCCGTCCCGGTGATCTCACGCAACGGCTGCAGGACCCGCGCGGTGAACGTCCACGCGAGGATCCCCGCCGCCAGCACGACGAAACAGAACGCGGCCGCGCCGAACAGCAGCACCCGATTCCGGGCGTACACCCGCAGATGCTCGGTGACGGCGGAAGCGTCGACCTCGACGCCGTCGACCCGCACCGTGGTGCCCGGCGGCAGCTGCGGAACCGCGGAAACCGCGTCACCGACCAGATTCCAGGTCAGCCAGAGCAACAGGAGGCTGACCAGCGCCACCAGCCCGGTCGCGAGCAACGTGACCCGCGCGCGCAGGCTGCGGGCACCGGACAGGTTCACCCGCGTGCGGTCCCCTGCTCCGGCACCCGGTAGCCGGAGCCGACGACGGTCTCGATGATGCCCGGCTCGCCGAGTTTCTTCCGCAGTGTCATCACGGTGACCCGGACGGTGGTGGTGAACGGGTCGGCGTTCTCGTCCCACACGCGTTCGAGCAGTTCCTCGCTGCTGACCACCGAACCGGCGGCCGACAGCAGCACCTCCAGCACGCCGAACTCCTTGCGGGTGAGCTCGACCGGACCGCTCGCGCGGCGGACGGTCCGCCTCGCCGGATCCAGTTCGACGTCGCCCGAAGTCAGCAGCGGCGGCGCGGCCGGGGTCGCGCGACGACCCAGCGCCCGCACCCGCGCGACGAGTTCGGGGAAGGCGAACGGCTTGGCGAGATAGTCGTCGGCGCCGAGGGAAAGCCCGTCGACGCGGTCCGAAACGGAACTGCTCGCGGTGAGCATCAGCACGCGGGTCAGCTCGCCGGACGCGACGATCTCGCGGCACAGGTCGTCACCGGACATACCGGGCAGGTCGCGGTCGAGCAGCACGACGTCATACCGGGTGACGGCGGCCTTCTCGTGCCCGTCGTCACCGGTGAGCGCGATGTCCACCGCCATCCCCTCGCGCCGCAGGCCGCGTGCGATCGCGTCGGCGAGGGGTTCTTCGTCTTCGACTACCAGAATTCGCACGACCCTACGTTGCCACAGATTCCTGAGAGTGACCTGATTGGACCAACCGGCGGTGACCGTTCGGTGCAGGTGGTCGTGAGTGGCGATTCGGGTTAGGACCCGAATCGCCACTCACGACCAGCGCAGGGCGAACCACAGGCGCATCCGGACCTCCGGATCCGCCAGGTCCACGCTCAGCGCCCGTTCGATCTGCCCGATCCGGTGCCGGACGCTGTTGCGGTGCACGCCGAGTTCGGCGGCCGTCCGATCCCAGCCGCCGTGGTGCGCGAGCCAGGTTCGCAGCGTGTCGACCAGTTCGCGGTCGCCCTTCTGGTCGAGTTCGCGCAGCGGCGCCAGCGCTTGGGCGGCGAACCCGGCCGCCGCGTCCGGGGCGATCAGCGCGTCCAGGCCGAGCCCGGACGCCTCCGCCACGACCGGCCGTTCCAGCGCGGCGGCCCGCCGCAGCAGCAACTCCACTTCGGCGCGCGCCTCGGGGAGCCGGCCGGGTGGGACGGGCGAACCCACGACGGCGAGCCACCCGTCGGCGCGGAGCCGGTCGAGGTCGCCGATCTCCGGCGCCTCACGGACGATCGCGGTGAAGCGTGGCCCGGGCAGCAGCCGCACGAGCGGGGTGTCGAGCCGGGCGCGCAGCCAGTCGTAGCGCGCGGCGACCTCGTTCGGCCCTCGGCGGTAAGCGATCCCGGCGACCAGACGGCGTTCGTCCCCGCCGATCACGTCGGTCTCGCCCAGCAGCAACGACGTGGCGGTGGCACCCAGTCCGGCCGCGTCCGAACCCGCGCGGCCCACCAGCCCGAGCAGCGCCGCCCCGACCGACAGGATCGAGCGGTCCGCGCCGTCGAACCGTTCGACGCGGCCGACCACGACCAGATGTGACGCCGTCGCCTGTGGGTACACCGGTTGCGCGACGACGTGCGTGCCGTCGGCCAGTTCCGTCGTCGCGCTGCGGATCCCCCGGCCCGCCCGCAGCGTGGCGACCAGTTCCCGGACCTCGTCCGGCAGTGGGGACGGCGCGCCGTGGTCGGCGGCGAGGACGTCACCGACCCCGACCAGCGCCACCCACGCCCGCAGCCGCCCGGCCAGCGCGCTCGCGAGTTCGCCGAGCCCGTCGCCCGCGGCCCTGGTCAGCGCCTCGCGCGCGGCCGCGATCCGCCGCTGTTCCCGCTGCCCCGCCTCGGCGAGCGCGACCGACACGGCCCGGCTGATCGCCAGGAACGGCGTCCGCGGCTGGACGACGAGCAGCGGCAACCCGTGCCGCGCGCAGGCCGACCGCAGTGCCGGCGGCAAAGTCTCGTGGGTGCCCGGCGTCAGCCCGAAGCCGAGCGCGGAGATGCCGCTGTCGGCCAGTCGCCGGACGTAGCGGTCGACCTCGGACGGCTCCACCGGAAGGTTCACACCCGCGGTGAGCAGCAGTTCCGCCCCGAGCAGGTACGGCGCGGGATCCCGCAGCTCGCTGACGTGCGCCCAGCGCACCGGGGCGTCGAGCGCGTCCGGGCGCAGGGTCTCCACGACCGGGTCGAGTGCCAGTTCCGGGTTGCCGACCACGGCCCGTAACGGGACATTCACATCCGAGTCGAACGGATCGCGACTTTGGGTCATTTCGTCCTCGATTTCCGACGCCTTGGATGGATCATCCCATGTCGTTCAAGGAGCGAACGAACCTACGGTGGCCCGAACGAAGCGAACCGCCCCAAGGCAAGGAGGACACCGTGGCCGGTGACTACGCGGTGATCGCGCTCTACATAGCGGGCATGATCGGGGTCGGCTGGTTCGGTCTGCGGCTGGCCAAGACCAAGTCCGACTACCTGGTCGCGGGCCGCCGCCTCGGCTGGTTCATGTATTCGGGCACGATGTCCGCGGTCGTCCTCGGCGGCGCTTCGACGGTCGGCGGCGTGAAACTCGGCTACACCTACGGCATCTCCGGCGCCTGGCTCGTGATCGCGATCGGCGTCGGCATCCTGGTCCTGCACACGCTGTTCGCGCGGCGGCTGGTGAAACTGCGCGTCTACACCGTCGGCGAGATGCTCGACCTGCGCTACGGCGGCTCCACGAGCGCCATCTCCGGCGTCGTCATGTGGGCGTACACGCTGATGCTGACCGTCACCTCGACGCTGGCCTTCGCCACCATCTTCAAGGTCCTGTTCAACGTGCCGAGCTGGGCCGGGATCGCCATCGGCGGGTCGATCGTGGTGCTCTACTCGGTGCTCGGCGGCATGTGGTCGATCACCCTGACCGACATCGTCCAGTTCGTCATCAAGACCATCGGCATCCTCTTCATCCTGCTGCCGGTCTCGATCGTCTCGGCGGGCGGCTTCGACGGGATGGCCGCGCGGCTGGACGAGAGCTATTTCGAACTCACCGCCATCGGCGGCGACACGATCCTCACCTACTTCCTCATCTACAGCTTCGGCCTGCTCATCGGCCAGGACATCTGGCAGCGCGTGTTCACCGCGAGGACGCCGGGCATCGCCACCGGCGGCGGCGTCATCTCCGGTGTCTACTGCCTGGTCTACGGTCTCGCCGGCGCGCTGATCGGCACCGCGGCCAAGACGCTGTACCCGAACCTCGCCAGCGCGCAGGACGCGTTCGCGACCATCGTCGAGGATCAGCTGCCCGCCGGGGTCCGCGGCCTGGTGCTCGCGGCGGCGTTGTCGGCGATGATGTCGACCGCGAGCGGCGCTCTCATCGCCTGTTCCACGGTCAGCACCTCGGACCTGCTTTCCAAACTGGGCCTCAAGAAGGCCGTCAACGAGGTCACCAGGAACCGCGTCACCACGCTGGTCCTCGGTGTCGTCGCGATCGGCATCGCGATGGTCGTAGACGACGTCGTCAACGCGCTGACCATCGCCTACGACATCCTCGTCGGCGGTCTGCTGGTCGCGATCATCGGCGGACTGGCCTGGAAACGCGGCACTCGTCAGGGCGCGCTCGCGTCGATGGTCGTCGGTACCGTCGTGGTCATCGCGTTCATGTTCGTCGACGGCGTCGAGGCCAACAGCCCGATCTACTGGGGTCTCGGCTCCAGCCTGGCGGTGTACCTGCTGGTCAGCTTCCTCACCCCGCGTACCTCCGACGAGATCCTCACCGTGTGGACCCGCCGCCTGAACGGCAGCGCGGTCGCCGAAGAAGAAGAGGCGAAACTCGCCGCTTCGAAGTCCTGAAACCCTTACACCCCAAGAAGGAGACACAGTGCCTGAGCAGCGCCCGATCGGCCCCGTCGACTCGTCCAAGGTGCCCCGGTTCGCCGGTTTCGCGACCTTCGCGAGGCTGCCGCGGATCGATCAGGTCGAGCGTGCCGATGTCGCCGTCGTCGGCGTGCCGTTCGACGCCGGGGTGTCCTACCGCCCCGGCGCGCGGTTCGGCCCCGCCGCGCTCCGCGAGGCCAGCAGGCTCCTTCGCCCGTATCACCCGGAACTCGACGTCTCGCCCTTCGCCGAAACGCAGGTGGTCGACGCCGGCGACATCGCGCTCAACCCGTTCAACATCGGCGAGGCGATCGAGACCCTGCAGGACGCGGCCGAGGCGCTGACCGCGAACGGGACACGCCTGGTGACCGTCGGCGGCGACCACACGATCGCGCTGCCGCTGCTGCGGGCGGCGGCGAAGAAGCACGGACCGGTGGCGCTGCTGCATTTCGACGCGCACCTCGACACCTGGGACACCTACTTCGGCGAGCCGTACACCCACGGCACCCCGTTCCGGCGGGCGTCCGAGGAAGGCATCCTCGACACCGAAGCGCTGTCCCACGTCGGCACGCGCGGCCCGCTGTACGGCAAGCGGGATCTGGAAGAGGACCGCCGCCTCGGATTCGGCATCGTCACCTCCGGCGACGTCATGCGCCGCGGGGTCGCCGAGACCGTCGACGCGCTGCGCCAGCGCATCGGCGGCCGACCGCTCTACATCTCCGTCGACATCGACGTGCTCGACCCCGCGCACGCGCCGGGCACCGGCACCCCCGAAGCGGGCGGCATGACCAGCCGTGAACTGCTGGAGATCCTGCGCGGGCTGCGGGACTGCAACCTCGTCGGCGCGGATGTGGTGGAGCTCGCCCCGGCTTACGATCACGCCGAGATCACCGCCATCGCGGCCTCCCACGTCGCCTACGACCTGGTGAGCCTGCTCAGCCTGGGAAAGAGCGAATGACACAACGGATAGGCGGCGACGTCGTCGTCGAAACCCTCCGCGCGCTCGGCGCCGACACCGTGTTCGGCCTGCCGGGCCAGCACGCGCTCGGCCTGTTCGAAGCACTGCGGCGCACGGACGACCTGCGCGTGATCAGCTCGCGGGTGGAGAACAACCTGGCGTTCGCGGCCGACGGGCACGCCCGCGCCCGGCTCGCGGCGGACCCCGAAGGCCCGGTCCCGGTGACCCCGATGATCGTGTCGACCGGCCCCGGCGCGCTGCTGACTTTGGCCTCACTGCAGGAATCCCGGGCGGCGTCGGTCCCGGTGCTCGGCATCTCCAGCCAGATCCCGGTCGCCGGGCTCGGCGGCGGACGGCACGGGTACCTGCACGAACTGCCCGATCAGCAGGCCAGTTTCCGTGACGTCGTGAAGTCGGTGCACGTCGTGCGCACCGTCAGCCAGATCCCGACGGCGCTGCGCGAAGCCTGGGAATCGGCGGCGACCGCGCCGTACGGCCCGGCGTGGGTCGAGATCCCGCAGGACATCCTGCTGGCGCCGACGGAGCTGCCGCGGATCACCTCGGTGACCGCACAGCCCGCTCCGCTCGCACCGTTGCCGGAGCTCGTCACCGAGGCCGCGAATCTCCTTGGTGCGGCGAAGAATCCGGTGATCCTGGCCGGTGGTGGCGCACTGCGCTCGGGTGCGCGGGCGGAATTGAAGGCGCTCGCGGAGGCACTGCGCGCGCCGGTGCTGTCGACGTTCGGCGGCAAGGGCGTCTTCGGCTGGGACCACGAGCTTTCCGGGCAGTCCTGGGTCGAAGACTGGCACAGCACCGAGTTCCTCTCGGCCGCGGATGTGCTGCTCGTCCTGGGTTCCGGGCTCGGCGAGCTGTCCAGCAACTACCGCGAGTTCGCCCCGCGCGGCCGGATGATCCAGGTCGAGGCCGATCTCGGGAAGCTGGAGTCGAACTACCCGGCGCTGGGTATCCACGCCGATGTCCGCCTTGTCCTGCAAGGACTTCTGGAGCAGGTGCCGTTCCGCCGGTCCGACGGTGCCGCCGAAAAGGCGGTCGCGGAGCTGCTGGGGAAGGTACGTCTCCGGCTCGACGGCCAGGCTCTCGAAACCGAGCGCAAGCTGATCGAAGACATCCGTGCGGCGCTCCCCGAGGGCACGCAGACGTTCTGGGACATGACGATCGCGGCCTACTGGGCCTGGTCTGCGTGGAATCCCGAGGGCGCGCCGATCCACACCGCGCAGGGCGCGGGCGGACTCGGCTACGGCCTGCCCGGCGCGCTCGGCGGCGCTGTCGCCACCGGTGGGCCGGTGCTCGCGGTGTCCGGCGACGGCGGCGCGATGTACGGGATCGCGGAACTGGCCACGGCGGTCCAGCACGGACTCGACGTCACATGGCTGGTCATCGACGACGGCGGCTACGGCATCCTGCGCGAGTACCTGACCGGCGCTTTCGGCCAGTCCACCGCCACCGAACTCGCACGGCCGGATTTCGCCGCGCTGGCGCGCTCTTTCGGCGTCGACGCGACGATGTCCTCTTTGGACACCATCGGGAAGGACCTCGCCGACGCGCTGGGCACGCCAGGGCCGTCCGTGGTCGTCCTCCCCGCCCTGCTGAAGATGTTCGAGCCGACCCACCTGGAGAAGAAATGACTCAGGTCCTCAATTTCGTCGACGGCGCCGAGGTACCGGCGTCGGGCTCGCGGACACTCGACCTGGTGGACCCCTCCACCGGCGAGGTCTTCGGCACCAGCGTCCTGTCCGAGCAGTCCGATGTGGACGCCGCGCTGGCCGCCGCCGAGCGGGCGTTCGAGATGTGGCGCAAGAGCACCCCCGCCCAGCGTCAGCTCGCCCTGCTGAAGATCGCCGACGCGGTCGAGGCACGCGCGGAGGAGTTCGCCGAACTGGAGATCCGTGAGACCGGCAAGATCCGGTCCGTCGTGCTCGACGAGGAGATTCCGGAGTGCGTCAGCGCGCTGCGGTTCTTCGCCGGTGCCGCACGGCAACTCGAAGGTACCGCGTCCGGGGAATACCTGCCGGGGCACTCTTCGGCGATCCGGCGTGAACCGGTCGGCGTCTGCGCGCAGATCGCGCCGTGGAACTACCCGCTGATGATGGGCGTCTGGAAGATCGCCCCGGCGCTGGCCGCCGGGAACACCGTCGTGCTGAAGCCGGCCGAGACCACGCCGTCGACCGCCGTGCTGCTGGCCAAGGTCGCGGCGGAGTTCCTGCCGCAGGGCGCGTTCAACGTGCTGTGCGGCGACCGCGACACCGGCCGCGCGCTGGTGAAGCACCCGATCACCGAGTTGGTCTCGATCACCGGGTCGACCCGCGCGGGCATCGACGTCGCCACCGTCGCGGCGGCCGACCTCAAGCGCACGCACCTCGAACTCGGCGGGAACGCGCCGCTGCTGGTCTTCGGCGACGTGAACCTCGCCGAGGCGGCGGAGGGCATCGTCGGCGCGGCGTTCTACAACGCAGGCCAGGACTGCACCGCGGGCAGCCGGGTGCTGGTGGACGCGGCGATCCACGAGGAGTTCGTCGCGGAACTCACCAAGGCCGCCGCCGCGCAGGCCCCCGGCCGGGACTTCGGCCCGCTCAACAGCGAGGCGCAGTTCGGCCGGGTGCGCGGGCTCGTCGAGCGACTACCGTCGCACGCCCGCGTGGAGACCGGCGGCGTCCCCGCCGGTGACCGCGGGTTCTTCTTCTCCCCCACCGTGATCTCGGGCCTGAAGCAGGACGACGAGATCGTGCGGGAGGAGATCTTCGGCCCGGTGATCACCGTTCAGTCCTTTGCGGACGAGGACGAAGCGGTGCGCCTGGCCAACGGCGTCCCGTACGGGCTGGCGTCGTCGATCTGGACCAACGACCTGGCACGCGCGACCCGCGTTTCGGGTGAACTCGACTTCGGCTGCGTCTGGGTCAACACCCACGGGCCGCTGGTCTCGGAAATGCCCCATGGCGGCTTCGGGCACTCGGGCCACGGGAAGGACCTCTCGTCCTACTCCTTCGCCGAGTACACCCGCGTCAAGCACGTCATGACCCGCTTCGCCTGACCGCAATTCGGCAACTGGTTGCGGTAGTTCGCGACGCCAACGATCGCAAGCAGGTGCCGAATTGCGTACTTGGAGGTCCCCATGGGTGACAAGGTCACCGAAGTCGAGCAGCACGGCATCGCGCCGATCCCGCCGGAGGAACAGACGTCGCGGCCCCGCGACCTGTTCCGGATGGCGTTCGGCGGCGCGAACACCTTCGCCACCATCATCCTCGGGACACTCCCGATCGCCTTCGGGCTGAGCTTCTGGGCCGCGGTGGCCGCCACCGTCGCGGGTGTGGTCGTCGGCGCGCTCGTGCTCTCGCCGATGTCGTTGTTCGGTCCGCTCACGCGGACCAACAACGCCGTCTCCTCTGGCGCGCACTTCGGCGTCGTCGGCCGCTGTGTCGGTTCCTTCCTCTCCCTGCTGACGGCGATCACGTTCTTCGCCATCTCGGTCTGGGTGAGCGGCGACGCCGTCGCCGGTGCGGCACAACGACTTTTCGGCTTCGACGGCGGCGAGGTGCTCCGCGGCGTCGCGTACGGCGTCATCGCGATCGCGACACTGGTGGTGTGCATCTACGGCTACCGGTTCATGCTGCTGGTGAACCGGGTCGCCGTCGTACTGGGCACGGCGATCATGCTGCTCGGGATCGTGGCCTACGGCGGCACGTTCGACCCGGGTTTCGCCGGCACCGGCGTCTACGCGCTCGGGGACTTCTGGCCGACCTGGATCCTGGCCGCGCTCACCACGATGGCGAACCCGATCTCGTTCGGTGCCTTCCTCGGCGACTGGACGCGCTACATCCCCGCACGCCACAGCCGCCGTTCCCTGCTGGCCGCGCCGTTCCTGGCGCAGGTGGCGACGCTGCTGCCGTTCGGCTTCGGCATCGCCACCGCGACACTGGTCGCCGATCCGGCCGACTACATCACCGGCCTGACCGCGATCTCCCCGCTCTGGTACGCGATCCCGCTGATCGTGGTCGCGCTGATCGGCGGACTGTCCACCGGCACGACGTCGCTCTACGGGACCGGGCTGGACTTCAGCTCGATCTTCGTGAAGCTGAGCCGGGTGCAGGCGACGCTGCTGATCGGCTCGCTCAGTGTCGTGTTCATCTTCGTCGGCAACTTCGTGCTCGACATGGTCTCCAGCATCAACGCCTTCGCCACGCTGATCGTGCTGTGCACCTCGCCGTGGATGGTGATCATGATGATCGGCTTCGTGCTGCGTCGCGGGTTCTACGACCCGGACGACCTCCAGGTGTTCAACCAGGGCCGCAAGGGCGGCCGCTACTGGTTCACCCGAGGCGTGAACTGGCGAGCGATGGCCGCGTGGATCCCGGCCACGACGCTGGGCCTGCTGACCGCCAACACGCCCATGATCGCCGGGCCGTTCAAGGACATCGCGGGCGGCGTCGACGTCAGCATGGTGGTGACGCTGTGCACGGCGGCGATCGCGTATCCCGTGCTGGTGAAGCTCTTCCCCGAACCGCGGGAGGTCTACGCGTACTCGGAGCCTGTCGCCACTCCGGCGGTGGCGATCGCCCAGGAGGCTTAGCGCACCGCTTCGTGTTCCGTGAGGGCCTCCTTCACTACCTTCAGGGTAGGGAAGGAGGCCCTCACGGACCGGTGAGCGTGCCCTCGGTGGGCGTCGGCTCAGCGCCCCGACGAAGTCCTAACGCGTGCGATGAAAGGTCCTTTCCTAGCAAAATTTGCAAGGAAAGGACCTTTCATAGCGCTTGTCAGCGGTGCGTGTCCTCCGGCGCCGGTGTCCGGCTCGCCAGGTTCGCGGACCACTCGGTGACCCGCCGCGCGACGTCCTGCGCGGTGAGCCCGACGCGGGCCAGCACCTCTTCGCGCGAACCGTGGTCGTGGAAAACCTGCGGCACCGCGAGATCGCGCAGCGGCACGTCGCATTCGGCGTCGCGGAAGAGCGCGGCCAGCGCGGAGCCGAAACCGCCGTGCCGTCCGCTGTCCTCGACACTCACGACCAGCTTGTGCTGCTCCGCCAGTGCCACCAGTTCGGCGGGCGCCGGGACGACCCAGCGCGGGTCCACCACGGTCACGCCGATGCCCTGGTCGGCCAGCCGGTCCGCGGCGGCGAGCCCGAGCATCGCGAACGCGCCCACGGCGACCAGCAGGACGTCGGCGTCGCCGTCGGGTTTGCGCAGGACGTCCACCATGCCGACGCGTTCGACGGCGGGCACGGAGTCGATCACGCCACCCTTGGAGAACCGCAGCGCCGTCGGCCCGTCCTCGACGGCGACGGCCTCCCGCAGTTCCTCGCGCAGCGTGCCGGCGTCGCGCGGCGCGGCGACCCGCATGCCCGGCACCATGCCGAGCAGTGAGAGGTCCCACATGCCGTGGTGACTCGGCCCGTCCGGTCCGGTGATGCCGGCACGGTCCAGCACCAGCGTCACCGGCTGGCGGTGCAGCGCGACGTCCATCAGGACCTGGTCGAACGCCCGGTTCAGGAAGGTCGAGTAGACGGCGACGACGGGGTGCTTGCCGCCCATCGCGAGCCCGGCGGCCGAAGTCACCGCGTGCTGCTCGGCGATGCCGACGTCGTACCAGCGATCCGGATACGCCTCGGCGAACTTGTGCAGCCCGGTCGAGCGCAGCATGGCCGCGGTGATCGCGACGACGTCCTCGCGGTCGGCGCCGATCTTCACCAGCTCGTCGGCGAAGACCCCGGTCCAGCTCGGGCCCTTGACCGGCGGCAGGCCGGTCTCCGGGTCGATCGGGTCGGTCTGGTGCATCTGGTCGGCCTGGTTGGTCACCGCGGGCTCGTAGCCGTGGCCCTTCTCGGTGACCACGTGCACGATGACCGCCCCGCCGAAGTCGCGCGCGCTCTGGAACGCCTTCTCCAGCGCGGCCAGATCGTGCCCGTCCACCGGGCCGAGGTACTTGAGGCCGAGGTCGGAGAACATCATCTGCGGGCTCAGCGCGTCCTTGAGCCCCGCCTTGGCCGCGTGCAGCGCCGCGTAGATCGGCTTGCCGACGATGGGCGTGTGCCGCAGCAGTTCCTTGCCGCGGTCCAGCACGCGTTCGTAGCCCGGCTTGAGCCGCAGCGACGCGAGGTGGTCCGCCACGCCGCCGATGGTCGGCGAGTACGAGCGGCCGTTGTCGTTGATGACGATGACGACCGGGCGGCGCGGGTTCGCGGCGATGTTGTTGAGCGCCTCCCAGCACATGCCACCGGTCAGCGCGCCGTCGCCGACGACGGCGATCGCGTGCCTGCCGCCCCCGCCAAGCTCGAACGCCTTCGCCAGACCGTCCACATAGGACAACGCGGTCGACGCGTGGCTGTTCTCGACGAAATCGTGCTCGCTCTCGCAGCGCGCCGGGTAGCCGGTGAGGCCGCCGAGCTGGCGCAGCTTGCCGAAGCCGTCATGACGGCCGGTGACGATCTTGTGCACATACGCCTGGTGACCGACGTCCCACACGATGGCGTCGTTCGGCGAGTCGAAGACCCGGTGCAGCGCCATCGTCAGCTCGACCACACCCAGGTTCGGGCCGAGGTGACCACCGGCGAGCCGCACCTTTTCGACGAGGAAGTCCCGGATCTCCGCGGCCAGCTCGTCGAGCTGCTCCGGGGTCATCCGCTTCAAGTCGGCCGGTCCGTGCACGGACTCGAGCAACGTCACTCTCCCACCTCGCCTGATTCCTCTTCCGCCGTTCCGACCAGTCTACGGAGGGTCCCTGAGAGTCTTCCGTCCGCCGCGTCACGGGTCACATGTCAGAAAATCACCACTCGACACCCGACAGTGTGAACATGGTCTCTTTTGCCAAGTAGCGGTCACGTCGGGTGGCCGCGATAATCGCTGATCGACGGTCAGTTCGAAGCATGTTTTCCCGCTGAGAACTCATCAGCACAGCAAGAGCCGGTTGCGGAGGGCTTGATGGCGGACTTTTTCATCGGTGGCGAGTGGGTCGACGCGGTCGGCGGTGGTCGCCGGGAGATCCGCTGCCCCGCGGACGGGTCGCTGGTCGCGGAAGTCGCCGAAGGCACCCGCGAAGACACCGAAGCGGCCATCGCCGCCGCGAGGAAGGCGTTCGACACCGGCCCGTGGCCGGGCACGCCCGCCCCCCAGCGCGGTGACCTGCTGTTGAAGGCCGCGGACCTGCTCGATCGCGACGCCTCGGCGTTCGCCCGCGCCGAGTCCCTCGACACCGGGAAACGGCTGGTCGAGAGCGAATACGACATGGCCGACATCGCCGCGTGCCTGCGCTACTTCGGCAAGCTCGCCGCCAACGACGCCGGCCGCGTGGTCGACACCGGAAACCCGGACGCGTTCAGCCGGATCGTGCACGAGCCGGTCGGCGTCTGCGGGCTGATCACACCGTGGAACTACCCGCTCCTGCAGACGATCTGGAAAGTCGCCCCCGCGCTCGCGGCGGGCAACACGTTCGTCCTCAAACCCAGCGAACTGACCCCGCACACCTCGATCATGCTGATGAAGCTGCTGACCGAGGCCGGGCTGCCCGGCGGCGTCGCGAACCTGGTGCTCGGGGCGGGCGCGCAGGCCGGGGCTCCTCTTTCGGAGCATCCGGATGTCGATCTCGTCTCGTTCACCGGCGGCCTCGCGACCGGCAAGATCATCGCCGCCTCGGCCGCCGCGACCATCAAGAAGGTCGCGCTGGAGCTGGGCGGGAAGAACCCGAACGTCGTCTTCGCCGACTCGGACTTCGACACCGCCGTCGACTACGCCCTGACCGCGGTGTTCCTGCACTCCGGGCAGGTCTGCTCGGCGGGTGCGCGGCTGATCGTCCAAGAGGAATGGCACGACAGGTTCGTCGACGAACTCGTCCGCCGCGCCGAACTGATCCGACTGGGTGGACCTTTCGACCCGAAGGCTGAAACCGGTCCGCTGATCTCGGCCGCCCATTTGGAGAAGATCGAACGCTACGTCGCCGCGGCGCTGGAAGAGGGCGCCGTCCTGCGCACCGGCGGCAAACGACCCGACGATCGCGAGCTCGCGAAGGGGCACTACTACCTGCCGACCATCCTCGACAACGTGAAGCAGGGCAGCAGCGCCGTCGTCGACGAATCGTTCGGCCCGGTGCTCACCGTCGAGACCTTCACCGACGAGGACGACGCCGTCCGCATCGCCAACGACACCCACTACGGCCTCGCGGGCGCGGTGTTCACCTCGGACGCCTCCCGCGCGCAGCGGGTCGCGAACCGGCTGCGGCACGGCACGATCTGGATCAACGACTTCCACCCGTATCTGCCGCAGGCGGAATGGGGCGGCTACAAGCAGTCCGGCTTCGGGCGTGAGCTCGGCCCGACGGGACTCGCCGAGTACACGGAGGCGAAGCACATCTACCAGAACCTCCGGCCCGCACCACAGCGCTGGTTCTCCGGGGAGCCCGCGTCCAACTAAAGAGGGGAAAATTGCCGATGAGCAATCCTTCCGATGACGGCCTCGCCGGTTTCGGCTACAAACAGGAACTCGAAAGAACGCTCGGCAATTTCCACACCTTCGCCGCCGGGATCAGCTACATCTCGATCCTGACCGGGACCTTCCAGCTGTTCTACTTCGGCTTCAGCTTCGGCGGGCCGGCGTACTGGTGGTCGTGGCCGATGGTGTTCGTCGGCCAGCTGATGGTGGCGCTGTCGTTCGCCGAACTGGCCGCGCACTATCCGGTCGCCGGCTCGATCTACAACTGGTCGAAACGGCTCGGCAGCCCGCACGTCGCCTGGCTGGCCGGGTGGATGATGCTGACCGCCTCGATCGTCAGCATCGCCGCGGTCGCGCTGGCGTATCAGATCACGCTCCCGCAGATCTCGTCGTTCTTCTCCTTCTCCGGCGACAGCGCGGTGAACGCGGTCATCCTCGGCACGATCCTGATCCTGTTCACCACGCTGGTGAACGCCTGGGGCGTCAAACTGATGGCGCGGATCAACAGCGCCGGGGTGTTCATCGAACTGATCGCCGCGGTCCTGCTGATCGTCGCGCTCGCGGTGAACATCACGCGCGGCCCCGAGGTCGTCATGCAGACCAACAACACCGGCGCCGACCAGCCGTGGGGATACTTCGGGGCGTTCCTGGTCGCCTCGCTCGCGTCGACCTACGTCATGTACGGCTTCGACACCGCCAGCTCGCTCGGCGAGGAATCCCACGACCCGCGCAAGAACGCGCCCAAGGCGATCCTGCGCGCGCTGATCGCGTCGTTCGTCATCGGCGGGCTGATCCTCATCCTCGCGCTGATGGCCGTCGGCGACATCAACAACCCGCAGATCGCGACCGGTGGGCTGCAGTTCATCGTGCTCGACGTCCTCGGCAGCACGATCGGCACGATCTTCCTGCTGGCGGTCGTCATCGCGATCACCGTATGCAACCTGGCCGTGCA
This sequence comes from Amycolatopsis sp. lyj-108, assembly GCF_046549005.1. NCBI lineage: Bacteria > Bacillati > Actinomycetota > Actinomycetes > Pseudonocardiales > Pseudonocardiaceae > Amycolatopsis > Amycolatopsis sp. lyj-108. The sequence goes on along the minus strand of NZ_JAJPWQ010000003.1, from coordinate 483,020 downwards.
GTCGGCGGCGATCCGGATGATGTTCGCGATGGGCCGCGACAACAACCTGCCCGCCGGGAAGCATCTGGCGCGGGTGTCGCCGAAGACGAAGACGCCCGTGATCCCCGCGATCGTCTCCGGGGTGATCGCGGTGCTGATCCTGGTGGTCAACGTCGGCCAGCCGCAGATCTTCACGGTGATCACCAGTATCGGCATCATCATGATCTACCTGGCGTACCTGCTGGTCACCATCCCGATGCTGGTCAAGCGCCTGCGGGGGCAGTGGCCGCCGCCGAAGACCGAAGGGACCAAGTACTTCTCCCTCGGCAAACTGGGCCTGCCGGTCAACATCCTCGGCGTGCTGTGGGGCGGGGTGATCGTGGTGAACCTGGCGTGGCCGCGGCGCGAGGTCTACAACGCGACCGAGCCGTATCACTGGTACCTCCAATGGGGGGCCGTGCTGTTCGTCGGCGCGGTGGCCGTCGTCGGTTTCGCGTATTACTGGTTCGTCCTGCGGCACAAGAGCGGCGTCCTGGCCGATCACGCCGCGGAAGCACTTCCCGAGGAGGCAGCACAGTGACCGGAGAGTTCGACTACATCGTCGTCGGCGGCGGGACGGCGGGTTCGGTGGTCGCGGCGAGACTCTCGGAAGACCCGGACGTCACCGTGGCGCTCCTGGAGGCCGGACCGTCCGATGTGGACGATCCGGCGGTGCTGGAACTGACGAAGTGGATGGCGCTGCTGGAATCCGGCTACGACTGGGACTACCTGGTCGAACCGCAGGAGTCCGGCAACTCCTTCCTGCGCCACGCCCGCGCGCGGGTGCTCGGCGGCTGCTCGTCGCACAACTCGTGCATCGCCTTCTGGGCGCCGGCGGAAGACCTCGACGAGTGGTCGTCACTCGGCTTGCCCGGCTGGTCGGCCAAGGATGTTTTCCCGCTGTACAAGCGTCTTGAGACCAACGACGGCCCCGGTGACCACCACGGCCGCTCCGGTCCGGTGACCATCCGCTCGGTGCCGCCGAACGATCCGACCGGCGTCGCGCTGCTGCAGGCCTGCGAGCAGGCGGGCATCCCGAGGACGGAGTTCAACTCGGGCAAGACCGTGACGCACGGGGCGAACTGGTTCCAGATCAACGCGCGCGAAGACGGCACCCGCTCGTCGGCGTCGGTGTCGTATCTGCACCCGATCATCGGCAAGCGGCCGAACCTGGAGATCATCACCGGTGCCCGCGTCCGGCGGCTGCTGTTCGACGGCAAACGCTGCACCGGCGCGGAGTACCTGGCCGACGACCTGATCCACGGTGTCCCGCTGCGCGCGCGGCGCGAGGTCATCCTGTCCTCCGGCGCGATCGACACCCCGAAACTCCTGATGTTGTCGGGAATCGGCCCCGCCGAGCATCTGCGCGAGGTCGGTGTCGACGTCTTGGTGGACTCCCCCGGCGTCGGCGAGAACCTGCAGGATCATCCGGAAGGCGTCATCCAGTGGGACGCGCTGCAGCCGATGACGACCGAGTCCACGCAATGGTGGGAGATCGGCATCTTCACCACCACGGAGGAAGGTCTCGACCGGCCGGACCTGATGTTCCACTACGGCTCGGTGCCGTTCGACATGAACACCCTCCGGCAGGGCTATCCCACCACGGAGAACGGCTTCTGCCTGACCCCGAACGTCACCCGGTCACGGTCGACCGGCACCGTGCGGCTGCGCAGCCGGGACTATCGGGACAAGCCGAAGGTGGACCCGCGCTACTTCACCGACGAGCACGACATGCGCGTGATGACCTACGGCATCAAACTGGCGCGCAAGATCGCCGAACAGCCCGCACTGGACGAATGGGCGGGCACGGAACTGGCGCCCGGCAAGGACGTCAAGACCGACGACGAGATCGCCGACTACCTGCGCAAGACGCACAACACGGTCTACCACCCGTCGTGCACCGCGAAAATGGGCGGCGACGGGGATCCGCTGGCCGTACTGGACGCGCGGCTGCGGGTGCGGGGCGTCGAAGGCCTGCGCGTCGCGGATGGTTCGGCGATGCCGTTCCTGGTCGCCGTCAACCCGTGCATCACGACGATGGCGATCGGTGAGAAGTGCGCGGACATGCTGAAGGAGGACGCGCGCTCCTAGGCATTGCTTGAGTGAGGCCCCCTGGTTTCGGCCAGGGGGCCTTCACTTTGCCCGGAAAACCGGTGGAGCGGACCACTCTCGGGCCATTACCGTGCTGCCGGACCCATGTCGTCGAGCCGGAGGGCCTGCCGTTGTACACCCTGTGAGACCTCCCGAGCGCTGATTTCGTCGCGCGTCGCGCCCTGGGCGCCGCGCTTCCTTTTGCTGCGGATTTCTCACTGGAACGGGTGTATTCCTGTGCTCGAAAACTGGGTGGTCGTACCCACCTGCCTGCCTGTCGTCCTCCGCCGTTGCCATGTCTGCCCGTCCGGGCGCTTCCGGGCGAACGGCAGATTTCGCGTCAACGCCCACCACAAACTCCTCGATGTCTGGCTTCTCGTGCTCTGCACTGGATGCGGGGACACCGCGAAACTCACGATCCTGGAGCGCGCGAACGTGCGCTCCGTGCGGCCGGGCCTGCTGAACCGGTTGCACGAGAACGATCTCGTCCTGGCGGCGGAACTGCTCCAGGATCCCACCGTGCGGCGCCGGAACCGTATCGCCCTCGATTGGGACGGCGCGTGGCGCCTCGACACCGGCTCCTCGGATGCCCCGGACTTTCGCGACGTCTCCGTTCGCTTCGCGGCTCGGATCCCGGTCCGGCCGGTGCGGCTGCTCGCCGAGGGATGCGGTCTTTCGCGGGGCGAGGTCGAGAGACTGATCGAGGAAGGGAAGGTGGTTTCGGCGGTGCGGTTGACCGGCAAGGTTTCCGGGGACTTCACTTTCACACTGAAGCACTGAGCTTGGGTCTCGTGAGTGGTAAGGACGGTTAGAACCGTCCTTACCACTCACGAGCGTCACGATGTCCGACCCCATATCACCCATCAGTGGTAAATGCGCAATTACCATTGTTGCTTAAAATTATGAATGATTTCCCGCCTATACTTCGATAATATGGAGACGTGCCCGAGACGACCATTCCCTCACTGCCGCAGGAACTGTGGCGCGCCGGCAAGCTGGAGCTTGCCCACGGCGTGACGCACCTGCTGCAGGTGATGAGGGTGGCCTCGGCCGGGTTGGGGAAGTACCTGGCGGAAGTCGAGTCGCGGGGCGCGGAAGACTTGTTCGGCTATGGGAGCGCGGCATCGTGGCTCGCCGATGTCGCCCGGATCTCCCGGGGTGACGCGCAAGACATGGTGGACCGGGCCCAGGCCCTGAACCCCACGCCGGGTGTCGGTGGTGAGGGTGCCGTGTTCGCGCCCGCGACCGCCGCCGCGGCCGAGGACGGCGCGCTCGGGGAGCAGCACATAGACCTGATCCTGGAGATCCTCCGCAAAATTCCCTCCGATGTGCCTGCGGAGGAACGAGCCGGGGCGGAGAAGATCCTCGCCGATCTCGCCCGCGAGGCCGGTCCGAAAGAGATCGCCGACGCAGGCGTGAACCTTCTCTCGCATCTCGACCCCGATAGCAACGAGCCGAAGGACCCCGAACCCACGCCGCCGAAGCGGGAGGTGTTCGTCGAGCGCCGCAAGGACGGCTTCTGGAAACTGTCCGGGCTCCTGGACCCCGAGACCGGTGCCCGCACCGCGGCCACGCTGGACGCCTACGGGGCGAAGCGGCCGGTCGACGAGCTCGGCCAGGCCGACCACCGCACCATGCCCCAACGCCGAGGAGACGCGTGGGCCGACCTCGTCGACCTCGCCATCGCCTGCCCCGATCAACCGGGCACCTCCGGCTACCGCACGCTGGTGCATGTCACTGTCGGACTCGAAGCCTTGAAGACCGGACTCGGGACCGCGTGCCTCGACTTCGTCGGGAAGATCACCGCCCGCGAAGCCCGTTTGGCAGCTTGCGACTGCCTGATGATCCCCGTCGTGCTCAACGCCGCCGGTGAGCCTCTCGATGTCGGACGGATGAAACGGTTCGTCACCCCAGGCCAACGTCGCGCCTTGAACATTCGCGACGGTGGCTGTGCGTTCCCCGGCTGCCATCGGGCGACAAAGCACTGTCACGCCCACCATATTCACCACTGGGCGGACGGCGGACCGACTGATCCGCGGAACCTGGTCCTTCTCTGCGGCTTCCACCATCGGCTCATCCACCATGGCGACTGGCAGGTTCGGATGGCGCCGGACGGGATACCGGAGTTCGTGCCACCTCAATACCTCGACCCGCTACAAGTGCCACGGCGCAACACTTTCCACCGCGTCGTGACTTGATCCCGCACAACCCGAGGAGCCCGCCGTCCGCACCGGCGACGGGCTCCTCGGCATGCCCATGTTCAAGTGCCGCGAAACACCCGTGGACCGAACCATCCGGCCGAGTCTCAAATGGAAACGACGGCCGGGGTACCCCGCTCACCGGACATCTGCTGCAACGCCCACGCCTGCCCGAATTTCGCCAGCGCGGGCCCCGACCAGTAGGCGGAAATGGCGATTCCCTTCCACAACGGCATCTTCGGTCCGCTCAGCGTTCCGTGAGCGACCTGCACCTGTACCGCGCCCTCCACCCAGGTGAAGACGAAATGCGCGTACATGAACATCCATGCCTGCCTGCCCAGCAGATCCCTGGCCAGCACCGGGCCTTCGGACGGGTAGGGCGCCGTGTAGATGACTTGTTTCCGGCCGTTGCGGTAGCTGATCTCCTGCGCCGTGACACCGGGAGGAAGCATTGACGGTTCCATTCGTCAGTCCTCCACGATGGTGATCGTGCCGTGCCCGTCGCAGCCGGCGCAGCCTTTTCCGTCGCAATCACCACATACCGAAGTAAGATAATCCATGATTCGGAATTCCGTTCGCGTCGAATTGAACTCAAGTTAGCGAGCACTTCGACACCTGGACAAGCCGAACGAAGCCAATCCATTCCGACGGATTACCGATAAGCCGTTATTGCAGCAACGCAACGCATTCGACGTGGTGTGTCATCGGGAAAGCGTCGAAAGCGCGGAGGTCCGCCAGCCCGTATCCGTGTCCCGCGAACAGCGCGATGTCGCGGGCCAAGGCGGCCGGGTCGCACGCCACGTAGACGATCCTGTCGGGTGAGCCTTCCACGATGGACTCGACGACGGCCTTGCCCGCACCCTTGCGCGGCGGGTCGAGGACGACGACGTCGACCGGTTTCGGGGCATCGGCCAGCAGGTGCTCGACGCGGCCGGAGCGCCAGCGAACCTGCGGGAGGTCGGCCAGGTTCTCCTCGCCGTCGGCGACGGCGCGACGGCCGGATTCGATGGCGAGCACGCGGCCGCCCGGGCCGACCTGCTCGGCGAGCACCGACGCGAAGAGGCCGACGCCGGCGTACAGGTCCCAGGCCACGCCGTCGCGCGGCGCCTCGGCCCATTCCGCGACGACGGCGGCGAGCGTGTCGGCGGCGGCCGGGTGGACCTGCCAGAAGCCGTGGGCGTCGAGGCGCCAGTCGCGGCCGGCGGCGCGCTGGACGGCGAGGCCGCCCGCCAGCTGCCGCGACTTGCTCTTCCCGTGGACCGTCGACAGGTCGCGGACGTGCACATGCCCCGCGCCGTCCTTCGTGACCTCGATTTCACTGCCGGGGCGCCAGTTCCGTGACACGACGTCGTCGAGCGCGCCGGGGACGGTGATCGGGCAGTCGTCGATGGCGATCACGCGGTGACTGTGGTGCGCCCGGAAGCCCGCCTTGCCGTCCTTGCCCGCGACGAGCCGGACGCGGCTGCGCCAGTCCAGCGGGCCACCGTCGAGCGCTTCGACGACGACGTCGCGCTCGATCCCGGCCAACCTCTTCAGCTGTTCCGCGACGACCGCGGCCTTGAGTTCACGCTGGTAACCGGGCGCGGCGTGCTGCCAGTCGCAACCACCGCACTCCCCCGGCGCCGCGAGCGGGCACGGCGGCTCCACCCGTTCCGGGGATGCCTCCAGGACCTCGATCGCGTCGGCACGGCAGAACGACCCACCCTTGTCCTCGGTGACCGAGGCGAGGACCCGCTCGCCGGGCAGCGCGTGCCGCACGAACACGACCCGACCTTCCGCCCGCGCGACGCAGTGCCCGCCGTGGGCGACCGCGCCGACCTCCAGCTCGATCGTTCGTCCGAGCCAGGTGCCGGTCGACGCGTCCACACTCATTCTGATTTTTCCTTGTCCTTCGTTTTTTCGGTCTGTTTGACAACGGGGGAGAATCCACGCCGTACGTCGCCTGCCGCGGGCCGTGCCTTCCGGTCGCGTTTGATCGCCTTTTCCGACGATTCGAGCTGCCACGGCACGCTCGTCACCATGACGCCGGGCTGGAACAGGAGCCGTCCCTTGAGGCGCAGCGCGCTCTGGTTGTGCAGCACCTGCTCCCACCAGTGTCCGACCACGTATTCGGGGATGAACACGGTCACCACGTTGCGCGGATTGTCGCCGCGAACGCGCTTCACGTAGTCCAGCACGGGTTTCGTGATCTCGCGGTACGGCGATTCGATCACCTTCAGCGGCACCTTGAAATCGTGGTCGTCCCATTCCTGGACGAGTTTGCGCGTCTCGACATCGTCGACGTTCACCGTGACCGCTTCGAGGACGTCCGGCCGCACGGCCTTGGCGTAGGAAAGCGCGCGCAGGGTCGGCAGGTGCAGCTTCGAAATCAGCACGATCGCGTGGTTGCGCGAAGGCAACACGGTCGGCTTGCGGTCCATCTCGCGCAATTCCTCCGCGACCCGGTCGTAATGCTTCCGGATCGCGGTCATCAGGATGTAGATCGCCACCATGGCCGCGATCGCGATCCAGGCGCCGAGCAGGAACTTCGTGACCAGCACGATGATCAGCACGGTGCCGGTCATGGTGAGGCCGATCGCGTTGACCGTCTGCGATCGCCGCATCCGCCGCCGTACCGCGGGATCGGTCTCCCTGGCCAGCAACCGGTTCCAGTGCCGGAGCATGCCCGCTTGGCTGATCGTGAACGAGACGAACACACCCACGATGTAGAGCTGGATGAGCTTCGTGACCTCGGCGTCGAAGGCGATGATCAGCACCAGCGCGAACGCCGAGAGGAACAGGATGCCGTTGGAGAAGGCCAGCCTGTCGCCCCTGGTGTGCAGCTGGCGCGGCAGGTAGCGGTCCTGGGCGAGGATCGAGCCGAGCACCGGGAAGCCGTTGAACGCGGTGTTCGCGGCCAGCAGCAGGATGATGCCGGTGGCGAAGGAGATGTAGTAGAAGGCGGGGGTGAAGTCGGCGAACACCGCCTGCGCGATCTGCGCGACGATCGTCTTCTGCTCGTAGCCCGCCGGAGTGCCGGTGAGCTGCGTTTCCGGGTGCTCGGCGAATTTGACGTCGGTGATGATCGCCAGCGTGATGATGCCGACCAGCATCGTCACCGCGAGTACGCCCATCAGCAGGAGGGTGGTCGCCGCGTTCTTCGATTTCGGCTTCTGGAACGCCGGGACGCCGTTGCTGATCGCCTCGACCCCGGTCAGCGCCGCCGCACCGGAGGAGAACGTCCGCAGCAGTAGGAAGAAGAACGCGAAACCGGTCAAAGAGGCTTCTTCGTGCAATTGGAAATCCGCGCTCTCGGCCCGCATGTCGGTGCCGGAGGCCGCCTCGATCAGGCCCCAGATCACCATGCCGAGAATGCCGATGATGAAACCGTAGACCGGAATCGCGAACGTTTTGCCCGATTCGCGCACTCCGCGCAGATTCAGCGCGGTCAGCACGACCACGATGACGACCGCGGCGATCACCTTGTGCTCCGCCACCCACGGGATGGCGGAACCGATGTTCGCCACCCCGGACGACGTCGAAACCGCCACGGTGAGCACGTAGTCCACCAGCAGGGCGCTCGCGACGGTGAGCCCGAATTTGCCGCCGAGGTTGGTATTGGCGACTTCGTAGTCACCGCCGCCGCTGGGATAGGCGTGCACGTTCTGCCGGTAGGAGGCGACCACGACCAGCATGACGACGGCGACGGCGACGCCGATCCACGGCGCGAAGGCGTACGCGGACAGGCCCGCGACGCTGAGGGTCAGAAAGATTTCCTCAGGCGCGTAGGCGACGCTCGACAACGCGTCGGACGCGAAAATCGGCAGCGCGATGCGCTTCGGCAGGAGCGTATGCGAGAGGCGGTCACTCCGGAATGGACGTCCGAGGACGAGCCGCTTCAATACGGTCGGGAACTTCGACACCACGGAAGACTAACGGTCGCCCCTCACGGTAGGTTCGGCGCTGGTGTGTCTGGGTACCTGCGGACGGGTGAAACGTTCGCTGACTAAGGAGGCAGTGCGTGCACGTGGTGATCATGGGATGCGGCCGGGTCGGCGCATCCCTGGCCGCGGCGCTGGAGCGGCTCGGGCACGAGGTCGCCGTCATCGACAAGAGCAGGCAGGCGTTCCGGCGGCTCGGCAGTGATTTCCACGGTCAGCAGGTGGTCGGCGTCGGCTTCGACCGGCAGGTGCTGATCGAGGCCGGGATCGAACGCGCGGGGGCCTTCGCGGCGGTGTCCAGCGGCGACAACTCCAACATCATCTCGGCGCGCGTGGCCAGGGAGAACTTCGGCATCGACAAGGTCGTCGCCAGGATCTACGACCACAAGCGCGCGGCGGTCTACGAACGGCTCGGCATCCCGACCGTGGCGACCGTGCCGTGGACGACCGACCGGTTCCTGCGCACCCTGCTTCCCGACGGCGTCGCCTCCGAATGGCGAGACCCGTCCGGCAGCGTCGCGCTCCTGCAGCTCCCGTTGCACGAGGGATGGATCGGGCGCAGCGTGCGCGAACTGCAGGACACCACCGGCGCCAGGGTCGCGTTCATGATGCGGTTCGGCACCGCCGTGCTGCCCGGCACCAAGGCCGTGATCCAGGCCGACGACGTCGTGTACGTCGCCGCGAAATCGGGCACTGTCAGCGACGTGACCACCGTCGCCGCTCGCGAACCGGAAGAGGAGAACTGATGCGGGTCGCGATTGCCGGGGCCGGCGCGGTGGGCCGGTCGATCGCCGCGGAGCTGATCGACGGGCGGCACCAGGTGATGCTCATCGAACGTGAGGCCGACCAGTTCGAGCCGCACACCGTGGAGCAGGCGGATTGGGTGCTCGGCGACGCGTGCGAGGTGTCGATCCTGGAGGAGTCCGGGATCGAGGAGTGCGACGTCGTGATCGCCGCGACCGGCGACGACAAGGCGAACCTGGTGGTGTCGCTGCTGGCGAAGACCGAGTTCGCGGTGCGCCGGGTGGTGGCGCGGGTGAACAACCCGGCCAACGAATGGCTGTTCAACGACGCCTGGGGGGTCGATGTCGCCGTGTCGACCCCGCGGATGCTCGCGGCGATGGTCGAGGAGGCGGTGAGCGTCGGCGATCTGGTGCGGCTGATGACGTTCCGGCAGAGCCAGGCGAACCTCGTCGAACTCACCCTCCCGGAGGAGACGCCGCTGGCGGGCAAGGCGGTCAGCGAGATCAACCTGCCGCGTGACGCGGCGCTGGTGACGATCCTGCGCGGGGACCGGGTGATCGTGCCGCAGCCGGAGGATCCGCTCGAGCCGGGTGACGAGCTGCTGTTCGTGGCGACCTCGGACGTGGAGCCGGAGATCCGGACCGCGCTGGGTTACTAGAACCGCCCTTTCACGCCTCCTCGAATGCTATGAAAGGTCCTTTCCTTGCAAATTTTGCAAGGAAAGGACCTTTCATAGCATTCGGGGCTTGACGGAAGAGGCTAGTTCTCCACAGCGGGCGCCTGCGCGTACTTCTCGCGCAGGCGAGCCTCGACCTCGGCGTCGGTCTCTTCACGCGGGGCCTCTTCGGCCTGCGCCTTGAGGTGCTTGTCCGACCGCCGCACCGCCCACACGACGGTGAGCAGGCCGAGCGCGTACAGCGGGTAGCCCATCGCGATCTTCGCGAAGGCCAGCCAGCCGGTGTAGTCCTCGTCGTACAGCCAGCGCTGCACGACGAACCGGGCGCCGAAGATCAGTGCCATGGCGCCGGTCGCGATCGAATAGGCGATCAGGGACTTCTTGTCCTTGCGCCAGGCGTGGCCGGTGCCGTTGAGCGCGTTCCACACCACCCCGGCGAGGGGCCAGCGGACGACGATCGAGAGCACGAAGACGCCGCAGTAGACCAGGCTCGTCCAGATGCCGAACAGGAAGAAGCCCTTGGCCGATCCGGTCCGGTAGGCGATGAACGCCGCGATCGCCACCCCGAAGAATCCGGAGATGGCGGGCTGGAGCGGCTCCTTGCGCACGATCCGCAGCACGGTGATCGCCACCGCGCTGCCCACCGCGGCCCAGATGCCCACCGTGAGCCCGAAGATCGCGTTCGCGATCACGAACACGATGACCGGCAGCGAGGAATAGAACAGTCCTGACAGCCCGCCCATCTGTTCCAACAGGGTGGGCTGGGGCTTCTTGTCGTCGGTCTTCTGCTCGCCGCCGGCGGGTTCACTCACGATGCGGGATCAACTCACAGGGCTCTGAAGTTCGTAATAGGGGTTGTACAGCACCTTCTGACCATCACGTTCGGCCATCCGGCCGCGCACCTTGATGGTTCGCCCGGGTTCGATTCCGGGGATCCGGCGGCGTCCGAGCCAGATTAGCGTCACACCCTGTGTGCCGTCGAACAGCTCGGCCTGCAGCGTCGCCGCCTCGTTGGTCGGGCAGAGCTCCACGCTGCGGAGTCTCCCGAGCACCGTCACCTCTTGACCCGACCGGCAGTCGCAGGCTCGCTGCGCTCCGCCGGCCTCGGATTTTTCGGACAGATCGTCGGCGTCGAGATCCTCGACGTCGCTGGTCAGCTTGCGGACCAGCCGGCTGAAGTAGCCGCCGTCTTTGGCGGACATAACGGTGCTCCTGTGCTCCGGGGCCCCCGACTTGAACGGCCCGTGCGTAATCCAGCGTAACTGTGCTTCGACCAGGAGAACGGGTTTAGGGGAATATCGCAACGTGACCTCCGCTATTCCGCCTACGACGGCAGTAGTACTCCCCGGCACCGGGTCCGACGAAGTGTTCGTGCGCAGCGTGTTCTCCGGCCCGCTGCGGGCGCTCGGCATCCGGCTGCTCGCCCCGCCCCCGCCCGCGGGCGGCCGTCTCGCGGACGGCTATCTCGAGGAGCTGGACAGGCTGTCCGGCGAGCACGGTCCGTTGCTCGTCGGCGGCATCTCGTTCGGCGCGCATCTGTCGGCGGAGTGGGCGGCCCGCAATCCGGGCCGCTGCACCGGCCTGCTGGCCGCGCTCCCGGCCTGGAACGGCCCGGCCGGACGAGCACCCGCGTCGCTCGCCGCGCGGCTGTCAGCGGATCTGGTGGCCGAAAACGGGGTCGAGGGCGCGCTGGCGAAATCGACGGACGGCGTCCCCCGCTGGCTCTCGGCGGAACTCGGCCGCGCGTGGCGGCGGCACGGTGCCGACCTGGCGGCAAGCCTGCGGACGGCGGCAGACCACCCCGCCCCGTCTCTGGAGGACCTGAAGGGCCTCGACGTGCCCGCGGGGATCGGCGCATGCGTGGACGACCCGATCCACCCGGCGGCGGTGGCGCACGCCTGGGCGGACGCCCTCCCACGCGCCGAAATCGGCGAGTCGACCCTCACCGCCCTCGGCTCAGACCGGGAATCCCTAGGCCACACAACCGTCCAAGCCTGGCAAAAAGCCGCCCAGACCCACTAGCCCACCGCGACACCACGCGGCGTCACGACAGCACCGAACGGTCTCCCCAAGGGCGCTCTGCGCCCGACGGAGACTTCACCCGTCGCGCGCCCTCTTTCGGGCCGAAGGCCCACGGAAACGTGATGAAGGGGCGCCCTCCGCTCCCAACCCGAGTTGCAAGCGGCCCGGCGCCCCTTCGGCACGTTTACGTCAGCGCGCGATCAAATAAACACAGCGCGCGATCAAATCAACTCTGCTCGGCGATGTGCTGCGCGACGGCGTCGGGCAGCGTGATGGTGAGCGGGGTGCGGACCGGCATCGGCGCGTCGCCGCGGTCGACGATGGTGTGCCGCACGATCTCGCGCAGTACCGCGGGCGCCTGGGACGCCTGCGACTGCGGACCGGCGATGACGCCGCGGAGCATCCAGCGGGGACCGTCGACCCCGACGAACCGCAGTGCGACGTCGCCGACGATCGCGGACAGCTCCAGGCCCCATTCCCCCATGCCGACCGAGACCTTGGCGCCGTCGGCGCGCAGTTGCTCGGTGAGTTCGGTGCTGACGTCCTTCCACAGGCCGCCGGACCGAGGCGCCGCGTAGCCGCTGACGGTGATCTGGCCCTGTTCGGTGACGACGTGCACCGCGCGGACGCCGCCGCTCTCCGGGTCCATCTCGACCTGGACCTGGGAGCCGTCGGGTACCGGTACCTTCACCGAACCGAGGTCGATCCTCGGGATGCCGTCCTCGGGCGCGTCGGCGAGGTCGAAGGGGCCGTCGGAGGTCTCCGACAGCTGCGGCTCGATCTCGTCGGCGCCGTCGTCACCGGGACGGTCTTCGACCTCGGGCGCGGCGTGCCGTCCGCTCGGCTTGGCCTCGCGCTTGCGTCCGAAAATCCCCACTAGTTCTCCGTTCCTTCCCTGGCTCCGGCTCCCAGTGTGGCGTGTCCGCCCGTGGAGCCATACCCTCCCTCGCCGCGCTCGGACGGCTCGAGTTCGGCGACCTCGACGAATTCGGCCTGTTCGACCCGTTGCACGACCAGCTGCGCGATCCGGTCGCCGCGGGTGAGCACGACCTTCTCGGAGAGATCATGGTTGATCAGGCAGACGCGGATCTCACCGCGGTACCCGGAGTCGATGGTGCCCGGGGTGTTGACGACCGAGAGGCCGACGCGGGCGGCGAGACCCGAGCGCGGGTGGACGAAGCCCGCGTACCCGGGCGGCAGCGCGATCGCGACGCCCGTTCCGACGACGCCGCGTTCGCCGGGCGCGAGCACGAGATCCGAGGTGGTGACGAGGTCGGCGCCCGCGTCGCCGGGGCGCGCGTAGGCGGGGAGTGGGACCGAAGGATCGATCCGGGAAAGCAGTACCTGAACGGTGGACACGGGCGGCGAGACTACCCTGAAGGCGTGGGTGAAAGCGTGAACACGGCCGAAGGCGGCGCCGTCAAGCATTCAGAGCGGCTCTACGTCCCGTGGTGGGGCTGGCCGTTGCCGCTGCTGGGCGGCGGGCTGCTGGCTGCGGAGATCGACATGGGCTACCCGGGGCTCCGCGGCTGGCTGCCGTACGTGGTGCTGATCCCCGCGGTGATCGCGCTGATGGTTTCGCTCGGCCGGTCCCGCGTCCGGGTGACCGGTGGCGCCGAGCCGGAGCTGTGGCTGCGCGACGCGCATCTTCCGCTCAAGTTCGTCGGCGACGTCGACGTCATCGACAAGGAAGCGAAACGCAAGGCGCTCGGCCGCGACGCCGATCCGGCGGCCTTCGTGCTGCACCGGGGCTGGGTCGGCCCGGTCGTGCGGGTGTGGCTCACCGACCCCGAAGATCCGACGCCGTACTGGCTGTTCAGCACCCGGCACCCGGAGAAGGTGGCCGCGCTGCTGCGGCAGACCGCCTCGAAGTCCTAGTCGTAAGGAAAGGGGGCCGGCCATCCGGCCGGCCCCCTTATTCCTGTTCAGATCCCGAAACCCCTGTCGCGCCGTCCCCTGTGCCCGTAGGCTCAGGCGCAGTCGCGGCAGATGAGCCGTCCGCCACTCTCTTCCGCAAGCCTGCTGCGGTGGTGCACCAGGAAGCAGACGGAGCAGGTGAACTCGTCGGCCTGCTTGGGCACGACCTTGACGGTCAGGTCCTCCCCGGAAAGTCCGGAGAGGTCCGCGCCCGGCAGCTCGAAGTTCTCGGCGGTCGCGTCCTCGTCGACGTCCACGACGCCGGACTGGTTTTCGTTGCGCCGTGCCTTGAGCTCTTCCAACGAGTCTTCGGCCAGCTCGTCGGCTTCGCTGCGGCGCGGAGCGTCGTAGTCGGTCGCCATTTGTCCCTCACCCCTGCGATGCTTTCGATGTCAGATGGCCCGGACCCAAGAGCGCGCGGCTCGTGAGTCCTTCGTGCCGCTGGTTAACGTCCCAGCGCCCCTGTTTGTGCCCGGCTGGGCAGTGAGCGAGGTCTCTCTTTTGCGCCTCTTACTGCCGCCTGAGCCCGCGAAGGGTAGCTCACGCCGATACCGGCTCTGCAACGAGTCAGACATTGCCGGGATTACGTCACCCAACAGGGGGAACCCTGCTGTCAAGACGCCTGTCGTCCGAATGGGTTGCGCCTCCGTCGGGTACCTCACCCCTTGGGCCCGGCTGCTTGCCCGGAGTGGCCATCGCGTGGTGCTATCCGGAGGCCCGCGCCGATCACCTTCGCCACAACGCATAGGCTGATCGGACACGATGGTGAGATGAAGCACCGTCCGGGGATCCGGGCTTTGGGGAAGGGACTGGCAGGTGGCGTCGGGGAACGGCATCGGGGACCGCGGGGCGAGGCCGTATCGCAAACGCAAGCCGCTGCCCGCGCTCATCGTCATCGGGGTGATGGCACTCGGCGCGGTCATCGTCTGGGTGAACGTCGTGGCGAGCAACGCCGACATCGATGCCAAGATCCGCTGCGATCCGCCGCCCGTCCCGCAGCAAGGCGTCACCTACACGCCGCTGGCGCACGACGGACTCGACGACCGGGCGCCGGTCCCGCCGGACAAGGTCGCCGTCCAGGTGCTCAACGGATCCCAGGTCCGCGGCCAAGGCGGCATCGTCACCAGCACGCTCCGGGAACTCGGTTTCTCCCAGGTGCTCGAGCCGGACGTCGACCCGGCCTACAAGAACGCGGAAGCCAAGTGCCGCGGCCAGATCCGCTTCGGCGAGAACGGCGCGGCCGCGGCCCGCACGCTGAGCCTGGTGGTCCCGTGCGCCGAACTGGTCAAGGACAACCGCAAGGACGCTTCGGTCACGTTCACCACCGGCACCCTGCTCGGCGACGTCCGCCCGAAGGCGGAAGCGCGCCAGGTGCTCGATCAGCTCACGCAGTGGTCGAAGGCGCAGCAGGGCAGCGGCGGCGGTGAGCAGTCTGCGGGCGGCGGTGCCCCGGTGATCGACCAGACGCTGCTGAAGGCCGCTCGCGAAGCTCCCTGCTGAGACTCTTTCAAACGCTATGAAAGGTCCTTTCCTTGCGAAATTTGCAAGGAAAGGACCTTTCATAGCGCACGGTGAGGCTCAGATAGCGCCCACACCCGAGTCGAGCAGCGCCTGACGCAACGGAGCCTCGATCGACGGCGCCACCGCGAAAGTCGCGTCCGGCCCCAGTTCGGCGTCCTCCCCCGGCAGCGACACCCGGGCACCCGCCTCGGCGGCGATGAGCGCCCCCGCGGCCCAGTCCCAGTGCCCGAGGCCGTGTTCGACGTAGGCGTCCAGCCAGCCCGCCGCGACCGCGCACAGATCGAGCGAGGCGGCCCCGTTGCGCCGGATGTCCCGCACCCTGGTCGCCAGTTCCGCGACGAACCGGGCCTGCTTCGTCCGCCGTTCGACCTTGTAGGCGAACCCGGTGCCGACGAGGGTCAGATCGAGCCGCCGCGGGGCGTTGACCGACAGCCGCCGCCCGTCGAGGAACGCGCCCTGCCCGCGCGCGGCGGTCCAGCGGCGGCCGCTGACCGGTTCGACGACGGCGCCCGCCACCGACACCCCGCCGACCTGCGCGGCCACCGACACGGCGAACCACGGCAGCCCGTAGAGGAAGTTCACCGTCCCGTCGATCGGGTCGACCACCCAGGTCACCCCGTCGCCGGCGATCCCGCCACCCTCTTCGCCGAGCACCGCGTCTTCGGGGCGCAGTTCGGCGAGCCGGGCGCGCACCAGCCGTTCCGACTCGTGGTCCACCGCGGTCACCACGTCGGTGTCGGCGGACTTGGTGTCCACCCGTACCTCGCGCCCCGCGTTCATCCCGGTCCAGGCCTCGCGGACCAGTTCGGCCGCCTCGCCCGCGACACGCTCGGCGACACTCTTCAGCAACGTCTCGTCAACTCCCACGTCCGCCATGTCACCACATCCGGTTAAAGTCTCCGAGGCAGGCTTCTGAATCGTGCGAGAAGGGACCACGTCCGTGGTGGAGGCGACCCGAGGTTTCGGTATCGACATCGGCGGCAGCGGGATCAAGGGCGCGCTGGTCGATTTGGCGGAGGGACGGCTGATCGGCGACCGGATCCGCATCGACACGCCGAAGCCGTCGACCCCGGAGGCGGTGGCGGACGTCGTCGCCGAGATCACCGGCCAGGCCGGCTGGGACGGCCCGGTGGGCGTCACCCTGCCCGCGGTGGTCAAGAAGGGCGTCGCGCACACCGCGGCGAACATCGACCGCAAATGGATCGGCACCGACGCCGACGCCCTGTTCGCGAAACGACTCGGCCGCGGCGTGGACGACATCGCGATGCTCAACGACGCCGACGCCGCCGGAATGGCCGAGATCCGCTGGGGCGACCCGATCGCGAAACGCGGTGTGACGGCGCTGCTGACCTTCGGCACCGGCATCGGCAGCGCGGTCTTCCAGGACGGCAAGCTCGTGCCCAACACCGAATTCGGCCACATCGAGGTCGACGGTTTCGACGCGGAGAAGAAGGCCGCGGCGTCGGTGAAGGACAACGAGGACCTCTCGTATCCCGAATGGGCGGAACGGGTGAACAGGTATCTCTCCGTGCTGGAAAACCTGATCTGGCCGGATCTGTTCATCGTCGGCGGCGGGGTCAGCAAGAAGTCGCACAAATGGGTCCCGCTGCTGGACATCCGCACGCCGGTGATCGTCGCGTCCTTGCAGAACAACGCGGGCATCGTCGGCGCGGCGGCCGCCGCCGCCGAGGGCATCGAGCACTGACGCACTCACGCTGACATCCGCCCCACGGATGTCACTTCGGCGGGTCGCACGGCGTGTCGCGCCCGCCGGGTGGTGGTCCGCGCCGCGACGCTGTCACGTATCGTCGTTACAATGGAACACGGCCCACGGCGGCGGCACCCACGAGAACGAGGGAAACCGCAGGCCGAGGGGTGTTCCCCGAAGTTTGAGGCAGCCGAGACCATCACGCCTCGGCTCGTCATGATCGACCGCTGCGAAAGGGCGTAAGTGGCAGCCGCAAGAACCGCAACCCGAAGCGGGACGAAGACAGCGACCGCAGCCGGCGAGCCGGCCGACGAGGCAGCCACCGACGCGGCGAAGCCCGCGGCGCGCAAGACCGCCGCCAAGGCGGCAGGCGCGAAGAAGGCCCCGGCGAAGAAGGCTCCGGCCAAGAAACCCACCACCAAGGGTGCCAAGACCGAAGACGGCGATCCGGAAGACGGTCCGGTAGAGCTCGACGAAGCCGACCTCGAAACCCCGGATCTGTCCGACCTGGAAGAGGTCGAGGTGGACGTCGTCGACGCGACGGTCACCGAAGACACGGAAGAGGACGCGGAGTCCGAGGAGGACGTCGAAGAGACGCCCCCGCGCGGGCGCCGCACGACGGCCGACAAGAACGCCGGAAAGACCTCCGACAACCCGGACTTCGTCTGGGACGAGGAAGAGTCCGAGGCGCTGCGCCAGGCCCGCAAGGACGCCGAGCTCACCGCTTCGGCCGACTCGGTCCGTGCGTACCTCAAGCAGATCGGCAAGGTCGCCCTGCTGAACGCGGAGGAGGAGGTGGAGCTCGCCAAGCGCATCGAGGCCGGGCTCTACGCCGCCGAACGCGTCCGCAACGCCGAGGAGGAGGGCGAGAAACTCGTCACCCAGATGCGGCGCGACCTCAAGTGGATCGTGCGCGACGGTGAGCGGGCGAAGAACCACCTCCTGGAGGCGAACCTCCGGCTCGTGGTCTCGCTCGCCAAGCGCTACACCGGCCGTGGCATGGCGTTCCTGGACCTGATCCAGGAGGGCAACCTCGGTCTGATCCGTGCGGTCGAGAAGTTCGACTACACCAAGGGCTACAAGTTCTCCACGTACGCCACCTGGTGGATCCGTCAGGCGATCACCCGCGCGATGGCCGACCAGGCCCGCACCATCCGTATCCCGGTGCACATGGTCGAGGTCATCAACAAGCTCGGCCGCATACAGCGTGAACTCCTGCAGGACCTCGGTCGCGAGCCCACCCCCGAAGAGCTCGCGAAGGAAATGGACATCTCCCCGGAGAAGGTCCTCGAGATCCAGCAGTACGCCCGCGAGCCGATCTCGCTCGACCAGACCATCGGCGACGAGGGCGACTCGCAGCTCGGTGACTTCATCGAGGACTCCGAGGCCGTCGTCGCGGTCGACGCGGTGTCGTTCACGCTGCTGCAGGACCAGCTCCAGTCGGTGCTGCAGACGCTGTCCGAACGTGAGGCGGGTGTGGTGCGGCTGCGGTTCGGTCTCACCGACGGCCAGCCGCGCACGCTCGACGAGATCGGCCAGGTGTACGGGGTGACCCGTGAGCGCATCCGGCAGATCGAGTCGAAGACGATGTCGAAGCTGCGTCACCCGTCGCGTTCGCAGGTGCTGCGCGACTACCTGGACTGATCCCAGGCTCACGGAAGACCCCGTCACCGTTCGGTGGCGGGGTTTTTCGCGTCCGGTGTCGAATCGCGGCTCGCCCGTTCGACGCGTGGGTATGACGACGAACCCGATTTCGACCAGGAACCTCGACCGCTACGGCTCCGCGGAGCTGCCGTGGAGCCGTCCGCGCGGAATCCTCGCCGAGGACACGCCCACCGCCGACCTGACCTTCTTCGTGACGACCGTGCGCCCCGGCGGACGTCCGCATTCGGCGGGTGTCGGTGCCGTCTGGGTCGACGACGCCCTGTACTTCAAAGGCGGGCCGGGCACCCGCCGGTCCCGCAACCTTGCCGCGAACCCGGCGTGCGCGGTTTCGGTGCGCTTGCGGGGAATCGACCTCACGTTGGAGGGTGAGGCGCACCGGGTCACCGACCCGGCGACGCTGGAGCGGGTGGCGGCGGTCTACCGGACGGGCGGCTGGCCCGCGTCGGTGGAGGGCGACGCGCTCACGGCCCCCTTCAGCGCGCCCAGCGCGGGACCGCCGCCCTGGTACCTGTACCGCCTCACCCTGCACCGCGCCATCGGCGTGGCCGGTGCCGAACCGCACGGCGCCACGCGCTGGGACTTCGCCCCTTGATCTCGTGAGTGGCTAGCCGGTCAGGAACCAACCGTCTCTTATTGAGGGGTGAGGCAAAGGTGGCGTGGGGTGAAGGCTCCCTTCGCCGCATCAGACGCGGCGAAGGGAACCTTCACCCCACCACCAGCCTGACTCACGAAGCGGAACCCGGCCGCGGTCGTGTCGTCCGTCCAGTCACGCGTGACATCGCCGGTGCTAGCCACTCTTGAGCCGTGTCAGGGCCTGCCGGTCAGGGTCGTCCACGGCACGTGCACCGTCACCCG
Source organism: Amycolatopsis sp. lyj-108 (assembly GCF_046549005.1). NCBI lineage: Bacteria > Bacillati > Actinomycetota > Actinomycetes > Pseudonocardiales > Pseudonocardiaceae > Amycolatopsis > Amycolatopsis sp. lyj-108. The sequence continues at coordinate 463,685 of NZ_JAJPWQ010000003.1, read as the reverse complement.
CTCCCGGAGCTGCTCGTTCATCAGCCACAGCTCCCCCGTCGCCGGCCAGTACGACAGGTTCTGCGAGTTCACCGGCGCCCTGCCGCTCAGCCTTGACGTCGAGGTCCCGCCGACCCCGCCGTGCAGGCACGACGGATGGTCGCCCGCCACCCCGGCGTACTCGGGGCAGACGCCGGTCATCACGAAATACCCGTTGCGCGCCACCGCTCCCTGCATGCCCCACACCGGTGACACGAACCCTTCCTTCGCGTGCACGGTCCCGTCGGCCGACACCTTGGGCAGACCGGTCGCGCGGTCGAACGGCCACCGCAGCACCCGGCCGCCCGCGGCGTTCGGAATGTGCTCCGAAGTCACGATCGAGCCGTCGCTGTGGTCGAACGACATCGTCGCGAGACACGGCCGCGTCCCGGGAGCGTTGGTGCAGGTGCCACCGCCGGGGTACCAGTACGCGCCGATCTGCGGCATCGCGTAGTCGTAGAAAGCCGCGTGGTACTTGCCGTCCGGGCCCTTCCCGACGACGCCGGAGCTGTCGTCGACCTTCCAGAAGTGCGTCGTGTCGAAGACGCGCACCACTCCCCCGGTGGTCGCGACGAACAGCCGGTTCCCGATCCAGGTCATCCCGTGGCCGTGCCCCTGCACGACGGCGAAGTTGTCGTTCGACGTCGGTTCCACGAGCAGCACGTGCCGGTAGCCGAGTCCGGTGGCGTCCACAAAGGACAGCCGGACCATGGTGTCGCCGGGGGTGTGCCAGGAGGCCGCCACGACCCGTTTCCCGCCGACCTTCCCGGTCGCCGCGTCGGCGTCGCCGGAACCGGTCAGCCCCTGCGGGATCCAGTCGTTGGTCTTGTCGTCATTGGCGTCCTCCCAGCAGAATCCCGCCGGTTTCAGCGCCGCCGCGAGATACGTGCCGTGGCACAGCGGGCGCGCCTTCCGGTTGGCCGACGACAGGATCTCCGGCAGTCCGCGTGGCGGGAGGTGTTTCTCCAGCGCGGCGATCCGGGCGCTGTAGGTGTCGAAGGTCGAACCGGACGTCCAGCGGAAGCCGTCGACCGTGGCCGCGTCCATCTTCGGGAAGGCGGCCGCGGCGGAGGCGACCCCGGGGATGAGCGCGAACACCAGCAGCAGTGAAGCGAGAAGTCCCAGCCTCTTCATGTCCGCGAGCCTCCCGGCCGCGCGTATACATTCGATACAAACCCGCGTCAGGACACCGAAAGCCCGCGCTCGGCCAGGGATTCCTCGACGCGCAACCGTTCGATCGCGCGGTCGAAGCCCTCCGGTAGTTCGTCCAGCCGGTGGTCGACCTCGACCTCCCGGCAGGCCTGGACGAGCAGCGCGTCGTACGCCTGCCTGGTGCCGTACCGGCGGACGGCGGAAGCGCCGGACGGAAGTTCCGCCAGCAGCCGGTGCACCCGGCGGAGATCGGCGGCGAGCTTCTCGATGGGCGGCCCGGCAGGCGCCTCCGGTTCCCGGCGCCGCCGCCACCGGCGCACTACGGCGGGCACTTTCAGCGCGCACCAGAAGAGAACCGACGGCGCCACGGCGACAACGGTGTACAGCGCGACAGGCCCGGTGGCCACGCCCCCATGGTAATCCCGCTACGAGCGCCGGCGTTGCTTGCGGGCGCGCTCGGCGAACAGCAACCCCACTCCGGCGGCCACCATCAGCGCGCTCGCCACCACGTGCATCCCCGGCGGGAGCAGGTGGAGCTGGACGAACCAGCTCGGATTCGTACTGCCCAGCAGCCGGTTGATCAGTCCTCCCCCGCCCTGCACCAGCAGGAGGATCCCCAGTAGTTCGATCATCGTCGTGTCCCTTCCGAAACCCGGTCGTCGTTCTTGGGTGAAAGCTCCTGCCACAGCGGCCCGGTGGCGAACCAGATGGCTGTCACGACCCCCAGCCGCGGCAACCAGCCCCACAACGGCGCGACCTGCTCGCCGTTGCCCACCAGGAAGATCAGTCCCAGCAGCACGGCGGCGGCGATCCCGCACGCCAGTACGCATTTGCCCCACTCACGCCATTCGACGCGGGCCTTCTCCCGTCCCCTCGGCTTGGGCGGCGGGGGCGGCCCGCCCGCGAACCGGTGCGCGAACCGCACGTCGGCCCACCGGATCATGGACGGCCCGAACACCACGCTGAAGCCGAGATACACCGCGGCGAGGCCGTGCACGAAGTTCGCCTTGCCGCCGCCTTGGAGGTCGAGCACGGTCGCGACCAGCACCACGATGTCGATCACCGGGGTGAGGGCCAGTAGCACGGTGCTCGTCCGCTTGAGCCGGAGCAGGTAACGGGCCAGCAGGCCGGCTCCGATGGCGACCCAGAAACCGATCTCCCCGGCGGCGATCACCGCCGCCATCGGATTCTCCGCGAAAAAGTCCCAGATCTTGTTCACCCTCCGAGCTTCGCCCCCGACGGCGGTCCGGCGCGTCGGTGAAGGGCAGGAGAGGATCGTCATCAGTTCGTAGGACCCCGCCGCCCGCTCCGGTGTGCTGGGATGGAGTGGTGCCCACGTTGGTCCCGCGCCTGAGTCATCTTCCGCTGTGGAAGCAGGACCTCGTCATCGCGCTCGGCACCTGGCTCATCGGCGTCCTGGTCTACCTGAGCGGCACGCAGGTGCTGCTCAACGGCCCGGACTCGACGCCACTGTGGATCCGGCTGACCGAGCTGACCGCGTTGTGCGCGCTGGAGATGCTGCGCCGCAAGGTCCCGTGGGCGCTGCTCGGCGCGCTGGTCGTGGTCGCCGTGGACGTGGCGATCAGTCCCTCGCTGCCGATCCTCGTCGTCTTCACCGACTTCCTCTACGCGACGACGCTCTACGGCTCGCGGCGGATGAGCAGGGTGATGATCGGCATCGCCGCGATCGGGACGCTCGCGGTGATCTGCCTGGCGCTCGTCCTCTCCTCGCAGTGGCGGACGGCGATCCTGGTGGCGTTCGCGTTCCTGCCGTTCCTCGTCACCCCGGTGTGGTGGGCGGCGAACGTGCGGCAGCAGCGGGACATCGCCGAGAACGAACGGGCGAACGCGGTCCAGCTGGCGACGATCGGCGAACTGGACCGGAGGGCCGCCGTCGCCGGGGAGCGTTCGAAGATGGCGCGGGATCTGCACGACGTCATCGCCGGGCATCTTTCGGCGATCGCGATCCAGTCCGAGGCCGCGTTGTCGATGGCCACCGCCGACCCGAAGCTGTCCAGGAAGGTGCTGGAATCGGTGCGGGAGAACAGTGTGAGCGCGCTGGACGAGATGCGCGCGATGATCGGGCTGCTGCGCGCGGACACCGAGATCGAGCCGACGGCGCCCGCGCGGCTGGCCGAACTGTCCAAACTGGTCGAATCGGCGCGGGCGAGCGGGCTGGAGGTCGAGCTCGGTTCCGTGCCGGACCCGTCGTCCCCGCTGCCGGCCGCGGTCGATCTGACCGCGTACCGGATCGCGCAGGAGGCGCTGACCAACGCGGTGAAACACGCCCCCGGCGGACGCGCGGTCCTCGACATCCGCTCACGCGGCGGCATACTCACCGTCGAGGTGCGCAATGATCTTCAGCCGGGCCGCCTCGACGACGGCGGGACCGGACTCGGCCTGCTGAACATGCGGGAACGCGCCGCCGCGGTGGGCGGCACCCTCGCCGCCGGGCCGTCCGGCGGCGGCTGGCTGGTCCGCGCCGAACTGCCTCTGGAGGGGTCTTGACCGTCAAAGTCCTGGTCGCCGACGACCACGGCGCGATCCGTGCCGGGTTGATGATGATCCTCGGGAACGCCGAGGGGATCGAGGTGGTCGGCGAGGCCGCGGACGGCGCCACCGCCGTCCGCCAGGCGAAGGCGCTGAAGCCGGACGTCGTGCTGATGGACGTCCGCATGCCCGGCGTCGACGGCATCGCGGCCACGCGGGAACTGACCGCGGAGGGGCTGTGCGAAGTCCTCGTGCTGACCACCTTCGATCTCGACGAGTACGTCCACGCCGCGCTGCGGGCGGGTGCGGCCGGGTTCCTGCTGAAGTCGGTGGAGGCGGCGAGGCTGATCGAAGCGGTGAAGCTGGTCGCGGCGGGCGAAGGAGTGCTCGCCCCACAGGTCACGCGGAAGCTCATCGCCGCCTTCGCGGCGGGGACGCGCGAGCCTTCCCTCGTCCCCGCCGGGCTCGGAGACCTGACCGAACGCGAGCGCGAAGTGCTGGCGTGCCTGGGCGGCGGCCTGTCGAACGCGCAGATCGGCACACGGCTGCACATCGGCGAGACCACGGTGAAGACGCACGTTTCGCGGGTGCTGACGAAGCTGGACCTGCGGTCGCGGGTGCAGGCGGCGATCCTCGCCCAGGAGAACGGTGTCGTGCTGGAGAGGTGAATCCGCACCGATCTGCGAGGTGGCCGGTGTTCTTCTAGCGTGACCTCTCATGCGGCGAACTCTGGACGTGGACGAGGTCCTCAAACGGCAGGATTCCGGTGAGCTGAAACGCCGTCTGCACGGACGGGACCTGGTCGGCTTCGGGGTCGGCATCATCATCGGGACCGGGATCTTCACCCTCGCCGGGGTCGAAGCGAAAACCCACGCGGGCCCGTCGGTCACGCTCTCGTTCGTGCTCGGCGCCGTCGTGGCCGGGATGGCCGCCCTCTGTTACGCCGAACTCGCCTCCAGCGTGCCGACGGCGGGAAGCGCCTACACCTACGCTTTCGCCACCCTCGGCGAGGCGTTCGCCTGGATCATCGGCTGGGATCTGCTGCTGGAGTTCGCCCTCGGCGCGGCCGTCGTGTCACGCGGGTGGTCCGGCTATCTCGCGAATCTGATGGGGCTCTCCCCCGACTGGTTCGGGGAAGACGCGAAGGTGAACGTCGGCGCTGTCGCGATCATCGCCGTGCTGACCGTGATCGCCGTCCTCGGGATCAAGGAATCGGCGCGGGTGACGAATCTGCTCGTGCTGGTCAAGGTCGCGGTGTGCGTGCTGATCCTCGCGGTCGGCGTGTTCTACATCCGCGGCGAGAACCTGACGCCGTTCATCCCACCCGCGCAGGCACCGACGGAGACGGCGAGCACGCTGCATCAGCCGATCGTGCAAGCCGCGCTCGGGCTCGAACAGTCCGTCTACGGAATCGCCGGAATGGTGACGGCCGCCGCTGTCGTCTTCTTCGCCTATACCGGTTTCGAGGCGCTCGCCAACCTCGGCGAGGAGACCGTGAACCCGAAACGCGATCTGCGGGTCGGCATCCTCGGCGCGCTCGGGATCTGCGCGTTGCTCTACATCGGTGTCTCACTGGTGCTGACCGGGATGGTGCCGTTCGCCGAGATCGACGCGGGCGCCCCGCTCGCCGACGCCTTCGACCGGGTCGGGCAGCACTGGGTGGGCGCGCTGATCTCGCTCGGCGCGGTCACCGGGCTGACGTCGGTGATGATGGTGGAACTGGTGACGATCGGCCGGATCGGGTTCGCGATGGGCCGCGACGGCCTGCTGCCGAAGAAGTTCGGCACGGCGCATCCGCGCTGGGGCACCCCGCACCGGATGACCGTCGCCGGTGCCGTGCTGATCGCGGTGCTGGCCGCGTTCGTGCCGATCTCCGAACTCGCCGACATGGTCAGCATCGGCGCGCTGTCGGCGATGATCATCGTCGCGGTGGCCGTCCCGGTGCTGCGCAAGCGCCGTCCGGATCTGGAGCGCCCGTTCACCGTGCCGTTCTCGCCCTACCTGCCCATCGCGGCAGCGCTGGCGTGCTTCTACCTGATGCTGAACCTGGACGTGATGACCTGGCTGCGGTTCGCCGCGTGGCTGCTGCTCGGCCTGCTGATCTACGTCTTTTACGGGCGCAGGCATTCGCGCTTCGCGAAGGACGAAGTCAGCTCCACAGACCTGCCGTCGTGATCGCGCCGAGGGCGGCCTCGGCGTCGGCGTCGTCCACCACGATCAGCATCCGCTTCAGCGCCGCGGCCATCCATTCCACCGGCTGGTCGTGCAATCCGTTGTCCCCCAAGGACGGATAACCGTCCATAACGGACACCAAGGTTCCTTCGGCGCCGATGCGCATCCCGGTCGCCAGCACGAAATGCCCGGCGGGCGGACGCCAGCGGGACGACCACAGCGGCGGGATACCGGTGTCGAGGTAGTCGAGCAGCGCTCGCACCGGCGTGTCGTGGGCGCCGAATTCGGCCGGGTCGACCTCCGCGATCAACGCGACCCTCGGCAGCCGCCACAACGCGGCAAGGAGCATGAACACCGACTGCGGCGCCCAGTTCCCGGTGGCGGGCACCGCGGCGAGCCGTCCGCCCGACAGCGTCCCGATCGCCCGCGACAGCCCCTCCGGCGTGGTGCCCGCCAGCGCCGCGACCTCGTCCTGGCCCGCGACGTCGAAGCCCGCCGCGCGCAGGGCGGCCAGCGCGGTGAACGGCCCGGCGAGCCCGTCCTTCTGCGGCAATTCGGCCCGCGCGACGGCGACGAGATGCTCGCCGCCGGGCAGCCAGCGGCGGCCGGACAGCCCCGTCCGGTCGCCGTCGATTCCGGAGGACATCAGTCTTCGAACGTCCACGACCGCATGATGAACGGTCCGTCGTTCGACGCCCCGGCCGAAGCGTAGGTCGCCAGCGCGGCCTCGTTGTCCCTTTCGACCCCGACCCACATCCCGCGGCAGCCGCGCTCCCGCGCGATCCCGGCCAGCGCGTCGACCAGGTCACGGCCGATCCCGCGGCGCTGGTAGTCCGGGCTGACGTCGAGTTCGTTGAGGAACATCTCGGTGCCCTTGTCCGGATGCGTCACCTCGGTGCCGGTGATCATCCCCGCGGGTTCGCCGTCCTCGTAGGCGATCAGGAGATGGTTCTCCTCCGCCGCGAGGAACTTCTCGGACGCCGCCCGTTGCGCCGGGCCGTCGAACAGGTGCTGGGCGGCGACGACCTCTTCGACGGTACCGGCCCGCCGGATCTCGGCCACGTGTCCTCCTGGTGCTCGAAGCGCCACAGACTGGTCAGTATCCCGCTCAGGAAGGTGCCGGGCCATCGCGTTTCCCTGGCGAACGAAGCGCCACCCCGGCGACGACGGCCAGCGTGCCGATCGCCTCGGGCAGCGTCGGGACCTGCCGGAGCCACAGGAAGCCGATCAGCCCCGCCGTGACCGGCAGCAACGCCAGCAGCAGCGCGAACCGCGCCCGCCCTGCCTTGCGGAGGACCACTTGGTCGAGCGCGTACGGCACGACGGTCGAGAGCACGCCCACCCCGATGCCCAACAGCAGCAGACGTGACGAAGCCCACACCGCGCCGGTGCCGAACGCCAGCGGCGACAGCACCACGGTCCCGACGGCGAACCCGACGGCCAGCCCGTCGATCCCGTTCCCGCCGACGGCGACCCGCTTCCCGAGCAGGATGTACCCGGCCCAGGCGGCCGCCGCGGCCAGCGCGAACAGCACACCGAGCAGGCTGCCTTCGAGCCGGACGTCCGCGATGGCGATCACCCCGGCCGCCACCAGCAGCAGCGCGAAGACGTCCCGGCGGGTGCGCGAACCGAACGCCGCCACCACCACGGGTCCGGTGAACTCGAGGGCGACCGCGGTGCCGAGCGGCAACCGCGCGATCGCCTCGTAGAAGAGCACGTTCATCCCGGCGGTGACGATGCCGAAAGCACCCGCGAGCAAGAACGTGCGCCCGGTCCACGCCGAGCGAGGTGGCCTGCGCCACGCCAGGAGGACCACCGCCGCCCCGAGGCAGCGAAGCCAGGCCACCCCCGCGGGTGAGGCGACCGAAAAGAGACCTACGGCGACGGCCGCACCGGCGTACATGGAAATTCCGCTGAGAACGAACAAGACCGGCGCCGGCACACTCGAAACGCGGTTCCGGACGACTGCGATACCCACGCCTGCATGGTGCCTGACGTGGGAAAAGGCGGTTCGGCGGGGAGTCTTCTCCTACGTTGCGTGATTACGCTACGGCATACGAGGTAATTACCAGTGACAAATGAGACACCCGCACGGGAACACTTGCGGGTCGCCAAACGTCTGGAAGAGTGGAAGCACGAACACGGCGGAGCCGGGAACGAACGTTGCCGGCATCAGTGCCGAAGTGGTCGTAGCTGGATCGATGGCACCGGGCCACCGGTGCCGGGACGGAGGGAGACTCCAATGACTTCACCGACGCTCACCCGCCCCGAACTGACCGCTGCCGACCGATGCGACCGGTGTGGAGCTGCAGCCCAGGTTCGGGCCATTCTCAGCACCGGTGGCGAGTTGCTCTTCTGTGGTCACCACGCCCGCGCACACGAAACGAAGCTCAAGGAAATGTCCGCGGACATTCAGCGGTAGCCCACCAGTACACGACCACCCGGCGGCCGGCCGCTCCCCATGGAGCGCGCCGGCCGCCCTGTTTTGTCTCAGGGGTCCTGGGGCTCGATCGGTGCGCCCACGGCCATCGCGCGGCTTCAAAAACATACAGACAGCATGTATGTTAGTTGTCATGACGACCAGCGACCTCCTCGGCGAGGTGCACGAGGCCGACCTCGGCGGCGCCCGCATCCGCTACCGCGACCGCGGCGAAGGCCCTCCCGTGGTCTTCGTGCACGGGCTGCTCACCAACGGCCTGCTCTGGCGGAAGGTGGCCCCCGCGGTCGCCGACGCCGGTTTCCGCTGCCTGACCCCGGACTGGCCGCTGGGCTCGCACGAGATCCCGGTCCCCCACGCGGACCTGAGCCCGCCCGGCGTCGCCGCGCTCATCGCGCGCTTCCTCGAGGTGCTCGACCTGACCGACGTCACCGTGGTCGCGAACGACACCGGCGGGGCGCTCACCCAGCTGCTCATGACCACGAGCCCGGAACGGGTGGGCCGGGTCGTGCTGACCCCGTCGGATTCCTTCGAGCGCTTCCTGCCGCCGATGTTCAAGGGGCTGAACACGCTGGCGCGCCTGCCCGGCGGCGTCCCGGCGATGATCCAGGCGTTGCGCTGGCGATGGCTGCTGAAGGCGACGGACTTCCTCTGGCTGGCGAAACACCCTGTCCCCGGCCATATCCTCGACGCCTACCTGCTGCCCAGTCGCCGTGACCGGGCGATCCGCGAAGACCTGGCGCGGTTCCTCGCCGGGGTCGACAACCGGTACACCCTGACCGCCGCCGAGCGGCTGCCCGCCTTCGGGAAACCCGTCCTGCTGGCCTGGGCGCCCGAAGACCGGCACTTCCCGCTGTGGCTGGGCGAGAAGCTCGCCGGGGTCCTGCCGAACGCCGAACTGAAGACGATCGAGGACTCCTACGCCTTCGTGCCGGAGGACCAACCGGAGCGGCTGAGCGCCGTGATGGTGGAATTCCTGCGTGCCCACGCCACGACGTAGCCAGACCGAACGCTCGCGATCGACGCGGGCCGCGCTGATCACGGCGGCGCGGACGTTGTTCGCCGACCAGGGTTACGCCGCCGTGCCCGCCGACGAGATCGTCCGGGCGGCGGGCGTCACCCGCGGCGCGCTGTACCACCACTTCGGCGACAAACAGGGCCTGTTCCGCGCCGTGATCGAGCAGATCGAAACGGAGATCACCGAGGAACTCCGGACCGTCCTGCGGGCGACGGAGGATCCGTGGTCGGCCGCGCTCGGTGCGCTGAGCCGGTTCCTGGACCTGTGCCTGCGGCCCGAGGTGGTGCGGATCGCGCTCACGGACGCCGTCTCCGTCCTCGGCTGGCAGGAATGGCGCGAGCTGGAGAACCGGTACGGGCTGGGCCTGATCACGGAGATCCTGGAAGCCGCCGCCGCGGACGGCCTGCTGATCGAGGCGCCGATCCCGGAACTGGCGCAACTCACGCTGAGCGCCTGCGCGGAAGCGGCGCTGATGATCGCGCACGCCGAAGACCCCGAAGCGGCGAAGGAGAAAGCCCTGGCCGCCCTGGTGGCCCTGCTGTCCGGCCTCGTGAACCAACCCGAGTGACTCTCGGTCACCGAGTGCCAGGAAAGGACCGTTCCTTGCAAAATTTGCAAGGAACGGTCCTTTCCTAGCACTCGCGTGAGCCCTAAACCGTGTCCAGGATCATCTCGAAGGCGGCCTCGGCCGCACCCAGGAGCTTCACGTCGGCACCGAGCGCCGAGCTCACGATCTGCGTCCCGCCCACGGCCCGGCTGACCAGGCTCCGCCGCCGGACCTCGGCCGCCACCGACCGCACGACCGACTCGGGCAGCACGGTGAGCAGGTCACCCAGCACGACCAGCTGCGGGCCGAGCAGGTTGACCACGTTCACCAGGCCGAGCGTCAGCCATTCCGCGAACTCCGAGAGCCGCTCCTCGGCCGCGTGCGGGTCCCGGCCCAGTTCGCGTAGTTCGAACATGATCGCCCCGCGCGGGGTGTCCTCCGGCAGGTCTAGCGCGCGGCACAGCGCCGCCTCACCGACCTCGGTCTCCCAGCAGCCGCTGGAACCGCAGTAACAGGGACGGCCACCCGGCCGGATCGCCATATGCCCGATCTCGCCGACGTACCCGGCGCCGCCGCGCAGCGCCGAGCCGTCCGCGATGATCCCTCCCCCGACACCGACGTCGGCGGAGACGTACACGGCGTCGGACGAGCCCCGCGCGGCGCCACGCAGGTGTTCGGCGATGGCACCCAGTTCGGCGTCGTTGCCGACCAGGATCGGAATACGCAGCACACCGCCCAGCCGTTCCCCGAGCGCCACGTCGGTCCAGCGCAGGTTGGGCGCCTCGTGGACGTGCCCGTCGGCCCGGCGGACGACACCGGGCACGGACACCCCCGCGGCGATCGGCTGCACACCGAGGTCGCCGGCCAGCACGGCGGTCGACTCGATCACATGCGTGATCACCTCGCCTGCCTCCCGCATCCGGCCGTGGAGGTTCCAGCTGTTGCGCCCGAGGATCTGGCCGCCGAACCCGACCAGCGCGATCGCCACGTGTTCCACCTGGAGGTCGACCGCGAGCACCACCGCCGCGTGCGGCTGCGGCAGGACCAGGAGCGAGGGGCGGCCCGCCCCTCGTCCCGGCCTCGGGACCCGCTCCTCGACGACCCCCGCTTCCGCGAGGCCGTCGACGAGGGTCTTGATGGTGCTGCGGTTGAGCCCCAGCTCGGTGGCCAGGGTCGCCCTGGTGCTCGGGCCGCTGACGTGCAGCAACCGGAGCAAGGTCGTGCGGTTGTGCCTGCGCACCTCGTCTGGTCGTGCAACGGGTGTGCTGGTCACGGGCTTCATCATTCCATGCGGACTCAGCGCGGCGACGCAGCCGCGCGGCGCCGGGACAGCGCGTCCACCGTGGCCGCGAGAAGCAGCACCAAACCGGTGACGATGTTGACCACCGCCGCCGACTGTTTCAACAGGCCCAGCGCGTTCTCCACGACCGCAAGCACGAGACCACCGATCACCGCGTCGACGACCCGGCCCTTGCCGCCGAACAGCGACGTACCACCGATGACGGCGGCACCGACCGCGAACAGCAGCGTGTTGAGGCCACCGGCCTGCGGGTCGACCGAACCGACCTTCGACGAGTAGACGATCGCGCCGATCGCCGCCACCGCCGAGCAGATGACGAACACCGAAGCGCGGATCTTCTCGACGTTGATACCGGCGCGCCGCGCCGCCTCGCGGTTGCCGCCGACCGCGTAGATGTGGCGGCCGTACTGCGTGCGGTTGAGCACGTAGGTGCCGAGTACCAGCAGGCCGAGCACGATCGGCACGACGTACGGGACGCCGGAGATGACGATGTTCGGGTTCGGCGCGCGGTTCAGCGTCAGCAGATAGGTCGCGATCGCGGCGACCACGCCGATCGCGCCGACCTTGAACAGCACCATCGGCGTCGGCTGGGTGACCAGGCCGCGTTTGAGCCGGGAGAAGTGCTGGCCCAGTGACACCGCGGCGAAACCACCGGCCGCGATCAGGAAGAGGATCCAGCTGCCCATGGTGGACAGGTTGCCGTTGGCGACCTTGAACAACACGTCCGAGGTGCTGATGCCGAGCGTGCCGCCCTCACCGATGAACTGGAGGATGACACCTTGCCAGGCAAGGAAGAGCGCCAGCGTCACGACGAACGAAGGCATCCCGATCTTCGAGACGAGGAACCCGGTGAGCACACCGATCGCGCCACCGACGCTGACCGCGAGCAGCATCTCGATCCACGGGTTGGCCGCGGCTCCCGACAGCACCAGCGCGATGGCGAGCACGGCGAAGCCGACACCCGCCCAGATCCGCAGGATCACGCCGAGCAGCGCGGCGATCGCGAGCACAACGAGGAACGCGATGAACACGCCGTTCCCCATGCCGCCCAACAGGTTTCCGTCGCGCACGTAATGCATCGCGAGGACGGCGGCGGTGACGCCGGACGCGGTACCCGCGGACAGGTCGATCTCGCCGAGCAGCAGGACGAACACGATGCCCATCGCGATGATCGCCTTGCCGGCGCCCTGTGCCATCAGGTTCGCGATGTTGTTCATCGTCAGGAAGGTGTCCGACAGCGAGGCGAACACGATCACCAGCACGAGCAGGCCGAGCAGCGCCGGGAGCGAACCCAGCTGCCCCGCCTTGAGCCGGGAGAAGTAGTCACCGACCGCCTCGCGCGTTGACATCGATGTCGTGTCGATGCCGAAGTCCGTGATGGCCGCCGACGGGTTGAGCGCGGCTGCCGTCGGCTTGCCCCCCTCCGGCGAGGCGGGCTTTGCGGGTGTCTCAGTCATTTCCGGTTCTTTCTCGCCTGGTTCTAGAGGACGGCGGCTTCGGGGCGGGCAAGGCCGAGGTCGCCGGATCGGCCGGCGGTGATCAGTTCCACGACCTGGCCGTGGGTGACGTCCTTGGTGTGCACCTCGGCGACGAGACGGCCGAGGTAGAGCACCGCGATACGGTCGGCGACCTCGAAGACGTCGGCCATGTTGTGGCTGATCAGCACCACACCCAGGCCCTGCTCCGCGAGGCGGCGGACGAGGTCGAGCACCTGACGGGTCTGCGCGACACCGAGCGCGGCGGTCGGCTCGTCGAGCAGGACCACCTTCGAGTCCCACAGCACGGATTTGGCGATCGCGACGGTCTGCCGCTGCCCACCCGAGAGGGCCGAAACGGGCGTGCGGACGGACTTCACGGTGCGGACCGACAGCGAGGCGAGCGTCTCGCGGGCGGCCTTCTCCATGCTGGCCTCGTCCAGCAGCCATTTGCTGCCGCGTTCCCGGCCGAGGAACATGTTCTGCACGATGTCGAGGTTCTCGGCGAGGGCGAGGTCCTGGTAGACGACCTCGATCCCCAGATCCGCGGCGTCACGCGGGCCGTGGATGTTCACCGGTTCGCCCTGGAACTTCACCGTGCCCGAGTCGTAGCCGTGGATCCCGGCGATCGACTTGACCAAAGTGGACTTTCCGGCACCGTTGTCGCCGACCAGCGCGGTGACCTCGCCTGCCCGCACGTTGAAGTCCACGTCGTGGAGGACGTGGACCGGCCCGAAGCTCTTGTTCAGCTGCTTCAGTTCGAGGATGGGTTCGCTCATGGGGGTTCTCGAATTCTCCCGGCTGGAGACCGGGCCGGGGCGCTTGTCTGGCGAGAAGCGTCCCGGCCCGGTTGTCTGGATTTAACGGGTCAGGAGATACCGAGCTGCGTGCACGCCGCGGCCAGGTCGCCGCCGCAGATCTCGGCCGCCTTGACGTAGCCCTGCGTCACGACCTCCTTGACACCTTCCTTGGTGGTCATCTTCGGCTCGAGGAGCACGGACTTGACCTCGCGGTTGCCCTTCGGGTCCTTCGCCTTGCCGGTGGCCAGCGCGTCGGCGCCCGCCTTGTCGCCCTTGGCCAGCAGCACGGCGAGCTTCGCCGCGGCTTCGGCCTCTTCCTTGATCGGCTTGAACACGGTCATGTACTGGTCGCCGCGCAGGATCGCCATGAGGCCGTCCGCGGTGGCGTCCTGGCCGGTGACCGGGACCTTGCCGTTGAGGCCGTTCTTCTTCAGCACGGTGATGACCGCGCCGGCGAGACCGTCGTTCGCGGCGACGACGCCGTCGACCCTGCCCTTGTTGTCGGTCAGGATCTGCTCGAAGGTCTGGCCGCCCTTCTGGTTGTCCCAGTTGTCGATGGCCTGTTCCCGCACGAGCTTCAGGTCACCGGCGGCGAACTTCGGCTGCAGCACGGACTTCTGGCCGTTGGCGAACAGCGTCGCGTTGTTGTCGGTCGGGGCGCCCTCGATCATGACGACCTCGGCGCCCTTCTTGTCCTTCAGCGCGTCGGCGAGTCCCTGGCCCTGCAGCTGGCCGACCTTCTCGTTGTCGAACGAGACGTAGTAGTCGGAGCTGCCGCCGAGGTTCAGGCGGTCGTAATCGATCGTCGGGATACCCGCGGCCTGCGCCTTGCGGGCGACCGCCGAGCCGACCTCGCCGTTGATGGCGGCGATGATCAGGACCTTGACGTTCTGCGCGATCATGCCGTCGGCCAGCGTGGTGAACTTCTGGACGTCACCCTGGGCGTTCTGGACGTCGGCGTCGAAGCCGGCATCCTTGAGCGCCTTGGTCAGGAACGGCTTGTCGAAGGACTCCCAGCGCGCGGAGGTGGCGGTCTCCGGCAGGATGACGCCGACCTTGCCGCCGGCGGCGGCACCGCCGGGGGCGGGCGCGGACTGCGAGGAGTTGCCGCTGCCCGAGTCGGCGCTGTTGGCACCGCAGGCGGAAAGCACCAGGCCGGCGCCCACCGTCGCGGCGAGGAGGGTAAGGGTTCTGCTGCGCATCCTCGTTCCTTCTCCGATCTTGCTCGCGGGCGGCGATCCAGGAGGACCGGTCGCACCATCGCGCATATGTTGTGGGCGACAACATATGCCGCCGAATGTGTCCCGGGGAAGACGGCTGAATCGATTAAGCCGCATCAAATGGACACGGTTTGGCAACGTGGCCGTAGCAAGCCGCACGAAGTCTCGGTTCGCTGACAGTGTGACCGCCACCACTCACTCAGCGTGACAGCAGCAGCGGCAGTGGCGCGCTGACCGGGGCGTTCACTGGACCGAGCCGGCGATCACACATGACTGGGTGGACGACACGCGAGTCGTCCGTCCAAGCACGTGTGTCGTCCGTCCGATCACGCGTGCCGTCCGAGCGGGCAGGTGGTACCTCAGACACTCACGCCGCCGCTCCCGCGTGCCCAATGCTATGAAAGGTCCTTTCCTTGCAAATTTTGCAAGGAAAGGACCTTTCATAGCGCTTGGTACGGAGCGATCACCAGGAACGGAGGGTGACGATCCGCTCTTCGAGCTGTTCGACCGAAGCCATCGCGGTCGGCGGTCCGCCGCAGACGCGGCGCAGTTCGTTGTGGATCGCGCCGTGCGGTTTCTTGGTCCGGTGGTGGTGCACGCCCACCAGCGCGTTCAGCTCCTTGCGCAGGCTGCCGAGCCGCTCGCTGACCGACTGCGGCCGCGCGACCGGGGCGGCCTCCTCGGCCTTGGGCTTGCGCCGCTTCTCGTCGGAGAGCTGCTCCTCCTGCCGCTTCCGCAGCAGGGCGCGGACCTGGTCCGGCTCCAGCAGCCCCGGCAGGCCGAGGTACTCCTGCTCCTCGTCGGAACCGGAGAACACCGCGGTGCCGAAGGAGTTGCCGTCGTAGATGACCTGGTCGAGCTCGGCGGAGGCGCCCAGCGAGGTGAACGCCTTCTCCTCCTCGCCCGGCTCGTCCTCGGTGCGGTTGGCCTGGGCCAGGAGTTCGTCCTCCCAGCCTTCCTTCTCGCGGTGCGGCTTGCCGAGGACGTGGTCGCGCTGGGCTTCCAGCTCGCTGGCCAGTTCCAGCAGCACCGGCACACTCGGCAGGAAGACCGAAGCCGTCTCGCCGGGTTTGCGCGAACGCACGTACCGGCCGATGGCCTGCGCGAAGAACAGCGGGGTCGACGCGCTCGTGGCGTAGACGCCGACGGCGAGACGCGGGACGTCGACGCCCTCGGACACCATCCGGACCGCGACCAGCCAGCGGTCGGTCGAATCGGAGAACTCCTTGATCCGCCCGGACGCCTTGGGGTCGTCGGAGAGGACGACCGTCGGGGTCTGGCCGGAGAGGCGTTCCAGGATCTTGGCGTAGGCGCGCGCCGAATCCTGATCGGTGGCGATCACCAGACCGCCCGCGTCCGGGATGCCGTTGGCGCGAAGCTGCGCGAGACGTGTGTCCGCGGCCTGCAGCACCGACGGGATCCACTCGCCGGCCGGGTCGAGCGCCGTGCGCCAGGCCCGCGCGTTCTGCTCGGCCGTCAGCGGCTCGCCGAGCCGCGCGGTGAACTCCTCCCCCGCGCTCGTGCGCCAGGAGGCCTCACCGGAGTAGGCCAGGAAGACGACCGGCCGGACGACGCCGTCGGCGAGCGCGTCGGCGTAGCCGTAGGAATGGTCGGCCTTGCTGCGCTGGAAACCCGAGCCGTCGGGCTCGTAGGTGACGAACGGGATCTGCGAGTCGTCGCTGCGGAACGGCGTCCCGGTCAGCGCGAGACGGCGGACGGCGGGCGTGAACGCCTCGCGGACCGCGTCGCCCCAGGACTTCGCGTCACCGCCGTGGTGGATCTCGTCGAGGATGACCAGTGTCTTGCGGTTCTCGGTGCGCACGCGGTGCAGCGTCGGATGCGCCGCGACCTGCGCGTAGGTCACCGCGACACCTTGGTAGTCCCGCGAGGTGACGCCGGTGCCGTTGCGGAAGTTCGAATCGATCGCGATCCCCGCGGCCGCGGCCGAGGCCGCCCACTGGTGCTTGAGGTGCTCGGTCGGCGCGACGATGGTGATCTTCTCGACGGTCCGGTCGCTCAGCAGCTCGGCCGCGATCCGGAGACCGAACACCGTCTTCCCCGCGCCCGGCGTCGCGACGGCCAGGAAGTCCTTCGGTTTCTTCGTCAGGTACTTCGTCAGCGCTCGCCGCTGCCAGGCACGCAGCGGCCGGGCGGTGCTGTCCTTCGCCGCGGGAGGTGCGCCCAGCTCGCCCCGATCGCGTTCAACCGTTTCCGCCATGCCGGTCCCCTCCTCCCACACCCGAAAACACCTGGTCATCCGCCCTGTCACAAGCGAAAACCCCCACTTGGGTATCCGGCGGCGACGCCGGCGCCTGAGGTGAGGGCACTCCGAACAGACTACCTGCCGCGCCCATGGAACGCCGGAAGCGCCACCCCCGTTGTCGGGTTACTCACCCGAAAACCCAGGGGTGACGAGCCGAATGCCGCAGCATGGACCATGCTGGACACCGTCAAGGGCGCTCGGCGCCGGCGGAGGAGCTGCATGAGCGAGGAGAACGGCCGTCCGGATACGGCCGCCGAGGTCGCGAAGGGCCGCAGGGGTCCGTTGCGCCTGCTCAGCCGCACGCTCAGCAAGGCGTGGGACGGCAACATCTTCTCCGAGGCCGCCGAAGCCGCGTTCTGGCAGACGCTGTCACTGCCGCCGCTGCTGCTGGGTCTCCTCGGTTGCCTCGGCTTCGTAGGCGACTGGTTCGGCCAGGAGGTCGTGACCGCCGTCCACGACCGGATCATCACCTTCAGCAAGACGATCTTCAGCGACAACGCCGTCCACGACATCATCGAGCCGACGGTCAACAGCATCCTGTTCGTCGGCAAGGGCGAGATCGTCTCGGTCGGTTTCCTGATCTCGCTCTGGGCGGGTTCGTCGGCGATGTCCTCGTTCGTCGACGCGATCACCGTGGCGCACGACCAGTACGGCGTCCGCAACGACGTCTGGCAGCGGATCTTCGCGCTCCTGCTGTACCTGGCCGGGCTGGTCATCCTGGTGGTCGGGCTGCCGTTGCTGGCGATCGGGCCGGACCTGCTCCCCCAGTTCTTCCCCACCGACTGGCGCGACACGGTGTCCTACTGGGTCGGCACGCTGTACTACCCGGTCCTCGGCGGCATGATCGTGCTGGCGCTCACCACGCTCTACAAGCTCGCGCTGCCGCGACGGCTGCCGTGGCATCGCGGCCTGCCGGGCGCGATGCTCGCCATGATCGTGTTCCTGCTCTCCAGTGTTGGCCTGCGGATCTACCTGAACTGGATCACCAAGACCGGCTACACCTACGGCGCGCTCGCCGCGCCGATCGCGTTCCTGTTGCTGATGTTCTTCATCGGGCTCGCGGTCGTCTTCGGCGCGTACTTCAACAGCGCGATCCAGGAACTGTGGCCAGCCAAGGCGACGAAACGCCAGCGCCGGAAATGGCGGCGGCTGGAAATGGAACGCGCCAGCGAACGGATCCGCGCCGAAGAGGGCCGCAAACTGTGGGAACGGACGACCGTCCCGCTCCGCCGTCCCCGCC
Source organism: Amycolatopsis sp. lyj-108 (assembly GCF_046549005.1). Lineage (NCBI taxonomy): Bacteria > Bacillati > Actinomycetota > Actinomycetes > Pseudonocardiales > Pseudonocardiaceae > Amycolatopsis > Amycolatopsis sp. lyj-108. The sequence continues at coordinate 445,553 of NZ_JAJPWQ010000003.1, read as the reverse complement.
AGAACGGCGAAAGCGAAACGGAACAATCCGTGAACGAAGAAACGCAGAGCGAAGCCGATCAGGTGACAGAACGGCGAAGTTGACGCCGGACCTCCTCCCGAAGTCGTACTCCGGTTCCACCCGTGGTGTGAATCCAGTCCACCCCCCGCCATGAAAAGCTCGCGGTAACCCGCCCGTCCGAGCCATTCCTGGGGGATCCCGCCATGTCCACGCTGGCCAGACTGAGCCTGCGCAACCGAAGTCTCATCGGGCTGCTCGCCCTGGTGGTGATCGGCTTCGGCGCCTTCGCCCTGCCGCAGCTGAAGCAGCAGCTGTTCCCGTCACTGCAGTTCCCGCAGGCGCAGGTCATCACGCCGTACGCGGGCGCGTCGCCGGACGCGGTCGACCGCCAGGTCACCGAGCCGCTGGAAGGCGGTCTGCAGGGCCTGAAGGGGCTTGAAGAGCTGAGCTCGACGTCGTCGGAGGGACTGTCGCGGATCACCGCGCAGTTCGAGTTCGGCACGGACATCGACGCGGCCGTCGGGCAGATCCAGCGCGTCGTAGACGGGCTCAAGGCACGGCTGCCGCAGAACAGCGAGCCGTCGGTGTCGGCCGGGTCCACCGATGATCTCCCGGTCGTGCTGCTCGCCGCCGGGACCACCGGCGACCCGCAGGCGCTCGCGCCCGCGCTGACCGGGGAGGTCGCGCCGGAACTGCGCAAGATCGACGGCGTCCGCGAGGTCGAGGTGACCGGTGCGCGGCAGCCGCGGGTCACCATCGCGCTGGACTACGCGAAGCTGGCCGCCGCGGGTGTCGACCCGTCGTCGATCGCCACCACGCTGCAGACCGCCGGTGCCGCCGTCCCGGCCGGGACGCTGACCGAAGGCGACAAGACGCTCACCGTCCAGGTCGGCGGCGGACCGACCACAGTGGACACCATCAAGAACCTTTACCTGACACCGTCGCAGCCGTCGCGCCCCGGCGCACAGGCCGGCAAGCCCGTGAAGCTCGGGGATGTCGCGGACGTCCAGGCCGGGTTCGCGCCGCCGACGTCGATCACCCGCACCAACGGCAAGCCGAGCCTCGGCCTCTCGATCACCATGGTGGAGAACGGGAACGCGGTCGCGATCTCGGAATCGGTGCGGGACAAGCTGCCCGAACTGTCGAAGAAGATCGGCGCCGAGATGAGCGTCGTGTTCGACCAGGGCACCCCGGTCAAGGACGCGATCAGCGGACTGACCACCGAAGGCCTGCTGGGGCTGGCGTTCGCGGTCTTGGTGATCCTGCTGTTCCTGCTGTCACTGCGGTCCACGCTCGTGACGGCGGTGTCGATCCCGCTTTCGGTGGTCGTGGCGCTGCTGGCGTTGTGGACCGGCGATCTTTCGCTGAACCTGCTCACCCTCGGCGCGCTCACCATCGCCATCGGGCGGGTGGTCGACGACTCGATCGTGGTGCTGGAGAACATCAAACGACATCTGGCGTACGGCGAGGAGAAAGAGCGCGCGGTGCTCGACGGCGTGCGCGAGGTGGCGGGGGCGGTGACCTCGTCCACCCTCACCACGGTCGCGGTGTTCCTGCCGATCGCCTTCGTGGGCGGGTTCGTCGGCGAGCTGTTCTCTCCGTTCGCGATCACGGTCACCGTGGCGCTGCTCGCGTCGCTGCTGGTCTCGCTGACGATCGTGCCGGTGCTGGCGTACTGGTTCCTCAAACCGCCGAAGACCCCGGCGAACGAGCACGAAGCCGAGCTCACGCGTCAAGCCGCCGAAGACAAGGAACGCCGCGGGCTGCTGCAGCGCGGGTACGTTCCGGTGATCCGGTTCGCCACCCGGCGCCGCGTCACCGTGGTGCTGCTGGCGCTGATCATCTTCGGTGGCACGGTCGGGCTGGCGTCGCAGCTGAACACCAACTTCCTCGACCAGTCCGGCTCGACGACGCTGAGCCTTTCGCAGAAGCTGCCGCCCGGCACCGGTTCCGAGGCCAAGGAGAAGGCGGCAGGCGCGGTGGAGCAGGCGCTCGCCGCCGAACCCGCCGTCGAGACCTACCAGGTGAGCATCGGCGGGGGCGGCTTCTTCGGTGGCGGCGGGACGGCGACCAACATCCAGGTCACCGTCGCCAAGGACACCGACCTCGACGCGCTCTCGGACCGGTTGCGGGGCAAGCTCGACAAGCCGGAACTCGGCGAGGTCAAGATCGGCGCGGAAGCGGGCGGGTTCAACTCGGACCAGGTCTCGATCACCGTCACCGCACCGGACGAGGCGGCACTGAAGCCGGCCGCCGAGCAGGTCCGCCAGGCGCTGTCCGGAGTGCCGGACCTCACCGAGGTGACCAGTGACCTCGCGCAGGGTTCGCCGCGGGTGCAGGTCGAGGTCGACGCCGCCAAGGCCGCCGCGAGCGGGCTCTCGGCGACCACGATCGGCCAGATCGCGAACCAGGCCATCGCAGGCCGCACGGTGACCCAGTTGCCGGTGGACGGTCAGCGCACGGACATCGTGCTGCGCGCGGGCACCGCCCCGGTGTCGGTCGACGCGGTCAAGGCGCTGCCGATCCCGAGCGCGACCGGCGTCGTCCGGCTCGACTCGGTCGCCAACGTGTCCACAGTGGACGGACCGGCGGCGGTGCACCGCACCTCCGGCGAGCTGAGCACCACGGTCACCGCCAAGAACACCGGCGCGGACCTGGCCGCCACCACGAAGGCCATCCAGGCCAAGTTGGACGGGCTGACCTTCACCGGCGGCGCGGCGTACCAGCTCGGCGGCGTCAGCGAGGACCAGCAGGAGGCCTTCGGGAACCTGTTCCTCGCGCTGCTGGCCGCGATCGCGATCGTGTACCTGATCATGGTGGCGACGTTCCGCAGCCTGCTCCAGCCGCTGATCCTGCTGGTGTCGATCCCGTTCGCGGCGACCGGCGCGATCGGGCTGCTGCTCGCCACCGGGACCGCGCTGGGCCTGCCCGCGCTGATCGGGATGCTGATGCTCGTCGGCATCGTGGTGACCAACGCGATCGTGCTGATCGACCTGATCAACCAGTACCGGGCTTCGGGGATGAGCGTCGCCGACGCCGTCGTCGAAGGCGGCAGGCGACGGCTGCGGCCGATCCTGATGACCGCGGCGGCGACCATCTTCGCGCTGGTCCCGATGGCGCTCGGGCTGACCGGCCAGGGCGGATTCATCGGCCAGCCGCTGGCGATCGTGGTCATCGGCGGCCTGGTCAGCTCGACCCTGCTGACGCTGATCCTGGTGCCGACGCTCTACACGATGGTCGAAACCCGGAAAGAGAAGCGCCGCGCCAAGAAGGACGCCCGGCGGTCTTCGGCCCCGGCCACCGAGACGCTGACCCCGGAGCCGGCTTCGTAGACCCGGGCGTGACGGAAGCCGTAACTCGCGTGATTGGACCAGGTACGCCTCCAATCACGCGAGTTACGCGTCTGATCACGTGAGTTACGCCTTCCGGAACCGCCAGGTCTTGCTGTCGAACGCGACGCACCACGACGGCGACAGCACCACGACCCGCAGCATCCCGCTCGCGTCCACGTCGACGCCCTCGGTTTCGAAATTCCCGCTGCAGGTGCTCTTCAGGGGCAGCTGCCCCAGCGAGGTCACCCGCCCGGTCACGTCCGAACCGGACAGCGCGCCGGAAAGATCCACCTGCAGCAGCGGCTTCGTGGTCCCGAAGAGCGAGCCCTCGGGATCGTCGGACGCGCACAGCAGCCGGGTCGCGGTGACGAAGTCGCAGCCCTGGATGTCCCGCACCGGCTTGTCGAGCCGGATCGCGGACGCGTACGGCAGGTTCGCCGACGGATTCGTATGCGCGACGCCGGGCATCGGGTGCACGAGGAGCCGGTCCATCGTGCCCCACTCACCGGCCACCATCCAGCGGGCGTCGGGGGTCACGGCGGCGAACGAGTTGTTGTTCGCTTCCCACGACTCCAGCGTGTGCGTGTAGTTCGCCCACGTCCCGTTGGGCGACTCGACGCGGAAGAGCTTCGCGCCCCTGTCGTCGCGCTGGTACGGCTCGACGTACCAGCCCTGCGCGGAGCCCGGATCGCCGACGTGGTTCCAGCCCTGCGACGCCAGGTTCACCGGAACCGTCGCGATCCCGGTGTAGCGGTAGATGGTCCCGGACGGCCGTTCGATGGTGGCCAGGCCCTGACCCTCGTCGAGCGGGCGGGCGTTGTCCGAGCCGAGGATGGTCCAGCCTGTTACGGCTTGGGCGGCGGCGGGTGAGAACACCGCGACCAACGCGGCGATGGCGAGCACGATCCCGGTTCTACGCATGAAGGCTCCGTCCCGGCGGGGTTTCGCTGGCGCTAATGAATTACCAGCGAAAACCGGGACGGGCAGCCACCATGTGAAGGATTTTCAGATTTTGTCCGGTTTCGGACAACGGTCAGGTGTCAGTCGCCCGGCTTGAGACCGTCGTAGATCTTCTTGCAGTCCGGGCAGACCGGCGAACCGGGCTTCGCCGACTTCGTCACCGGGAAGACCTCGCCGCACAGCGCCACCACGTGCGTGCCCATGACCGCGCTTTCGGCGATCTTGTTCTTGCGCACGTAGTGGAACATCTTCGGCGCGTCGTCGTCGGTGCTGTCGGTGCCCTCGGGGCGGGTATCCGGCTTCGGAAGGGTCTGTGTACTCACCCCTCCATAATGCCCCAAATCCTCCTGCGCACACCGGCGACCTGGCAGGATCTCGCCCATGTTCCAGAAGGTGCTCGCGACGTTCGGTTCCGGTGGGGCGAAGATCGACGCCCGGCTGCTCGACCGCACGGTCTCCCCCGGCCGCCCGTTGCGCGGCGAGGTCCTGCTGCTCGGCGGCGAAGTCGATCAAGAGATCAACGGTCTCTCGGTGAAGCTGCTCGCCAGGGTCACGCTGCCGGACGAACGCCGCCCCGGCGTCGAGGACCTCGAGTTCGGTGTGCAGCAGCTGGCGGGCAACGAGCGGATCGCGCCCGGTCAGCAGATCCGCCTGCCGTTCGAGGTGGCCCTGCCCTGGGAGACGCCGATCTCCAGCATCTTCGGCAAACCGCTGAACGGGATGGCCGTCGGCCTCCAGACCAGCCTCGACATCGCGAACTCCGTCACCGACCCGGTCGACGTCGACGGCGCCGCGATCGAGCCGCTGCCCGCGCAGAAACGGATCTTGGACGCCTTCAGCCGGATCGGCTTCGTCTTCCGCGAGGCCGTGCTGGAACGCGGCCGGATCAACGGCGCGATCCAGCAGCTCCCGTTCTTCCAGGAGATCCGCTTCACCCCTTCACCGCGGTTCGCGCCCGTCTTCACCTCCGTGGCGGTGACCTTCCTGTCCTCGCCCTCGGAGACGCAGGTCGTGCTGGAGGTGACCAAACGGGTCCGGGTGTCCAAGAGCGGCGGGTTCGGCGGACGCGGCCAGGAGTTCCTCGGCCTGTTCAAGGTCGACCACGCCGCACTGGAGCGGGTCAAGTGGGAGCCGCAGCTCGAGGGCTGGCTCCACGAGGTGGCCAAAGCACGCGGGATCTTCGACTGAGGTGGAGGCGCGATGACGGAACCGTCGGCGACCAGGCCGTACATGCCGGGTTACGGGACGGCTCCGGCCGGGGAGGGCACCGGTCTGCTGCCCTGGTCCTGGGCGGAGAGCCGGCTGCGGGACTCGCACGACTACTGGGTGGCGACGGTCACCCCCGGCGGCCGCCCGCACCTCATGCCGGTGTGGGCAGCCTGGACGGGTGACGCGCTGTGGTTCTCGTCTTCGCTGCGCTCGGCCAAGGCGCGCAACGTCGCCGCCGGTTCCGCGGTCTCGGTGTCGACAGACGATCCTTACGAACCCGTGGTGCTCGAAGGCCCCGCCGAGATCGTCACCGACCTCGGCGCGCTGCGGACGTTTCTCGACGCCGTGAACGGCAAATACAAGACCACGTACGGAATGGACATGCTCGACCCCGCTTCGAACGCGTCGATCCGGGTCCGGCCACGGAAGGTGTTCGGCATGCTGGAAAAGGACTTCTCGGGATCCCCGACTCGCTGGGTGTTCCCGGCATGATCTGGGCCACCGCCGTCACCAGGCTCGGCGGCGATCACCTGATCGCCGCCGTCGCATGGAACGACCTCGAAACCCGCTACGCCGAGCCGCATCGCCACTACCACGATCTCCGGCACGTCAAGGCCGTCGCCCGGGACAGCGGGGACCTCGCCGTCGCCTTCGGCCTGGGTTCCCGCGAGCGAGCACTCGTCGCCATCGCCGCCTGGACGCACGACGTCGTCTACGACGCCCGCCCCGGCGAGGACGAACGGGCGAGCGCGGCCTGGACCCGTGCCGAGCTCACCAACGCCGGCGTCCCCCGGGCAGACGTCGAGCGCGCCGGGGAACTCGTCCTCGGCACGATCCACCACTCCGCCCCGGACGACGACCTCCTCGCCACGGCGCTGCTCGACGCCGACCTCGCGATCCTCGGCGCCACGCCGGAGCGCTACGAGGAATACGCGAACGGTGTCCGGGCGGAGTATTCGATCTACTCCGACGAGGAGTGGCGGACGGGCCGCTCGGCCGTGCTGGAGAACCTGCTGGCCCGGCCGCGGCTGTACCGCAGCGACATCGCGCGGGCACGCTGGGAGAGCAAGGCGCGAGAGAACCTCGCGAACGAACTGACCCGATGGCGTGACGCGGACCCACATCACCGATGATGTTCGTTCGTGACTCCGCAACTGTCCCTTCACGAAGAGGTCGCCTCCGCCCTCGCCGCCGGTGATCCCGTCGTCGCACTGGAGAGCACCATCCTCTCCCACGGCCTCCCGCCCGGCCGCAACCTCGACGTCGCCCGGCGGCTGGAGAAGGTCGTGCGCGACGGCGGCGCCGTCCCCGCGACCATCGCCGTCCTCGACGGCGTCCCCCTGATCGGTCTCTCGGGTGAGCAGCTGGAACGCGTCTGCGCGCCCGGCGCGGACCTGGACAAGCTCTCGCTGCGCGACATCGGCCCGGCCGTCGGCCTCGGCCGGTCCGGGGCGACGACGGTCGCGAGCACCGCGGCGCTGGCGGCCGCGGCCGGGATCGGCATGTTCGCCACCGGCGGGCTCGGCGGCGTCCACCAAGGCGCGGCGCAGAGCTGGGACGTCTCGGCTGATCTGGGCGTGCTGGCGAAGGTGCCGACCACGGTCGTCTGCTCCGGGGTGAAGTCGGTGCTCGACATCGCCGCGACACTCGAAGTGCTGGAGACCAACTCGGTACCCGTGCTCGGATACCGCACCGGCGAGTTCCCCGCGTTCTACCTCCGCTCCTCCGGCTACGAGGTGCCGTGGCGGGTCGACGACGCCGCGCAGGCCGCCTCGGTCATCGCCGCGCATCGCGCGCACGCGAATTCCGGTGTACTGCTTGCGAATCCGATCCCCGAAGCGTCCGAAATGGACAAAGAGCTGCACGACCGGCTGCTCGCCGAAGGGCTGGAGCTGCTGAAGTCGCGAGGCGTGCACGGCAAGGACGTCACGCCGGTACTGCTGGAGCACTTCCACACCGCGAGCGACGGCGTGAGCCTCGACGCGAACGAGGCACTGGTGCTCTCCAACGCGGAACTGGCCACCGAGGTGGCCGTCGCGCTCGCCGGGACCGCGGCATGAGCGGCATCGTCGTCGTCGGCGACGTCGGCCTCGACGTCGTCGCGCGGCACGAAGGCCCGATCCCGCACGGCGGCGACATCCGCGCGAAGGTCCACTTCACCAGCGGGGGCGCGGGCGCGAACACCGCGCTGTGGCTGCGGGCAGAGGACGCGGAGACCACGCTGGTCGCGCGGATCGGCGACGATTCCGGCGGCCGCATGGTGAAGGGCGAACTGGAAGCCGCCGGTGTCCGCTGCGAGTTCGCCGTCGATCCCGAAGAACCGACGTTCTGCGTCGTGGTGCTCGTCGACGGCGCCGGTGAACGGAGCATGCTCGCCGACCGCGGCGCGAACGCGCGATTCAGCCCTTCCGACATCACGGAGGCGGCGCTCAGCGGCGCGAGCCACCTGCACCTCTCGGGCTATGTCCTGCTGTACCCGTCTTCACGGCCCGCGGCGCTCGCCTCGCTGGCGGCGGCGAAGAAGGCCGGACTGACGACGTCGGTCGACCCGCAGGCGGCGACGCTGATCACCGACCCGGCGGCCTTCCTCGACGACGTGCGCGGCGTCGACCTGCTGATGCCGAACACCAGCGAACTGGTCGCGCTGACCGGGTCGAGTGATCCCGAGGCGGCGAAGGAACTGCTGGACTACGTCGGCGAGGTCGTGGTCACCGCCGGTCTCGACGGCGCCAGCTGGGTGGACGCGAGCGGCGTCATCACCTCGGTGCCCGCGCAGCCCGCGGAGTGCGTCGACTCGACCGGTGCCGGGGACGCCTTCGACGCCGGCGTGCTGGCGGCGTGGCTTCGCGGCGAGTCGACCGTGGAGGTCCTTCGGGCGGGGACGCGGCTGGGTGCGCGAGCGGTGGCGAAGGTCGGGCCGCAGCCGTAGCCGTAACCGAAAAACGCTATGAAAGGTCCTTTCCTTGCAAAATTTGCAAGGAAAGGACCTTTCATAGCACGCGCGAAACGAGTCAGCCGCCGTCGATGACCCGATGACCGCCGCTCTCGATCCGCGTCGGTTCGGCCTCGTACCGGTTGACCTTCTCGCTCTTGCGCGGCGGCCGGTCGTTCGCCACGAGGACGGCGATCCACGGCAGCGGGATCGAGATCGCGATGAGGGCCAGCGCGAGCCACCAGGTCTCGTAGAAGATCCCGGCGAGGATCAGGCAGGGGATGCGGAACGACATCATGATGATGTACTTCCGCTTCCGCTTGGCGAGCTGGTCTTCGTAGGATGGGGCGGCTTCGGTGATCAGCACCGGAGCGGGTTCCCTCGGTTCGGGACCGTGGGCGGGCGCGTTCACAGCACCACCTCCGGCTTCCATGCTCCCACTCGCCGGGCTCATCCGACACCCGGGTGGGTGAGCCGGTGCAGAGCCGCGACCACGAGCGTCTCGACGCCGGCCGAAAGCGTCGGGTGCGGGATCGGCGCGAAGAGCGGCGAGTGGTTCGACGGGATGTCCCGTTCGAAGCGACCGGCGGTCATCGCGGCGATCACCTTCTCCTCGTCCAGGCCGCCGACCAGCCAGAACACCGACGGTACCCCGGCGGCGCGGCCGAACTCGCTGAAGTCCTCACTGCCGGTGACCAGCGGCGCGGGCATCACCCGGCCCTCGCCGAAGTGGTCGCGGAAGGCGGCGGTGAGTCCCTCGGTGGCCGTGTCGTCGTTCTCGGTGACCGGGAACGCGCCGATCCGCTCGATCTCCGGCGCTTTCGGCGCGCCCGCGGTGGCGGCCTCGCCCTGGACGATCCGTTCGACCGCCGCGACGACCTTCTCCCGCACGGCCTGGTCGAACGACCGGATGTTGACCTCGAGGACGGCGTGGTCGGCGATGATGTTGTGCGCGGTGCCGACGTGCAGCGAGCCGACGGTCACCACCGCCGACTCGGTCGCCGAGATCTCCCGCGAAACGATGGTTTGCAGCTTCAGCACCACGGACGCGGCGAGCACGGCGGGATCCACCGTGGTCTCCGGTCGCGAACCGTGCCCGCCCCGGCCGTGCAACGTGATGCGGAGCGCGTCCGTGGCCGCCATGATCACGCCCGGCCTGGTCAGCACCCAGCCCGCCGGACCGGGCACCACGTGCTGGCCGAGCACGACATCGGGTTTGCCGGCAGGCCCGAAGACCCCGTCGCGGACCATGCCGGCGGCGCCGTCCCCGGCCTCCTCCCCCGGCTGGAACACGACCATCAGCGTGCCGGACCAGTGTTCGCGGCCGGACGCCAGCAGCGACGCGGCCCCGGAGAGCCAGGTGGCGTGCATGTCGTGACCGCAGGCGTGCATCACCGGGACTTCGCGGCCGTCGGCGTCGACACCGCGCGCGGTGCTCGCGTACGGCAGGCCGGTCTTCTCCTCGACCGGCAACGCGTCGATGTCGGCGCGCAGCATCACCTTCGGGCCGGGGCCGTTGCGCAGCACCCCCAGGACGCCGGTGCGCCCGATGCCGGTGTGCACCTCGTAGCCGTCGGCCTCCAGTCGCCGCGCCAGTTCGGCGGCGGTGCGGGTTTCGGCGAACGACAGCTCCGGATGCCGGTGGAGGTCGATGTACAGGTCTTCCAATCCGGGCAGCGCCGCCTGCAGCGGTGCCAGGACACTTTCGAGGCTCACGACCTCATCCTGGCAGTATTACCCACCGTGAGCACACGAGCAGCCCTCCCCGACCTGTCCGACGACATCTGCGCGAGGCTGCGGGAAGCCTTCCGCCGGACGGGGTACGACACCGACGGCGTGGTCGGCGCCCTCGGCTCCGCGCACGCCGCCCTCGGCCGCGGCGAACCGGAACTCGCCTACCGCGCGACCCGCGACGCGGGTGAGCTCGGCACGCTGATCCGCCTGTTCCTGCTGGGTTCGACCGAGCCGGAGAAAGACGTCGAGGCCGCTTTCGCGCCACTCTCCCTCGATGACGCGGTCGCCGCGACGCTGCTCATACCCACTGCGGACGGCTACCGGGCCGGGCTCGACGTGCGTCCGCACGGCGACGACGAAGGCTCCTGGTGGGTCGTTTCGGATCTCGACGCCGACGTCCTCGGCCAGACCGTGCCCGAGGACCACGTGCTCGGCGTCGGGCACGCGTCCCTCAGCCTGATCCGCGCCACCAGCCGCCGCGAGGTCGGCAGCCTGCTCGACGTCGGCACGGGCAACGGCGTCCAGGCACTGCACGCCACCCGTCACGCGAAGAAGGTCACCGCGACCGATGTCTCGGCCCGCGCGCTGGCCCTCGCCGCGGCCACCTTCCGGCTCAACGAACTGGACGTCGAACTCGTGCGCGGCGAATGGTTCGCGCCGGTCGCGCGGCGCCGGTTCGACCAGATCGTCTGCAATCCGCCGTTCGTGGTCGGCCCGCCGCGCGTGGACTACACCTACCGCGACTCCGGTCTCGCCGGTGACGACGCCAGCGCGCTCGTGGTGCGGCAGCTGCCCGGGTTCCTCAACGACGGCGGAACCGGCCAGCTCCTCGCGTCGTGGCTGCACGTGAAGGGCGAGGACTGGGGCGATCGGGTGACCCGCTGGCTTCCCGCCGAGACCGACGCGTGGTTCGTCCAGCGGGACATCGCGGATCCGGGCCTGTACGTCGGCACGTGGCTGCGGGACGCGGGAATCGATCCCCGGTCGCCCGAAGGCCGTGCGAAATCCGGCGCCTGGCTCGACTGGTTCGCCGAGAACGACGTCCAGGGCATCGGTTTCGGCTTCGTCACCCTTCGCCGGGCGGACGGCACGACACCGACGATCGTGTGCGAGGACCTGCGCCAGGCCTACGACGACCCACTGGGCGAGGAGGCGGCGAACTGGCTGGATCGGGTGGAATGGCTGCGCGCCAACGGCGATTCGCTCCTCGATGTCCGATTCCGCGTCCCGGAAAGCGTCCTTCTGGAGAGTGTCGCCGAGCCGGGCGAGGAGGGCTGGGCCACGACCGTCCAGCGGCTGCACCGCACCGACGGACCCGGCTGGTCGCACGAAGTCGACGAACTGGCGACACGCCTGCTGGCCGGCTGCCAGGGCGCGCTGCCGCTGGAAGACCTGATCGTGCTGCTGGCGGCCGCTCAGGGGCTCGAACCGGAGGAGCTGGCCGAAGCCGCACTTCCCGTCGTCCGTGAACTGGTCCGCCACGGCATGCTCCTCCCCGCCGCCTGATGCGGGCGGTGGTGGCGAGGGTCACGGAAGCGAGCGTGACCGTCGGCGACGAGGTGACCGGCGCCATCGACGAACCGGGTTTGCTGGTACTGCTGGGAATCCACGTCGACGACGATGTGACGAAGGCCGCCACGATGGCCCGCAAACTGCACGAAGCTCGCATACTTCGCGAAGAGGGATCCTGCGCCACCACCGGCGCTCCCCTGCTCGTCGTAAGCCAGTTCACTCTCTACGGCGACACCCGCAAAGGCCGCCGTCCTTCCTGGACGGCGGCCGCCCGGCCCGAGGTCGCGGAACCGCTCGTGACGGCCGTCGTCGACGCCCTGCGCGAACGCGGCGCCCGGGTCGAAACCGGCCGGTTCGGGGCCATGATGGCGGTCCGGAGCGTGAACGACGGTCCGTTCACCCTCCTCGTAGAGGTCTAGACCACGTTTGTTTCTCCCCCGCACGGGCATTCTCAGGAAAAGCTCAGGGTTGGTGGAGCAACGCCCCAGGTCAGCCGCCCGTCTCCTCTGTAGCGGCCGGGAACGTTTTGGGACCTCCCGGCGTTGAGCAAAGTGTCCAGCCAAGCTGGGCCGGCGAGGAGTAGCGGGCTTTCCACAGGGCCTGCTACGCCGAGGCGGATCCGGCGGACACACCGCAGCACGTTCAGCCCGTGACCGGGGAGGCAGAATGTCAGTCCAGACTCTCGAACGCGAAGCGCGCGGGATTCGCGAGCGCCGTATCCCGGCGCAGTCCACCGAGGAGCCGGTGATCGCGGGGGCGTTCACCGATGTAGCAGCAGACCTCGACGCACAGAGCCCGGCCGCGGACCTCGTTCGCGTGTACCTCAACGGAATCGGCAAGACGGCGCTGCTGTCCGCCGCCGACGAGGTCGAGCTGGCCAAGCGCATCGAAGCGGGCGTGTTCGCCCAGCACATGCTGGACACGGCCGAGAGCCTCACGCCGAAGCGGCGTTCGGAGATGTCCGCCCTCGTGCGTGACGGCCACGTCGCGAAGAACCACCTGCTGGAGGCCAACCTCCGCCTCGTGGTCTCGCTCGCGAAGCGTTACACCGGCCGGGGGATGCCACTGCTCGACCTGATCCAGGAGGGGAACCTGGGTCTGATCCGCGCGGTGGAGAAGTTCGACTACTCCAAGGGGTTCAAGTTCTCGACCTACGCCACCTGGTGGATCCGCCAGGCCATCACCAGGGGAATGGCCGACCAGGGACGCACCATCCGGCTGCCGGTCCACCTGGTGGAACAGGTGAACAAGCTGGCCCGCATCAAGCGTGACCTGCACCAGCAGCTCGGCCGGGACGCCACCCACGAGGAACTGGCCGCCGAGTCGGGTATCCCGGCGCACAAGATCTCCGACCTGCTCGACCACTCGCGTGACCCGGTGAGCCTCGACATGCCGGTCGGCACCGAGGAGGACGCCCCGCTCGGTGACTTCATCGAGGACTCCGAGGCGACCGACGCCGAGAGCGCCGTGATCTCCGGTCTGCTCCAGGACGACCTTCGCCGCGTGCTCGCGACGCTGGACGACCGCGAGTCCCAGGTGATCCGCCTGCGCTACGGCCTCGACGACGGCCAGCCGCGCACGCTCGACCAGATCGGCAAGTTCTTCGGGCTTTCCCGTGAACGCGTTCGCCAGATCGAGCGTGAGGTCATGTCGAAGCTGCGTCAGGGTGAGCGGGCCGATCGCCTGCGCGCCTACGCTTCGTAGTTCCTCATTGGGCCTTTCGCGGCGCGGAAAAGCAACACCCGTTCGGCAGCGTTGACTTATGACCTGCGTCACGAGACCGTCGAGCAGGTAATAAGTCTTCGCGGTCGGGTGTTCGCGCCCGGATCGCTTTCCCCGGGAGGTCGGGTCCGTCGGGGTGGGCCCGGCCTCCCGAACTAATTTGTGGGGCCCGGCGACAAATTGCGGGATGCGAATTGCATTCCCCTTGCCTTCATCCTGGACGTGACGCCGGTCACTCGGGACCCGCCTAGTACCGTGGGCGGGTTCCCGATGCCGGCAAAGGAGCCCGCGCAGTGGCGCCCACCACGTTCCAGCACACTGAAGTCCTTCCGCTCGCGAAGGACACCCACACCGAGTACCGGCTGCTCGGCACCGAAGGTGTCGAGGTCGTCGAGGCCGCGGGCCGGAAGTTTCTCCAGGTCGAGCCCGAGGCGCTGACCGAACTCGCCAAGACCGCGATCACCGACATCCAGCACCTGCTGCGCTCGTCGCATCTGGCGCAGCTGCGCGCGATCGTCGACGACCCCGAGGCCAGCGGCAACGACCGGTTCGTCGCGATGGACCTGCTGCGCAACGCGGCGATCTCCGCCGGCGGCGTCCTCCCGATGTGCCAGGACACCGGCACGGCGATCGTGATCGGCAAACGCGGCGAAGGCGTGCTCACCGGCGCCGACGACGAGCGCGCGCTGTCGCGAGGCATTTTCGAGGCCTATCAGGAGTTGAATCTGCGCTATTCGCAGATGGCGCCGGTGAATTTCTGGGATGAGCGCAATACCGGCACCAACTTGCCAGCGCAGATCGAGCTCTATCACAAGGACAACACGGCCGGTCAGTCCGAAGTTCCCAGCTATGAATTCCTGTTCATGGCCAAGGGCGGCGGCAGCGCGAACAAGACGTTCCTCTATCAGGAAACGAAAGCGGTCCTGAACCCGAAGCGGCTCGCGAAGTTCCTCGACGAGAAGCTGCGCAGCCTCGGCACCGCGGCCTGCCCGCCGTACCACCTCGCGATCGTCGTCGGCGGCACGTCGGCGGAGTTCAACCTGAAGGTCGCGAAGCTGGCCTCCGCACGCTATCTCGACGACCTGCCCACCGAGGGTTCCGAGCTGGGCCACGGTTTCCGCGACGTCGACCTCGAACAGCAGGTGCTGGAGATGACGCGCCAGTTCGGTATCGGCGCGCAGTTCGGCGGCAAGTACTTCTGCCACGACGTCCGCGTGATCCGCCTGCCGCGCCACGGCGCGTCCTGCCCGGTCGGCGTCGCCGTCTCGTGCTCGGCGGACCGCCAGGCGAAGGCGAAGATCACCGCGGACGGCGTGTTCCTGGAGCAGCTGGAGCGCGACCCGGCCCGCTTCCTGCCGGACGTCACCGAGGACGACCTGTCCGACGAGGTCGTGAACGTCGACCTCAACCGTCCGATGGCCGACATCCGCGCCCAGCTCTCGCAGTTGCCGGTGAAGACGCGCCTGTCACTGACCGGCCCGCTCGTCGTCGCCCGCGACATCGCGCACGCGAAGATCGCCGAGCGGCTCGACGCGGGCGAAGAGATGCCTCAGTACCTTCGCGACCACCCGGTGTACTACGCGGGCCCGGCGAAGACGCCCGAAGGCTACGCGTCGGGTTCCTTCGGGCCGACCACCGCGGGCCGCATGGACTCCTACGTCGAGCAGTTCCAGGCCGCGGGCGGCTCGCTGGTGATGCTCGCGAAGGGCAACCGGTCCAAGAAGGTGACCGCCGCGTGCAACGAACACGGCGGGTTCTACCTCGGCTCGATCGGCGGCCCGGCCGCGCGGCTCGCGCAGGACTGCATCAAGAAGGTCGACGTCCTCGAGTACGCCGAACTGGGGATGGAAGCGGTCTGGAAGATCGAGGTCGAGGACTTCCCCGCGTTCATCGTCATCGACGACAAGGGCAACGACTTCTTCGAGGCCACGTCGGAACCGGTGCTGCAGATCAGCTTCCGGTGAGATGAAAGGTCCTTTCCTTGCAAAATTTGCAAGGAAAGGACCTTTCATGGCACGCCCGTGAGCGTTACCGCATCTGCTTCAGCACCACGGTCCGCTCCCCCAGCGGCGCCGAAAGCGCCACCGAGATCACCGGATGCCGGATGTCCATGGTGCACATCTGTCCGGTCTGGCCCTTCAGTTCGGTCAGGTTGACGGTGACCCTGGTCCCGTCCTGCTGCGCGGCCTCCGCCGTCGCGTGCCCGCAGCCGCCTTCCTGGCCGCGGACGTTCAGGATGGTCCCGCCGTTGCTGGTGTACACCTCACGCGGGTAGTCCGCGGGCAGCGCCGACGCGTCGAGCTGCTTGTCCGGCAGCTTGGTGCTGCCTTCCGGGACTTCCTGACGAGGCGCGCCCGGAACACCGGGCTGGCTCCCCGGCGCGGGCGTCGGAGACGAAGACGGCGGTGCGGTCGGTGACGGCGGCACGGTACTCAGGGTGCCGCTGCCGGGTCCGGCCGCGGGTTCCGCTGCCTGGTTCTGCGCCCCGCAAGCGGATACCGCAACGACGATCAGGCCAAGGCCGATGACATTCGTTAAGTACCTCATGTGGCTAGGACGGAACGAGGCCGCCTTGGGGTTGCACATGATCTCAACCCGCTTCCAGGACGACGGTCCGCGGCCCGATCGGCTCGGCGAGTTTCACCGGCAGGACGGCGTAGCGGATGACCTGCGGGCACATCTGCCCCGGGTCGCCGTGGTCGATCATCACCTTGACCACGACTCGTTGCGCGTTCTGGTCGGCGAGGTCCGCCTTCGCCTCGTCGCAGCCGCTCAGTTCGATGTGCACGTTCAAGCCGCCGTTCTCCGCGCTGACCTGCGCGGGAACCTTGGCCTCGACCTGGGTCGGCGGCAGCATCTTGTCCGAGGGCGGCGGGCCGGCGGTCGGGCGTGACATCGGCGGTTTCGCGACCGGCGGGCTCGCCGGGAGCGAGGTGGGCAGATCCGAGGGTGTGGTGACGACCGGTGGGGTGCTCGTGTTCGCCGGTGCTCCCGGGCCGCCCGCTCCGCAGGCCGCCGTGGCGGCGAGCACGAGCCCCACGCCTAACGTCTTCGCTGCGTTCTTCATGGTTCCAGGACGGAAACGGGACCACGAAGGGTTGCATCATCGCTGCGCCGCGCGGCCGCGGGCCAGTCCGAGGAGCACCACCCCGGCGAGCGTGACGGCCAGCAGCAGCACCGTGCTCGCCGACGCCAGGAACACCTGTCCCCGGTCCGTGAGCGCGAAAATGCTCGCGGGCAGCGTCCGCCAGTCCGGTGGGTACAGCATCATCGTCGCACCCAGTTCGCCCATCGACATCGCCAGCGCGAGACTCGCCGACGCCGAGATCGACGGCAGCAGGACCGGTAGCCGCACCCGTAGCAGCACGCGGACCGGCCCCGCGCCGAGGCTCGCCGCGGCCTGCGCCAGCAGCGGGTCCATCCGGGCGATCGCGGCGGAGACCGTGCTGTAGGAGAACGGCAGCAGGATCATCACGTGCCCCAGCAGCACGATCCAGCGTGTGCCGTTGAAGGCGAGCGGCGGACGGCTGAACGCGACCAGCAGCGCCAGTCCCAGCACCACCGACGGTACGGCGATCGGGAGGTGGAACAGGGTGTCGACGGCTTTCCGCACCCTGGGGCCAGCGGACTGCGACGCCAGCGCGGCCCACGTGCCCAGCAGCACCGAGACCACCGACGCGATGACACCGGTCTGGATGCTCACCGAAAGGCTCGCGAACGTCTCCCCGGACAGCGCCTGCGCGAAATGCGAGCCGGTGAGCGTTCCCGGCAGCAGTCCCGTCCAGTTCCCGGCGACCGACGCCAGCACGATCATCAGCAACGGGGCCAGCACGATCGCGGTGAACAGCACCGCGAACACCGCCCACAGCAGTATCCGGCTACGCCTTGTCCACAGCAGCACGACGGCCTCCCTTCGTCAGTCGCCGGTAGGTTCCGTACAGGGCGAGGGAGAACACGACGTTGACCACCGCGATCACGCACGCCTGCGGGAAGTCGAACGTGACGATCCCCTTGCCGTAGACCAGCATCGGCAGCGTCGTGACGTCCTTGGCGCCGAGGAACAGCACGATGCCGAACTCGTTCATCGCCAGCAGCATGGTCAGGCAGGCACCGGAAGCCAGTGACGGCAAGGCTTCCGGCAGGATGACCTGGCGCAGCACCCTGCCGGGTTTCGCGCCGAGGCTGGCCGCGACCTCCATCTGCGCCGACGACACCTGCCCGAACGCGGCGAGCGCCGGCCGCATCACGAACGGCGTGTAGAAGGTGATCTCCGCCAGCAGGATCCCGAACGGCGAGTACAGGAATCCGCCCGCGCCCAGGATTCCGGCGCTGCCGTAGATGAAGGTGAACGCGAGCGCGATGAGGAACGACGGGAACGCGAGCACGGTGTCCACCAGCCGCGAAAGCGTCCGCGCGCCGGGGAACGGCAC
Organism: Amycolatopsis sp. lyj-108; assembly: GCF_046549005.1. Lineage (NCBI taxonomy): Bacteria > Bacillati > Actinomycetota > Actinomycetes > Pseudonocardiales > Pseudonocardiaceae > Amycolatopsis > Amycolatopsis sp. lyj-108. The sequence continues at coordinate 427,722 of NZ_JAJPWQ010000003.1, read as the reverse complement.
GAACGCGATCACCAGTGCCAGGAACGTTCCCAGCACCACGCAGCCCGCCGTGGCGCCGAGTGCGAGCGCGACGGTCTTCCAGGCGGCGTCCCGGAATTCCGCCGAACCCAGGACGTCCAGCCACACCGACAGCCCGAACTCGCCGGTCTTCGACTCCAGCGACTGGAGGACGACCAGCACCAGCGGGTAGCCGAAGAAGCCGAGCAGGACGAGCACCGGTGGCAGCAGAAGCCAGCCACGTCCGGGCTGTTTCTCCTGTCGCCGCGCCGGTGCCGCCGTCGCGGCCAGCGCGAGGCCGGTCATCCGACACCCACCAGCGGGCAACCGTCCGGAATGGACACTCCGACCTTCTCCCCCACGCCCGGCAGCCCCTCGATGTCCGGCACTTCGGCCCGGACCTCGTCCCCGTTGTGGGCGAGTTCGAGGTCGAGCCGGAAGCCCGTGCCACGCCACTGGACACCGCGCAGCACGGCGGGCAGTGCGCCGGGCGCGTCGACCGCGGTGATCCCGACCCGATGCGGCCGGACGCCGAGCGCGACGGGCTGCCCCGCGCGGATCGTCCCGGACGGGTCGGCGGCGAGTTCACGGCCGCCGAGCCGGACCCTGGTGCCGTCGGCCTGGATCAGCTCGACCGGGATGAGGTTGGACGCGCCGAGGAAGCTCGCGGTGAATTCCGTCGAGGGGCGCTGGTAGAGCTCTCTGCTCGGCCCGAGTTCGACCAGCTTCGAGTCGCGCATGACGGCGATCCGGTCGGCCAGCGCCAGCGCCTCGCCCTGGTCGTGGGTGACGTAGATCAGCGTGGTGTCGGGCAGTTCGGCCCGCAGCCGCAGCAGTTCCGCGACCATGTCCTCGCGCAGGGCGGCGTCCAAAGCGGACAGTGGCTCGTCCAGCAGCAGCACCCGCGGCCGGATCGCCAGTGCCCGCGCGAGCGCGACACGCTGCTGCTGTCCGCCGGAAAGCTCGCGCGGATAGCGACGGGCGTACTTGCCCATCCCGACCAGGTCGAGCGCCTCGGTCACGCGGCTCGCCGTCTCGGTGCGGGGTGTTTTCCGTGCCTTGAGCCCGAAGGCGACGTTGGCCTCGACGCGCATGTGCGGGAACAGCGCGTAGCTCTGGACGACCACGCCGAGACCGCGCCGATGCGGCGGCAGATCGGTGACGTCCTCGCCGTCGAGCAGGACCCGGCCGGTGCTCGGTACGACGAAACCCGCGAGCGCCTTCAACGCCGTCGACTTGCCGGAGCCCGACGGGCCGAGCATCGCCAGCGTCTCCCCCCTCGCCACCGTGAGGTCCAGTGGCGAGAGGGCGGACGTCTGTCCGAACCGGACGGACACCCCACGGAATTCGACCGCCGGGGTCATCGGCCCACGGCCTTCTTGTACGCGGCGAGGTCGGCGTCGAGCTTCGCGAGGACGGCGTTCCAATCGGGCTGCCAGATCTCGACGCCGTCGAGCGCGGCTTTCACCTTGTCCGCCCGCGGGCCGGACGGCGTGACGTCGGTCCGCGACGGAGCACCGAAGGCGTCGACGGCCTTGCCCTGCACCTCGGGCGAAAGCAGGAAGTCCAGGAACTTCTTGGCGTTCTCGGCGTGCGGCGCGTTGTTCACCAGACCCGCGTAGTACGGGAGCGCGAACGTGGACCGCTTGCCCTGCGCGTCGGCCGGGAAGAAGACCTCGAAACCGCCGCTCTTCTCGATCGCGGCGAGGTTCATCTGCACGTCGCCGTTGGCCACCAGGATCTCGGCCTTGGCCACCTTCGGCTGCAACTTGCCGGTGGAGGACGACGGGCCGACGTTGTTGGCTTCGAGCTTCGCGAGGTAGTCGAGCGCGCCCTGGTCGCCGAGGACGTGCTGGAGTTGCAGCAGGACCGCGGTGCCGTCGCCCGCCTCGCCGGGGGTCGAGTACTGGAGCTTGCCCTTGAGCGCGGGCGACAGGAGGTCGTCCCAGGTCTTGGGTGAGACCTGCGGGTTGCGGATGAAGCTGAGGTAGTTGTTCATGACGGCGAAGTAGCGGCCCTGGCCGTCCTTCTGCCCGGCGGGGACCTGGTCGATCCCGGACGGCGCCGCGGTGGCGAGCAGGCCCTGCGACGCGGCCCGCTGGATGAACGGCGGGAGCGTGACCAGGATGTCGGCCTGGGTGTTGGCCTTCTCCTTCTCCACCCGGGAGGCGACCTCGCCGGAGCCGGCCGTCACCGCCTGCACGGTGATACCGGTCTTGGCCTTGAACTCCTCGAAACGCTGGGCGTACCAGTCTTCGAGACCGTCCACTGTGTACAGCGTGACGGTCTGGTCGCCGGAAGCACCGCCGGCGGTTCCGCCACAGGCGGCCAGGGTGAGGGCGAGCAGCCCGGTGAGGGCGGCGGCCGCGAGTTTCTTCATGGCGTCAAAGCTCCTTGGGGGACAGCAGGGCGGGGAGGTCGCGGACGGATTCGAGGACGTGGGTGGCGCCGGCGGCTTCCAGTTCCGGCTTCTTCGCCGATCCGGTGAGCACTCCGGCGACGAGCGAAGCGCCGGACGTCAGCCCGGTCTGGATGTCCGAAGGCGTGTCACCGGCGACGGCGATGCGGCGGACGTCGGTGATTTCGAGCCGTAGCGCGGCGGCGAGGACCAGGTCGGGGTACGGGCGTCCACGAACGCCCTCGCCCGGCGCCAGTACGGCGTCGGCGAGGCCGTGCCAGCCCAGTGCGTCCAGGATGGCGTTCTGGGTACTGGCGGCGAAACCGGTGGTGAGGGCGACCTTCACCCCTTGGGCGCGCAGCTCCTGGATCGTCTCCTCGGCGCCGGGGATCGGCTCGCAGTGACCGTCGGCGACGAGCTTGCCGTAGGCGTCCTGGAACGCGGTGTTCGCGCGCTGGGCGAGTTCCTCGTCCCCTTCGAGCAGCGCGCGGAAGACGACGATCTTGGACTGCCCCATGGTTTCGACGACGTAGTCGAGCATGCCGGGGAAGCGACTGTCCTCTTCGGACACACCGGCGGCGGCGATCGCCGCGGTGAAGGCGCGGATCACCAGTCCGTCGTCGGCGACGGTGGTCCCGGCCATGTCCAGGACGACGAGTTCGGTGTTCACCATGAAAGCTCCTCGGCGGTGTCTTCGGCGATGGCGGGCGAGCAGGTCATGCCCCGGCCGCCCGGCCCGGTGACGAGCCACGCGTTGTCCGCGACGCGGGCGCGGTGCACGATCCGGGAGGTGTCGGTGGTCTGGGCGTAGACGCCGGCCCAGCGGCGGGCGATCCGCGGGAGCGGCCGTCCGAGCAGCGCCCCGGCGACCTCGGCCAGGTGGTCGTACGGGTCTTCGGTGGTGTCGAAGGAGAACGGCTCGTCGTATTCGTGGGTGTCGCCGATGGTCAGCGAGCCGTCGAGGCGCTGGACCATGAGCAGCTGCATGGCGTTGGCGGCGGCGATCGCGCCCTGCGGCTGGCCCGCGTCGAGGCCGTCGAGTGCGGCACCGCGGTACGCCGGGTAGTAGCGGAAGCTGTCCGCGTCGGCGACCGTGGTGGTGAGGGTTTCCCCGAGCGGCTCGGTCTGCGCCATCTGCAACCGCACCCGGCGGACCGGGGTCTGCCCGGCGAGTTCCTTGACCAGGCCACCGGTCCAGGCGCCGGTGCACAGCACCACGACGTCGCCTTCGTGGGTTTCGCCCGTGTCGTCGACGACGCCGCGATCGGTCAGGTCGCGGATCTCGCGGCCGGGCAGCCAGGTGTAGCGGCCGGATTTCGCCAGTTCGGCGCGCAGGGCGGGCTGGGCGACGCGCGGTTCGACGGCGGCGTCGCGATCGCACCAGAGCGCGCCGAGGAAGTCGCCGCGCAGGGCCGGGTTCAGCTCGCGGGTCTCGGCGGCGTCGAGCAGTTTGAAGCCGCGGTCCTCGGTGGTGGCGGCCGCCGCCCGCGCGACGGCGAGTTCGGCCTCCGTGCGGACGACGGTCAGGGAGCCGTTCGGCCGGAAGCCGATCCCTTCGACGCGTTCCCCGATGCGCTCCCACAGCACGCGCGCCCGCGCCGCCGTCTCCAGTTCGGGACCACTGGCACGGCCACCGACCCAGACCAGCCCGAAGTTGCGTACGGACGCGCCCCTGGCCTCGGGTTCGCGTTCGATCTGGACGACGTCGTGGCCGCGTTCGACGGCCTGCCAGGCGTGCTGGGTGCCGAGCACTCCGCCGCCGATGATGAGGATTCGCACACCGCAGACGTTGGTCCGCGTGCACCAACGCTCCGTGACCCCAGCCCTAACCCCAGGTGAAGTGCCTCCGAAATGTGGACCAGACCTGTTATCTTCGCGTTACATTACGCTCCGCGTTTCGTCCTCGGGATGCGGTCGTTGAAAGTACAAATACCGCGGCTGGAGCCTGGCTACTCCACCCGTCCGAGGCGGGTTTCGAAGGACAACCGGTCGCCGCGGAACAGCGACCGGACGCGCTCGAACGGGACGCCGTCGGTCCCCCACGACGTCCGGTGCATCAGCAGCATCGGCAGCGCCGGGTTCGTCCCGATCAACAACGCCTCGCGAGGGGTGGCGAGCACGGTCTCGACACGCTCCTCGGCGCCGTCGAAGACCACACCGAGCCGTTCCCGCAAACAGGCGTAGAGGGACTGTGTGGGATCGAACACATCCATCAGCGTCGGGAATCGCTCGGCGGTGAGATAGGTCGATTCCAGCCCGACCCGCTCGTCGTCGGCGAGCAGCACCCGCTCGATGTGGATCACGTCGTCGTCGGGATCGATTTCCAGTTCCGAAGCCAGCGATGGACCCGCCTCACGACGTTCCAGCGAGATCAAATTCCGGCCAGGCTGAATGCCCTGCCTCCTGAGTCCTTCGGTGTAACTCACCAAAGCGAGCGGCTGGACGAGCTTCGGGCCCGCCACGTACGTGCCGCTGCCTTGTCGCCTGCTCAGGCGTCCTTCGAGGACGAGTTCACCGACGGCCTGGCGGACCGTGGCGCGGGAAACCTCGAAGCGTTCGGACAGTTCCCGTTCCGTGGGAAGTGCCGCTCCTTGCCCCAATTCGGAGATCACGTCGAGCAGTTCGACTTTGACCGCGTAATAGCGTGGAACGCGGCCGTGTTCGGGAATTCCGTCTCGAACAGGGCCGTCGGCAGAAGGATGGACTCTCGGTGAACGTGTTCTCACTGTCCAGATCTTAGGCCGAATTCACCTGCCCTGTACTGACCCGAACGAAGTGTTCATGCCACGCTCACACTCGTGGACGAAAAGGGCACCCTCATTCGGCGGATCGGCGTCCGCGACGCGGTCTTCATCGGACTCGGCTCGATGGTCGGGGCGGGGGTGTTCGTCGCCTTCGCCCCCGCCGCCAGGGCCGCGGGAGCGTGGCTTCCCGCCGGGCTCGCCATCGCCGCCGTGATCGCCTATTGCAACGCGACGTCGTCGGCCAGGCTGGCCGCGCTGTACCCGGCTTCGGGTGGGACCTACGTCTACGGACGCGAACGCCTTGGCGAGTTCTGGGGGTATCTCGCCGGCTGGGGTTTCGTGGTCGGCAAGACGGCGAGCTGCGCGGCGATGACACTGACCGTGGTCACCTACGCCGCGCCAGGGCTCGGGCAGCCGTGGCGGAGCGTGTTCGCGGTGGCCGTCGTGGCCGCGCTGACCGGGCTGAACTACCGCGGTGTCCAGCGCTCGGCGTTCGCGACCAGGCTGATCGTGTCCGTCACGTGTGCGATCCTGGCGCTCGCGGTGGCCGCGATGCTCTTCGGCGGCACGGTGACGGCGGCGTTGCCGGGCCCGCTGCCCGCTCCCGGGATCGGCGGCGTGTTCGAGGCCGCCGGCCTGCTGTTCTTCGCGTTCGCCGGCTACGCGCGGATCGCCACGCTGGGCGAGGAGGTCCGCGATCCGGCGCGCACCATCCCGCGCGCCGTGCCGATCGCACTCGGGCTGGCACTGGTCGTCTACGCCGTTCTCGCCCTCGTCCTGCTGTACCACCTCGGCCCGGATCTGCTCGGCCGCAGCCCGGACCCGATCGCGGAAGGCGTCGAAAGGTCGTCCTGGTCGTGGCTCACGCCCGTGGTGCGGGTGGGCGCCGTGATCGCCGCGCTGGGCTCCCTGCTCGCACTCGTCCTGGGTGTCTCGCGGACCACGCTGGCCATGGCGCGCGACGGACATCTCCCCCGCTACCTGACCGCGGTGCATCCTCGCTTCGGCGTCCCGCACCGGGCCGAGGTGACCGTCGGTGTCGTCGTCGCCCTGCTCGCGAGCACCCTCGACCTCCGCGGCGCGATCGGGTTCTCCTCGTTCGCGGTGCTCGCCTACTACGCCGTGGCGAACGCCAGCGCGCTGACCCTGCGGCCCGCACGTCGGATCATCCCCATCGCGGGTCTGCTCGGTTGCGCCGTGCTCGCGTTCAGCCTTCCGGCGGTTTCGGTGCTCACCGGTTCAGGAGTACTGGCGTTGGGCGCTCTGGGCTACGCCATTCGTCGGCGGCTCGGCTCGAACGTCCGTTAATCACCACCAAAGGCTGAAAGATCCGAAGAAAGTTGGTTGTCCCGGTGTATGTCCACCTGCTGTAGTCAGTTGGCCGCAGTCAGTCTCCCTGCCTCCACTGTGGACAGCCGGAAGGAATGAACCCTTGAACATCAAGCGTCGGTTCAGCCTGCTCAAAAAATCCCTGATCGCCGTCGCGGCGGCCGGAACCCTGGCGGGTCTCGCCACGGCTCCGCAAGCCGTCGCCGCGGAGCCGCCGTCCACCGATGTGGTCGGTGGGACCCGTGCCGCTCAGGGCGAATTTCCTTGGATGGTAAGGCTTTCCATGGGTTGCGGCGGTGCACTTTACACTCCGCAGATCGTGCTGACGGCCGCGCACTGCGTGTCACGGACCGGGGCCAACACGGGCATCACCGCCACCCTCGGTGTCGTGGACCTGCAGAGCACCGCGGCCAAGAAGGTCAAGTCGACCTACGTGCACCGGTCGCCGACCTACCCCACCTCCACCGGTGGTGACTGGGCCCTGATCAAGCTCGCGAGCCCGGTCAGCGGCATCCCGACGCTGCCGATCAACACCTCGGCGGCCAACAACAGCGGCACGTTCACCGTCGCGGGCTGGGGTGCCGCGACCGAGGGCGGGGCACAGCAGCGTTACCTGCTCAAGGCCAACGTGCCGTTCGTCTCCGACTCGACCTGCAAGGCGCAGGGCGGCAGCTACGCCGACCTGATCGCCAGCGCCGAGATCTGCGCGGGCAACGTCAACTCCGGCGGCGTCGACACCTGCCAGGGTGACTCGGGCGGCCCGATGTTCCGTCGCGACAGCGCCGGCGCCTGGATCCAGGTCGGCATCACCAGCTGGGGCGAGGGTTGCGCGCGGGCGCACGCTCCCGGCGTCTACACCGAGGTGAGCACCTTCGCGACCGCGATCAAGAACGCGGCCGCCGGTCTCTGATCTCTCACACGGCGTGCCATGAAAGGTCCTTTCCTTGCGAAATTTGCAAGGAAAGGACCTTTCATGGCGTTCGGGAAGGCCTCCTTACCTACTCTGACGGTAGTGAAGGAGGCTTTCGCCACCGTCGGATGTGGTCCCTGGTGACAGTGGGACAGCTGTGACCTCGGCGGCCGGTCGTGAGGTACATGAAGGCCCCCTTCCTTGCGCTAGGCGCAAGGAAGGGGGCCTTCATGTACTTCGGCAAGGCGTGACTCGCGTGAGTGGAGACGTGACTCGCGAGATCCGGGTCTGAGCACGCGAGTGCGGTGTCGCGTCACCCAGCCCACCGTCTCATCCGAAACACGACACGTTCGCGTTACCCCTCAATAGCATTCGGGAACACTTCAGCGGGTCTTGTCCAAACGCGACAGTGCTTCTTCGTATCCCGACACGAGCTCCGAGATCACGTCGGCGACCGGGCGCACCCGGTCCATCCGACCGACGATCTGCCCGACCGGCATCGAAACCACACTCGGATCGGCGGCGTGGTGGATCCGGTTGTGCGCGTGGGACACCAGCAGGTTCTGCAACGGCATCGGCAGCGGTTCGGGCGCGTCGGGTGCGGCCCACGCCTCGGTCCACCGCGTTTTGAGCAGCCGCGCCGGTTTGCCGGTGTAGATCCGCGTCCGGACGGTGTCGGACGAACCCGCCGCGACCAGCGCGCGTTGCATCGCCTCGGAATCCCCCATGGTCTGGAGGTACTCCTCGGTGGCGAGCCAGAAGGAGCCCATCCACACCCCGGACGCGCCCAGCGCGAGCGCCGCCGCGACCTGCCTGCCCGAGCCGATCCCGCCGGCGGCGAGCACCGGGACACGGTCGCCGACGGCGTCCGCCACCTCGGGCAGCAGCACCATCGACGCGATCTCGCCGGTGTGCCCGCCCGCCTCGTAGCCTTGCGCCACAACGATGTCCACGCCGTTCTCGACGTGCCGGACGGCGTGCTCGGCCTTGCCCGCCAGAGCCGCGACCGGCACACCCTTCGCGTGACACTGCTCGATGACGTCCACCGGCGGTGATCCCAGCGCGTTGGCGATCAGCCGGATGGGGTGCTTCAGCGCGACCTCGACATGGGCCCGCGCGACCGAATGCAGCCAGCCGAGCACTCCCGCGCGTTCGTCGGTGTCGTCCGGCAGTGGCGGTACAGCCAGGTCACGCAGAGTGCGCTCCACGAAGTCGCGATGCCCCTGCGGGATGTGTTTCGCGAGATCGATCGACGTCCCTTCGGCCGGGATCTTGGCGGGCATGACGATGTCGACGCCGTACGGTTTGCCGCCGGTGTTCTCGTCCATCCAGGACAGGACGGAGTCGAGTTCGGCGGCGTCGTTGAACCGCACGCAGCCCAGCACGCCGAGACCACCCGCCCGGCTGATCGCCGCGGCGACGTGTTCGGACGGGGTGAACCCGACGATCGGCAGCTCGATCCCGAGCCGGTCGCACAGAGACGTCCGCATGAAACTCCTTACGCCGGTTGGATGGTGACGGGCTCGTGCTCGTCGGCGTAGCGCTGCGCCCACGGATAGTCCGGTTTGCCGCTGGGCGAGCGCCCGATCTCCTCGGCGAGCCACAGACTGCGCGGCACCTTGTACCCGGCGATCTCGGTCCGCACATGCGCCTCGATCGCGGCGAAGTCGAGCTCCTTCCCCGCCCTCGGCTGGACCACCGCGGCCACCCGCTGGCCGAGCCGGTCGTCGGGGATGCCGATGACGAGTGCGTCGAAGACGTCCGGATGCGACTTCAGCGCGCCCTCGACTTCCTCCGGGTACACCTTCTCGCCGCCGGTGTTCACGCACTGCGATCCCCGGCCGAGCAGGGTCACCGTGAGGTCGTCCTCGTAGCGCGCGTAGTCACCCGGGACGACGTACCGCTTGCCGTCGATCTCGACGAAGATCTTCTCGGTCTTCGCGGGATCCTTGTAGTACCCGAGTGGAACGTGCCCGCGCCGGGCTATCAGCCCGATCGCGCCCGGTTTCGGCACGACGAGCCCGCCGTCGTCGTCCACCAGGATCGCGTCCTTGCCGAAGTTGACCCGCGGGCCGGCGGAATGATCGCTGTCCTTGCTGACCATGCCGATGCCGGTGAACCCGCTCTCGGACGATCCGATCGCGTCGGTGATCACCACATGCGGGAGCAGCGACAGGAATTCCTGCTTCACCGACTGGGAGAACAGGGCCGCGTGACTCGACACCGCCACGATCGACGACGCGTCGTAGTCGCCCTCGCGGTAGGCGTCGATCAGCGGCCGCGCCATCGCGTCGCCGACGATGGTGAGCACCTGGACCTTGTTGTCCTGCACGGCTTTCCAGACGTCGTGCGCGTCGAACCGCGGGACGAACACCACCGGGCTGCCGGTGAACAGCGCGCCGAACGCGGCCCACTGCGCGGCGCCGTGGATCAGCGGCGCGGCCGGGAGCCGGACCAGGCTGCCCGACTTGCCCTGTTCGGCGAGCGTCCATTCGTCCGGGACGTACTCGCCGGTGACGAAGTTGATGCCGCCGCCGAGCGCGCGCCAGATGTCCTCGTGACGCCACAGGACGCCCTTGGGATAGCCGGTGGTGCCGCCGGTGTAGAGGATGTAGATGTCGTCGGCGCTGCGTTCGGCGAAGTCCCGCTCTGGGGAGCCTTCGGCGAGCGCGGCTTCGTAGTCCACGCCGCCGTAGGACGAGTAATCGCCGTCGCTTCCGTCGTCGACGACGACAACGTGTTTCAGTTTCGGCGTCTCCGGCAGGACGGCGGCCACCTTGTCCGAATACTGGCGCTCGTGGACCAGCGCCACGAGGTCGGCGTTGTCGAACAGGTACCGCAATTCGCCGTGGACGTAACGGTAGTTGACGTTGACGGCGATCGCGCGCAGCTTGTACGCGGCGATCATCGATTCCAGTGCCTCGATCGAGTTCCGGGAATAGACACCGATGTGGGCTCCAGGTCCCACGCCGTGTGCGGCGAGATGGTGCGCCAGCCGGTTGGCGCGCTCTTCCAGTTCGGCGAAGGTGACCCGCCGATCGCCGCAGACGACCGCGATGCGCTCCGGCACGGCGTCGACGGCGTGCTCGAGTAGATCCGCGATGTTGAGTGCCACTCCCTCAAAGTAGAACATGTTATCGTTCCGGGCAATGGCCGCTCCTAGGGAGGTTTTGGTGGGCGAACCGCACGCGCTGGTGGAAAAGATCGAACACACCCTCGTGGTCACGATGAACCGGCCCGAGGCCCGCAACGCGCTCAGCGGCGAGATGCTCGGGCTCATGGTCGAGGCGTGGAACCGGGTCGACGAGGACGACGACATCCGATGCTGTGTGCTCACCGGCGCGGGTGGCGCGTTCTGCGCGGGCGCGGATCTGAAGTCGATGTCGAAGAACTCGCCGTCCGATTCGTTCGAGAAGGGCACGTTCGACCCCAGCCGGATCGAGGGCCTGCTCAAGGGCCGCCGGCTGACGAAGCCGTTGATCGCCGCCGTCGAAGGCGCCGCGATCGCCGGCGGCACGGAGATCCTGCAAGGTACCGACATCCGCGTCGCGGGCGAGAGCGCGAAGTTCGGCGTCTCCGAGGCGCGGTGGAGCCTGTTCCCGATGGGCGGTTCGGCCGTGCGGCTCCCCCGCCAGATCCCGTACACCGTCGCCGCGGACCTCCTGCTGACCGGACGGCACATCAAGGCGGCCGAGGCACTGGAGATCGGCCTGATCGGCCACGTCGTCCCGGACGGGAAGGCACTGGACAAGGCGCTCGAACTCGCGAGCCTCATCTCCGCGAACGGTCCGCTCGCGGTCCGCGCCATCCTCAAGACCCTGCGCGACACCGAGGGCATGCACGAGGAAGACGCCTTCAAGCTCGACGCCCAGTACGGCATCGAGGTCTTCGCGAGCGAAGACGCGAAGGAAGGCCCCCGCGCCTTCGCCGAGAAGCGCAAACCCGTCTTCCGGGGCCGCTGACCCCGCAATTCGTCACCTACTTGCGAGAGGAAGACGTCGCAAGTAGGTGACGAATTGCGTTACGGGACGCGGTGACCGGCCCAGTAGGGGTCGCGGAGCTTGCGCTTGTAGAGCTTCCCGTTCGGGTCGCGCGGGAGTTCGGGCAAGTAGTCGACGGAACGCGGGAGTTTGAACTTCGCGAGCCGCGACGCCGCGTACTCGAGGATCTCCGCGGTCAGCTCTTCGGAGGGCTCGACGCCGTCCGCGGGCTCGACGACGGCCTTGATCGCCTCGCCCCAGTCCTCGTGCGGGACACCGAACACCGCGACGTCGGCGATCTTCGGGTGCATCACCAGTTCGCCCTCGATCTCCGCCGGGTAGATGTTGACCCCGCCCGAGATGATCAGGTCGGCCTTGCGGTCGTGCAGGAAGAGGTAACCGTCCTCGTCGAGATGCCCGACGTCGCCGAGCGTGAACAGGTCCCCGACGCGCGCTTTGTCCGTCTTGGCCCGGTCCTTGTGGTACTCGAACTTCGAGTCGCCCATCTTCATGTACACGGTGCCGGTCTCGCCTGCGGGCAGTTCCGTGCCCTCGTCGTCGAGGATCTTGATCGTCGAACCCGGCCACGGCAGCCCCACCGAACCCGGCTTCTCGAGCCACTCCTCCCCCGAGATCGCCGTCCCGCCACCCTCGGTGGCCGCGTAGTACTCGGTGACGACCGGCCCCCACCAGTCGAGCATCCGGCGTTTGACCTCCAGCGGACAAGGCGCGGCGCCGTGGATCATCACGCGCAGCGAACTCAGGTCGTAGGCCGCGCGGACGTCGTCCGGCAGCGCGAGCAGGCGGCGGAACTGCGTCGGGACCATATGACTGTGCGTGACGCGGTGCCGCTCGATCAGCCGCAGCATGTCTTCGGCGTCCCAGCGGTCCATCAGCACCGCGGTATGCCCCAGTTGCAGCGAGATGGCGACGAAGTTGAGCACCGCCGTGTGATAGAGCGGCGACCCGCACAGGTGCACGTGCTCGTCGTGCGGCGCCAGGCCGAAGATCCCGAAGAACCACGTCGACGCGCCCGGAACGGAGTCCGGGTCGGCGCCGGTCAGCGGCCGCCGGACACCCTTGGGCCGCCCCGTAGTCCCTGACGTGTAGAGCATCGGCGAGCCCGCGGTGCGCCGCTCCGGACGCCCGTCGCCCTCGCCGGAGCCGAGTTCCTCGATCCGGCGGAAGCCCTCGACGTCGCCGACGGCGAACCGCCCGCGTTCCGGGATCCCGGCCTCGTCGGCGGCGGCGATCGCGACGTCGGCGAAGCGTTCGTGCGCGAGGAAGGCCTTGGCGCCGCTGTCGGAAAGGATGTAGGCGACCTCCGGCCCGACCAGATGCCAGTTGACCACCACGATGTACAGACCGGACTGGATGGCGGCGAAATAGGCCGCGACGAGTTCGTCGCCATTGGGCTGCAGGACGACGACCACGTCCCCGGCCTCGAGCCCGAGCGCCTGAAGCCCCCGCGCGTACGCGTTCGCTTTCGCGGCGAGCTCTCCGTAGCCGATCGAGCGGCCGTCCGGATCGACGAGTGCGACCCGCTCCGGCTCCTGCGCGGCGATGTTCCAGACCCCAAGTGTCCCGGTGGCAGTCGACATACCCGCAAATCTAGAACGCGTTCCACTCAAGGGCAACCGTCAGTGGGCCCGACACGACCGATCTTGCCGGAAAATCGAGAACGTGTTTCACTCAGAACGTGAGCGCACCCGAACTCCCGCTGTCGGCCCCGCTCAACGTGGGCTTCGACTACACCCGCTCGGTCGGCCCCGTGCTCGGCCGGTTCGTCAACGCCCTGCGCGAGCGCCGCGTCGAAGGCGTTCGCGGCAGTGACGGCCGCGTGCACGTGCCGCCACTGGAATACGATCCCGTGACCGCCGAGGCACTGTCCGACTTCGTGCCGGTGGCCTCCGAGGGCGAGATCGTCTCCTGGTCGTGGATCGCCGAACCCCTCGACGGCCAGCCGTTGTCGCGGCCGTTCGCCTGGGCGCTGATCCGGCTCGACGGCGCCGACACCTCGATCCTGCACGCGGTCGACGCGGGCAGCCCCAGAGAAGTCCACACTGGACAGCGAGTGCGGATCCGCTGGGCGGACGAGACCGTCGGCCACATCCGGGACATCGCCTACTTCGTCCCCGCCGACGGGCCCGACACCGAATCCACCGAGGCGCCTCCCCCGGTCGCGAAACGCGAAGAGGGCGCGCCGGTCAGCGTGGTGATCACGCCGATCCACCTGCGGTACGAGCATTCCGCGTCGCCGGAGGAGAGCCGGTACCTGCGAGGGCTCGCCGAGGGGAAGCTGATCGGCCAGCGCTGCCCGTCCTGCGAGAAGGTCTACATCCCGCCGCGCGGCGCTTGCCCGACCGACGGCGTCCCGACCACCGACGAGGTCGAGCTGCCCGACACCGGCATCGTCACCACGTTCTGCATCGTGAACGTGCCGTTCCTGGGGCAGAAGATCAAACCGCCGTACGTGGCCGCGTACATCCTGCTCGACGGCGCGGACATCGCGTTCCTGCATCTCGTCCTCGGCTGCGACGCCGCCGACGTCCGGATGGGCATGCGGGTCCGGGCCGCGTGGAAACCGCGGGACGAATGGTGGACGTCGCTGGAGAACATCGGCCATTTCGAACCGACCGGCGAGCCTGACGCACCGTACGAATCCTTCGCCCACCATCTGTGAGGACCACCGTGCCAGATGTAGCAGTCGTGGGCTTCGCGCAGGCCCCCAACGTCCGCAGCACCCCGGGCACCACCAACGGCGTGGAAATGCTGGTGCCGATCTTCGCCGAGGTCTTCGAGCGCACCGGTCTGTCCAAAGAGGACATCGGGTTCTGGTGCTCCGGCTCCTCGGACTACCTCGCCGGCCGCGCGTTCTCGTTCATCGCCGCGGTCGACGCCATCGGCGCCTTCCCGCCGATCCACGAGTCGCACGTCGAGATGGACGCCGCGTGGGCGTTGTACGAGGCGTGGCTCAAGATCCGGATGGGCGAGGTCGACACGGCACTCGTCTACGGCTTCGGCAAGTCTTCCGCCGGGCAGTTGCGCCGGGTGCTGGCCCTGCAAATGGACCCGTACGTCGTCGCGCCGCTGTGGCCGGACTCGGTGAGCGTCGCCGGGATCCAGGCGAGGCTCGGACTCGAAGCGGGGCTGTGGTCCGAAAAGGACCTCGCCGAGGTCGCCGCGCGCAGCCGCGCCGACGCCGCCGGGAATCCCGCCGCGCAGCTCTCCGGATCGGTCGAAGTCGCCGATCTCCTTGACGCCCCGTTCGTCGCGGATCCCTTACGGTCCCACGACATCGCCCCCGTCACCGACGGCGCCGCCGTCCTCGTGCTCGCCTCGGTCGAGCGGGCGGCGGACCTCGTCGACAGTCCCGCGGTGATCACCGGCATCGAGCATCGCGTCGACTCCCCCGCACTCGGTGTCCGGGACCTCACCAAGTCACCGTCCACAGTGGCCGCCGGGCGCGCGCTCGATCTCGACGGCGTCGAGGTCGCGGAACTGCACGCGCCGTTCACCCATCAGGAACTGATCCTGCGTGACGCGCTGGGCCTCGGCGACCAGGTGCGGATCAACCCCTCCGGCGGCGTCCTGACCGGAAACCCGATGTTCTCGGCGGGGCTGGCGCGGATCGGCGAGGCGGCGAACCGCATCCTCGACGGCAGCGCGCGCAAGACCCTCGCCCACGCGACCAGCGGCCCCGTCCTCCAGCAGAACCTGGTCGCGACCTTGGAGGTCCTCTCGTGAAGCACCTCGCGGCCGTACTGGGAACCGGCCAGACCCACCACAAGGCCAAACGCACCGACGTGTCCATGCCCGGACTGCTCCGCGAGGCCATCGACCGCGCGATGCTCGACGCGCAGACCGGCTGGGACGACATCGACGCCGTCGTCCTCGGCAAGGCGCCGGATCTGTTCGAGGGCGTGATGATGCCCGAACTGTTCCTCGCCGACGCGCTCGGCGCGACCGGGAAACCGTTGCTGCGGGTGCACACCGCGGGCTCGGTCGGTGGGTCGACCGCGCTCGTGGCGACGTCGCTGGTGCAGGCCGGGGTGCACAAACGGGTACTGACCGTGGCCTTCGAGAAGCAATCCGAGTCGAACGCGATGTGGGGCCTGTCGATCCTGCCGCCGTTCCAGATGCCGGTGGGCGCCGGGGCGGGCGGCTATTTCGCGCCGCACGTGCGCTCGTACATCCGGCGGTCCGGCGCGCCCGACCACGTCGGCGCGATCGTCGCGGCCAAGGATCGCCGCAACGGCGCCCTGAATCCGTACGCTCATCTGCGGCAGTCCGACATCACGGTCGAGTCCGTGCAGGCGTCGCAGATGCTGTGGGACCCGATCCGCTACGACGAAACGTGCCCGTCCTCGGACGGCGCTTGCGCGATGGTGATCGGCGACGAGGCCTCGGGCGACGCCGTCCCCGGTGGCGCCGCGTGGATCCACGCGACCGCGATGCGCACCGAACCGACCACGTTCGCCGGACGCGACCAGGTGAACCCCCAGGCCGGACGGGACGCCGCCGCCGCGCTGTGGCGGGACGCGGGCATCACCGATCCACTGTCCGAAGTGGACACCGCCGAGATCTACGTGCCGTTCTCGTGGTTCGAGCCGATGTGGCTGGAGAACCTGGGATTCACCGACGAGGGCCAAGGCTGGAAGCTCACCGAGGCCGGCGAAACCGCGCTCGGCGGCCGTTTGCCGATCAACCCGTCGGGCGGCGTGCTGTCGTCGAACCCGATCGGCGCGTCCGGGATGCTCCGGTTCTCCGAAGCGGCCAAGCAGGTGATGGGCCGGGCCGGGGACTACCAGGTCGACGGCGCGCGGATCGCGCTCGGGCACGCGTACGGCGGCGGTTCGCAGTTCTTCTCGATGTGGGTGGTGGGCTCGGCCAAGCCGAGCTGACGGTCTCCCGAGCGTGCGATGAAGGACGCTTTCATAGCAAAATTTGCTATGAAAGCGTCCTTCATCGCGTGGGTCAGGGGCGGCGGCGTGGCCGGAGGCGTTGCGCGGCCAGTGTCGCGACCACTCCGGTCACCGCGCCCACCAGCACCGGTTTGAAGCCGTGCCGATCGGGCGCCGCCACCACGGGCCGGACCACCACGGGCGGCGGCGGCCGGACCGGATCCGGCGGGGCGTCGCGCGCGGTCGCCGTCCAAGCCGTGACGAACACCAGCATCCGGGCCACCAGCGAGATGAAGAAGATCAGACCGATGATGGAACCGAACGCGACCCCGGTCGGCGAATTCCCGATCAACCGCAGGTAGATCCCACCGGCCTGCTTCAGCAGTTCGAAGCCCAGTGCCAGCGCGACCGCGCCGCGCATCGCACTACGGACCCCGACCGGTTTCCGCGGCAGCCGGGTGAGCACCCAGAGGAAGACGAGCCAGTTCGCCAGCAGCGCCAAGGGAATCGAGATCGCCGACAGCACGTTGTGCCCCCAGGCGGTGTCGTCCACCCCGGCCAGCCCCAGCAGATACCGGCCGAGCGCCGAGCCGGAAATCGTGATGGCGAAGGAGACCAGCAGCGCGCTCGCGAGGCCGAGCAGTGCGAGCAGGTCCGCGGCGATCGTGCGCAGCAACGGCAGATCCGACCGGTTCTGGCCCCACAGCGCGGTGAGCGCGTCGCGGAGCGAGTTCATCCAGTTCCAGCCGGAGTACAACCCGATGATCAGACCGATGATCCCGACGCTGGTCCGCTGCTCCACGAACCCGGTGAGCAGCTCGCCCGCCTTGTCGCCGAGGCCGCCCGGCAGGGTGCCGGTGATCGCGCTCAGCATCGACTCGATCAGCTGCGGCTGGCTCGCCAGCACGAAGCCCGCCACCGACACCGCGACCATGAGGATGGGCACCAGCGAGAACAGGCTGAAATAGGTGATCGACGCGACGTAGTGGTAACCGCCGTACTCGATGTAGCGGTTCACCGCCCGCGCCACGTGGTCCAGCCAGCGGTAGCGGGCACGCAGCCGCTTCCATTTCGTCGGTGCTTGCTTCTCCCTCACACGCCAATGTCTACCTCAGCGAGGTCACGGCTCGTGGTCAACACGCGATCAAGCGAGCGCGATCAGCGCAGAGCCGTCGTCCTCCGGCAGTGACGGGCCCGCGGTCGCCAGGACGGTGTTGCCGAGAAAGTCCAGCTCACAGCCGAGGGTGGAGAGAAACGCGGTGTCGGCGGCATCGCGTCCGGTCGCGATCCGGCACAGGCTCTGCCTCGGCGCGAGGCCGGTCGCGTCGAAGACGTACCAGCGGCCGTCGATCGCGGCCTCGAATACGGCGTGGAAGTCCATTGGGGACAGTCCGGGCGCGTAGACCGCGGCGAACCGGGCGGGGATGTCGATCACGCGGCACAGCGAGATGCAGACGTGCGCGTAGTCACGGCAAACCCCTGCCCCGGCGAGGTAGGTGTCGACGGCGTCGTCGGTCGGCGAACCGGAACCGACCACATAGGACAGGTGCTCGCCGACGTGCCGGACGATCGCCTCCACCTGGGTGCGCGTGTCGGGCAAGCCGCCGAAGCGGGACAACGCGAGCCCGCCCATCCGATCCGAGGGGCAGTACCGGCTGGGCCGGGTGTAGCGGATCAGATCGTCTTGACCGAGCGGCTCGGCGTCGGCGGAGCCGAGCTCGCGCTGGGCCCGGTATCGCACGACGTGTTCCCCGGATGGCAGATCGACGACCTGTGCCCGGGTCCGGTGTTCGAACGCCACCTGGCGCGGCGGCGCGGGATAGGCGAACTCCTCCTGGGCGGCCCCGCCCGCGAGCGCGACCACGAACGCGGCGGGGCCGGGTTTCGTGACCCGGAAGGACATCTCGACATCGACCTGAACGTGGGGACCCATGACCCCATGGTGCCCCACGGCATCGGCTCAGGCGTACCGGACCTGGTAGTGCTTGATCCCGTTGAGCCAGCTCGACCGGAGCCGGTCCGGCGGGGCGACTTCGGTGATGTCCGGCATGACATCGGCGATGGCGTTGAAGATCAGATCGATTTCCAGCCGCGCGAGGTTGGCGCCGATGCAGTAGTGCGATCCCGTGCCGCCGAAGCCGACGTGCGGGTTGTCCTCGCGGAGGATGTCGAACTTCTCCGGCTCGTCGAAATGGTCCGGGTCGAAGTTCGCGGAGCTGTAGAACATCCCGACCCGGTCGCCCTTGCGGATGTGCTGCCCGCCGAGTTCGGTGTCCCTGGTCGCGGTGCGCTGGAAGGCGACCACCGGCGTCGCCCAGCGGACGATCTCGTCCGGGGCGGTCTTCGGCCGCTCCTTCTTGTACAGCTCCCACTGGTCGGGGTGATCGAGGAACGCCTTCATCCCGTGGGTGATCGCGTTGCGCGTGGTCTCGTTGCCCGCGACGGCGAGCAGGATGACGAAGAAACCGAACTCGTCGGAGGCCAGCGACTCACCGTCGACGTCGGCTTGGATCAGCTTCGTGACGATGTCGTCCATCGGGCACTTGCGCCGCTCTTCGGCCATGTTCCAGGCGTAGCCGACGATCTCCGCCGACGCGGCGAGCGGCTCGACCTCGTACTCGGGGTCGTCGTAGGAGACCATCTGGTTCGACCAGTCGAAGACCTTCATCCGGTCTTCCTGCGGGATGCCGATCAGTTCGGCGATGGCCTGCAACGGAAGTTCGCACGCGACGTCCACGACGAAGTCGCCGGAGCCCTTTTTCTTGGCCTCGCTGACGATCTTCTCCGCGCGATCGCGCAGGGTGTCCTCGAGTTTCGAGATCGACCTCGGCGTGAAGCCCTTCGACACGATCCGTCGCAGCTTCGTGTGCTGCGGGGCGTCCATGTTGAGCAGGACCAGACGGTTGGCTTCGAGACTGTCGTCGGTCATGTTCTCGTCGAAGCGGATGATCGCGGTCTTCTCCCGCGAGGAGAACAGCTCGCTGTCCCTCGACACCGCCTTGACGTCTTCGAGCCGGCTGACCACCCAGTAGCCGTCATCGCGGAAGCCCGCGGTGTTGTGCGGCTGCGGGTTCCACCAGACCGGTGCCGTACGGCGGAGTTCGGCGAACTCCTCCAGAGGCAGTCTGGTGGCGTAAAGATCCGGATCGGTGAAATCGAAACCGGCGGGGATCAGGGGAGCGGCCACGGGCTACCTCCTACGCGGTTCGCCAATGAAACACGTTCTAGACCCGATTGAAGCATACGGCGTTTACCAAGTGAAGAGTTTCAGTGAAACCCGTTTACTCAGCCAGCGAGAACCCTTCGAGCGTGACATGAAGCGGGAACGGCGACCAGTGATCAAAAACCGGCCGACCCAGGGGCGACTTGCTCAAATCAAGAACGTGTTCTACTTTTCTCGGTAGTAACGGTGTTTCCCAGGAGGCGAACGTGGGTAGTCCGGTGATCGTCGAGGCGGTCCGCACCCCTATCGGCAAGCGGCGGGGTCACCTGGCGGGGCTGCACGCCGCCGAGATCCTCGGCGCGGCGCAGCGCGCCCTGCTCGAACGCGCGGGGCTGGATCCGGCGCTGGTCGAGCAGGCGATCGGCGGTGCGGTGACCCAGGCCGGCGAGCAGGCGGGCAACGTCACGCGCACGGCGTGGCTGCACGCCGGGCTCCCCGAGACCACGGGTGCGACCACCATCGACGCCCAATGCGGCTCGGCGCAGCAGGCGACGCATCTGATCGCCGGGCTCATCGCGGCCGGGGCGATCGACGCGGGCGTCTCCTGCGGTGTCGAGGCGATGAGCCGGGTCCCGCTCGGCGCGAACCGCGGCGAGGGCATCGGCACGCCACGGCCCCAGACGTGGTCGATCGACATGCCGAACCAGTACGGCGCGGCCGAGCGGATCGCGGAACGCCGCGGGATCACCCGCCACGACGTCGACCTGTTCGGGACCGAGTCGCAGGCCAAGGCGGCAACCGCTTGGGCGGCGGGACACTTCGATCGCGAGGTCGTCGCGGTGAAGGCTCCCGTGCTCGGCGAGGACGGCACGCCGACCGGCGAGACACGGCTGGTGTCCCGTGACCAAGGGCTGCGTGACACGACCGTCGAAGGCCTCGCCAAGCTCAAGCCCGTCCTCGAAGGCGGCGTGCACACCGCCGGGACGTCGTCGCAGATCTCCGACGGCGCGGCCGCGCTCCTCCTGATGGACTCGGACCGGGCGAAGGCGCTGGGCCTCGAGCCGCGAGCGCGGATCGTCTCGCAGGCCTTGGTCGGCGCCGAGCCGTACTACCACCTCGACGGTCCCGTGCAGGCGACCGAACGTGTCCTGGCCAAGGCGGGGATGACGATCGGCGACCTCGACCTCTTCGAAGTCAACGAGGCGTTCGCTTCAGTTGTGTTGTCGTGGCAACGGGTGCACCGGGCGGGCGAGGACAAGGTCAACGTGAACGGTGGCGCGATCGCGCTCGGGCATCCCGTCGGCAGCACCGGCGCTCGCCTGCTGACCACGGCGCTGCACGAACTGGAACGCCGTGACGCGAGCACCGCGCTGGTGACGATGTGCGCCGGCGGCGCGCTTTCCACCGGCACGATCATCGAACGGATCTAGCGCGCTAGCCCAAGCCGACCTCGACCACCGGACCGTTGTCCGGCCTCGCGAGCCGTTTGCTCCCCTGACCCTCCTTCCAGAAGTCGAAATAGATGGTGTTGCCCTCGACCCAGGTCAGCACCGCCTCGGTGAGGTCGAGCCGGAAGACGTGCGCCTCCCCGTCGTCGCCCTGCAGGCGGGCGACCTCCGCCGGATCGGTGATCTCGACGGCCTTTCCCGACACCTTCGCGTCCGCGCCGCCCTCGTCGATCGCCGAGGCGGCGTGGATCGCGAACCTGCCGTCGTGCTGCAGATCCTTCGCCTTCATCGCGCCGATCATCGAACCGATCAGCAGGTCCTGCTCACGGAAATCGACCTCACTGCCACTGACCCTTGGCGAGCCGTCCCGCCGGACCGTCGCCAGCACATGCGACTTCTCCGCGGTGAACCGCTCTTTGATCTTCTCCGCCAGCGCGGGTGCCTCTTCACTGAACTGCTGCCACGTCGCCATGCGGAACAGCGTCCCACCGGGGTCCGACAGTTTCGAGCGGTCAGGGCCGCGGCGCCCCCATCGGGTTCGGCAGCGGGATCTCGCCGGTGTCGAAGATCCGGCGGCTCAACGGGACGGCGATCCGCAGGACTTCGGCGGCTCCGACCTCCCCGAGTGCTTCCGAGGGGCCGGCGGCGAGGCGGTCGGTCTCGTCTTCGATCCGTTGGCGCAGCGCGATTCCCTGCTCGGTGAGCTTCAAATCGCCGTCGAGGATGCCTCGTCCGGCCAACCGCGCGACGCTCTCGTCCCATTCGTCATCGGACCACCCACGATTGATCTGGATGACCTCGCGGGTCACCGCCCCGCTGCCGATATGGGTCAGCGTGGTGTCGAGTCCGCGCAGTCCGGCGGCGACCGCGGAAAGCACGTGACCGTCCCCGCGATGCTCGCGCAGCACCGTGGCCGCGAGCCAGCTCCTTCCGACCGGCGTGGCGGGCCTGGCGACCGAAGACCAGGCGGCGGCGAGCGGCCTGGCCGCGAAATCGCAGCCGGTGACGGCCTGTTCGAGCAGGTCGGCCAATTCTTCGAAAGGCGCGTCGGCGGGCAGGATCCGGTTCAGGGCGGCCTCGACGGCGTCCATCCGGCTCTGGAGGACAGCGGCCGGTTCGGCGTATTTCCACGCGTCCGGCAGGGATCGCGCGACCCTCCGCGGGGCGAACCCGAAGAGCATCGCGGTCGCGGGTGGTTCCGCCAGCGGCCCGAGCGGCGCGACCCGGCCGGCGAAATAGCCCATCCACCAGCCCGGCAGACCCACCGCCTTGGCCGCGGCCGCCGTTTCCGGGGCGAAGTAGACGACGGCGTGCAGCGGCTCGACCGCTTCCCAGAGACGGCGCTGAAGTGACTTCACGTCCTCATCTTGGCCTCACCGAAAACCGGATGCGAGCCCACCGTCCGGTGGTGTGTGATCACCGGCATGGCGATCGACTTGGAGCGACCGGGACTCGACGGACTGAACGAGGCCGTGGACGCGCTGCGGGACTGGCAATCCGAAGGGGTGGCTTGGCAGCTGCATCCCGGTGACCTCGGCTGGTTCTGGCGCTCGGGGGCGGAGGCGACGGCCGCGGCGGTCCGGATCTGGCGCCGCGACGGCCGGATTCTCGCCGTCGGGCTCCTGGACGGAGCCGACCTCCTGCGGGTGACGACCGCGCCGGACATACGTCGAGACGAGGAACTGGCTCAGCGGATGGCCGAAGACGTGATCGCTCCGGAGCGCGGTGTGCTGCCGTCGGGAGAGGTGGCCGTCGAGGCGCCGATGGACGCGCTGCTCCAGGATCTGCTGGCCGGACACGGCTGGCGCACCGGCGAACCGTGGACGCCGCTGAGCCTCGATCTCGCCGAACCGGTGAAGGCCCCGGACCTGCGGATCGAGACGATCGGACCGGACAACTGCCACGTATGGGCCGATGTGATGCGAGGAGCGTTCGACGGCTCGACGTTCACTCCCGAGAAGTGGCGCACGATGGCGGCCGGTGCGCCGTACGCCGACTCCCGGTACTTGGTCGGGTACGACGAGCGGGGCGAGGCCGTCGCGGCGGTGGCCGTGTGGTCGGCAGGCCTGGGCAAACCCGGTGTGCTGGAACCGATGGGCGTGCACGGGGACCATCGAGGGCACGGCTACGGCAGGGCGATCACCTTCGCCGCGGCGGCCGCGCTCCGGGAGCTGGGGTCGTCGAGCGCGGGCGTGAACACGCCTAGTTCGAACATGGCCGCCGTCGCGACCTACGAATCGGGTGGCTTCAAGCGGCTTCCCGAGGTCCGGGATCTGACGCGGGACGCCTGAGCTGAAGGGCGCTTTCCCCGCATGTCACGCCGCGAAGGGCGCTTTCCCCGCGTGGCATGCGGGGAAAGCGCCCTTCACCCCCGCGACCCCTAAGCCCCGTAAACAGGTTCAGGGACCGGAGCTTCCGCCAGCAGCTCCGCCACCACAGGCCCGAGTTCGGCCGGTGCCCACCGGGATCCCTTGTCCCGCACCGTGCCGTGCCGCCAGCCCTGCGCGATCGAGACGCGTCCGCCGTCGACCTCGAACACCCGCCCGGTGACCCCGGACGACTCCTCACTGCCGAGCCACACCACCAGCGGTGACACGTTTTCCGGTGCCATGGCGTCGAAACCGTCCTCCGGCGCGGCCATGTCGTCGGCGAAGGCGACTTCGGTCATGCGGGTGCGGGCGGCCGGGGCGATCGCGTTCACGGTGACGCCGTAGCGCGCGAATTCGGTGGCCGCGACCAGCGTGAGGCCCAGGATCCCGGACTTCGCGGCCGCGTAGTTCCCCTGCCCGACGCTGCCGAGCAGGCCGGCGCCGGAGCTGGTGTTGATCACCCGCGCGGTCCGCGTCCGGCCCGCTTTCGACTCGGCGCGCCAGTACTCGGCGGCGTGCCGCGTCGGTGCGAAATGGCCCTTCAGGTGGACGCGGATGACCGCGTCCCATTCGTCCTCGCCGAGGTTGACGAGCATCCGGTCGCGCAGGAATCCCGCATTGTTGACCAGGACGTCCAAGCCGCCGAACGTTTCGAGGGCCGTCCGCACCAGCGCGGCGGCGCCGTCCCAGGACGCGATGTCGTCGGTGTTCGCGACCGCCTTGCCGCCGAGCGCCTCGATCTCGTCGACGACGTCCTGCGCGGGCCCCGCCGACCCGCCGCTGCCGTCGATTCCGGCGCCGAGGTCGTTCACCACCACCCGCGCGCCCTCGGCGGCGAAGGCGAGCGCGTGCGCCCGGCCGATTCCACGACCGGCCCCGGTCACCACCACGATCCGGCCGTCGGCGATCCCGCTCACACCGGCTCCTTTCGTTCTTCGACCTTGGAATTGGAAGCGGCGAGGAAGGCAGGCACCTCTCCCCCGCCGTGCACGGTCAGGCAGGCGCCGCTGACATAGGAGGCCAGCGGGGAAGCCAGGAACACCGCGCAGGAACCGATCTCGTCCGGTTCGGCCAACCGTCCTAACGGGACTGTCGCGCCCACGGCCACGATGCCCGCCTCGTCGCCGTAGTGCAGATGCGAGTGCTCGGTCCGCACCATGCCGACGTCGAGCGCGTTGACCCGCACCTTCGGCGCCCACTCGACGGCGAGCGACGCGGTCAGGTTGTCCAGGCCCGCCTTCGCCGCACCGTAGGACGCTGTCCCCGGCGACGGTCTCGTCGCGCTCACACTGCTGATGTTCACGATGACTCCGCCGCTTTCCTGCTGCTGCATGATCACGTTCGCCGTGCGGGCGACGGTCAACGGCGCCAGCAGGTTCAGCGCGACGATCTTTTCGTGGAACCGCGGCGACGCGTTCGCGACCTCGGCGTACGGTGCGCCGCCCGCGTTGTTGACCACGACGTCGAGCCTGCCGTGCCGCCGGACGACCTCTTCGACGAGCGCGTCGACCTCTTTAGGGTCACGGACGTCGCAGGAGATGAACGTCGACGCCCTCTCCCCGGCGCAGACCGGCCGCTCGGGTTCGGTGCGGGCACAGGTGACGACCTCGGCGCCGGCACGCAGAAAAGTCCTGGTGACACCGGCGCCGACGCCGCGCACCCCACCGGTCACCAGCACCACGGCGCCGTCGAGCCGGAGTTCGAGTGCCATGCGAGGCCTCCTTCACGTCGCTGTACCCGGGCCGGACGTCCTGCTAACCTACCAAGCAAGTGCTAGGTTTGGTAGCTGAGAAGGGTGCACGATGACCGTTTCCACCCACTCACCGGAGCCCGGCATCGCCGTGGTCACGGTCGACGCGCCCCCGGTGAACGCGCTGAGCGTGAAGGGCTGGTTCGCCCTCGCCTCCGCCGTCACCGATGCCGGACGCGATCCCGCGACCCATGTGGTGGTGCTGCGCGCGGAGGGCCGCGGGTTCAACGCCGGGGTCGACATCAAGGAGATCCAGCGCGATCCGGGGTACGGCGCGCTGATCGGCGCGAACGAGGGTTGCGCGGCGGCGTTCTCCGCCGTGTACGACTGCGCGGTCCCGGTGATCGCCGTGGTGCAGGGCTTCTGTCTCGGCGGCGGGGTCGGCCTGGTCGGCAACGCGGACGTGGTGATCGCCGGCGAGGACGCGACCTTCGGGCTCCCGGAGGTCGATCGCGGCGCGCTCGGCGCGGCGACCCATCTCTCGCGGCTGGTCCCCCAGCATCTGATGCGCGCCTTGTACTACACGGCATCGACGATCAGCGCGGCCCAGTTGCACCACCACGGTTCCGTCTACGCCGTGGTCTCGCGGGAGGAGCTCGACGAGACCGCGCTCGGTGTCGCGCGGCAGATCGCGGCGAAGGACACCCGCGTGATCCGCGCCGCGAAACAGGCCATCAACGGCATCGATGTCCAGCCCGTACATCGCAGCTACCGCTTCGAGCAGGGATTCACCTTCGAACTCAACCTGGCGGGCGTCTCCGACGGCGCGCGCCAGGAGTTCTTGGACGGCAAGGGGAAGTGATGGCCGACAAGCGGATGACGCCGGACGAGATCGCCGCCGAACTGCGGGACGGCATGACGATCGGGATCGGCGGCTGGGGCTCGCGGCGCAAGCCGATGGCGCTGGTGCGCGCGATCCTGCGCTCACCGGTCAAGGATCTCACCGTGGTCTCCTACGGCGGCCCGGACGTCGGGCTGCTGGCCTCGGCGGGCAAGATCAAGCATCTCGTCTTCGGCTTCGTCACCCTGGACTCGATCCCCTACGACCCGTGGTTCTCCCGGGCGCGGGAGTCCGGGTCGATCTCCGTCACCGAGTACGACGAAGGCGTGTTCGGGACCGGCCTTTCCGCTGCCGCGCAACGACTTCCGTTCCTTCCGACGCGTGCGGGCCTCGGCTCCGGCGTCATGGATCTGAACCCGTCGTTGCGCACCGTCCGATCCCCGTACGACGACGCCGAAGAGCTGCTGGCCGTGCCCGCCCTCAAGCTCGACGCGGCCTTCGTCCACCTCAACCGCGCCGACGCCCGGGGCAACGCGCAGTATCTCGGTCCGGATCCGTATTTCGACGAACTGTTCGCTCTGGCCGCCGAAAAGTGTTACGTGTCCACGGAAAAGATCGTGGAGACGGCCGAACTCGCCGAAGCGGGACCGGTGCAGAGCCTGCTGCTGAGCCGGATGCTCGTGACCGGGGTGGCCGAAACGCCGAACGGCGCGCATTTCACCACCGCTGTCCCGGACTATGGACGCGACGAACGTTTCCAGCGTCACTACGCCGAAGCGGCCAAGAATCTCGACGTGTGGCCGCACTTCGTCGACAGGTTCCTGTCCGGCGACGAAGCGCACTACCAGAAGGCCGTCGCCGAATTCGGGGAGTCCGCATGAGTGACATCAGTCGTGCCGAAGTGGCTGTCGTGGCCTGTGCCGAATTGTTCCGCGGTGACGGCGAAATCGTGGTGAGCCCCATGGGGTTCATCCCGTCGCTGGGCGCCAGGCTCGCCAGGCTGACGTTCGAACCGGACATCCTGCTGTCCGACGGCGAGGCGTATCTGATGACCTCCGACGCCGTCGTCGAAGGCTGGCAGCCGTTCCGCAAGGTCCTCGACACCGTGGTACCGCGCGGAAAACGGCACGTCGTGATGGGCGCCAACCAGATCGACGGCGAGGGCAACCAGAACATCTCGGCGATCGGCGACCATTCCCAGCCCAAGAAGCAACTTCTCGGCGTGCGGGGCGGGCCGGGCAACACGGCCAACCACCGCACGAGCTACTGGGTTCCGCGGCACAGCAAGCGGGTCTTCGTCGATCAGGTCGACGTCGTGTCCGGCGTCGGTTACGCCAGGGCCCGCGAGGCCGGGTTGCGGTATCACGACGTCCACCGCGTCGTCACCAACCTCGGCATCCTGGATTTCGGCGGTGAAGATCACGCGCCGAGGCTGCTTTCCGTGCATCCGGGGGTTTCCGTGGACGAGGTCGTCGAGGCGACGTCGTTCCCGCTGAGCACCGACGGGGTCTCCGAGTCCCGGCTGCCGACCGAGGCCGAACTGCTGTTGATCCGCACCAGCCTGGATCCGAAGTCCTTGCGGAACAAGGAAGTCCCGTCGTGAAGACCGCGCTGACCGAGCTGGCCGGGATCCGGCATCCGATCGTGCAGACCGGGATGGGCTGG
This sequence comes from Amycolatopsis sp. lyj-108, assembly GCF_046549005.1. NCBI lineage: Bacteria > Bacillati > Actinomycetota > Actinomycetes > Pseudonocardiales > Pseudonocardiaceae > Amycolatopsis > Amycolatopsis sp. lyj-108. The sequence continues at coordinate 400,284 of NZ_JAJPWQ010000003.1, read as the reverse complement.
GTCGCCGGGCCGCGGCTGGTGTCCGCGACGGCGGAAGCGGGCGGCCTCGGCATCCTCGCGTCCGCGACGATGACCTACGACGAGCTGGCGGCGGCCATCAAGGAGGTCAAGAGCCGCACCTCCCAGCCGTTCGGCGTCAATCTCCGCGCGGACGCCGAAGATGCCGCGCGCCGGGTCGAACTCCTCATCACCGAGGAGGTCCGCGTCGCGTCCTTCGCGCTCGCGCCGAAGAAGGACATGATCGCGCGGCTCAAGGACAACGGCGTCCTCGTCGTCCCTTCGGTCGGCGCGGCCAGGCACGCGGAGAAGGTCGCGGGCTGGGGCGCCGACGCCGTCATCGTGCAGGGAGGCGAGGGCGGCGGGCACACCGGCGGGGTCGCGACGACACTGCTGCTGCCGTCGGTGCTCGACGCCGTCGACATCCCGGTGGTCGCGGCGGGCGGCTTCTTCGACGGCCGGGGGCTGGCCGCCGCGCTCGCTTACGGGGCGGCCGGCGTCGCCATGGGCACCCGGTTCCTCCTGACAAGGGAAAGCACCGTGCCCGACGAGATCAAGCAGGCCTACCTCGCCCGTGATCTCAACGGCACCGTCGTCACCCGCAAGGTGGACGGGATGCCGCATCGCGTCCTCCGCACGGAACTGGTCGACGCGCTCGAGTCCGCCGGTCCGGTGCGCGGGCTCGCCAGGGCCGCCCGCAACGCCTCGAAGTTCCGGAAACTGACCGGGCTGTCGTGGCGCTCGCTGGCCACCGAGGGAGTGCGGATGAAACGCGGCGGCGACCGGACCTGGTCGCAGGTCCTGATGGCCGCCAACACGCCGATGCTGCTGCGCGCCGGGCTCGTCGATGGCGACCGGAGCGCCGGGGTGCTGGCGTCCGGGCAGGTCGTCGGCCTGCTCGACGACCTGCCCGCGGTCGGCGACCTCATCGAGACCATCGTGGCCGACGCCACCGGCATCCTGCGGCGGCTGGCCTCGGAGTGAGGGGCCGAACGCGCTGTGCTTGACTTCGGCCATGATCTCGGAGAGTCGTTGTCCGGTCGAGGACGGTGAGCTGTACGTCCGCAGCACCGGCGAAGGGCCGCTTCTGCTCCTGATCGCCGGTGGGCTGGGCTCGGCGGACACGTTCCGGGCGATGACGAAGCTCCTCGCCGACGACTACACCGTCGTCACCTACGACCGGCGCGGCCACTTCCGCAGCACCGACACCAGCACCGGTCCGGTCAGTGTGCCGAAGCAGGCGGACGACGCCCACGCGGTCCTCCAGCACGTCGGCGGCGGGCCCGCCAGCGTGTTCGGGACCAGCGCGGGCGCCATGATCGGTCTCGACCTCGTCGCCCGCTACCCGGACGCGGCGACCGTGCTGGTCGCCCACGAACCCCCCGCCATCCAGCTGCTGCCGGACGCGCTCGGCTGGCTCGACGAGGCCAACGCGCAGGTCCGGCTCGCCCAGGCTGGCGACCTGATGGGGGCGTTCAAACGGTTCACCGACGGGATCGCCGGCGCCGCGCTGCCCGAACTGCGCGCGATCCGGCTGCCGAACGAGGAGGACTGGAAACGGCTCTTCGGCCGCGAACTGGCCGAGATCCTCGACTACCTTCCCGACCTGCGGGCGCTGCGGAAGGCGAGGACCGAGATCGTCCCTGTCGCGGGCGTCGGCAGCCGGGGGCACTACCACTACCAGCCCGCGAAGGTCCTCGCGCTCGAACTGGGCCTGCCGTTCACCGAGATGCCCGGGGCGCATCTGGCGCCACAACGGAACCCCGCCCAGTTCACCGAAGCGCTGCGGGACCTCCTCGAAGGCTGAAGCCGGCGCCGGTACAGGTGGTCGTGAGTGGCGTTTCGGGTTAGAACCGACCGTGTTCCAGGTACCTACGGCGGATGGGTCGGGATCGCGGGTCCGTGAGGGACTCCTTCCCTACCCTGAGAGTAGGGAAGAGGCCCTTCACGGCATGCCGGGCTGAGCTCAGCCCGTGCCGAGGCTGCGGGTGGGCAGGAACGCCCCCTGGAGTCTCAGCGCTACAGCGACAGCGCGTGAAGGCCAGCCCAAGTACATGAAGGACCCCATCCTTGCGCCTAGGTACAGGAAGGGGTCCTTCATGTACTTCACGCAAGAAGCACCGCCACTCACGACCACCTGTACCGGACGGCCACCCGCTCACGGCATCAGCGGCAACTTCCCGACCAGTTTGTCGATCCGGTTGCGCGGGCCGACGATGCCGATCGCGCAGAAGTCCATCTCCTCGGTCGGAATCTCCTTCATCGTCGCGAGGAAGTCGGTGTAGACCCGGATCTGCTGGGCGACGGCTGGCATGTCGGCGACGTGGCAGCCCGGCGAGGCCGCGGCCTTGGCACGGATGGCGCGCAGCTTCTCCGGGTCGGCCGACAGAATCGAGCAGCCGACCCAGGGCAAGCCCGTGTAGTGCTCGCCGTTCGCGTCGACCGCTTCGTCTCCCAGGAGACCGGTCACGGACTTCGCCGTGGCGACGGCGGTGCAGACCGCCGCGTTGACCGCACGGCCGGGCGGCAGCTCGCTGTTGACCACGATGACCCACTTCAACCTCGCCGATCGGGTGGACGCGGTGAGGTCGATCTCGTCGGGGGCGAATCCGATGGCCGTACCGTACTCGGACATTCAGCTGATCTCCTGCTCACATCAACGGATGAACAAGGCCAAGCTAGGAGGACATACGAGTACAGTCCACTGTGTTCGTACTTAATACGGCGGAAGGGCTGAGATGGCGCGATTGGACGAACTTGATAAGGCGATCCTGGCGCAATTGCAGTCGGACGCACGGAAGACCAACCGCGAAGTGGCCGCCGCGGTGGGCGTTTCACCGACCACCGCGCTGGACCGCACCCGCGGGCTACGGGAACGTGGCGTGATCCGCGGCGCACTGCTGGACGTCGACCTGCCGTCGATCGGCCGCGGGGTGCAGGCGCTCATCGCGGTGCGGGTGCGCCCGCCCTCGCGACGGAACATCGAAGGCTTCCGGAACTGGGTCAACGCCCTCCCCGACCTCGTCGGGCTCTACGTGACCACCGGGACCGAGGACTTCATCCTGCATGTCGCGGTCCCGGACAACGACAGCCTCTACGCCTTCGTGATCGACAAGCTGACCGAACGCCCCGAGGTGGCCGACGTGCGCACCTCGATGGTGTTCGAGCACAGCCGGCGCACCCGGATCACGCCGGTGGACCGGTAGAACCTCAGAGCTCGCGGATGACGCGGGCCGGGTTGCCCGCCGCGAACACCTTCGACGGCAGATCGCGGGTGACCACACTCCCTGCGCCCACCACGGTGTCGTCGCCGATGGTCACCCCGGCGCAGACGATGACGCCGCCGCCGAACCAGACGTTGTCCCCGATGGTGATCGGCGCCGCCGATTCCCAGCGAGCCCGCCGCAGTTCGTGGTCCTCCATCGGATGTAGCGCGGTCAGCAGCTGGCAGCGCGGGCCGATCGAGCAGTCCGAGCCGATCTTGATCGGCGCGCAGTCGAGCAGGATGGCGTCGTAGTTGAGGAAACTGTTGGCGCCGATCTCGATCAGATAGCCGTAGTCGCACTGGAACCGCGGCATGATCCAGGAATCTTCGCCGAGTTTGCCCAGCAACTCACGCAAAATCGTGTCCCGCTCACCGGTCTCTTCGGCGCCCGTGCCGTTGAACCGGTCGACGAGCGCCTGCGCACGCCTGCGGTCCGAGACCAGTTCAGGGTCGTTGTCCCGGTACAGCTCCCCGCGCAGCATGCGGTCCTTTTGCTCACCCATACCGCCAACCTACCGAAAGCGCCCCGCCGGCGAGCCTCCCTCGGGAAGCCGCCGACAGGGCGGGTGAACGCTTGCGGAGCGTTCTTCAGTTGTGTCGATCCGTTTTCCAGGGAGGGCCGGCCCGGCGGGTGGGTGAGGTGTAAGGGGGGGGACCCGCCGGGCCGGAGTATCTTCCTTTCTCTTCGCAGGTTCCTGCTTCCGTTTCAGTGCGTCATTCGCGGCACTTGCGGCCTTCGTTGACGCAGTCGACGAGCCGGTCCATGATCTGGTCCGACATCACGTTCGCGAAATCGTCGTGATCGGAGAAGGGGTTGTGGTCCTCTTCGGGGAAAGAGTCCACTTTGTACTGGCCGTTGACCTGGATCTGCCGGGGGATCCGGTAGGTCAATGAGATCGTGAGCTCCGGGACGGCGGTGAGACCGTTCGCGCATTCGCCGTTCTCGTCCGGATACTTGATGTGGTCCCGGTGATTCTCGCTGTCGATGTTGTTGCCGTCGAGACAGCTCGGGAACGTGTGCACCCGCTTGACGTCGCTGCCCTCGGGGCAGATCGGGTACTGCTTGATCACCCTGTTCTCGAAACCGGTGCAGGTCCAGCTCTCCCGCGCGTTGGCAGGACCGTTGGTGGTGACTTTCGCGTCACCGTAAAGGATCCGGAGGAACTTCGGCATCTCCCGCACCTTCTCCTGGGCGTTGCCCTTGAAGGTGATGTCGACAACCGCGGGACGCTGGATCTCCCCGTCGTTGCCGGCGAGTTCGTTGTCCGCGTTCGGCTCTTCGAGCTGAGCCTCGTTCTGCTGGTTCTGGTTCTGCTGGTCGTTGTTCTGGTTCCGCTGCCGGTTCCGGTCTCCGTCGCGGTTCTGGTCCCGGCCACCCTGGTTCTGGTTCTGCTGCCCTTCGGCTTCCTCCGCGGTGTCGATCCGCACCACCGGCCAGAAGTACGTCGACTCGTCACCGTTCTCGCAGGTGGTGCCGGCGCCCAGCAGGCTGTCGTTGTCCGAATCCGCGTTCGTGGAAAGGTTTCCGACGTAATCGTGCAGATGCTGGGCACCGTTGCGGACACCCGGCTGCGCGATGAAGTTGTCGGGATTGAAATGCCCGTTCTCGTTCTTGCCGCAGTCGACGGTGAACGAACCCGTGGAGGCGTTCCGGCCCGGCTCCGGCTTGTCGACGTTCGGCCGGACCTGGGTGATGTCCACGAACTGCGACTTGTCCACCTCGTCCGCGGCGGCGCTGTCGGAGTCGCCGGTCGTGGTGGACACCACCAGCCCACCGACCGCGATCGACAGGCCGAACAACGCGGTCGCGATCTTGGTCCTGCGGGCGATGCGATGGCGCCCCTGATTTCGTGCCATTGACTTGCTCACCTCATTACGTTTCCGGGCACGCGAACTAATCGCACCCAGGCATGAGCCACGCTTTGTCGAATAAGCGGATTCGGCGAATTCGCGGCGAACCTTCCGTTCGCCCGCCGAGAGACATCCGGCTACTGGGAGATACGGCTCCAGCCGGGAGGCGGTTCAAAAAGCGATCTCGCCGTTATCTTTCCGTTATAAGACTAGCGGCGCACGATGGCCAGTACGGTGCCGTCCTGCTTGTGCACCTCGAAGCGTTCGATGTCGGCCTTCCGCAACGCCGTCGAACCGGTGATGACGAGGGGATCCGGGGAACCGGGGACTCCGTATCCCTTGGACGGCACGCTCCAGTTGTTGACGACGTACGCCTCTCCGCCGTGGGAGTAGGCGAAAAGCTGGCAGACCATCGGGCCGATGAGGCCGCGCAGTTCGAGTTCGACGGCGCTGCCCCATTCCTTCTCCTGCACCGTGACCTCCGCGGCGACCGCGTTGCCCGCTTCGGACCAGCCGAACGGGGCGGCGCCGCCATCCGGGCCCGCGTCCCGTTCCCGGGAGGAGGAGGGAGCAGGCACCACCGACGTGACGACGGTGGGCGCGGCCTGCGTGATGACCGGTTCACGGTCGGTGAGCGACAGAACGGTGAGCGGGCCGCCGACGACGAGCACGAGTACGGCGGCGGCCGTCGCGAGCCGGATGACCTTGCGCCGCCGTCCCGCCTTGGCGGCGTCCGCGAGCAGCATCCGCAGCACCCGCGGCCCCGGGCCCTTCACGGGCGGATCCGGCCAGCTCTTCTTGACCATGTCCAGGATGTCGGGCAGGTGGTACATCTCCACCAGTTCGACCTGACACTCGGGACACTCCAGCAGATGCGCCTCGAACCTCGCGTGATCCTCCTCGCCGAGGACGCCGAGCACGTAGGCGGCGATGTCCGTGTGGACGGTTCCGGACACCTCGCTCACCCCCGCTCCTGCAGCGCCCTGCGCAACGCGCGCACAGCGTGGTGGATCCGCGATTTCACCGTACCCGGCGGAACCCCCAGCGTCGCCGCGACCTCGTTCACGGTGCGGTCACGCAAGTAGGTCTGCTGGACGGCTTCACGTTGCTCCGGGGAAAGATTGCGCAGGGCCTCGTAAACGATCATGGCCGCGAGCGTCTTCTCCGATTCGTCCGGCACTCCGATCGAATCCGACTCCAGTTCCTCCACCTCTTGAGGGCGGGCGCTCCGGCTCCGCCAGCCGTCGATGACGATGCGCCTGGCCACGGTGAAGAGCCAGGCACGCAGCATTTCCGGCTGCCGGTCGAGTTTGCCGGCGTTGCGCCACGCCTTGATGAGCGTCTCCTGGACCACGTCCTCGGCCCACTGGCGATCGTGGCCGGTCAGCTTCAGCACGAACGCCATCAGGCTCGATCCGAACTCCTGGTACAACGCCCTGATGAGGTCGTCATGCCCGTTCGACGCGGGTTCATGATCGACTATTGGCTGCAGTATCCGAGAGTGGCGTCCCACGCGGCACATCTTTGTGTGCGCGAGGGCGATTAGTCCAGTACCAAAATCGTTCCGGCCCCGTTCTCCGAGCACGGGAAAGTTTTTTGAACCGTTCTCGACTCGTGACCGTATCCCCTACCGAAGACCCCCGACCCGGCGCTGTCCCCGCACCGCCGAAATCCACTGTGGATCTTGAGTGTCCCGCTTGAGTGTCCACAGTGGAGTCAAACCTGCCTGCACACCATCTCCCCGCGGTGATGGCGTTCTCCTCTGCCCCGACAGGAGGATTTCCGTGAACCCCGTGTCACGCTCGGTCATACCTCTGACCCTCACCTTGGCCGCGATGACGCTGACCGCGGCCTGCACCACCGGTACCGCGGGACCGAACGGCTCTCCGGGCACGGCCCCGGCCGCCGGAGCGGCGGAAATCCCGGGAATGCCCGACCCCGCGGCCGAAGCGGCGCCCGGTGTCGCCGCGGCGATCCTGTTCGACCTCGGACCGATCGTCACCGACACCAACGGCTTCACGCTTTACCGCTACGACAAGGACTCGGTCGACCCGCCCAAATCGAATTGCACCGAAACCTGTTCTCGGACCTGGATTCCCGCCAAAGCGGACGGCGACCTCGTGGTGACCGGAATCGATCGGGCCCTCGTCGGCACCGTGACCAGGGACGACGGCAGCAAGCAGGTCACGCTCGCGGGCTGGCCGCTCTACCGCAACGCCGACGACGCGATGCCCGGCAACACCGGCGGGCAGGGAGTCGACGACGCGTGGTTCCCCGCCAAACCGGACGGGACGAAAGTGCTGCTCACCGCGGACACCTGGCAGGCCGATGACCTCGGCATCTGACGCCCCTCGCGGGTTCTTGCGCGTGGTGCTCGTCCTGGTGACGACGGCCGCGGTGACGTTGCTCGGCCCCGTCGGTGACGCGCACGCCCAAGAACTCTCCGCGGCGGACAAGAACCTGATCGTCAACGTCAAACTGGCGGGCCTGTGGGAAATGCCCGCCGGGATGTGGGCGCAGGAACGCGGGAAGAGCCGGCGGACCCGCGAAGTCGGCCGCACGCTGATGATCGACCACGGCAGGCTCGACACCGCGACGCACGCCATCGCCGACCGTTTCGGCATCGCCCTTCCGCGCGAACCGTCGGATCAGCAGTCCGCGTGGCTCGGCGAGATGAAGGCCGCCCGCGACGACAGCGAGTTCGACCGGATCTTCGCGAACCGGCTCCGGTACGCGCACGGGGTGCTGTTCCCCGTCATCGCCCAGGTCAGGGCCGGGACCCGCAACGACGTCGTCCGTGACTACGCCACCACGGCCAACCAGGCGGTGCTGCGGCATATGACCCTGCTGGAGAGCACCGGCGTCGTCGACCAGTCGCTGCTGCCGGAGGCCCCGGTGCCGCAGTCGAATTCGGCCAACAGCGCGATGGACGTCGGCTTCGGCGACTTCGCCCTCGGCCTGCTGCTCGCCGTGGTGCTCGGCGGCGGGCTGTTCTACGCCCTCCGGACGCTGCGCAGCAAGAACACCCGGACCCGCGAACGCGCAGCCGCCGCCGAACCGCAACCGGTTCCCAGTGCCCCAGGAGAGATCAATGTATGACCAGTGGTCCGAGGTGGTGATCGTCCTGACCCAGAGAACGGACACCGACACCGGCATCAAGGGCATGGCGCAGACCTCCGCCCGGATCTCGTACGGCTTCATGTGCCTCACCCTGTGCTGGGGCGTGTTCACCGCGACCGGCTGGATCAAGTCGCTGACCGGGCGGAAGGCGCTGCGGAACTCGCATATGGTGCTCGGCATCCTGACGCTGTCGTTCGGCGTCGTGCACGCGATGTCGTTCCTGTTCTTGCCCGACGGCTTCACGCTCGCGCAGATCACCATCCCGCTCCTGCCGGGCACGCTGGCGCGGCACGAACTCGGCGTCCTCGGGCTCGAGGTCATGATCGCCGTCGCGCTGACCGGCGGGATCAGCCGGTTCAGCTCCTACCGGCGCTTCCTGTGGATCCACCGGCTCGCCTATCCGGCGGTCGCGATCACCGCGCTGCACGCCTTCTTCGGTGCCATGGCCAACGGGCACCTCGGCCTCCTGTGGTTCGGCGGGATCACGCTGCTGGTCCCCGTGGTGGTGCTGACCGCGCTGCGGTTCACGCCCACCCGGTACCTGGAACGGCTGGGCCTGGTCGAAGAACTGGTCTGACGACTTGGAGAAAGAAAAATGATCTTCGGAAGCGTACGGCGCGGCACTCGCGTCAGCGTCGACAACGAGCGGTGCGAGATCTTCGGCTTCTGCGAGATGGAAGCACCAGCCACCTTCAAGATCGGACCGGACGGCAAGCTCCGCATCCGCCGGATGGTCGACCGGGACGGGCTGGACCAGGCCATCTCCGCCGCCCGGCTCTGCCCGAAACAAGCCATCAGAGTCAAGGGAGAAGGGGCGTACGACGATGAGTGACGGGGATCGGATCGTCATCGTCGGTGCCGGCGTCGCCGGTCTCCGCTCCGCGGAACGGTTGCGGGAACTCGGTTTCGACGGCGAGATCGTGCTGGTCGGCGACGAGCCGCGCAAGCCGTACCACCGGCCGATGGTGTCGAAGGAACTCATCACCGGCGGGGTGAAACCGGTGGCCGCGAGCCTGGAGCCGTATCTCGACCTGGATGTCCACTGGCGGCTCGGCACCCGCGCGACCTGGCTCGACACGAAGGAACGCACGGTGCACCTGCCGGGCGGGGAATCCCTCTGGTACGACGGCCTGATCGTCGCGACCGGCGTCTACCCCCGGCATCTGCCCGGCTCGCCGCGCCACGACCCCCGGGTCCGGGTGCTGCGCACGGTGGAGGACTCACTCGCCGTGCGGCGGGCGTTGGGGAACAGCAACAAATCCGTCGTGGTGATCGGCAGCGGCCTGATCGGGAACGAGTTCGCCGCGTCGATGCGGTACATGGGCCGGGACGTCACGCTCATCGGTCACGCGAAGGCGCCTTTGCACCGCTTCGGGGAGCGGATCGCGTCGGCGCTCACCAAGGAACATCAGCACCATCGCGCCAAGCTGGCGATGAACACCGAGGTGCGGAACTGGATCAGCACCAAGGAAACGGTCGGGCTGCACCTGACCAACAACCAGTTCCTGGTGGCCAGCTGCGTGGTGCTCTCGATCGGCAGCGTGCCCGCCGTGGACTGGCTGCGTGGCTCGGAACTGACCATCGACGACGGCGTCCTGTGCGAATCGACCCTGTTCGCCGTCGGGGCGGAGGACGTCGTGGTCGCCGGAGACGTCGCGAAGTGGCCGAACCTGCGCATCGACGAGACACCGCGGCGGGTCGAGCACTGGATGAACGGCGTCGAATCCGGCCGCGCCGCGGCGGAAAGCCTGATGCTGGGCCGCGGCAACGCCCGGCCGTACACGCCACTCCCCCGCGCCTGGTCCTCCCTGTACGACGCGCGGTTGCAGACCGTCGGGATGCCGTCGCTGGGCAAGGACACGATCGAACTCTCCGACGGGGTCACCGGTTTCGTCCGCGACGGAAGGCTCATCGGCGCGGCCGGCTGGGACCGGCCGAAGGCGATGATCCACTGGACCGCCGAACTCGACCGGCGGCTGCCGGTGCCCGAGCCGGTGTCTCCCGCCCCCGCTGCTCCTTCGTTCGCGGCGACGCCGATCGGGGAGGACGTCCTGGCCCCGTTCGAGCGGGACTTCCTGTCCGAAACGCCGACCGAGGCCGTTCCCGCGCCGGAAAGGATGCCCTGGGCTCGCGTTCCCGCCGGGTGACCCGGGATCGCGATCGGACCGGGGCCGCGCGCGGCGGCCGCGGTCCCTCAGGTGGCGGTGGGTCGCCGGGCCTCCGCGCCCACCGCCACCCCCTTCGGGGACGCCGGGAGGAACCGGGACCGACGGTGATTCGGGCTCCGTCGGAACCCCGCCCTCCGGGCTCCCCTTATCCGGTCGGGGCCCTTCCAGGCATGACTCACCTGGGAGGGCCCCGATCCATACGGCCCGGCTCCCGCGATCCTGGGTTATTGAGGGATTGTGTGGGGGTGGGTGGTCACGACCCCGGCACCGACCACGCCACCTTGCAGGTTTGAAGTACATGAAGGCCCCCTTCCTGTACCTAGGCGCAAGGATGGGGTCCTTCATGTACTGGGGAGGTAGGGGCCGGCGCCTTCACGACCACGGTGTCCTCCGGCCCGACGACACGCCCGTCCGACGCCCGGACCTCGAGTCCGCGCAGCGGACGACCACCGTCCCGGTCCACCAGTTCCGACCGCGGCTCGCCCTCGGCGAAGAAGTGCGCCTCTCCCCATTGCCGCAACGCGACGATCACCGGGAACAGGTCGCGCCCCTTCGGCGTCAGGACGTATTCGCTGTAGGTGCTCCCGTCGGAGGCCGGGACCACGTCGAGCACCCCGTCCCCGACGAGCGCCCGCAGCCGCGCGGACAGGATGTTCTTCGCGACGCCCAGGCTGCGCTGGAACTCACCGAAGCGGCGGACGCCGTCGAAGGCGTCGCGCACGATCAGGAGTGACCACCAGTCGCCGATCGTGTCGACCGAGCGCGCCACCGGGCACGAAGCTTCGTCGAACGTCGTCCGCTTCACCATGGTTGCATCTTACAACCAAGATGCTCTACCGTCCGAGTGGTAGCAAGTTGAAACCACTTGGAGGGTTCGTGCACCGCGGGGTCGTCCTGTTGTTCGCCGTGGCCGCCGGGACGGCCGTCGCCACGATCTACTTCGCCCAGCCGTTGCTCGTCACCATGGGCGCGGATCTCGGTATCGCCGCGTCGACCGTCGGCGGCATCGTCACGCTCACTCAGCTCGGCTACGGGCTGGGCCTGTTCCTGCTGGTCCCGCTCGGCGACCTGCTCGACCGGCGGCGGCTCGTCGTCGGGCTGCTGACGCTGCTGGCGATCGCCGAACTGGTCGCCGCGACCGCCGCGAACGGCGTGGTGCTGCTCGCCGGGATGGCGGCGATCGGTGTGCTCGCGGTGGTCACGCAACTCCTGGTCGCGTTCGCGGCGTCGCTGGCCGGGCCCGCCGAACGCGGACGCGTGGTCGGTCTCGTGACGACCGGCGTCGTCCTCGGGATCCTGCTCGCGCGCACGGTGTCCGGCACGCTGGCCGACCTCGCCGGCTGGCGCGCGGTGTACGTCGTGTCCGCGGCCGTGACCGTGCTGATCGCGATCGTTCTGTACCGGGTACTTCCCGCCACAGCTCCGGGAAACGCCATGAACTACGGGCGGCTGCTGCGTTCCACGTTGTCACTTTTCGCCGAGGAGCCCGTCTTCCGGACGCGCGGCACACTCGCGCTGCTGATCTTCGCCGCGTTCGGCACCTTGTGGAGTTCGGTCGCGTTGCCGCTCAGCGAGGACGGCCTGTCGCATACCGCCATCGGCGCTTTCGGGCTCGCCGGGGCGGCGGGCGCGCTGGCGGCGGCACCCGCGGGGCGGCTCGCGGACCGCGGCCGGGCGCAGTGGACGACCGGGTTCGCGCTCGGTCTGCTCCTGCTGTCGTGGGTGCCGCTGGGTTTCACCCGCGCGTCACTGTGGGCCTTGGTGGCGGGCGCGATCCTGCTCGACCTCGCCGTCCAGGCGGTGCACGTCTCGAGCCAGACCCTGATCTACCCGTTGCGCCCGGACGCCGGGAGCAGGCTGATCGGCGGGTACATGATCTTCTACTCGGTCGGCAGCGGCGTCGGGGCCATCAGTTCGACGGCCGTCTACGCCGTCGCTGGCTGGACCGGCGTTTGCCTGCTGGGCGCGGGTTTCAGCGCATTGGCACTCGGCGTGTGGAGCGTCAAAGGCGCTCGATGATCGTCACGTTCGCCGTCCCGCCGCCTTCGCACATCGTCTGTAGCCCATAGCGCCCACCTCGCCGTTCGAGTTCGTGCAACAGGGTCGCGAACAGTTTCGTGCCGGTCGCCCCGATGGGATGACCGAGCGCGATGCCGCCGCCGTTGACGTTGACGCGATCCGGATCGGCTCCCGTCTCCTCGATCCACGCCAGGACGACACTCGCGAACGCCTCGTTGACCTCGAACAGGTCGATGTCGTCGATGCCCAGCCCGGTTTTCCGCAGCGCGTGCGCGGTGGCCGGGATGGGCCCGGTCAGCATCCACACCGGATCGGCCGCCCGCACGGAAAGATGGTGGATCCTGGCGCGCGGGGTGAGACCGTGTTCCTCGACGAACTTCTCCGACGCGATGAGCGTCGCGCTGGCACCGTCCGAGATCTGGCTGGCCACGGCCGCGGTGATGCGGGACCCCTCGCTCAGCGGTTTCAGCCCGGCCATCCGTTCCACACTGGTGTCGCGCCTGGGCCCCTCGTCCAGGGCGGCACCGGCGAACGGCGTGATCTCGGCGGCGAACCGGCCTTCGTCGATGGCCGCGATCGCCCGCTGATGACTGCGGAAGGCGTATTCCTCCATCGTTTCCCGGGTCAGATCCCAGTGTTCGGCGATCATGTCGGCGCTGCGGAACTGCGAAACCTCGACGCTGCCGTACCGCTCTTGCCAGCCCTTCGAGCCGGAGAACGGGTCTTCGAAGCCGTACTCGCGTCCCGCCAGCATCGCCGCGCTGATCGGGATGGCGCTCATGTTCTGCACGCCGCCGGCGAGCACGAGATCCATCGTCCCGGACAGCACCGCCTGCGCGGCGAAGTGCACGGCCTGCTGACTCGAACCGCACTGCCGGTCGATCGTCACGCCCGGCACGTGGTGCCCGAAGCCCGCCGCGAGCCACGCCGTCCGCGCGATGTTCCCGGACTGCGGCCCGAGCGTGTCGCAACAGCCGAGGATGACGTCGTCGACCAGATCGGCCTCGACGCCCGCTCGTTCGACGACGGCCTGGATGACGTGGGCGCCGAGGTCTGCGGGGTGGATTCCGCTGAGGGCTCCCCCGCGTTTGCCGACCGGTGTCCGGACGGCGTCCAGCACAAATGCCTCAGCCACGGCGTCTCCTTGTCTTCGTCGCGATGCCGTCCAGAAGGATCCCGAGGTACTGCTGCGCGACGTCGTCCGCGCTCAGCGTGCCGCCGGGGTTGTACCAGCGCACCGCCACCCAGACGGTGTCGCGGATGAACCGGTAGGTGAGTTCGACGTCGAGGTCCTCGCGGAACACGCCTGCCGCGATGCCGTCGATGAGGATCCCGTTCCACAGCTTGCGGAATTCGGTGTTGCGGTCGGTGAGGTAGTCGAAACGAGGCAACTGCATCAGGTGCTTCGCCTCGGACTGGTAGATCGCCACCTCGGCGGGCCGCCGGTGAATCGATTCGAACGATGCCACGACGACGGCTTCGAGTGTTTCCCGCGGCCCTTTCCCTTCCGCGACGATCTCGGCGTAGGCACCGAAGAGTTCGTCGAGGAATCCGGTCAGGATCTCGTCGGCCATCGACTCCTTCGAGTCGAAATGGTGGTAAAGGCTGCCCGACAGGATCCCGGCCGCGTCCGCGATGTCCCGCACGGTGGTGGAGACGTAGCCGCGCTCGGCGAACAGCTTCGCCGCCAGTGCGAGCAGTTCGGCGCGGCGGGACCCGGGGCTGGACTTCATCGATACCTCACGCGTGCTGGGAGCTGACAGAGACGACCTCGCCGGTGAGGTACGACGAGTACTCACTGGCGAGGAACACCATCACATTCGCCACCTCCCACGGTTCCGCCGCCCTCCCCGAGACCTCGCGCGCGGTGAGTTCGGTGAGCAGTTCCTCGCTGGTCACCTTGGCCAGGAACGGATGCATGGCCAGGCTCGGCGCGACGGCGTTGACCCGGATGCCGTGTTCGGCGACGTCGACGGCCGCGCATCGGGTGAGCGCCATGACACCCGCCTTCGCGGCGGCGTAGTGGGCCTGCCCGGCCTGCGCCCGCCACCCGATCACGGACGCGTTGTTGACGATCACGCCGCCGTCGCCCTGCGCGATGAACCGGTTCACCGCGGCCCTCGTCGCGCGGAAGGTGCCGTTGAGGGTCACATCGATGACCCGGGCCCATTCCTCGTCGGGCATGTCCACAATGGACTTCGTGCCGCCGAGCCCGGCGTTGTTGACGAGCACGTCGACCCGGCCGTAGTGCGCGGCGGCTCCATCGATGAGCGCCTGCACCTGCTCTTCTCGCGTGACGTCGCAGGGGATCGCGTGGACGTCGCCGAGTTCGGCCGCCTTCTCGCCGAGGCGCCGCTCGTGCCAATCGCTGATCACGACGCGGGCGCCTTCCTCCAGCGCGCGTTTCGCCACCGCGGAACCGATCCCGGTGCCGGCCGCCGCCGTCACCACGACCACCTTGTCCCGCAGGAGGTTCGCCCCCTCGGGGTACTTGGGTACCGGAATCACGGTCGCACCTCCCGTGGCAGGCCGAGCACTCGCTCGGCGATGACGTTGCGCTGGATTTCGTTGGAGCCGCCGTAGATCGTGTCGGCGCGGGTGAAGAGGAAGAGCCGTTGCCAGGCGTCGAGCCCGTCTTCCGCGAGCATGCCCCGCGCGCCGCGGACCAGCATCGCCAGCTCCCCGAGGTCGCGGTGCCAGTTCGCCCAGACCAGTTTGGACACTTCGGCCACCCCCGGCGACGAGTCACCGAGGGTGCGGATCGCCTGCGCCCGCATGACCTCCAGGCCGACCCAGGCACGGTCGATCCGCTCGGCGATCACCGGGTCGTCCGGGGCGATCCTGGTGAGTTCTTCGAGTTCCCGGCGGAAGCCGACCTGCTGTCCGAGCGTCGCGACCCCGCGCTCGAACGCGAGCGTGCCCATCGCCACCCGCCAGCCGTCGCCGGGTTCGCCGACGACGAGGCCTTTCGCCGTGCGGGCGCCGTCGAAGAAGACTTCGTTGAACTCGGAGGTCCCGGTGAGCTGCTGGATCGGGCGGACCTCGACCCCTGGCTGCCGCATCGGAACGAGCAAATAGGACAGTCCTTTGTGGCGTTTCGAACCGGGTTCGGTGCGGGCGAGCACGAAACACCAGTCAGCCACGTGCGCGAGCGACGTCCACACCTTCTGGCCGTTCAGCACCCACTCGTCGCCCTCGAGGGTCGCGGTGGTCGACACGGCCGCGAGATCGGAACCGGCGCCGGGTTCGGAATAGCCCTGGCACCACAGTTCCTCGACGGCCACGATCGGTGGCAGGAAACGCTTCTGCTGCTCCGGCGTGCCGAACGCGATCAAGGTGGGACCGAGGAGTTCCTGGGCCAGGTGGCTCACTCTGGCCGGCGCGCCCGCTCGCGCGTACTCCTCGTGGAAGACGACCTGCTGTTCCAGCGTCGCGCCCTGGCCACCATGTTCGACCGGCCAGCCGACGCAGGTCCAGCCCGCCGCCGCGAGCCGCCGTTCCCATTCCACGCGTTCGTCGAAGGCCTCGTGCTCCCGCCCCGGACCGCCCAAACCGCGCAGTTCCGGCGGCAGGTTGCCCGCCAGCCAGGTGCGCACACGGTCACGGAAACCGTCCTGAGCCACGCCTGCCTCCTCTAGCCAAACCAGAGCCTGCTGCGTAGGCTACCCTACCAAGCACTTGCTAGGGAGGCTCGATGTCCGAGGGGACCATCCCGGCGGCGCTCGACAGGGCCGCGGAGCGCTTCGCCGAGCGGGAAGCGCTGGTCGACGGCGAAGTCCGGCTCACCTATGCCGAACTCGCCCGCCGGGTGCGTCAGGCGGCGCGGTTCTTCGAAGGCCACGAACGGGTCGCGATCTGCTCCCCCAACACGTGGCACTGGGTCGTCGCCGGGCTCGGCGCGCTGCACGCCGGGGCGACGCTCATTCCGGTCAACACCCGCTTCACCGCTCGCGAGACCATCGACGTCCTCCAGCGCGCGAAGGTGTCCGCGCTGGCGATCACCGGCACGTTCCTCGGCACGGACCGGCTGGCTGATCTGGGCCCTTCCCGCCCCGGCGCTGTCTTGCGCATCCCCGTCGAGGGCGTCGAAGAACCCGTCGACGGCGTCACGGAATGGGACGCCCTCGCCGGTCTCGACAGCGATCTCGTCAGTCCCGCGAAACCGGACGACGTCAGCGACATCCTGTTCACCTCCGGGACCACCGGCCGCAGCAAGGGCGCGATGAGCAGTCACCGGCAGGCGCTGAGCGTCGCCGAAGCCTGGGGTGATTGCGGTGGCCTGACCGAGGAAGACCGCTACCTCGTGATCAACCCGTTCTTCCACAGCTTCGGTTACAAGGCGGGGATCCTCGCCGCGGTGCTGCGCGGCGCGACGATCCTGCCGCAGCGCACCTTCGACGTCCGGGAAACCCTGCGCCTCGTCGAAACCGAGCGCGTCACGGTGCTCCCCGGCGCGCCGACGATCTACCAAGTCCTGCTGGACGCGCCCGAACGCGCGAACCACGATCTGTCCAGCCTCCGGCTCGCCGTCACCGGCGCCGCCACCGTGCCGGTCACGCTCGTCGAGCGGATGCGGAAGGACCTGAACTTCGACACCGTGCTCACCGCGTACGGCCTGACGGAAGCCGTGGTGGCCACGATGTCCCGTCCCGAGGACGACGCCGACCTCGTGGCGAACTTCTCCGGCCGCGCGACAGCGGGCTTCGAGGTGAAACTCGGTGAGCACGACGAAGTCCTGCTGCGCGGGCCGAACGTGATGCTCGGGTATCTCGACGATCCGGACGCCACCGCGAAGGCCGTCGACGCCGACGGCTGGTTGCACACCGGCGATGTCGGCGTGCTCGACGAGCGCGGCTACCTGCGGATCGTCGACCGGATCAAGGACATGTACGTCTGCGGCGGGTTCAACGTCTACCCGGCCGAGATCGAGCAGGTGCTGAGCCGCCTGGACGGCGTCGCGGAAGCCGCCGTCGTCGGTGTGCCGGACGAACGGCTCGGCGAGGTCGGCAAGGCCTTCGTCCGGCTTCGCCCGGGAGCCGGACTGTCCACAGAGGACGTCTTGAAGCATTGCGAGGGCGAATTGGCCAACTACAAGATCCCTCGATTTGTCGACTTCGTGGCGGAACTTCCGCGAAACCTGTCGGGGAAGGTGCTGAAACGCGTGTTGCGGGAGGAGAACGGATGACCGTCGAGTACGAGCGACGCGGGCCGGTGGCCGTCGTCACGATGAACCGGCCGGAGTACCGGAACGCGCAGAACTCGGCGATGACCTACGCGCTCGACGCCGCGTTCAGCCGTGCCGTCGACGATCCCGAGGTCAAGGTGATCGTGCTGGCCGGGGCCGGCAAGCACTTCTCCGCCGGGCATGACATCGGGACACCGGAACGCGACGTGGACGTCTCCTTCGAGCGCAAGGCGGTCCTGTGGTGGGACCACGTCGGCGCGGAAGGCGGCGACCAGCGGTTCGCCCGCGAATCCGAGGTCTACCTCGGCATGTGCCGCCGGTGGCGTGAGATCCCGAAGCCGACGATCGCGAGTGTGCAGGGCGCGTGCATCGCGGGCGCGCTCATGCTGGCTTGGGTATGCGACATGATCGTCGCCTCCGACGACGCGTTCTTCGCCGATCCCGTGGTACGCATGGGGATTCCCGGTGTCGAGTACTTCGCGCACCCGTGGGTCCTCGGTCCGCGCGCGGCCAAGGAAGTGTTGTTCACCGGTGAGCGCTTCACTGCGCAGCAGGCCAAGGAATGGGGCATGCTGAACCGCGTCGTCCCGCGCGCCGACCTCGAAACCGAGACGATGGCGCTGGCGGAGAAGATCGCGGTGATGCCGAGGATGGGACTCGCGCTCGCCAAGAAGGCCGTGAACCAGGCCGAGGACCTGATGGGTCTCCGGTCCGGAATGGACTCCGTGTTCGGGCTGCACCACTTCGCGCACGCGCACAACGCCGAGATGTCCGGCGGTGACTCCTTGGGCGGGCAGGACGCGCGCTCGATGCGAGACGCGAACAGGTCCTCGTGATGGATCTCGATCTCGACGAGCGCACGCTCGTCTTCCGTGACGAGGCCCGCGCCTGGCTCGCCGCGAACGTTCCCGCCGAGCCACTGAAATCGTTCGACACCGCCGAGGGATTCGCGCAACACCGCGACTGGGAAGCCAAGCTGACCGACGCCCGGTGGTCGGTCGTCTCGTGGCCGCGCGAATTCGGCGGGCGGGACGCGAGTCTCCTCGAGTGGGTGCTGTTCGAAGAGGAGTACTACGCGGCCGGCGCACCGCTGCGGGTCAACCAGAACGGCATCTTCATGCTCGCGCCCACGCTGTTCTCCCATGGCACGGAAGAACAGCAACGCCGCGTCCTGCCGAAGATGGCACGCTCGGAGGAGGTCTGGGCGCAGGCCTGGTCGGAACCCGAGGCGGGCAGCGACATCGCCGCTCTCCGGAGCACCGCCACCCGCTGTGACGGCGGCTGGCGGGTCAGCGGGCAGAAGACGTGGAGTTCGCGGGCGACTTTCGCCGACCGGGCGTTCGGGCTGTTCCGCAGCGATCCGGATTCGGTGCGACACAAGGGGCTCACCTATCTCATGGTGGATCTGCGGGCCGAGGGTGTCACCGTCCGGCCGATCCCCCAGCTGGACGGTGAACCAGGGTTCGCCGAGATCTTCTTCGACGACGTCTTCGTCCCCGACGAGGACGTGATCGGCACGCCGGGCGAGGGCTGGCGGGTCGCGATGACGACGGCGAACAACGAACGCGGCCTGTCCTTGCGCAGTCCCGGCCGCTTCCTTGCCGCGGCCGACAGGCTGGTCTCGCTCTGGCACGACGCCGGACGTCCCGCACACACCGCGGACCGGGTCGCCGACGCGTGGATCGGCGCGCGGGCCTACCAGCTGTACACCCTCGGCACGGTCACCCGCCTTTCCGACGGCGCCGAGCTGGGCCCGGAGTCGAGTGTCAACAAGCTGTTCTGGTCGCATCTCGACGTCGCCCTGCACGAAACCGCGCTCGACGTCCTCGGCCCGGACGCCGAACTGCGGGGCCCGTGGAGTGACGGCTGGCTGTTCTCGCTGGCGGGCCCGATCTACGGCGGGACCGACCAGATCCAGCGGTCCATCGTCGCCGAACGGCTGCTCGGCCTGCCGAAGGGGGCTCGATGAGGTTCACGCTCGCCGGCGAGCAGGAGCAGTTCTCCCGCAGCCTGCACGATCTTCTGTCCGGTGTGGACACCGACTCGGCCAACCGGTCCTGGGCGGCGGGCGATCACGGCCCCGGTCTCAAAATCTGGCGGCGGCTGGCGGAACTCGGCGTGACCGCGCTGGCCGTCCCCGAGAAGTACGACGGGCTCGGTGCCACCCCGGTGGATCTGGCCGTCGGCTTCGAACGGCTCGGCTACCACTGCGTTCCCGGGCCGTGGACCGACACCGTGGCCGTCCTGCCGTCCTTGCTGGACGACGAACTGCTGACCTCCGTCGCGTCCGGTGAGACGCTGGCGTCGGTGGCTTACGCGCCACATGTGCCGTATGCCTTGGACTCCGACGTCGCGGACGCGCGTCTCGCCGTCGAGAACGGCAGGCTGCGCGCGTTCACCCCTGGCGCACTGTTGTCCTCTGTGGACAGTTCACGACGGCTGTTCCCGCCGGTGACTGGCGACGATCTAGGTACGGCGCTCGACGCGGATCGCGCGTTCGAACTGGGCGTCCTCGCCACTGCCGCGCAGCTGCTCGGCGCGGGACGGTGGCTGCTCGACACGTCCGTCGCGTACGCCGCGCAACGCAAGCAGTACGGCCGTGAGATCGGCGGCTACCAGGCGGTCAAACATCTGCTCGCCGACGTCGCGACCGGGCTCGCGCTGGCCGAACCGCTGCTGTTCGGCGCGGCCGTCACCCTGGACCGGCGCGACGTCTCCGCGGCCAAGGTGGCGTGCGGCGACGCCGCGCATCTCGCCGCCCGGACCGGGCTGCAGGTGCACGGCGCGATCGGCTACACCGCGGAACACGCGCTCGGCCTGCGGCTGACCAGGGTCCGCGCGCTGGTCGGCGCGTGGGGCACGCCGCGGTTCCACCGGGAGCGGGTGCTGTCATGACCTTCACCGCCGAGCAGGACGCGTTGCGGGACAGCGTGCGGAAACTGCTGGACCGGGAAGCGGAGCCCTGGCCGGAACTGTGCGAACAGATCGGCGTTGCGGCGCTGGCCGTTCCCGAACGGTTCGGCGGGCTCGGCGCCGGGACGGCGGAACTGCAGGTGGTCGCCGAAGAACTGGGCAGGGTCCTCGCCGACGTCCCGTTCCTCGGTTCGGCCGTCCTCGCCGTGCACGCGGTCCTGGCCACCGGCGACGACCAGGCTTGCGAGCGGCTGCTCCCCCGCCTCGCCGAAGGTGTCGTCGGCGCGGTGGCCTGGACCGACGCCGAAGGCTCATGGGGCGAGCCGGCCTGCCGCGTCGTCGACTCGACGGTGGAGGGCGAAGCGCACTACGTCCTCCACGGTGACGAGGCCGAGATCCTCCTGGTGGTGGCCGACGGCTCGCTGTACGAGGTCTCCGATGCCCGTCGTGTCCGGACTCCGGCGATGGACGAAACCCGACGACTGGCCCGCGTGACCTTCGAGCGCACTCCCGCCCGGCTGATCGGCCCGGTCGACCTCGACGCCCTGCGCGACGTCGCGTGCGCGGTCCTGGCCGCCGAACAGGCCGGAGCCGCGGCACGCGCTTTCGAGCTGACGGTGGAGTACAGCAAGCAGCGGCACCAGTTCGGCAGGCCGATCGGCGGCTTCCAGGCGCTGAAGCATCGGATGGCCGATCTCCACGTCCTGGTCGAGACAGCGCGTTCGGCGGCCTACGCGGCTCCGGAGTCGAGCAGGCTGGCCGCGGTGGCGAAGGTGCACTGCTCGGAAGCGCTGGCGACCGTGGCGGGTGAGATGATCCAGCTGCACGGCGGGATCGCGATCACCTGGGAGCATCCGGCGCACCGTTATTTCAAGCGGGCACACGGCGCGGCGCACCTTTTCGGTTCTCCCGGCGGCCACCTCGGACGGGTGCGGCCGCCGTTATCGTGAGCCGGTGGACTGCGCGATCTGTGCCAAGCACCGCGGCGAGGGCCCGCTGGTGGGACCGGTCGTCTCGACGGACGACCTGGTCGTCGTGTCACACCGGCCCGGCGACTTCCCCGGGTACCTGTTCGTGGAGACCCGGCGGCACGTGGCGGCACTCGACGAGCTGACCGCGGACGAGGTCTCGGCGGTGTCGCGGGCGGCCTGGTGCGCGGCTCGCGGCCTGCGGGCGGAGCTGGCTCCGGAACACGTGTTCTCCGCCATCGCCGGACGAAGTGTCGCGCATTTCCATCAGCACGTTTTCGCGCGGCATCAGGGAACGCCCGCGGAGGTCGGGTGGCTGGATGGTCCTTTGTGGACCGGTGCGCCGGTGATGGACGTCGACGCGCTCTGCGGCCGGTTGGCGGGCTATTTCTGATCCAGGAACCGGGTGATGGCACGGATGCGGTCACCGTCGAGGGTGAGGACCATCAGCCCTGCCGGTGTCTCGCTGTGGCGGCAGAGGAAGGCGGGCTGGTTGTTCGCCCGCGTCGGCGTCATGGTGAACCCCTCCACCGGAATGGCCATGGTGACGCGAAGGAAACCGGCGATCGCTTCGAGACCGTGGTACTCGTGCGGCGCCGGTGGCATGGCGAGCCAGGCGT
The DNA here is from genome assembly GCF_046549005.1 of Amycolatopsis sp. lyj-108. Classification (NCBI taxonomy): domain Bacteria; kingdom Bacillati; phylum Actinomycetota; class Actinomycetes; order Pseudonocardiales; family Pseudonocardiaceae; genus Amycolatopsis; species Amycolatopsis sp. lyj-108. Next base: position 378,178 of record NZ_JAJPWQ010000003.1, on the reverse strand, counting down.
CATCGGTGAGCAGGCTGAGGACGCCGTCGAGGTCGCTCGCGGTGAAGGCGTCGGCGAACCGCTTGGTCAGCTCGCGTTCCCGAGGTGAAGGGCGGTGGCTCGCGCCGTCGCGATGCTTGTCGAGCGAGGCGCGGGCGCGCTGGAGGATGCCCTTGACCGCCGTCTCGGTGGTGCCGAGCATGCTCGCGACCTCGGCGGCCGAGAAGCACAGGACGTCCCGCAGGACGAGGGCGGCGGCCTGGCGCGGCGGGAGGAGCTGGAGTCCGGTGATGAAGGCGAGTTCGACCGCTTCCCTGGTGCTGTAGCGCGCTTCGGGGCCGGGCTCGCCGGCGGCGAGTTCGTCCGGATACGGCTGCAACCAGGTCACCTCACCGCGGCGGCTCGGCTCCGGCGGGTCGAACGGCGGCACCGGTTCGGGTGGCCGACGGCGGCCCGCGGTCCGCAGGAGGTTGAGGCAGCGGTTGGTGGCGATGCGGTACAGCCAGGTGCGGAGCGACGAGCGGCCCTCAAAGCCGTCGAGGCCCTTCCAAGCGGCGAGGAGCGTCTCCTGGACGGCGTCCTCGGCGTCGGTGAGGGAGCCGAGGATCCGGTAACAGTGCAGGTGCAGCTCATGCCGATAGGTGTCCGTGAGCTCGCGAAACGCCCGCTCGTCCGTGCCCATGAGCCGATCGTGTCACTTTCGCGGCGCACCGTTCCGTTCGGGGCGGGGTTGGTGTCTGACGGAGTGAAGATCGACGAAAGGAACCATCATGACCAGTCCCGCCTTGGATGTCGCGCTCGCCTACCACCGCGCGTGGACGGGCAAGGACTTCGAAAAGGCGATGACGCACGTCGCCGACGACATCGTCTGCCACACACCTGCCGGACAACTTTCCGGCGCGGAGGCGTTCCGCGGGTTCATGGGCCCGTTCACCGAGATCCTGACCGGCTCGACCCTGCTTTCGGCGTTCGGGGACGAAACGACCGCGTTGCTGATGTACGACACGGCGACCCTTCCGGTGGCGAGCGCGCCCGGAGCCGAATTGCTGACCGTGCGGGAGGGGAAGATCGTGGAGCTTCGGATCATCTTCGACCGGGCTCCCTTCGAGGCGACACGGGAGGCTGCCCCGGAATCGTGAGCGGCGATGAAGGTTCTGGCGAGGCTTCTCTTAGGTACCTACCGCGTGGCCTATGGCGCTTCTTGCGTGAAGTACATGAAGGACCCCTTCACGCGCTGTCGCTGCAGCGCTGAGACTCCAGGTGGCGTTCATGCCGTGAGGGGCTCCTTCCCTACCCTCAGAGTAGGGAAGGAGCCCCTCACGGACCTGCGATCCCGACCCACCCGCCGTAGGCACGAGTCGCTGCCGCCGTCCAACCAGGTCCGAAGGCTCCCTTCACTGCATAAGACGCAGCGAAGGGAGCCTTCGCCCCACCACCGACCTCGCCCGGGAACGCGACCCGTTCGCTTTACGGGTCATCACTCACCAGCCTCGAGCAGCCCTCTGAGTGCCGAGGCGAGAAGGGCGACGGCGCGGTCCTCGTCTTCGGCCAGGTTCCGCAGGACATCCCGCGCGAGGGCGGGCGGCATCTCGGCGAGGGCCTGGGTCAGGCGCATCCGCGTCGCGGAGTCGGCGGTGGGGGCGGCGAGCTCGTCGGCCAGCGCGCTCATGATCCGGTCCGCGCGGCCCGCGTCGCGCGCCAGGGTTCCGAGGACTTCGGCCGCCTCGACGTCGAGGGTGCCCTCGACCACCATGCGGACGAGGGCCGGCACGGCCGCGGTCTCACCGCGTGAACCGACGGCCAGCGCGGCACGGCCGCGGACCGTCGTGTCCGAGTCGGCGAGTGCCTCCGCCAGTACCGCGGTCGCCTCGTCGCCGGGCATCCCGGCGAGCGCCAGGATCGCGCGCCGCCGGACGTCGACGTTCTCCGAGCGCGCGCCGGCCGCCAGGCTCGCCACACCGTCACCGCCCGCCCTCGCCAGGGCCCACCGCAGGGCACCGGCGACGTTCAGATCGGCTTCGCTGAGCACCGCCTCCGCCAGCAGTTCGGTGGGCACCGGCAGGTCCTCGGCCGGCACCAGGACGGTTTGCTGGCGTCGCGCGGCATGGGGCGAGTTGAGCCCGTGCAGCAGCTCGACGATGCGCAGGACACCCTCCCAGCCCAACGGCGCCGACGCGTCGACCGCACGGAGCCGTTCGAGCAGCTCCTGTTCCCGCTTCAGTCGCTCCTCGGTCCGCCGGATGAGGTCGCCGACCAGATCGGACGGCTCGAAGGCGGGGTCCTCCAGGGCACGGCCGATCTGGCGCAGCGACAGGCCGAGGGACCGCAGGGCTTCGACATGGAAGATCCGGCGGATGTCCTCGTCGGAATACTCACGGTAGCCACCGACGGTGCGGCCGGTCGGCCGCACCAGCCCGAGGGAGTCGTAATGCCGGAGCATCCGGCTGCTCACCCCCGAGCGGCGCGCCACCTCACCGATCAGCATTCACGGTCCCTCCGCTCGTTCCGGACCGAGCGCGACGATCCGTTTCGCCTCGTCGACGGCCGGGTCGAAGTCGGCGTCCGGGTCGCGCAAGAGCCGCTCCGTGGCGCGGGCGTGCGCACGCACCTCCGGGTCGGCGCTCGCCAGGCCCGTCCGCAGAGTGACCTCGATCTCGTCACCGAGCGCGACGAGCGCCCTGCTGAGACTCAGCCGCACCTTCCGGTCGCCGCGGCCGAACTGCGCCGCCAGGTCCACGGCCAGCCGTTTCCGCTCCCCGTCGGGGACGAGGACGACGGCGGCACGCCACGCGCTCCGCGCGACCTCGTCGTCGGCGTCGTGCAGCAGCGACCGGGTGATCGCGGGCCACGCGGTGACGTCCCCGATCTTGGACAGTGTGTGCAACGCCTGGCTCCGCGCCTGCGGGACGTCGGAACCGAGCTCCGTCAGGAGCGCAGGCACCGTGTTCTCCGCCGGGAGCCTGGTCAATGCCCAGGTCAGCATGTCCCGCACGAAGAAGTCCGGCTCGACCGCGCACCGTGCCATGAGCGCGTCGACGAACCGGGCGTCCGGGTGCGTCCCGGCCGCCAGGGCCGCCTGGAGCCGCGTCGACGAGCTTTCGGAGCTCAAGGCGTCGAGCAGCCGCGTGTCCGGGGTAACCCGTTGTGTCGTGTTGATGAGATCACCTCCTGCCCACCAGTGAAGACCTTGTCACGATGTCAAGGTCAAGCGCGAACCCGGCGCGGGGTAGGGCCAGCCCCAGCGGGGACCCACCGGCGCACCGCATTCACCCTGGCCCACCCCATGGACCAGACTCATGACGGTGACCGCAAACCTCCGCACAGGCAGCGATTTCGCCCGCCTGTCCCGCCGCGTCAGCGAAGCGGGCCTTCTCGACCGCCGTCCCGGCTATTACGTCTTCCGCATCGGGCTGGTGGCCACCCTCTTCGTCGCCGGCTGGATCGCCTTCTTCGCGATCGGGGATTCCTGGTGGCAGGTCGGGATCGCCGTCTTCCAGGCGGTGATGTTCGGCCAGATCGCCCTGTTGTCGCATGACCTGGCACACCGTCAGGTGTTCCGGACCCGCCGCCCTGCCGAGATCGCCGGCCGCGTCGCGGGGAACCTCGGCGTCGGCATGAGCTACGGCTGGTGGATGGACAAGCACACCCGCCACCACGCGAACCCGAACCACGAGGGCCTCGACCCCGACGTCGATCCGGACATCCTCGTGTGGTCGAAGGACCAGGCGCGGGCCAGCAAGGGCATCCCCCGGTTCATCGGCCGCTACCAGGCGTTCCTGTTCTTCCCGATGCTCACCCTCGAAGGCCTGAACCTGCACGTCTCCGGTATCCGCGCGGTTTCGAAGCCGGGCATCCGGGCCCGCTGGCTCGAAGCGGCGTTGCTGCTGACGCATTTCGCGCTCTACTTCAGCGCGCTGCTCCTGGTCCTCTCCCCCGCCAAGGCGCTCGTCTTCTTCGTCGTCCACAAAGCACTGTGGGGCGTCTACATGGGATCGATCTTCGCGCCCAACCACAAGGGGATGCCGATCCTGTCCGGTGACACCGAACTCGACTTCCTCCGCAAGCAGGTGCTCACGTCACGCAACGTCCGCGGCGGCCGGGTCGTCGACGTCGCGCTCGGCGGGCTCAACTACCAGATCGAGCACCATCTGTTCCCGAGTATGCCGTCGCCGCACCTGCGCCGCGCCCGGCCCATCGTCCAGGAGTACTGCGCCGAGCTCGGTGTTCCGTACCACGAGACGGGGCTCGCCGAGTCCTACAAGCTCGCGTTGCGCAGCCTGCACGAGGCCGGCGAGCCGATCAGAGCCAATCGTCAGGACGCGGCCAGGGCATGAGCGCCGCGAGTTCGTCCGCGACCGGCTCGGTCACCGTGTACCGCCCACGATGGAACAGCAGCGGACGATCGTCCGAAGGTTCCCCGAGCGCGGTGACCCTGCCGACGACGACGTAGTGGTCACCCGCCTCGTGCACGGTTTCGAGCGTGCAGTCGATCCACGTCAACGCCCCGGTCAGCAACGGGGATCCGGACGGGGCGGGGGTCCAGTCGATCGACGCGAACTTGTCCGCTCCCCGCGCGCCGAACACGGCGCTGACGTCCTGCTGGTCCTCGGCGAGCACGTTCACGGCGAACCGGCCGGACTCGGCGAGGACCGCCCAGGTCCGGGAAGTCTTGGCAGGACAGAAGAGCACCAGCGGCGGATCGAGGGAAAGCGCCGCGAACGACTGGCACGCGAACCCCACCGGCGCCCGGCCGTCGTGCCCGGTCACCACCGCGACACCGGTGCAGAAGTGCCCGAGCACCGTCCGGAACCGCGCCGGATCGATCTCCGCGCCGAGGTCGGTCACCGGGGTCACGACTGCCCCGGCGGGCGGGCGCCGACTGAAAAGTCGTGTCCCCACAAGGAAACCGCCGTACTCTCTCGGGCGATCCAGCTCTCGTCGTCCACTTGACGCCCCTCGCAGCCGTATTCGACGTCGAATCCGCCGGGGGTCTTCATGTAGAACGAGAGCATCAGATCGTTGACGTGCCGCCCGAGAGTGGCCGACATCGGCACCTTCCGGCGGATGGCCCGGTCGAGGCAGAGGCCGACGTCGTCGGTGTTCTCCACTTCCACCATGAGGTGCACGATACCGCTGGGAGTCGGCATCGGGAGGAACGCGAGACTGTGGTGACGCGGGTTGCAGCCGAAGAACCGCAGCCACGCCGGAGCGCCGTCGGCGGGCCTGCCGACCATCTGCGGCGGCAGCTTCATCGAGTCCCGCAACCGGAATCCGAGCACGTCACGGTAGAACCGCAGAGAAGCGTCATCGTCGTGTGTGGACAGTACGACGTGTCCGAGGCCTTGCTCACCGGTGACGAACTTGTGGCCGTACGGGCTCACCACGCGCCGATGCTGCAACGCGACGCCGTGGAACACTTCGAGCGTGTTGCCGGAAGGGTCCTCAAAGGACACGAGGCCGTCGACCCGGCGATCGGCCAGCTGGTCCGGGGTGCCTTCCTTGTACGGCACCGAATGCGCGTCGAGCGATGCCCGGATCCCGTCGAGTTCGGCGGCGTTGGCGACCTCCCAGCCCGCCACGGCGAGGCGGTCGTGCTCACCGGGGAAGATCACGAGCCGCGCCGGGAAGTCGTCCATGCGCAGGTAGAGCGCTTCCGGATTCGTGCCGGAGCCCTCGACCATGCCGAGGACCTTCAGCCCGTATTCGCGCCACGCGGCCATGTCGGTGGCTTCGATGCGAAGGTAGGCGAGCGAACGGATACCCATCAGGAGGCTCCCAGGAAGTCGAGTGCCAGCCGGTTGAATTCGTCGAACTTCTCCAGCTGCGCCCAGTGGCCGCAGCCGCCGAACACGTGCAGCTGGGCGCGCGGGATCGTCTTGAGCGCGAGCAGGGCGCCGTCGAGCGGGTTGACCCGGTCTTCCCGGCCCCAGATGAGCAGCACGCGTTGGCGCAGGCGATGCGCCTCACGCCACAGCATGCCCTCTTCGTAGGTGTCGGGCTGGGCGAACGACTTGCCCATCGCCTTCATCGCCGCCAGCGACTCCGGCGCGCTCGCGGCGGCGAACCGCTCGTCGATCAGTTCGTCGGTGATCAGGGACTGGTCGTGCACCATGATCCGCAGGAAGGCTTCGAGCTTCTCGCGGCTCGGGCCCGGCGGTGCGCTGAACCGGCCGAGGTTCTTGATGCCCTCGGTGGGATCGGGCGCGAACAGGTTCAAGCTCAAGCCGCCCGGCCCCATCAGGACAAGGCGTCCGGCGCGCTTCGGATGGTTGAGCGCGAGCCGCACGGAGGCGCCACCGCCGAGCGAGTTCCCGACGAAATGAGCGCGTTCGATGCCGAGTTCGTCCATCAGGCCGACCACGGCGTCCGCGCTGTGGCGGAAGTACTGGGGATGCTCGGTCGGTTTGTCCGACCGGCCGAACCCGGGCTGGTCGATCGCCAGCGTCCGGTAGTTCTTGCCGAACACCGGCAGGTTGCGGCCGAAGTTGCTCCACGCCGACGCGCCGGGCCCGCCACCGTGCAGCAGGATCACCGTCTCCGGATGTTCCGCGCCCGCCTCGTGGTAGTGCAGCTTGAGTCCATCTTGGATGGTGACGTACTTGCCTTCGGTCATCAGACCATCGCATTCTCGACGGGCAGCCCGAAGGCGCCGGTTCCGAACATGACGTAGGCGCGCTCGGCGTCGTTCGCCGCGTGCACCCGGCCGGCGTGGGCGTCGCGCCAGAACCGTTGGATCGGGGTTCCGGCCTGCAAAGCCCGTCCGCCGGAGTTCTCGAAAAGCCGGTCGATCGCGAAGATCGCGCGTTCCGTGCCGCGGACCTGGTCACGGCGCACCCGCAGCCGCGTGGGGAACGGCAGCTTCTCCCCCTTGCACGCCAGCTGGTACAGCTCGTCGATGTTGTGCGTCAGCTGGAGCCAGGCCGCGTCGATCTCGCTCGCCGCCTCGGCGATCCGCACCTTGGCGAACGGGTCCTCTTTGGACTGTTCACCCGCGTACGCCGCGCGGACGCGCTTGCCCTGGTACTCGACGTGCGCGTCGTAGGCGCCTTGCGCCATCCCGATGATCGGCGCGGTGATCGTGCTCGGATGCACCGATCCGTAGGGCAGTTTGTACAGCGGACCGGGGTTGATCTCCTGTCCGGGCGTCTTGCACTTCGACGTCGCGATGAAACTGAGCGCGCGGTGTTTCGGCACGAAGACGTCGTTCACGATGATGTCGTTGGACCCGGTGCCGCGCAGGCCCACGGTGTCCCAGACGTCCTCGATCGTGTAGTCGGAGATCGGCACCAGGTAGGTGCAGAAGTCGACCGGCTTGCCGCCGGAGAACACCGGACCGCCCAGCAGCACCCAGGTCGCGTGGTCGCAGCCGGAGGAGAAACTCCAGCGCCCGCTGAGCCGGTAGCCGCCGTCGACGACGTCCGCCTTGCCCATCGGCGCGTACGACGAGGAGATCCGGACGTCGGTGTCGTCGCCCCAGACGTCCTGCTGCGCCTGCGCCTCGAACAGGCCGAGATGCCAAGGGTGGACGCCGAGGATGGAGGCGACCCAGCCCGTGGACCCGCACGCGCTCGCGACGAGCTTGACCGCGGTGTAGAAGCTCACCGGGTCGGCTTCGAGGCCACCGAACGTCTTCGGCTGCAGGAGTTTGAAGAACCCGGTCTCCTGCAAGGATTTGACGGACTCCTCGGGAACGCGCCTGGCGTCCTCCGCCTCCTGCGCCCGCTCCCGCAGGACCGGCAGCAGCTCCCGGATCCCCGCGATCACGTCCTGCGCGGCGTGCTCGCTCATATGCGTTCCCTCTCTCGCCGTACTCGGTGAACCGAGTCCAAGACTAGAACACGTTCTCGTTTTTGTCGACCGATCCCCGGTCGAGCGCACTGTGCAGTCCGGCACGCCGACCGGAAAACACGCAGTCGGCCAGCGACAGACCGCTCACGTAGGACCTAGAACAGATTCCCACCGCGGTCCGTCCCGCCGCGTACAGGCCGCGGATCGGAGCGCTGTCGGCGGAGCGCACCGCCCCGGTCTCCTCGTCCACGACCAGGCCGCCCAGCGTCAGCATCGGGCACGGATAGCCGAGGTTCGGCTTGATCGAAACGTCGATCAGCGAGTACGGCGCCTGATCCAGCGGCCGCGCGAACTCCGCGGGTTTGCCCGTCGGATCCGCGCCGGACCGTGCGGCCTCGACACTGGCGGCCAGCCCGCCGGGGTCGACGCCCGCCTTGCGCGCGACCTCGTCGAGCGAACCGGCGACGACGCGTTGCCGCAGCAGATACCGCACCTGAAGTCCCTGGAACCATTGACTTTGCCCGCGCGCGTCCCGCTGGACCTCCCGGACGATGGCGTCGTCGACCAGCAGCCAGCCACGTCCTTCGTGTCCGGTGATCATGCGTTCGCCGACGGCCGCACCGTACCGGGATTCGTCGATGATCCGGCCGCCCGTCTTGTCCACGAGCAGGCCACCCAGGAACGCCGACGGCGGCGTGATGAACCGCCAGGCGGAGATCCGCCCGAGCTCGGCGGTCGCCCCGCCGGCCTCGACCCCCATCCGAATGCCGGATCCGTCGTCGGCCGACGTCCCGAGCGCCAGTCCGCCGCGATACGCGGGCGCGTGCTCACGCACCATCTCGCGGTTCGCGATGAACCCGCCCGCCGCGAGGACGACCCCGCGTGAGGCGGAAATCCGCAGCTCACGGCCGTAGCGACGCTCGATCCGCTCCGCCCGCCGGTGCAGCGATTTCCGCATTGACGGCACGTAGATCCCCGGTTTCGCGGCATACGCCGACAGCCTCCGGTGCGCGGCCCGCACGCGAGCGGGCGCGTCCCGCAGGGTGGACACGACGACGCCGGTCACAGCACCGTCGGCGTCCACGATCAGGTTCCGGGCGGCGGTCTGCGGCAGCACCTGGACCCCGCGGCTCCGGACGGCGTCGGTGAGCCGTTTCATCAGCAGCTTTCCCGACGTACCCGGCCCTTTGACGCGATGTCCGCGCGGCGCGGGCTTGGCGGCGTCACGGAAACCGCCCGCCGCCTCGCTGCCCGAGTAGTACAGATAGTGCTTGTCGCTCGGGTAAGACGTCTTGTACGGGCACAGGCTCCCCTCGAACGGGACACCGTTGCCCTCCAGCCAGGTCACCATCTCCGTACTGCCCGCGCAAAACCGCCGCAGGGTCTCCTCGGAGACGACGTCGCCGACCTCGAGCCGCAGGTAGTCGTACATCGCGTCGACACTGTCGTCGACACCCGCGTCCCGCTGCTGCGCCGTCCCGCCACCGGCGTAGACGACACCACCGCTGACCGCACTCGCGCCACCACCGGAAAACCGGTCCAGCACCAGCACCCGGGCACCGGCGTCGGCGGCCTCGATCGCCGCGCAGGCGCCTGCCGCTCCGAAGCCCACGATCACCACATCCGCGACGAGGGAGTCCATGACCCCACCCTAGAACTAGAACACGTTCTCGTCTATGGTGACTGGAGCAGCGCGGATGCTGCTACATGCTTCCTACAACGTGTTTCAGGTGAGGGGCGTATGGAGTTCGACGTGATCGTGGCGGGCAGTGGTGCCGCCGGGATGACCGCCGCACTGTCCGCAGCCCACCGGGGACTCGAGGTCCTGGTCGTGGAGAAGGCCGCCCACTTCGGCGGCTCGACGGCGCGCTCCGGCGGCGGCGTCTGGATCCCCGGCAACCACGCGTTGCGCGCGGCCGGGATCTCCGAACCCCCGGAGCGGGCGCACGAATACCTCGAAGCGATCGTCGGTGACGTCGTCCCCGCCGAACTCCGGTCGGCCTTCCTCGACCGCGGTCCCGAGGTCCTGTCCTTCGTCTGTGACAAGACGCCGTTGCGCTTCCGCTGGGTCCGCGGCTACTCGGACTACCACCCGGAGGCGCCCGGCGGGCGCGCCGGCGGACGGTCGGTCGAACCGGCCGCGCTCGACGGCAACCTGCTGGGACCGGAGCTCGCGAAGCTGGAGCCGCCGTACAGCGCTCCCCCGCTCGGCGCCCCGATCACCCAGGCGGACTACCGGTGGCTGAGCCTGCTCGCCCGGCATCCGCGCGGCATCCTCCGCGTATTCGGTCTCGGCGGCCGCTGGCTGGCGGGCCGGATCCGGCGGCAGCGGCTGCTTTCCATGGGGCAAGCGCTTGCGGCCGGTCTGCGTGAGGGCCTGCGCCGGGCGGAGGTCCCCGTCTGGCTGAACACGCCGCTGGTGGATCTCGAGATCGAAGGCGACCGGGTGACCGGCGTCGTGGTCCGCCATGAGGGTGAGGAAAAGACGATCCGCGCGCGGCTCGGCGTCGTTCTCGGCGCGGGCGGATTCGAACGCAACGAGGAGATGCGGGCCAAGTACCAGCGGGCCCCGATCGGTACGGAGTGGACCGTCGGCGCCGAGGCCAACACCGGCGACGCCATCGACGCCGGGCTCAAACTCGGCGCGGCCGTCGACCTGATGGACGACGCGTGGTGGGGTCCGTCCATCCCGCTGACCGGCGGCCCGTGGTTCGCGCTCGCCGAACGGTCGCGGCCGGGCTGCCTGATGGTCAACGCGCGCGGCGAACGCTTCGTCAACGAGTCGGCGCCGTACGTCGAGGCCGTGCACGCGATGTACGGCGAAGGTGACGGCCCCGGCGCGAACATCCCGACCTGGCTGGTGTTCGACCAGCGCAACCGCAACCGGTACATGTTCACCGGCCTCGGCCCGCGCCAGCCGCTGCCCGGCCGCTGGTTCAAAGCGGGCATCGCGGTCAAAGCGAGCACGATCGCGAAACTCGCCGAACGCATCGAGGTTCCGGCCGACGCGCTGGAAGCCACCGTCCGGCGGTTCAACGGCTTCGCGAAAAGCGGCGTGGACGAGGACTTCCACCGCGGGCGCAGCGCGTACGACCACTACTACGGCGACCCGCGGAACAAACCCAACCCGAGCCTGGGCCCGCTGGACGTCGCGCCGTACTACGCGGTGAAGATCGTGCCCGGCGACCTGGGCACCAAGGGCGGTTTGAGGACCGACCGGCACGCGCGCGTCCTGCGCGAGGACGGGTCGGTGATCGACGGACTTTACGCGGCGGGCAACACGAGCGCGGCGGTGATGGGCCGCACCTATGCCGGCCCCGGCGCGACGATCGGCCCGGCGATGGTGTTCGGCTACCTTGCGGCCGAGCATCTCGCGCAGCAAGATCACACCAAAGCGGGAGGCAGCCGATGACGACGGAATCCGTACGGCAGATCGACGCGGGCGCGCCCCCTTCGCGGTTCGCGCGCGGCTGGCACTGTCTCGGCCTGGCCGAGCCGTTCCGCGACGGGAAACCGCACGCCATCACGGCGTTCGGGACGAAACTGGTGGTCTTCGCCGATTCGTCCGGCAAGCTGAACGTGCTCGACGGGTACTGCCGTCACATGGGCGGCGACCTCACCCAGGGCGAGGTCAAGGGCGACGAGATCGCCTGCCCGTTCCACGACTGGCGCTGGAACGGCAACGGCAAATGCGTCTCGATCCCCTACGCCAAGCGGGTTCCGCTGCGGGCGCGGACGAAGTCGTGGACCGTGCTGGAGGAGAACAAGCAGCTGTTCGTCTGGCACGACCCGGAGGGCAACCCGCCGCCCGAGGACGTCGTCATCCCGCGGATCGAGGGCGTGTTCAACGGCGAGTGGAGCAACTGGACCTGGGACTCGGTGCTGATCGAGGGCTCCAACTGCCGCGAGATCATCGACAACATGGTCGACATGGCGCACTTCTTCTACATCCACTACGCCTTCCCGACCTACTTCAAGAACGTGTTCGAAGGCCACGTCGCCACGCAGTACCTGAACACGAAGGGCCGTCCGGACAAGGGAATGGCGTCGAACTACGGCGGCGAGGAGAACCTGCTGCGGTCGGAGGCGTCGTACTTCGGTCCGTCGTACATGATCAACACACTGCTCAACACGTACCAGGGTTTCGAGATCGAGAACGTGCTGATCAACTGCCACTACCCGGTCACCGAGAACTCGTTCGTGCTGCAGTGGGGCGTGAGCGTGAAGAAGTTCGAGGGCGTCTCGGACGAACACGCGGACAAGATCGCCGGGAAGTTCGCCAAGGGCATCGGCGTCGGCTTCCTGCAGGACGTGGAGATCTGGCGCAACAAGACGCGCATCGACAACCCGTTGCTGTGCGAGGAGGACGGGCCCGTTTACCAGCTGCGCCGCTGGTACGACCAGTTCTATGTGGACGCGGCCGACGTCACCGAGGACATGACGCGGCGGTTCGAGTTCGAAGTGGACACCAGCCGCGCCAACGAGGTCTGGGCGGCGGAGGTGGCCGAGAACCTGGCGCGGCAGCAGTCGGAAGAGGCCGGGGTGTGAAGCCCGAAACCGTCGAGTTCCTCACCGCCGGGCTGCGGCCGCTGAGCTGCCGCGCGTGCGGAACATGCGTGCTGGTCAAGAAGAACAGCATGCAGCACACCAGTATCCAGTGGACGAGCGACGCGTCCCGGAGCTGCCCGGTGTTCGCCGAGCAGAAGGCGTCGGGCGCGCAGACGGCGTTGCTCGACACCTGCGGCAATCTCAGCGAAAGCATCGACGCCGCGTTGAAGGACGGCCTGCTGGAGGTGCCCGAATGAGCGGTCCCGTCACCGTGACCGTGGCCGAGGTGATCACCGAGACGGCCGACGCGCGCTCGATCGTGTTCGAGATCCCGACCGAGCACGCTTCTGTTTTCGCTTACACCCCAGGGCAGTTCCTCACCGTGCGCGTGCCGAGCGAGCGGACCGGGTCGGTGGCCCGCTGCTACTCGCTCTCCAGCGCGCCGCACGAGAACCGGGTGCAGGTCACCGTCAAACGCACCGCCGACGGCTACGGGTCGAACTGGCTCTGCGACAACCTGCAGGCCGGTCAGGAGGTCCAGGTCCTGCCGCCGGCCGGGGTGTTCAGCCCCGCGTCGCTCGACGAGGACTTCCTGCTGCTCGCGGGCGGCAGCGGCATCACGCCGGTGATGTCGATCCTCAAGTCCGCGCTGGAACACGGAACCGGCAAGGTGATCCTGCTGTACGCCAATCGCGACGAGCGATCGGTGATCTTCGCGCGAGAGCTGGCGGACCTCGCCGCTCGGCACCAGGACCGGCTGGTCGTCGTGCACTGGCTGGAAAGCCTGCAAGGACTTCCGACCGAGGCACACCTTCGCGCCCTGGTGGCGCCGTACACCACGCACGAGGCGTTCATCTGCGGCCCCGGCCCGTTCATGGACGCCGCGCGCACGGTGCTCAAGGACCTCGGACTGCCGCGCAAGCGGATCCACCTGGAGCGCTTCCTGTCCTTGGGCGGGAATCCGTTCGAGGTGGCCGAGCCCGTCGCCGTCGAAGAGGCCGAGACCCCGGCGGCGGTCGAGGTCACCCTCGACGGGGAGACCAAGAAGCTCGACTGGCCTCGCCGGACGAAGCTGCTGGACCTGTTGCTGGAAAAGGGTTTCGACGCGCCGTATTCGTGTCGCGAGGGCCAGTGCAGCGCCTGCGCTTGCCGAGTCATCTCCGGTGAGGTGAAGATGCTGAACAACGAGGTCCTCGACGGCGACGACATCGCCGAAGGCATCGTACTGGCGTGCCAGTCCCTGCCACTGACCGACGAGGTCACCGTCACCTACGAGTAGGAGATGCCGGTGGTTTCTTCAGGCAAACCGCAGAGACGCGAGGTCCGCTTCGCGCGAGTTCCGCCTTCAATCACGCGAGTTCCGGCTTCAATCACGCGAGTTCCGCCTTCAATCACGCGTGTCCCACCTGACAAACCCACAGCACCGTAGGAGTCCCTGTGCCCATCGACCCCACAGTCGCGATCGGCGCCGACCTCGGCGAGGTGAGTTTCGCCTGGACCGCGTCGGACGTGCAGCTCTACCACCTGGCGCTCGGCGCGGGCGCGGATCCGACGAGCCCGCGGGAACTGCGCTACACCTACGAGGACGGCCTCCAGGTGATGCCGACGTTCGCCACCGTGGCGGCGAACCTGCGCGTGTTCGAACCGCCGGCGGTCTCGTTCCCCGGTGTCGAGGTCGACCTCGGGAAGGTGTTGCACGGCAAGCAGGAAGTGATCGCGCACCGGCCGATCCCGACGTCGGGCAAGGCGGTGGCGCGCACGCGGATCGTGGACGTCTTCGACAAGGGCAAGGCGGCCGTGATCGTGAACGAAACGGTCGCCACCGACTCGGACGGCACTCCACTGTGGACACTGCGGTCGAGCATCTTCGCCCGTGGCGAAGGCGGTTTCGGCGGCGAACGCGGCCCGTCCGACCGCGTCGAACTCCCGTCGCGCGAACCGGACGCGGTCATCGAGACGCCGACGTTGCCGCAGCAGGCGCTGCTCTACCGGCTCTGCGGCGACCGTAACCCCCTGCACGCCGACCCCGCGTTCGCCGCGGCCGCCGGGTTCGACAAGCCGATCCTGCACGGCCTGTGCACCTACGGCGTCATCGCGAAGGCCGTCACCGACGAGTTCCTCGACGGCGACGCCTCCCGCGTCGCGTCGTTCTCGGCCAAGTTCGCCGGCGTCGTCTTCCCCGGCGAACCGCTACGGACCCGCGTCTGGCGCGAGCCCGCCGGGCTGCTGATCACCACCACGGCACCGGATCGGGACGAGGCACCCGTCCTTTCCGACACTTTCTTGACCACGACAGACTGAATCATCGTTCCCGCAGGTAGCCGCTCTGGCTAGACTCGGCCAAGTGCGCCCCTTGATCTCGGACCCGTATGCCGAACTCGGCCGGGACTACGCGCGATCAAGACGCCCGGATCCCCGTATCGCCGCCGCCGTCACCGCCGCCCTCGGTGACGCGCGCTCGGTGGTCAACGTCGGGGCCGGAGCCGGTTCCTACGAGCCGGAAGACCGTGACGTGCTGGCCGTCGAGCCGTCACGGCGGATGATCGCGCAGCGTCCGGCCGCCGCGGCCCCCGCCGTCCAGGCGTGCGCGGAAGAGCTGCCGTTCCCCGACGGCGCCTTCGACGCGGCCCTCGCGGTGCTCACCGTGCACCACTGGACGGATGTGACCGCCGGGCTGGCCGAGTTGCGGCGTGTGTCCCGCCGCCAGGTGATCGTGACCTGGGATCAGGCGGTGTTCGCGCGGTTCTGGCTGGTCCGGGACTACCTGCCGGAGATCGCCGAACACGAGAGCAGGCTCGCCTGTCTGGACCGGGTCGTCGAGGAGCTGGGCGCGGCGGGTGTGACCCCCACGGTGGCCCCGCTGCCGGTGCCCTCGGACTGCGTCGACGGGTTCCTCGGCGCGTATTGGCGCAGGCCGGAGGCGTACCTGTCCGAACGCGTGCGCGCGGGGATGTCCGGGGTGGCGCTGCTGGACCAGAACGTCGTCGCGACGGCGGTCGAGCGCCTGCGTGCCGATCTGGCCGACGGACATTGGCATCGGCACCACGTCGGCCTGCTCGGCCGGACGGAACTGGACCTGGGATATCGGCTCGTCACGGCGTGACCGAGTACACAGTGGACACTCTCGTGGCGTGGACGGCGGTCGACCCCGGGTGCGGGGCGTGGTATTCATGGCTCTCGTGACGACTGCGACGGGGAGCGGCATGACGGCGGAGTACTTCGTGGTCCGTGGCCAGGTGGAGAAGGGCGATCAGCGCGGCCGGGAACTGGGCTTCCCGACCGCCAACATCGCGCTGCGCGACCAAGACGGCCAAGTCGGCGACGGAGTGTGGGCGGGCTGGGCCGAACGCGCCGACGGCACCCGGATCGCGGCCGCGGTCTCGGTCGGCAGGCGGCCGACCTACTACGGCGCGGACGGCTACCGGCTCGTCGAAGCACATCTGCTGGAGTTCAGCGGCGACCTCTACGGCGAGGTGCTGACCGTGTGGCTGGGCCACCACCTGCGCGAGCAGGAGGCGTACCCGTCGTCCGAGGCGCTGATCGTCGCGCTCAACAAGGACATCGCCGACGCCGCGAAGTGGGCCGCGGGCAACCCTGCCGACGGCCTGCCGGACGCGGGCACCGCCGAGGCGGGGGTCGTGTGCCGCGTCCTCGGCAATTAGTCACCTACTTGCGCTCGCTGACCGCGCAAGCAGGTGACTGGTTGCGGGGTCAGACGGCGGCGCCCAACAGCATGTAACCCATCCCCAGCCCCATGACGACCCGGCACACCCGCCGTGACGTCTGCGCGGAGTCGCCGTCGCCCCGCGCCGCCAACACGCCGGCAAGCACCGCGTCCGCGGCGAAGTACGCGGCCACGACACCGAAGACCAGGGAAAGCCACAGCGCGGAAGCGCCGCCGGGGCCGGACATCACCAGCCACGGGCCGTGGGTGACGTCGCTGTGCGGCATGAACGTCACCATGAACAGCATCGCGGTGGCGGAGACGGCGTGATGCCCGCACGCGGTGTGCCCGGATCGCCGTCCCTTCCACCACGCGACGGCGAACCACCCCGCGGTCAGCGCCAGGACCGCCTGCCAGCCCGCCGCGGGGATCGGGCCGCCGACCGGGGACAGCATCGCGACCATGGCGACGACGAGCAGCAGTTCGGCCAGGTCACCGTTGCGGATCGCCGCGCCCTGCGTGCCGTAGTCCAGCCGGACGAGTCTCAGCACGCATGGCAGGACCAGCGCGGCGAACACCGCGGTGAGTGTCCAAGCGACGATTCCGGACATGGCACCTCCCGGGCGGTGGTCCCTTTCACCGTCGCAGGTACCGCTCTAGTACACCATCGGACATTGAGGTGATCTCAGCCCGTGGTCAAGACCAATCCGCTCGTAGGTACGCCGGTGCCGGCGGTCACCAGCACGCGTGCGGCCCCGTCGACCTGGTTGACGGCGTCGCCCCGCAGCTGCCGGACCCCTTCGGCGATCCCGTTCATCCCGTGGATGTAGGCCTCCCCGAGCTGTCCGCCATGCGGGTTGAGCGGGAGTTTCCCGTCCAGCTCCAGGGTGCCGCCGCCGATGAAGTCCTTGGCTTCCCCCTTCCCGCAGAAGCCGAGTTCTTCCAGCTGCATCAGGACATAAGGGGTGAAGTGGTCGTACAGCACGGCGAGGTCCATGTCGCCGGGCCCCAGCCCGGACTGCGCCCACAGCTGCCGTCCCACGACACCCATTTCGGGCAGCGCCGGGAGATCGTCGCGGTAGTAGCTGGTCATCACGTACTGGTCCGGCCCGCTGCCCTGCGCGGCGGCCGCGATCACGGCTGGCCGGTGCGGCAGGTCGCGCGCCCGTTCGGCGCTGGTGACCACGAGCGCGACGCCGCCGTCGCTCTCCTGGCAGCAGTCCAGCAGGTGCAAGGGTTCGGCGACCCAACGGGACGCCTGATGGTCTTCGAGCGTGATCGGCTTGCCGTAGAACCAGGCCTTGGGGTTCGTCGCCGCGCGGGCGCGGTCGATGACGGCCACCCGGCCGAAGTCCTCGCTGGTCGCGCCGTACTCGTGCATGTAGCGCCGGGCGAGCATGGCGACGGTCGCGGCCGGGGTCGCGATGCCCATCGGGTAGTGGAACGCGTTGTCGACACCGGAGGAGTTCACCTGGCCGGCCGCCGCCGAGGACACCTGCCCGAACCGCATCCCGGACCGTTCGTTGAAGGCCCGGTACGCGACGACGACGTCCGCGACTCCGGTCGCGACGGCCATCGCGGCCTGCTGCACGGTCGCGGCCGCCGCCCCGCCGCCGTAGTGGATCCGGCTGAAGAACTTGAGTTCGGGGATGCCGAGCTCCCGCGCCACGGCGATCTCGCTGTTGCCGTCCATCGTGAACGACACCAGACCGTCCACATCGGACGGCGCGAGCCCGGCGTCCTTCAACGCACTCGAAACCGCTTCGGCCGCCAGCCGCAGCTCGCTGCGACCCGAGTCCTTGGAGAACTCGGTGGCGCCGATCCCGGCGATGGCCGCCCGTCCGGACAGGGTCATCACTCGCCTCCCAACGTGAGCGCCACGGTGCCCACCACGTGTTCGCCGAGACTGTCCACACCGGACACCGCGACCACGACGTCGTCACCGTCCCGTTCCGTGACCCTGCCGGTAAAGGTCAGGGTGTCGTAGGCGTAACAGGGCACGCCGAGCCGGATCTTGATCGACCGCACGAACGCCTCCGGACCCGCCCAGTCGGTCACGAAACGTTGCACCAGACCGGTGTCGGTGAGGATGTTAAGGAAGATGTCCTTCGATCCGCGCCGCTCGGCGGCGTCGCGGTCGTGGTGGACGTCCTGGAAATCCCGTGTCGCCAGCGCGGTGCTCACCACGAAGGTCGGGGTGGCCTCGATCTTCAGCGGCGGCAACTCGGTGCCGACCGAACAGTCCTTCATCGCGCGACCCTCCAAGCGGGCAACGTCAGTTCCTCGTCGATCTTCACGAAGGCCGCTTCCACCGGGAGTCCGATGTGGACGGACTCGGGATCGGCGTCGAGCAGCTCGCCCATCACCCGGACGCCCTCCTCCAGCTCGACGAGCGCGACCACGAACGGCAGCTGCTTGCCGGGGACCTTCGGATGGTGGTGCACCACGTAGCTGTAGACCGTTCCGCGGCCGCACGCGACGACGTAGTCCGGCTTGACGTCGAGATCACCGTCCGGCGGCATCGGGCCGGGCGGATGCCGCAGGGTCTCGCCCCACCGCTGGATCCGCAGCTCCCCTTCACGAAGGCCGTCCCAGAAGAACTCGGTGTCCTTGCTGATCACCGGTCGCAGCACCGGGGCAGCCGCCTTGGCGGGCTCGGCGCCGGGCGGACGGAACTTCAGCACCCGGAACACCATGTCCGCGACGGCCTCGTCGCCGACGTACCAGGTGGTCTTCGTCGTCACGAACCAGCCTTCGCCGAGCGCGGTGCGTTTCGGCCCGACGACGCTCTCGAGTTCCGCGGTCGCTTCGACGCGTTCACCGTGCCGGAGGTAGCGGAAGTAGTTCTGCTCGGAGTTGGTCGCGACGACCGAGGTGAACCCGGCTTCGTCGAGCACCTCCATCATCGCGCCGAGCGGATCGTCCGACGCCCTCGTCCAGTGCAGCCCGCCCATCGTCCACACCTGCGCCATCGCGGGCGGGGCGACAAGTCCCTTGTGGACACTCCGGGAGGCGAACTCCTCGTCGACGTACACCGGATTGCGGTCGCCGATGGCTTCGACCCAGTTGTTCACCATCGCCTGGTTGACCGCGTCACGGGCGGCCCTCGGCGCGGATTCCCCCCGCGCGGCGATACGTTCGGCGGCTTCCTGGATGTTCATCGCGGCACCCTCGGCAGGCCGAGTCCGGCGGTGGCGATCAGCTCGCGCTGGATCTCGCTGACACCGCCGCCGAAGGTCAGCACCAGATTGCGTTTGGCCACCACGTCCAGCCACTGCGCCAGTTCCGCGGTTTCGGCGTCGGCCTGATCGCCGTGTCGCGCCACGATCTCCTCCAGTCTCCTGGTCAGCCGCTGGATGCGTTCGGAGCCGACGATCTTGGTGGCCGACGCGTCGGCAACCGCCACCGGTCCGGTCGCCGACGACGCCGCGACCTGCCAGTTCAGCAGTTCGTTGATCCGGGCGGTCGCCAGGGTTTCCGCGAGGACTGCCCGGACATCGGGCAGCTGGAGCAACGGCGTGCCGTCCGGGGCCTTCCGGGCCGCCGCCCACTCGCGGACGCGGTCGTGGAGCCCGCCGATCCGCCCGGCGGGGCCGAGCATGACGCGTTCGTGGTTCAGCTGCGTGGTGATCAGCCGCCAGCCCTCGTTCTCCTTGCCCACCAGCATGTCCGCCGGCACCCGGACGTCCGAGTAGTAGGTGGCGTTCACGTGGTGCGCTCCGTCGCAGGTGATGATCGGCGTCCACGAATAGCCCGGATCGCGGGTGCTCGCGATGAGGATCGAGATGCCCTTGTGCTTCGGCGCGTCCGGTGCGGTGCGCACGGCCAGCCAGATGTAGTCGGCGTCGTGCCCACCGGTGGTGAAGATCTTCTGGCCGTTGACGACGTACTCGTCACCTTCGCGCACCGCCGTCGTGCGTAGCGCCGCGAGGTCCGTTCCCGCGTCGGGTTCGGTGTAGCCGATGGCGAAATGCACCTCGCCCGCGAGGATCTTGGGCAGGAACAAGGACTTCTGCGCCTCGGTGCCGAACGCCTGCAACGTCGGCCCGACGGTCTGCAGGGTCACCGATGGCAGCTGGACGTCGGCCCGGGAGGCTTCATCGACGAAGATGTGCTGCTCGATCTCGCCGAAACCCCGGCCGCCGTACTGTTCCGGCCAGCCGACGCCGAGCCAGCCGTCACGGCCCATCCGCCGGACGATCTCGCGGTACACCGGTCCGTGCCGCTCCCGCAGCATCGCGCGCCGTTCGTCGGCACTCACCAGTCCGGCGAAGTACTTTCGCAGCTCGGAGCGCAATTGGTGTTGCGCCGAAGTCAGTTCGATCAGCATCGGTTCACCCCGCCACCAGTTCGCCCAGTCCGGCCAGCCGATGTGCGGCGCCGCCGAGCGTTCGTCCCAGATCCTTGACCGCCGACGAGAACCGGTGCAGCGGATACGTTTCGTCCACGCCGATCCCGCCGTGCAGGTGGTGGCAGACGGCCAGCGCCTCGGGCGCCTCCGTCGCCAGCCAGTACGCCGCGATGTCGAGTTCCGCCTCGGCGTCGAGGCCCGCCGCGAGCCGCCAGACCGCCGACCGCGCGGCCAGCTGGACCGTCCTCGACGCGACGTAGACGTCCGCGATCTGTTGCGCCACCGCCTGGAACGCCGCCAGCGGGCGCCCGAACTGTTCGCGTTCGCCGATGTGCTTCGTGGTCAGCGCCAGCGCGCCGGCGAGCAACCCGTCGCCGAACGCCACGGCGCCCGCGAGCGCGAACCGGTGCAGGGTCGCGATCGACTCGCCGGGCCCGGGCCCATTGAGGAGATCGGCGTCGGTGACGGTCACGGCGTCCAGCGTCATCGTGTAGTCCGGCGTGCCGGAGGAGGTTCTCGTCGGGGTCAAAGTCACGCCGTCCGCCTGCGGATCGACGAGGAAGACGCCGGTGCCGCCGGGCAGCGAGGCGGGCGTCAGGATCCGAGTCGCCTCCGCGCCGAACGGCACGCCGACCTTGACCCCGCTCAGCCGCCAGTCCCCCGCCGATTCCGCGACGGTCGCGGGCCGGGTGGTGAACGGCGCGGAAGGTTCGTTCAACGCGGCGGTGAGCACGGCTTCGCCCGCGGCGACCGGCGGGAGCAGCGACGCGCGCTGGTCCGGGCCGCCGAGCGCCGTGACCGGCAGGACGCCGAACGCCAGCGACGCCAGCGCGGGCGTCGGCGAGGCGACCCGGCCGAGTTCGGTCAGCACCAAGGCGACTTCGGCGACGCCGAGTCCGTCACCGCCGAGTTCGGCAGGCAGCGCCAGCGCGAGCAGACCGGCGTCGGCGAGCGCGCGCCATGTGTCGGCGGGCTCACGCTCCTTGCCGAGCACGCGCGCGGCCAACGCGGTGACCTCGGTCTGCGTCTCGTCGAACTGGAAGTCCACACTGGCTCCTCACCGGGGCGAACGGGCACAATATTGAAACCTGTTCTAGTCTTAACCGGAAGGAGCCGTGACGGCAAGGGGTGCGGATCTAGGAGATGGCTTTCAGCAGCTCCGCGAGAGCGTCGGGGAAGTGGTCGGCGAGCGGCCACAGGTCACCGGTGAGTTCGCGCGCGCCGAGCAGGCCGACGTCGACCCGGCCCGCGTTGGACAGCACGGTGACGTTGAGCCCGGCGCCGTGGAACACCGGGCCGAGCGGGTAGAGCCCGGTGATCCGGCAGCCCAGCAGGTACAGCGGCATCGGCGGGCCGGGCACGTTGGAGACCACCAGGTTGTGCACCACCGGATGCCGTTCGGCCAGGCGCAGTGCGGAATACGCGCGCACCGCGAGGCCGAACATCGTCGCCGCCGAGAACTGCGCCCAGTCCTGGAGCATGTCGGCGTCGATGTCGTGGTGATGGTCCTTGGAGTGCCGGTTCGACTCCGCGAGCATGAACACCCTCGCGGCGGGATCCTCCAGGTGGGTGGGCAGCGACGCGAAGAACGCCGAGACCTTGTTGGTGCCGTGTTCGCGTTCGGTGCGGGCGTGCACGGAGACCGGCACGGTCGCCACCAGCGGATCTTCCGGCAGTTCGCCCCGGTCTCGCAGGAACCGCCGCAGCGCGCCGGAAACCACGGCGAGGACGACGTCGTTGACGGTCACCCCGAAGGCGTTCTTGACCCGTTTGACCTCGTCGAGGTCGAGAGAGGCGTAGGCGACGCTGCGGTGCGCGGTGATCGTCCCGTTGAACGACGTACGCGGCGCCGTGAACGGTACCGGCATTCCCTTGCCCTGCAACGCTTTACCCAGCCAGCTCGGGACGAGCCCAAGCAGGTCGGGAAGCAGTTTCACCAGCTCGGCGGGCCGTTTCACGAACGACGTCAGCCCGGCGCCGAGCAGCGTGCGCCTGCCGGGAACGTCCCCGTTGCGGCGTTCGTCGTGCGCGACCTCCGGCGGCGGGGCGTCCGCTTCGAGGCCGGCGAGAGAAGTGATCAGACTGGCGCCGCCGACCCCGTCGACACTGGCGTGGTGCATCTTCAGCAAGACCGCGATCCCGCCGTCAGCCAGGCCTTCGATGACGTACAACTGCCAGAGCGGCTGCGCGCGGTCGAGCCGTTGTCCCGCGATGTGGGCACAGAGTTCGGCGAGCTCCCGCCGGTCGCCGGGGGCGGGTACGCCGATCCGGTGAACGTGGGCTTCGAGGTCGAAGTCCTCGTCCTCGACCCAGACCGGATGCGTCAGATTCCAGAGTGGATTGTGCAATTTGCGCCGGAACGCCGGGATCAGGTCGACCCGTTCGGCCAGTTTCTCCTTGAAGCGTTCGAAATCGTAGCCACCGGGCATGGTCGAACCGTCCAAGGTGAGCAGTCCGCACACGTGCAGCACCTGGGCCGGTGTCTCCAGGTAGAGGAAACTCGCGTCCAGACCACTCAATCTCCGCATGAGAATCACCTTAAGTGAACTTTGCAACCGGTTCTAGGCTGTCACCCGGCGGTAGGATCGGTGCCCATGCAGCCGAGTTTCGTCGTCCGCCAGGCACTCCAGCTCGCGCTCACCGCGAACGCGCTGAAGCCGCCGAGAGGCGCCAGGACGGCGGTCCCGGCGTTCTTCGCGGGCTGGCTCACGGGGGAGCTCGCCCCGCATCTGCTCGCGCTCACCGCGGCCGACGCGGCGGCGCATGTCGCCCGGCACCGGGGCGGTTCGAGCAAGACCGGACTCGCGCTCGCGGCAGCGTCGGCGGCCGGGCTCGGCACGCTGATCGCGCAGTCGCAGCGGGCCCGAGGCGAGATCGAGACGGCGCTGACCGAAGGCATCGGCAAGGCCTACGCCGACGAACTCGAGCATCCGCCGAGCCCGACCGACCTCGCGACACCGTGGGGCCAGCTGGCCATGCCGTTCCGGATGCGCGACCCGGACGTCCGGCGGACCCGCAACGTCGCCTACGCGCCCGGCGGGAAACGGTTCCTGCTCGACGTCTACGCCCCACGCGAACCGGTCACCGGCGCGCCGATCCTGCTGCAGGTGCACGGCGGCGCGTGGGTGATCGGCAACAAGGACCAGCAGGGCCTGCCGTTGATGCTGCACATGGCCAAACGCGGCTGGATCTGCATCGCGATCAACTACCCGCTCTCCCCCGCCGCCCGCTGGCCCGCGCACATCGTCGCGGCGAAACGCGCGCTGGCCTGGATCCGGGACAACGCCGAGTCCTACGGCGGCGACCCGTCGTTCGTCGCCGTCACCGGCGGTTCCGCGGGCGGGCATCTCGCCGCGCTGCTGGCACTGACCGCGAACGATCCGGCGTTGCAGCCCGGCTTCACCGAGGCCGACACGAGCATCCAGGCGTGCGCCCCGCACTACGGCGTGTACGACTTCGCCGCGACCAGCGGGCGGCGCTCCAGCCAGACCCGGCTCAAGACGCTGATCGCCCGGCACGTCTTCGAGACGGACCGGGACCCGGTGAACTTCATCGACGACTACATCGCGGCGTCACCACTGGACCGCATCACCGAGGACGCGCCGCCGTTCTTCGTCATCCACGGCGTCCACGACTCGCTGGTGCCGGTCGGCGAAGCCCGCGAATTCGTGCGGCGTCTCCGGGAGAAGTCCCAGCGTGAAGTCGCGTACGCGGAGATCTCCGGCGCGCAGCACGCCTTCGACGTCTTCCCCTCGATCCGCAGCGCGCACGTGGTCCGCGGGGTGGAGCGGTTCCTGGAGTGGAGCTACCGCACCTGGCGGCGCCGGTCCAGCTGATCGCGGGATCGCGGCCCGTAGCCCCACCGGTCACCACGATGGCGGGCGAGGGGCCCCTTCACTGCGTTAGACGCAAGGAAGGACCCCTTCACGTACTTCAAGCGACCAAGGCGCCGGAAAGCGTCGGTCGGGGTGGTCGTGTTCTAGGTGCCTACGGCGGGCGGGTCGGGATCGCGGGTCCGTGAGGGACTCCTTCCCTACCCTGAGAGTAGGGAAGGGGCCCTTCACGGCATGCCGGGCTGAGCCTAGCCCCGAGCCGAGGCAGACGGGCGGGCAGGAACGCCACCTTGAGCCTCGGCACTACAGCGACAGCGCGTGAAGGCCCCCAGTACATGAAGGACCCCTTCCTTGCGCCTAGGTACAGGAAGGGGTCCTTCATGTACTGGCATCACGCAAGAAGCGCCGCAGGTACCTAAGAGGAATCGCCACTCACGACCACCCCCGGCCCAGTCTGCCCAGGTTGCTCGTGGTCAGGGCGGGTAGATCACATCCGTCGGCCGTGTGGACGGCGGGCCGTCGACCCGCCAGCCCTCGCCGTCGCGCACGAAGCGGTACCACCGTTCGTCACGGCCGTAGCGCAGTTGCAGGTCTCCCTGGGTGATCCGGTTCCGCCAGGTCTTCGGCGTTCCCGGCAACCCCGATTCGGCGAGATCCGCTGTGGCCTGCGCGAGCGGCGCCTGCCCCGGCCGCCAGGGCTCCCGCACCACCGCCATCCCGCCCCGGCCCGCCTCGCGCCAGGCCTGCGCCCAGACGGCCAGATCCCGCACCGGGACTCCCGCGGCCTCGGCGAGTTCGGCGATCACCTGCGGATCGCCGGCCGCCGCGCGCCGGGCGAGGTCCTCCTCGAACGTCAGCTCCACTTCGCGTTCGGGCCCCATCACCAGCAGTTCCCAGGCCCGCGCGGCGGCATCAGCGGCCAGTTCGACGAACATGTCGCCGCTCCAGCCCGTGCGGTGCGGCGGATCGAGGTCGAGGACCGCGGGCGGTCCGACCGTGCCTGGAACGGCCGGTCGCGGCGGGAGCGCGGCGATCCGCCGGGTGTAGGCACGTTTCGGATCCACCCCGGGTGCGGCGGGGGCACGCACCCGTTTACCCGGCTCGCTCGCGGGAGTACGGCGGGACCGCAGTTCCGCGAGCACGGCCTCCCTCGGCCTGCCTCTGAGCAGGAACAGCGCGAACGGATCGGTGTCGACCTCGTCCGCGACCAGGTAGTACACCGCGGCGACATGTTTGCACGGGTTCGCGCTGTCGGGACAGGAACATTTCGGCCGCAGATCGCCGGGGCCGGGGAGCAGATCCGCGCCGGCGGCCCGCGCGTCCTCGGCCAGCTCGCCGGGCAGTTCGCCGTCGAGGAGGGCCGCGACGTGCCCGAGTCGGGAACCGACCATGCGGAGCAGGCTCTCCCACTGCGCCTCGGTGAACGCCCGCATGCGGATGGTCACCCGGTACGGCACCGCCCGGCTGCCCTGTACCCACGCGGTCACCTCGCCCGCGCCGACCGCGAGTTCGCTGACCGTGCCTTTGCGCGCGTACGTGCGCCCGCGCGGCAGCCTGTTCGGATCGAGCTTGGCGCGCTCCTCCAGGGCCTCGACCCAAGCCTTGCCCCACCACGTGTTGCCGAAGGTGCGCCGCTTCCGCCCTGTCGCGCTGGGCATCACGTCTCCCCGAGGCGGACGAGGTCGGCGAGTTCGTCGTCGGACAGTTCGGTGATCCAGTTCTCGCCCGCGCCGATGACCGCGTCGGCCAGCCCGCGTTTGGTCTCCAGCACCGTGGCGATGCGCTCCTCGAGCGTGCCCTCGGCGATCAGCCGGTGCACCTGGACCGGCCTGTCCTGCCCGATCCGGTACGCGCGGTCGGTGGCCTGGTCCTCGACCGCCGGATTCCACCAGCGGTCGTAGTGGATCACGTGGGTCGCCTTGGTCAGGTTGAGCCCGACCCCGCCCGCCTTGAGCGACAACAGGAACACCGGCACCTCGCCCGCCTGGAACCGGGCGACCATGTCCTCCCGGACCTTGGGCGTGCTCGACCCGGACAGCAGCATCGTCGGCAGCCCGCGTTCGGCAAGGCGTTTCTCCAGCAGACGGCACAACTGGACGTACTGGCTGAACACGAGCACGCTGTCGCCCTCGTCGAGGATGACGTCGAGCAGCTCCTCGAACGCGGCGAGCTTGCCGGACCGGCCGTGCAGCACCCCGGGTTCCTTGAGGTACTGCGCCGGGTGGTTGCAGATCTGCTTGAGCTCGGTGAGCAGTTTGAGCACCTGCCCGCGCCGGGCCACCCCGTCCAGCTCGCGGATCATCGCGAGGTTCTCCCGGACCACGGCCTCGTACAGCGTCGTCTGCTCGGCGGTGAGCGGGACGAACCGGTCGGTCTCGGTCTTGCGCGGCAGTTCGGGCGCGATGTCCGGGTCGGTCTTCTTGCGGCGCAACAGGAACGGCCGCACGGTCGTGGCGAGCCGCTCGGTGGCGGCGACGTCACGGTCGCGTTCGATCGGGCGGGCGACCTTGCGGCGGAACCCGTCGAGCGAGCCGAGCAGACCCGGTGTCGTCCAGTCCATGATGGACCACAGCTCGGTGAGCCGGTTCTCCATCGGCGTGCCGGTCAGCGCGACCTTCGCGGCGGCCGGGATCTTCCGCAACTCCTTGGCGGTGACCGAAAGCGGGTTCTTGACGTGTTGCGCCTCGTCGGCCGCGATCATCCCCCAGTCCACTTCGGACAGTGTCTCGCGATCCCGGCGGAGAACGCCGTACGTGGCGAGCACGACCTCGTCCGGCGCGACCTCGTCGAGATGCCGTCCGCCGCCGTGGAACCGGCGCACCGGGATGTGCGGCGCGAACCGGGCGAACTCGCGTTCCCAGTTGCCGAGCAACGACGTCGGGCACAGGACGAGCGTGGGGCCTTCCCCGCGCGGGCGGCGGTGCAGATGCAGGGAGATGAGCTGGATCGTCTTGCCCAACCCCATGTCGTCGGCCAGGCAGGCGCCGAGACCGAGCCCGGTCATCGTCGACAGCCACGCCAGGCCTGCCCTCTGATACGGCCGCAAGGTGGCCTTCAGGTCCGCGGGTTGCTCGATCGGTTCCGCGGCGCTGTCACGGATTCGCTGGAGCAGCCCGGTGAGCGCCGACGGGGCGGTGAACTCGACCTTTTCGCCGTCCAGTTCCAGTTCGCCGGTGAGCGCCGCGGCCAGCGCCTCGGCCCCGGACAGCTTCTTCGCGCGATGGGCACGCACCTTCTCGATCAGCCGAGCGTCGACCTTGACCCATTTGCCCCGCAGCCGCACCAAGGGCCGTTTCGCCTCCGCGAGCGCGGTGACCTCGGCGTCGGTGAGGTCCTCGTCGCCGAGGCTCAGCCGCCAGCGGAACTGAAGGAGGCTCTTGAGCGTGAACTCGGGCCCGGTGACACTGCCCGGGACCTGGGTCGCGCTCGCCTTCGCCTTGAGCTCGCCCGCGAAGAGGTCCTTCGGCCACTGCACCTCGATGCCGGCGCCGCCCAGCGCCGCGTCCCCGTGGGTCAGCAGGTCGACGACCTCGTCGTACTCCAGCACCAGCCCGGTCGGCGCGGCGGACTGGAGCACGCGGCCGAGCGGCGCCCATGCCCTGGCGCCCCGGCGGAGCCCGAGCAGCAACTGGGTCTCGACCTGCTCACCCATCCGTTCCAGCACCGCTTCGGGTGCGTCCCAGAGCGTCGCCGCCTCGACGATCAGGCTCGGATCGGCGGCGCTCCGCACGGCGAGGACCGCGGCGAATGTGGGCTCGTCTTCGGGGCTCTCGGGCTCGTTCACCTCCATGCGCAGGACGAGATGCGCGCCCTGCGCCTGCCGGGCGCTCAGCTCCGCGAGCCACGCGGCACCGTCCGGACCGACCAGCGTCGGCTCGGCCGAAGCGAACGCGGGCCCACCCGCCGCGACACTCGCGGCGGGCGTGCGGACCAGCACATCCGCCGTGGCGTCCCAGAACGCGCGGATCAACGACTCCGGCGAATGCAGCCGGATCCGTTTCAGCCCGGACAACGGCAGCGCGTGCGCCTCGGGAGGCAGCGCGGCGGCGAGCCCGCGCAACATCTCCTCGTCGGCGATGTCGAGCGGGCCGACCCGCCACGAATCCACCCCGCCGGGTGAGGCCGCGGGCAGCAACCTCCCGCGGGCGATGAGGTTCACGCCGGCTTCGGCGACGGCCGACCACGCGGCGATGGCCGGGCTCAGGTCACCCTCGGCGGTCAGCAGCCGCGGAATCGCCCGCGACAACGGGACGAGTGCCGCGTCGACCTTCGTGCGCCGGAAGACCTTCCCCACCGGCAGCACGAGTTCGATCGCGGTGTCACCCGCTACGCCGTCTCCCCAGAGCGCCAGCACGCCGTCCCGTGGGGGATCCGAGGGGACGAAGGTGGCTTGGGTTCCTGTGCCGAACTCCACGACCCGCACGTTAGAGCACGGGACCGACAGCCTGCTTGCGGTGGTGCTATGAAAGGTCCTTTCCTTGCCAATTTTGCAAGGAAAGGACCTTTCATAGCACGACAAAGTGCCGTGACCGGAACTTTCAGGACCGAGGCAGCCCCAGCAACCGCTCGGCCGTCAGCGACAGCAGCACCTGCGTCGTACCGCCCGCGATACTGAGGCATCGCGTCAGCAGGAACTCGTGCTGCGCGGGGTCACCGGCGACGAGCGCGTTCTCCGCCAAAGCCTCCAGCGCGAACTCCGCCACCGCCTGCCGATGCCGCACCCCCAGCAGTTTGCGCACACTCGACCCGGCGCCCGGATCCTGGCCGTCGAGCCGCCGCAGCGTGGCCCGCAAGTCCAGGACCGAACACGCGCTGCCGTCGGCGATCAGCGCACCGAGCCGCTCCCGATCGGCGTCGTCGCCCAGCGTGGCGAGCAGATTTTCGACACCTTCCCCCACCGCGGATCCGCTCCCGAGGGCCACCCGCTCGTTCGCCAGCGTCGTCCGCGCGAGCCGCCAGCCGCCGTCGACCTCCCCGACCACCAAGTCGTCCGGGACGAAGACGTCGTCGAGGAACACCTCGTTGAAGACGGCGTCGCCGGTGATCTCGCGCAGCGGACGCGTGCTGATCCCGCCCGCGGTCATGTCGACGAGGAAGTAGGTGATCCCCTTGTGTTTCGGGGCTTCCGGGTCGGTTCGCGCCAGGCAGATCGCCCAGTCGGCTTCGCGGGCGAGCGAGGTCCACACCTTCTGGCCGTTGAGCAGCCAGCCGCCGTCGACGCGCCGGGCCGTCGTGCGAAGCGACGCGAGATCCGAGCCGGCCTCGGGCTCGCTGAACAGCTGACACCAGGTGATCTCGCCGCGCAAAGTGGGCGCGGCGAACCGTTCGCGCTGTTCCTCGGAGCCGTGTTCCAGCAGTGTCGGGACCGCCCAGGCGCCGATGACCAGATCGGGACGGCGGATGCCCGCGCCGGCGAGGGCGGCGTCGATCCGCAGTTGCTCGGCGGCGGTCGCGCCCCTGCCGTACGGCGCGGGCCAATGCGGGGCCAGCAGTCCCGAATCGGCCAGCGCGACGCGCCTTGCCTGCTCGGGTAAAGCGGCGATTTCGCTTACCAGATCACGGAGTCCGGCGTCTTCGCCGACGTCGACACTCAACGTCCGGCGGTCGCCGCGCAGCGCGAGTCCGGCGGCACGACGTCGCCAGCGGGCGGAACCGCCCAGCCATTGCCGCAGCGCCACGGCGCGCCGCAGGTAGAAGTGCGCGTCATGCTCCCAGGTGAAGCCGATGCCGCCGAGGACCTGGATGCAGTCCTTCGCGTTGGCCACGGCCGCGTCGAGCGCGTAGGCCGCCGCCGTGGCGGCCGCGAGGGCGTGCTGCGCCGGGTCTTCGGCCGCCCTCGCCGCGTCCCACGCGAGCGCGTCGGTGGCTTCGGCCCGGCACAGCATTTCCGCACACAGATGCTTGATCGCCTGGAACGACCCGATGGGACGGCCGAACTGCTCTCGCACCTTCGCGTACTCGACGGCGGTCCGAAGGCACCATCGGGCGATCCCCGCGGCCTCGGCGGCACCGAGAGTGGCGGCATAGGAATCCACCGGCAGAGCCTCGAAAACCGCTTCGGGCCGGACCTTCGCGCATCGGATACGGCCGACGGGCCGGGACACGTCGAAGGGCTCGCAGTGCTCGATGTCCATTCCGGACGTCCCGGGTGGAATGAGCGCGGAGACGTCGCCGTCGGAGACCAGCGTCCATGCCGACGGGTGAACGTCGAGAGCCGGTCCCGACTCGCCGTCGACGACCGAGCCCGAGATGCGGAAACCCCGGCCCAGCACGACCGCCACCCGTTCGGTCCCGTCCGCGAGACCGGGCAGGATCTCCTTGGCGGCTTGGGAAACCGTCGCGAGCAGCGCGCCGCCCAACGCCGTCCCGAGGACAGGCCCTGGCACGAGTGCTTCGGCGGCCTCGGCGAGCCCGGCGCTCAGATCGGCGACCGTACCGCCGGCGCCGCCGACGTCTTCGGGAATCGCCACGCCGAACAGGCCGAGTTCCGCCAGTCCTGGTGGCGGCTCGGTGATCCGGCCTTTTCGGACGGCGTCGACGGGACGGGCGGAAACCGCCCAGGCCCGGATCGACGCGGCCAGCGCCGCCTGTTCCTCGGTGAGCGCGATCGACACGGGTGAGACCTCCTGCTCGGACCTACCCGCGAGTGTAGAACGTGTTACAGTTTCTTGCCCAGTGGGTCACGTCTTGAACAGTTCGTCCGCTTAGGTACGCTACGCGGGGAAAGTGGAACAAGTTCCGTTCGATGAAGGGGGACGTGGCGATGCCAGGGAAGGCCAAGGCACCCACGAGCGCGAAGGCGCGAAGCGGCAACGGTCTCTCCGCGCTTGGCGGCGAGGAACTGGGCTCCGCGGCGCAACGCGACCGGCGGCGCCGCATCATCGACGCGACCCTGACCCTCGCCGCGAAAGGCGGGTACGACGCGGTCCAGATGCGGGCGGTCGCCGAGAAGGCGGACGTCGCGCTCGGCACGCTGTACCGCTACTTCCCGTCGAAGATCCACCTGCTGGTTTCCGGGCTGGCCAGGGAATTCGAACGCGCGCAGGAGAAACTCGACCGCGCGGCCATCCCCGGCGAAACCCCGAGCGAGCGGCTGATGTTCGTCCTCGGCCGCAACACCCGGCTGATGCAGCGGGACCCACACCTGACCGAGGCCATGGTCCGCGCGTTCATGTTCGCCGACACGACCGCGGCCGCCGAGGTCGAACAGGTCGGACGGCTGATGGAGAACATGTTCGCCAAGGCCATGGGCATCGAGGACCCGACCGAGGCCGATCGCGACATCTTCCACGTCATCGCCGACGTCTGGATGGCGAACCTGGTCGCGTGGGTGACGCGGCGCGCCTCGGCGGCCGACGTCGCGAACCGGCTGGAGCTGTCGGTGCACCTGCTGCTGGACAAGAACGTCTGACCCTGCCCCAAGCGCTATGAAAGGTCCTTTCCTTGCAAATTTTGCAAGGAAAGGACCTTTCATAGCGCGCGTCAGGCGGTCAGCTTCGGCAGCACGTCCCGCCCGAAGGTCTCGATGAACTCGTCCTGGTTCCGGCCCACGTTGTGGACGTAGATCCGGTTGAAGCCGGCGTCGACGTACTTCTGCAGCGCCGCGCGGTGCACGTCCGGATCGGACGAGACGACCATGCGGCCCTCGAAGTCCTCACGCCGCACCAGTTTCGCCATCTGCGCGAAGTCGAACGGCGAGCGGATGTCGGCCTTCGGGAACTTCATGCCGCCGTTGGGCCACTGGTCCATCGCGTTGGCCCACGCCGTCTCGTCGTCCTCGGCCCACGACAGGTGCACCTGCAGCAGCTTCGGCATCGTGTCCGGGTCCTTGCCGGCCTTGCGCGCGCCGGTGCCGAAGTTGTCGAGGATCCCCGCCAGTTTCTCGATCGACGCGCCCGGCGTGATCAGCCCGTCCGCGAGCTCACCGGTCTTGCGTGAGGTGTACGGGCCCGCCGACGCGATGTAGATCGGCGGCGGCTCGTCCGGCAGCGTCCACAGCCGGGTGGTGTGCAGCTTGAAGAACTCGCCGCTGTGCTTGACGTCCTTGCCGGTGAACAGTTTCCGGATGACCTCGATCGCCTCGAACATCCGCCGTACCCGCTCGGGCGCTTCGGGCCAGTAGCCGCCGATGATGTGCTCGTTGAGCGCCTCGCCGGAGCCGATGCCGAGCCAGGTCCGGCCAGGATAGGTCGCCTCCAGCGTCGCCGCGGCCTGCGCGACCATCGACGGGTGCAACCGGAACGACGGACAGGTCACGCCCGGCCCGAGGTCACCGGTGGTGTTCTCCGCCAACGAGGCGAGCACGCTCCACACGAAGGATGCTTCACCCTGTTGAGGGACCCACGGCTGGAAGTGGTCGGCGGCCATCTGGCCGGAGAATCCGTGCTGTTCGGCCAGCGCCGCCAGCCGGATCGACTCGCGCGGCGAGAACTGCTCGAGTGCCGCGGCCAAGCCGATTTGTACCTCAGTCACGCCTGCTGCCCCTTTCGAAAGCTCTCGGCGACCTTCGCGTACTGGTCGAGTCGTTCCAGTGTCGCCGCTTCGGGCTCTGTCGGCAGGAAGAGCGTGGCCTCGTCGACGCCACCGTCGACCAGCCTGCCCAGCGCGTCTTCCTCCGGAGTGGCACCGAAGGCGGAGAACTTGAGGTCACCACGGCCCTGGTCGGCCAGCCACTGACGAACCCGGCGAAGCTCCTCCGGCGGGGTGTGGGCGTGCGGCAGCCAGCCGTCGCCGTACTTGGCGATCCGCTGCATCGCCTTCTCCCCCGCACCACCGATGTAGATCGGCGGATGCGGCTTCTGCACCGGCTTGGGCCACGCGAAGATCGGGTCGAAGTCGACGAACTCGCCGTGGAACTCGGCCTCGTCCTTGGTCCAGATCTCCTTCAGCGCGGCCAGTTGCTCGTCCACGAGCACACCACGGGTGCGCGGATCGGTGCCGTGGTTGCGCATTTCCTCCCGGTTCCAGCCGACGCCGACCCCGAAGACGAAACGGCCTCGCGAAACCAGGTCGAGCGAAGCGACCTCTTTCGCCGTGTGGATGACGTCGCGCTGCTGCAGCAACGCGACGCCCGTGCCCAGTTTCAGGTTCGACGTGGCTCCGGCCGCCGCCGTCAGCGCGACGAACGGGTCCAGGGTCCGGTAGTACACGCGCGGCAGCTCGCCACCGCCCGGATACGGCGATTCCCGGCTGACCGGGATGTGGGAATGCTCCGCGATGTGAAGCGAGCTGAACCCGCGCTCTTCGACGGCTGCGGCGAGGACGTCCGGCCTGATGCCTTCATCGGTGATGAAGGTGGCGATTCCGATCTCCATGTTCAGCAACTACCCGAACACGCCCCGCGATATTCCCGCCGCTACACGTTGCGCCGGTACTGCCCGCCCACCTCGAAGAACGCCTCGGTGATCTGGCCGAGCGAGCACACCCGCGCGGCGTCCATCAGCACTCCGAACAGGTTGCCGCCGCGGGTCGCGGCCTCGCGCAGCGTCTTGAGCGCGACCTGCGCCTCGGCGTGGTGACGGCGCTGGAAGTCCTCGAGCCGCTCCAGCTGCGACCGCTTCTCGTCCTCGGTCGCCCGCGCGAGTTCGACCTCGACGTCGTCCTCGCCGGCGTTCGGGTTGCGGAAGGTGTTGACGCCGATGATCGGCAGCGTGCCGTCGTGCTTCTGGCGTTCGTAGAGGATCGACTCGTCCTGGATCTTGCCGCGCTGGTAGCCGGTCTCCATCGCGCCCAGCACGCCGCCGCGTTCGGAGATGCGGTCGAACTCCAGCAGGACGGCCTCTTCGACCAGGTCGGTCAGCTCGTCGATGATGAACGAGCCCTGCAACGGGTTCTCGTTCTTCGACAGGCCCCATTCCTTGTTGATGATCATCTGGATGGCCATCGCGCGCCGGACCGAGCTCTCCGACGGCGTCGTGATCGCCTCGTCGAAGGCGTTGGTGTGCAAGGAGTTCGCGTTGTCGTAGAGCGCGCACAGCGCCTGCAGCGTGGTGCGGATGTCGTTGAAGCTCATCTCCTGCGCGTGCAGCGACCGGCCGGAGGTCTGCACGTGGTACTTGAGCTTCTGCGAGCGCTCGTTGGCGCCGTAGCGCTCCCGCATCGCGACCGCCCAGATCCGGCGCGCGACCCGGCCCAGCACCGAGTACTCGGCGTCCATGCCGTTGGAGAAGAAGAACGACAGGTTCGGCGCGAAGTCGTCGATGCTCATCCCGCGCGCGAGGTAGCTCTCGACGTAGGTGAAACCGTTCGACAGGGTGAACGCCAGCTGCGAGATCGGGTTCGCCCCGGCCTCGGCGATGTGGTAGCCGGAGATCGACACCGAGTAGAAGTTCCGGACGCCGTGCTCGATGAACCATTCCTGGATGTCGGCCATCATGCGCAGGCTGAACTCGGTGGAGAAGATGCAGGTGTTCTGCCCCTGGTCCTCCTTGAGGATGTCCGCCTGCACGGTGCCGCGGACGTTGCGCAGCGCCCATTCGCGCAGTTCGGCGGCCTCGGCTTCGGACGGCTCGCGGCCGTGCTCGGCCTTGAACGCCGCCGTCCGCTGGTCGATCGCGGTGTTGAGGAAGAACGCGAGGATCGTCGGCGCCGGGCCGTTGATCGTCATCGACACCGAAGTGCTCGGCGAAGTCAGGTCGAAGCCGTCGTAGAGCACCTCCATGTCCTCGAGGGTGGCGATGGAGACACCCGAGGTGCCGACCTTGCCGTAGATGTCGGGACGGGTGTGCGGGTCGTGCCCGTAGAGCGTCACGGAGTCGAAGGCGGTCGAAAGGCGCTTCGCCTCGGAGTCCGCGGAGAGGAGCTTGAACCGCTTGTTGGTGCGGAACGGGTCGCCCTCGCCCGCGAACATCCGCGCCGGGTCCTCACCCTCGCGTTTGAACGGGAAAACGCCCGCGGTGTAAGGGAAGTATCCGGGAAGGTGCTCGCGGCGCAGGAACGACAGCAGCTCGCCGGACTCGGTGTAGCGCGGCAACGCCACGCGCGGGATCCGGTTGCCGGACAGCGTGTCGCGCCAGAGCTGGGTGTGCAGTTCCTTGTCGCGGATCTTCACGACCAGTTCGTCGGCACGGTAGGACTCGGCCAGTTCCTGGAAGCGGTCCAGCAGATTCGTCGTTTCACCGTCCACATCGGACTCGGCGGCGGCGAGCAGGCCGTCGAGCGCGTCGGTGCTCGCGTCGACGGCGGCCAGCGCCTCCTTGGCGACGGCGAAGTGCTCACGTTTGCGCAGCGCGGCGACCTGCTGTTCGGTCTTCGTGTGATAGCCGCGGAGGGTCTCGGAGATCTCGGCGAGATAGCGCGACCGGTTGGCCGGGATGATCGTGCTGGCGTCGGTGGACACCTTGCCCTCGACCTTCGGGAGCACGCCTGCCGAGACGGTCAGGCCACGCTCGGCGAGGGTGTCGCGCAGGTGCTGGTAGAGCGCGGTGACGCCGTCGTCGTTGAACTTCGCGGCGCTGGTGCCGTAGACCGGCATGTCCTCGGGCGAGGAGCTGAACGCCTCGCGGTTGCGGACGAGCTGGCGCGCGACGTCGCGGCGGGCGTCCTCGGCACCGCGGCGCTCGAACTTGTTGATCGCCACCGCGTCGGCGAAGTCGAGCATGTCGATCTTCTCCAGCTGCGACGCCGCGCCGAACTCCGGCGTCATGACGTACAGCGACTGGTCCACGTAGTCGACGATGCCGGCGTCACCCTGGCCGATACCCGGCGTCTCGACGATCACCAGGTCGAAACCGGCGGCCTTGCAGGCGAGGATCGACTCCGAGAGACCGGTCGGGATCTCGCCGCTGGTGGTGCGGGTGGCCAGCGAACGGAAGTAGACCGGGCTGCCGTCGAGGCAGTTCATCCGGATGCGGTCGCCGAGCAGTGCTCCCCCGCCCTTGCGGCGCGACGGGTCGACGGCGAGCACGGCGATGCGAAGCTTGTCCTCCTGGTCCAGCCGGAACCGGCGGATCAGTTCGTCGGTGAGCGACGATTTGCCGGAACCACCCGTACCGGTGATCCCCAGGACCGGCACCGTCCGCGACTTGGCGGCCTCGGTGATCTTGTCGAGCGCGTCCTGCGGCAATGCCTCGCGCTGAAGCTGCGTGATGACCCGGGACAGCGCCGGGATGTCACCCGAAAGCAGTTTGTCCAGCGAACCGGGCGACTGCGCGGACAGATCCGTGTCGCAGGCCTTGATCATCAAGTTGATCATGCCAGGGAGGCCCATTTCGTAGCCGTCCTCCGGCGAGAAGATCCGCGCGACGCCCCGCGAGTGCAGCAGGTCGATCTCCTCGCGGACGATGACCCCGCCACCGCCGCCGAACACCTTGATATGCCCGGCGCCGCGCTCGTGGAGCAGCTCGACCAGGTAGCTGAAGTACTCGACGTGCCCGCCCTGGTAGGCGCTGATGGCCACACCCTGGACGTCCTCGGCGATGGCCGCCGTGGCGACTTCGTCGACCGACCGGTTGTGCCCGAGGTGCACGACCTCCGCGCCCTGCGACTGCAGGATGCGCCGCATGATGTTGATGGACGCGTCGTGCCCGTCGAAGAGGCTCGACGCCGTCACGAAGCGAACGGGGTTCACGGGCCGGTGCAGGTCGCTGGTCATCCCTCCAAAATACTTGGACTTCCGACTGTTTTAAACCCATCCACTCGCGTGACGGCGCTCTCACTCGTCCTTGACATCCCGACTGACACCACTATCTTCAACCACTAGGTTAATCAACCGACTGATTGAGCAGCGATGACCACTGATCAACTCAGCGCCACGTTCGCCGCGCTGGCGGACCCCATCCGCCGCGCCATCCTGGCGCGCCTGGCCGGCGGCGAAGCCACCGTGAACGAGCTGGCGGAGCCCTTCCCCGTGAGCCTTCAGGCCATCTCGAAGCACTTGAAGGTCCTGGAGCGTGCGGGCCTGATCAGCCGCGGCAAGACGGCTCAATGGCGGCCCTGCCGCCTCGAGGCGGGGCCACTCGGCGACATCTCGGACTGGGTCGAGCGCTACCGCCGGTTCTGGGACGACGGTTTCGACCGTCTCGACGAGCACCTGACCGAACTCCAGAAAGGCAAGCCGAATGAGTGAGAAGGAGCTGACCATCACCCGCGTCTTCGACGCGCCGCGGGAACTGGTGTTCCAGGCGTGGACGGTTCCTGAGCAGTTCGCGAACTGGATGGGCCCCAAGGGGTTCACCGCCTCCGATGTGCGGATGGACCTCGCCGAGGGCGGCGCCTGGCGAGCGACCATCGGCAACGACGAAGGCGTCGAGCACACCTCGACCGGGGTCTACCGCGAGATTTCCGCGCCCGAACGGCTGGTGTTCACCTTCTCCTGGGTGTCCTCACCCGAGGAGACGACGCTGGTGACGATCGACTTCACCGACCTCGGCGACAAGACCGAAATGACCTTCCACCAGGGCGAATTCGGCTCCGAGGAAACTCGCGACGACCACCGCGCCGGGTGGTCCGAAACCTTCGAAGACCTCACCGCACACCTGAACCGACAGGAGACGAACCGATGACCCCGACACTTCCCGAAGTCGTTTCGCGCGAAGAATGGCAGGCCGCGCGGGACGCCTTGATGATCAAGGAAAAGGAACTCACCAAAGCCACCGACGCGATCAACGCCGAACGCCGGCGGCTGCCCATGGTCCGCTTCGACGGCAAGTACGAGTTCGAAGGCACGGACGGCCGGGTCTCGCTGCTGGACCTGTTCGAAGGACGCCGCCAGCTGATCGTCTACCACTTCATGCTGAATCCCGGCCAGAAGGCGGGCTGCGTCGGCTGTTCGATGGTCATCGACCACGTCGGCCCCCTTGCCCACCTCCACGACCGCGACACCACGTTCACCGCGGTCTCGCCCGCCACACTTCCCGAAATCGAGAAGTACAAGGAGCGGATGGGCTGGACGATCCCGTGGGTCTCGACGGCGGGCGACGACTTCAACCCCGACTGCGGTCTCGACGGCGGGTTCGGCATCAGCGTCTTCCTACGCGAGGGCGACGAGGTCTTCCGCACCTACTTCACCTCCGGCAGGGGCGCCGAACAGTTCGTGAGCACCTTCCGTTACCTCGACCTGACGCCGTTCGGGCGACAGGAGGCGTGGGAGGAGTCCGGCCGCGGGACCGACAAGCCGGGCCACTGGTGGAAACGGCACGACGAGTACTGAGCGCTTAGTCCGCTGGATGCGGGTCAGACGCGTCCAGAGGACTAGGCCGTGTCCCAAGTCATGTTCGCGGTCCCCGCGCGGTGACCGTGTGGATTTCTGGTCATCCAACGCACCAGAATCCACACAGTCAGCGACGACCCTGACAGCGAGTGAGGTGAAAGCTCCCTTCACCGCGTCCGATGCACCGAAGGGCGCCTTCGCCCCTGGGCTCACGGTGGCGAGCCCGGTCGCCAGGGTGGCGGCAGAGCGAACGCGTAACTCGTGTGCAGTCCTTTGACCTACCCCTCAAACAATTTCGTGGGGCATGTCGAGAACCCCGCGCCCGCTCCGACCCCTCGGTGTCCGGCGCCCGGAAGGCGGGCGCCACGCCGAAGGGATCAAGCCATGCGCAAGCTCGTCTACGCCGTCCACACCTCACTCGACGGCCGCATCGAGGGCCCCAACGGCGAGTTCGACTGGACCGAGATGGGCCCCGAACTGTCCGCCCACTCCCAGGAACTGGTCGACCGCGCCGACACCTTCGCCTATGGGCGGCGGGTCTGGGACATGATGTCGTCGTACTGGCCGCAGGCCGAATCGATCTCGGACCACCCGCACGACCTGCGGTTCGCCCCGATCTGGCGGAAGACGCCGAAGATCGTCTTCTCCAGGACGCTGGAGAAAGCGGACTGGAACACCGAGGTCGTCGCCGGCGATCTCACCGAACGCGTGACCGCACTCAAGGCCAGGCCCGGCAAGGATCTGCTGCTGATGGGCGGGGCCGAACTGGCCACCGCGCTCGCCGACCGCGGGCTGATCGACGAGTGCCACGTCATCGTGCATCCGGTGGTGCTCGGTGGCGGCAAGCAGGTGTTCGCGGGCGGAGTGCGCACGGACCTGCGACTGACCGGCACCCGTACTTTCGACGGGCGCTCGGTACTGCTGACCTACGAAGCGCGGTGAAACCGGGCGGCAGCCCCTACGCTGCCGCCGTCAGGTTCACCTCGCGTTGCTGGCACGCAAGGCGATCCACTGCCGCATCGCGTACTCGACCAGCGTGATCAACGTCTGCTTGGTCGACTCCCGCTCCCGGGCGTCACAGCGGACGATCGGGATGTTGGGGTCGATCGACAGCGCTTCACGCACGTCGTTGATGTCGTGCTCGAGGACGCCGTCGAAGGTGTTCACCCCGACGATGTAGGGCAGGCCCCGGTCCTCGAAGAAGTCGATCGGCGCGAACGAATCGGCCAGCCGTCGCGTGTCGGCCAGCACCACGGCGCCGATCGCGCCGCGGACGAGGTCGTCCCACATGAACCAGAACCGCTGCTGCCCGGGCGTGCCGAACAGGTAGAGGATCAGGTCCGCGTCCAGGGAGACCCGGCCGAAGTCCATCGCGACCGTGGTGGTCGACTTGTTGGGCGTCTGGTCGAGGTTGTCGATCCCCCGACTGGCGTCCGTCATCATCGCCTCGGTGGTGAGCGGGACGATCTCCGACACCGAACCGACGAAGGTCGTCTTACCCGCACCGAAGCCACCCGCCACGACGATCTTCGCGGATGTCATGGTCGGGGGCGCGGTTTCCCGCGGTGCCTTAAAGCCGACGGAGTCCACTCAAAACCCTTTCCATCAACACCAGATGTGCCTCGGCGCCGTCATTGCCCGAAATCGTCTTGTGCACGCTGACCAGTCCCGCGTCCGCCGCGTCGCTGATCAGCACGCGTGCCACACCCAGCGGTACGCGCAGGGTCGCCGCGATCTCGGCGACCGAACGCGGGGTGCGGCACTCTTCGATGATCGAAACGCACTCGATCTGGTCCGCGGCCACCGCGGGGAGGCTACCCGCGGAGACATGGTCCTTGGTGGAGATGAGCGTCTCCAGCTCGAGAGCGTAGTTCGCCTTGGTCCGGCCCCCGGTGAGGGCATAGGGACGGACGATCGCCGTCTCTTCGAGCGGCGACGGCGACTGCTCGAAGACGGCGGGCATGATGAACTCGCCGCTGGGTGGACCCGGGTCGAAAAGACCACCTGGTCTCGGCCCGACGGCGCCTGCGCCGCTGTCGGGTGGAGAGGCAAGTGAGGTCACGCGGTCTCCTTGATCGGTCGGCTGCGGGACTGCCGATTCCCCGGCGGAGTGGGCTCCGCCCGGCTGGGAATCCTGGGCTTGCTTGTTCTTCTTGCGCTTCCGACGACCACGGCCCGAATCCAGGGTGAACCCGTTCAGGACGTCGGCGAAGGTGCCGTCGTCCCGTGAACCGGCAGCATGGGCGGCCCCCACGTGCGGAGGCTGGTGTTCACCCGTCCCCGGCGGTTCGCCGAAGGATCCGGATCCGGTGCTCATCGGGACATCATCCCACCGGTTCGCCGATCAGCGACCCACCGGCGCCCTGCAATTGAGCGCGGAGTTCCGGCGTGAGGATCTGGCCGACACGGTCGACGAGCATCGTCATCTCGTAGGCGACCTGTCCGATGTCGCAGTTCGGGGCGGCGAGGATGGCCAGGCAGGAGCCGTCGCTGATGGACATCAGCACCATGATGCCGAGTTCCATCTCGACGACGGTCTCGTTGACCGCGCCGGCCTCGAAGCACCGGGCGGCGCCCTGGGTCAGGCTCACCAGTCCGGACGCGACGGCGGCCAGCTGGTCGGCCCGGTCCAGCGGGAGCCTGCTGGACGCGGTGAGCAGGAGGCCGTCCGCCGACACGACCACGGCGTGCGCCACTCCGGGCACCCGCTCGGCGAAGTCATTCACCAGCCACCCGAACTGGTTCTGCTGGGGCTGGGCCGGGTTCGGCGAGGTCATTCACCCTCCAGGGTTTCGTGGTTGGCTTCGGTCGCCTGGGCCGTGCGGTGCCGTCCGCGCTGGATGCCCTGCTGGAAACTGCTCAGGCGACCGCGCACGTCGTGCGCGTCTCGCTGTGGTCGGGGGGTGGCCGCCCCGGCGGGCGGTCCCGCGCTGCCCGGAAGCAGTTGCTCCCCGCGGCGGCGCCTGGGTAATCCTGCCGAAGTCATCTTCGAGGGGACAGACTGGGACACCGCTTGGGCTGCTTTCCAGCCTTCGTCGGAGCCGAAGTTCCAGGCGTCCGTCTGCTCGGTGGCGGCGACCGGTTCCGGTTCCGGTTCGGCTGCCTGCGGTTTCCGGCTCGGCAACGCGGCGGGCGGGGACGCCGGACGCGCGGCCGTCTCCGGTGCCTTCGCCGTCTCCGCTGTCTTCGCGGGCTCGGAGGCCTTCGGCGGCTCGGGTGCCGCTGCCGGCTCAGGGGTCGCGTCCGGCTGGGTGGCGAGGGCCTCGGCGGGAGTGGCCTTGTCCGCCGCCTCCTTGCGCCCCCGCTTGACGCCCTGCTGGAAGCTGCTCAGCCTGCCGCGCACGTTCGCCGGGTCGCGGACCGGCAGATCCGACTTGGCGGTGGGTTCTGCGGCCGGGACCGACGACGCCGCGCTGCCCGGCAGGAGCTGCTCGCCCTTGCGGCGGCGGGGCAATCCGGCCTGGGTGAAGGTCGACGGAGCGTTCTGCGAGACCTCCTGCACCGTGCGGAAGGCCTTGTCGCTGGCGAAGTCCCAGGTGCGGGATTCCTGCTCGGCGGTGGGAGCGGACTCGGCCGTCTTCTTCTCTTCGGGTTCCTTCGCCCCCGGCTTCTCCTTCTTCGCCGCGGGTTTGGCCGCGGGCTTTTCCGGAGCGGGCGAACGGAACCACGCCGAGAGCATCTCGTCGAAGATCGGCGTCGTCTCCGAAGCGGTGGGCGCGGGCACGGCGGCGGGCGGCGTCGTCGCCTGGTTCCACCATTCGCTCAGCGTGGTGCTGTTCTTGGCCTCGAACAGTTCCTTTCCGCTGGGCAGCTCGCCTTCCATCGAGGCGGGCTTCTCCGCCTCTTTCGCGACGGGCTCGGGCTCCGCGGCGGGTTCCGGCTCGGGACGACGGGGCTCCGGCGCCGGCGGGCGGGCGGGCGGCGGTGCCGTCTCGTCCCTGGGGATCGGGCTGAACAGCGCCGTTCCCGAGATCTCCAGATCCGACGGCGGCCGCGGGTCCTGGGTGTGGCTGTGCCCGTTCACACCGGGTTTGGTGTGGCCCGCCAGGTCGTTCGCCGACGGCCAGCGCTCGCCGCCCTGCGACGGCACGTTCGGCGTTCCCGGCCGCGAGCCGTTCGTGGCGCGTTGGCGGCGGGGCAGGCCGCCCGGCTGCTGCGGCGGCAGCGGCGCGAGGCGCTGGGTGATCGGGCCGGTGGCGGGACCGGGGTCCCCGCCGGGCGGGACCATCACGAGATCCGCCGGGACCGAGACGGTGGCGCGCACGCCGACGATGTCCTTGCCGCCGTGCAGCGAGACACCGATGCGGTGCCTGTTGGCCAGCCGCCCGACCACGAACAGGCCCATCCGGCGTGAGGTGGTGAGGTCGACGTTGGGGGCCTCGGTGAGCCGGGCGTTGGCCTCGGCGACCTCGGCCTCGTTCATCCCGATGCCCTTGTCGAGGATGTCGATGCCGAACGAGCCGTCCTCGACGAGCCTGGTCGCGACGGTCACCTGGGTTTCCGGGGCGGAGAACGCCGTGGCGTTGTCCAGCAGTTCGGCGATCAGGCGCATCAGATCGTTGGCCGCGTAGCCGACCAGCCGCACCGGCGGCGGGTTCTGCACGGTGACCCGCTGGTACTGCTCGATCTCGGACACGGCCGCGCGCACCACGTCGGTGGCGGAGACCGGCTGGCCGGACCGCCTGCCCGGCTCGGCGCCGGAGAGGACCATCAGGTTCTCGTTGTTGCGGCGCATGCGGGTGGCGAGGTGGTCGAGCTGGAAGAGCGTGGCCAGCTGGTCGGCGTCCTCTTCGTCGCGCTCCAGCCGCTCGATCAGCTGCAGCTGGCGCTGCACGAGACTCTGGCTGCGGCGGGAGAGGTTGACGAACACGTTGCTGTAGCCGGTGCGCATCGAGGCCTGCTCGGTGGCCAGGCGCAGCGCCTGGTGGTGCACCTTGTCGAAGGCCCTGGCGACCTCGCCGATCTCGTCGTCGCTGCCGACCGGGACCGGCCGCACGTCGGTGCCCTGCGAACGGCCTTCCTGGATGTTGCGGACCGCGTCGGGCAGCTGCTTCTCGGCGACGTCGAGAGCGCTGGCGCGCAACACCTTCAGCGAGCGCAGCAGCTGGCGGGTGATGAGGAAGACGACGGCGACGGCGAGCACCATCGCGCCGAACAGCAGGACCGCGAGCAGGCCCGCTCCGCTGCTGGCGTCGTCGACCAGTTCGGCCGAGACCGAGCTGGTCTCACCGCCGAACTTGTTCGCGACCTCGCCGACCTTGGTGATCACCGCGGTCGAGGCGTCGGTCCAGCCCTGCGCGGACAACGAGCGGAACGCCTGCGCGGACGGGGTTCCCTGTTCACCGAGCGCGGTTTTCGCGAGCCTGTCACGGTTTTCCATCGCTTCGTCGGTGACGACGGCGCTGAACTCCTGGCGCTGCTGCTCCGAAGCGGCGGCGCGGAAGTCGGTGAACCGGTCGGCCAGCCTCAGTTCGGCGGTGCGCAACCGGTCGAGTTCGCTCGGCGCGAGACTCGACCGGGCGATGCCGAAGGAGACCAGCGCCTGGCTCAGCGACAGTTGTTCCTTCATCATGGCGAGGTCGTGCAGTGCGGTGGGAGTGCCGCCGAGGACATCCTGGCCCGCACCAGCCGCCAGCGCGGTGTCGAGGGCCAGCAGCGCGGTGGTGACCTCGGTGTACTCACCGATCGCCTGGACGGGGTCGAGCTGTCCGGAGGAGGCCCGCTGCCGGATGTCGGGCAGCCTGTCGAGCTGGGCGGCGGCCGCCTCCCGCGCCTGACGGAGCGACGGCTCGTTCTCCACTGCCCGGGTGGCGGCGGCGCCGTAGAGAGGAATGGCGGTGTCGACGTCGGCGCGGGCGGAGCCGAGTTCCAGTGTCCCGCCGACGGTGCCCGCGGTCAGCCCGGCGGCGGACTGGGTGCGTTCGCGGCCGAGCCCGTCGGTGAGGGTGCGGATGTGCCCGCTCAACGCGACGAGCCGGTCCAGCCGCTGGTAGCCGTCGGACCGGCCGACCTGGCCGGCGATGGTCGCGATGCCCAGTGCGAGCGCGATGAGGATCGGCACCAGCGTCACGGCCGACAGCTTCACCGGCAGGCTCCAGTCCCGCCAGCGCACGAGCGTGCGCCAGCCGGTGGCCCACCGAGATGGCCGGGGAGTGCGTCCCAGCAGCTCCCCGACAGGCACTTGGCCTTCTCCTGCAACGGTCACGTAGGTGACTCCCTGTCCGGCGTCCTGGCACGGTCTGAGGCGTCCGTTCCCGCGAGACGTCCGCTCGCGGGGAACTCGACCCCGGACTGACCCCGTGATCGATCGCGACGTGAGGGACCCTGTCCGGCGATCCGGGTGTCCCGAGTGTCCCTGGGTACACCGGTCCGCTTCGGAAGGTCTTGCACCTGCACGT
Organism: Amycolatopsis sp. lyj-108; assembly: GCF_046549005.1. Classification (NCBI taxonomy): domain Bacteria; kingdom Bacillati; phylum Actinomycetota; class Actinomycetes; order Pseudonocardiales; family Pseudonocardiaceae; genus Amycolatopsis; species Amycolatopsis sp. lyj-108. Next base: position 333,468 of record NZ_JAJPWQ010000003.1, on the reverse strand, counting down.
GCAGGTCGCAACCTGCGAAATGCATGGTCGTCGAGATCAACTTTTCTTTGCCAATCGATCACAGCGGGTCAGCCGGGCCAAAGAATCGTACACCAATCCGGGTGCCGTCAATTCCGTTCAGCATACGGGGGCTGACCAGCGAAAAGTGTGTGCACGAACGATCTACGGGTCCCGAAATCCGCCTGCGCGTCACAAACGAGGGAATTCCGGTTACGGCTTGCGCGGATACACAGGGTGCCCTTATCACCCGTTCAGCCTACGTACGGTAGCCGCATCGCCCGGTCGAACTACTTTCCGTGCCCCCATCGGGTGGGTCAAGCCCAAATATGTGCCCGATGTTGTGGCCTTGCCACCCCAGCCGGTTCGCTGTCGCCCGACATGGTGATTTCTTTCGAGACGCCCGGTGAAGCGGGGATCTTCCCCGGTCCGGGATGGCGGGCACGGTATCGGAACCCGTCGCCGGCCGGTAGCGAAACTACGATCTGTCACCAAAACGAGGGACAGAGCGTGGTCACCGTCCATCGTTTGCCGCAGTGGGCCGTTCGGGCGACGACTTGGCGTGACGACTCTGCTCACTATTACGAGTGATAAAGCCGGTTCATTCCGGCCGAAACGATTTCCGGAAACACTAATACGAGGTAAAACCGAATACCGGGCGCTTGCCTTCGCGGAACCGGGGTCACCTATTCAGCGCGCGTGAAGCCGTAGTTAGTATGTGCGCTCCCGTACCGCGCCACGGATGCAAGCCCCGGAGGAACCCATGCCCGACGTCGCGCGTCCTTACGCGGCGAGCAACGCCCTGGAGGACACCGGGCAGATGCCCGCGTTGTTCGTCCGCGAGCGCCGGCCCGCTCCCCCGCCGCCGCGCGCCACCGGCCCCGACTTCGACCGGATCCAGCACGGCAAGGAGTTCGTCGCGCTGCGCAAGACCTTCCGCCGGTTCGTGTTCCCGATGAGCCTGCTGTTCTTCACCTGGTACATGACGTTCGTGCTGCTGGCGGCCTACGCGCACGACTTCATGAGCCGGAAGGTGTGGGGCGAGGTCAACGTCGGCATCCTGCTCGGGCTCGGGCAGTTCGCCAGCACGATCCTGATCACCATCGCCTACCTGAAGTTCGCGAACAAGCGCCTCGACCCCAAGGTCGAGGCGCTGCGGGCCTCCGTCGGGGCGGGTGAGCGATGAGCATCCCCGACAACGACCCGGTGCTGAACATCGCGGTGTTCGCGCTGTTCGTCGCGATCACCCTGTACGTGGTGTACCGCGTCAGCACGCGCAACTCGTCCACTTCGGACTACTACGCCGCCGGCAGCGCCTTCACCGGACGGCAGAACGGCATCGCGCTTTCGGGTGACTTCCTCTCGGCGGCGTCGTTCCTCGGCATCGCCGGGGCGATCGCGATCCACGGCTACGACGGCTTCCTGTACTCGATCGGGTTCCTCGTCGCGTGGATGGTCGATCTGCTGCTGATCGCGGAACTGCTGCGCAACACCGGCCGCTTCACCATGGGCGACGTGCTCAGCTTCCGCATGAAGCAGCGCCCGGTCCGCGCCGCGGCCGCGACGTCGACGCTGGTGATCTCCTTCTTCTACATGCTCGCGCAGATGGCGGGCGCCGGCGGGCTGGTGGCGCTGCTGCTGGACATCCACGGCGGCATCGGCCAGGCGCTGGTGATCGGCGTCGTCGGTGTCGTCATGGTGCTGTACGTGCTGGTCGGCGGGATGAAGGGCACCACATGGGTGCAGATCATCAAGGCGACCATCCTGCTGCTGACCGGCGCGCTGATCACCGTGTTCCTGTTCGGCAAGTTCGGTTTCAGCTTCTCGAACCTGCTCGCGGCCGCCGCCGACAACAGCCCGCTCGGTGACGAGTTGCTGCAGCCCGGCGGCTCGTACGGCAAGAGCGAGGTCACGAAGCTCGACTTCGTCTCGCTGGCGCTGGCGCTGGTCCTCGGCGCCGCCGCGCTCCCGCACGTGCTGATGCGCTTCTACACCGTGCCGAACTCGCGCGAGGCGCGGCGCTCGGTGGTCTGGGCGACCGCCTGCATGACCCTCTTCTATCTCTGCACGCTGGTCATCGGCTTCGGCGCGGCCGCGCTGGTCGGCCCGGAGGCGATCAAGAACGCGCCCGGCGGGGAGAACTCGGCGGCGCCGCTGCTCGCGCTGAACATCGGCGGAACCGTCCTGCTCGGCGTCGTCTCGGCGGTGGCCTTCGCGACCATCCTCGCCGTCGTCGCCGGGCTGACGATCACCGCGTCCGCCTCCTTCGCCCACGACGTCTACGCCAACATCTTCAAGAACGGCAAGGCCGAACCGGCCGCGGAGGTCCGGGTCGCCCGGCTGACCGCGGTCGCCGTCGGAGCGTTCGCGATCGTCGGCGGCATCCTGGCGAACGGGCAGAACATCGCGTTCCTGGTGGCGCTGGCGTTCGCCGTCGCGGCGTCGGCGAACCTCTCGACGCTGCTGTACTCGCTGTTCTGGAAACGCTTCAACACCACCGGCACGCTGTGGGGCATCTACGGCGGGCTGATCGCGAGCCTGGTGCTCGTGTTCTTCTCGCCGGTGATGTCCGGGGCCGCGGACTCGATCATCTCCAGCGTCGACTTCCACTGGTTCCCGCTGAAGAACCCGGGCCTGGTGTCGATCCCGTTCTCGTTCCTGTGCGGGTTCGTGGGCACCTTCGTCGGCCGCTCGAAGGCCGATCCGGTCAAGCACGCGGAGATGGAGGTGCGGTCCCTCACCGGGATCGGCTCCTGACGCGCGCCATGAAAGGTCCTTTCCTTGCAAATTTTGCAAGGAAAGGACCTTTCATGGCGTTCGGAAGTGCTCTGATCGTCGGGGGTTGCTTGTGGCCGTCGTGACCGGACCCGTCACGCGGGACTGTGTGGATTTCTGGTCATCCAACGCACCAAATCCACACAGTCGGCGTCCGCACATCCCGCAGGGCCGCAGACCTGCGCACGAACGCCACCTTGCCTTACCCCTCAATAACCCGAAGCGCGACTCACGACCTCTCGCGAAATCAGGCAAAGTGCGCGACCGTGCGCCGCCGTCCAGACGTTCATGGCGTCCGGAGGCCGTCCAGCACGATCGCGAGAAGCCGCTTCGTGTCCTCCTCCGAAGCCTTGCTCGCCGCCGAACCCAGGCCGTGGCCGAGCCGCAGGATGTCGACGCCGGTGACGTCGGCCCGGAGCACGCCCTCGTCCTGCGCCGCCTTCACGATCGTGTCGGCCGCGGCCCGCAACCGCGACTGACACCAGCCGAAGACTTCGGAGCCCGCGTCGACGGACGCCTTCAGTGTCATCGCGAGCCCGTGCTTCTCGACCACGTAGATGACGTGCGTGGCCAGCCACGTCTCGAGCGCCTTGCCGGGTGGCAACTCGTCGAGCAGGTCGTAGGCCTGCTGCGCCAATCCGTCGATCTCGTCGCGGTAGACGGCCTCGATCAGTTTGTCGCGCGTCGGGAAGTGCCGGTACAGCGTGCCCGCGCCGACACCGGCGCGTTTGGCGATGTCGTCGGCGGGCACGTCCACACCGTCGGCGGTGAACGCCTCCTTCGCCACGGCCACGATGCGCTCGTAGTTGCGCCGCGCGTCCGCGCGCATGGGGCGGGCCGGATCGGCCGTGACCATCTGCACCTCCTCGGGCGACGAAAACGGAGAGGTTCTCCGAATCCACTTGCGTAAGCGGAGACTGTCTCCATATCATCGCTCACGACCTCAAGTGGAGAGTCTCTCCGCTTCATCTCGTTACGTCTTTGGAGTATTCCTTGACCGAACGAACCCTGCGTGCCGGGCCTAGGCCGGAGACGGCCGGGGCCCCACCACCTCCACACCGGCTGGTCCTCCCCATCATCCTGACCTGCCAGCTCATGCTCATCCTCGACGCGACGGTGATGAACGTCGCGCTCCCCCGCATCCAGTCCGAACTCGGCTTCACCGACACTGGCCTCTCCTGGGTGATGACGGCGTACAGCCTGGTGTTCGGCGGCTTGCTGTTGCTCGGCGGCCGGGCGGGTGACGTGTTCGGGCGCCGCCGGATGTTCGTGGTCGGCGCGGCCGTTTTCACCGCCGCCTCCCTGCTCGGCGGCCTCGCCGGCTCGGCGGAACTGCTGATCGCCGCCCGGATCGCGCAGGGCGTCGGTGCCGCGCTCGCCGGGCCGAGCACTCTCGCGCTGATCACCAGCACCTTCACCGAAGCCAAGGCGCGGGTGCGCGCGCTGGCGTTGTTCTCGGCGATGTCCAGCAGCGGTTTCGCGATCGGCCTGCTGCTCGGCGGGCTGCTGACCGAATGGATCTCGTGGCGCGCGGCGCTGTACATCAACGTCCCGTTCGGGCTCGCGATCGTCCTGCTCGCCTCGCGCTACGTCGCCGACCCTCCCCGGCGACGCGCCCGGCTGGATCTTCCCGGCGCGTTCACCGGCACCTTCGGCGTCGGCTCGCTGGTGTTCGCCTTCACCCACGCCGCTTCGCACGGTTGGGGTGACCCGATCACCCTCGGCGCTCTCGCCACGGGGCTGGCGCTGCTGGCCGCGTTCGTCACCATCGAGACCAGAGTGAGCGAGCCGCTGATCCCGTTGCGCCTGTTCGCCGAACGCGACCGCGCGGCGGCCTACGTCAACTTCTTCCTCGGGCCGATGGCCATGATGTCCATGTTCTTTTTTCTGACCCAGTTCCTGCAGGACATCGCGGGCTTCGCCGCGCTGGAGACCGGCTTCGCGTTCCTGCCGATGGCGGTCTGCATGTTCGGGCTCAGCAGGCTGATCCCGAAGCTGCTTCCCCGGTTCGGGCCGAAACCACTCGCGCTGACCGGGACCGCGCTGATGACCGGCGGGGTCGTGTGGCTGACCACGCTCACCACGGACAGCGGCTACTTTTCCCATCTGCTCGGCCCGATGCTGCTGATGGGCGTCGGCGCGGGGCTGGCGTTCTCCCCGCTCAGCGTGATCATCATGGCGACGGTCCCCACCGACGACGCGGGGGCCGCGGGCGGCGCCCTGCAGACGTTGCAGCAGGTCGGGGCGACCTTGGGGCTGGCGATCCTGATCACCGTGTTCGGCGCGGTGACGCGGACGCCGTCCGGCACTCCGGCGGAGACCACCGTCGACGGGATGACCGCGGCGTTCACCGCCGCCGCCGTGGTGACGGCGGTGTCCTTCCTGGTGGCGCTGACCTTCCGGCGCCGGGCTTAGAGCTTCACGCCCGCCTGGACCTTGTGCGTGACCTTGCGCTCCATCACGAAGGAGAAGAACGGGATGCAGCCGGCGATCAGCACGAGGAGGGTGCCCTTCATCGACCAGCGGGCCTTGATCGCGAGGTCGACCGCGAGCAGCAGGTAGACCAGGTAAAGCCCGCCGTGAACCATGGGGATCATCTTCACGAACTGGGGCAGCTCCACGCGGAAGACGTACTGCAGCAGCATCTCGACGACCAGCCCGAGCAGGGCCACACCGGTGGCGTACGCCGCGACGCGGAAGCGGATCAGCGGTCCGCCCAGCGAAACCGGGCGGGCCGGGGCGGCGTCGTCAGTTCGGGTGGTCATAGGGTCTCGAACCTCTCTGGGGAACTACTTGTCGCGGGCGTTGAGTTCGCGAAGGTACCTGTTGTACGCGGCGAGCTCGTCGTCCTCGGGGGGCGGCGGCGCCGGGGCGCGCCGCTGCCGGGGCGCGGGCACCTCGGGGACGGCGGGCTCGGCCACCGTTTCCTGGGCGTCGGCCTCGGCGGCTTGACGGCGGAGCTTGCGGATCCGCCAGAACATGAACGCGGGGAACAGCCCGAACAGCGGCCACTGCAACACATAGCCGAGGTTCTGGAACGTCCCGCTCGCCGAGGAGAACCGCTCCCACTGCCACCAGGCGAGCCCGCAGCACAGCGCCAGGCTCACCAGGCAGACGCCGGCGATGCCGAGACGGCGCAGGGTGGCTGACGATGCGGACACGCATCGACGCTAGCACTGGTCGCGGTGGGAAACTTCGCCGACCTGGGCGCTCGGGACCTTGGTCCCGGCTGCTCCGAGAGGGGCCGTGGCGTGCCATGAACGGTCCGTTCCTTGCAGATTTTGCAAGGAACGGACCGTTCATGGCATCTGTTCGCCCGAAATCACTTGGCGGCCGCGACGGCCTTCGCGTAGTCGTCCGCCAGCCCGAAGACCTTCTGCGCGTACTCGGTCGAGTTGTTGTACGACAGGATCCCCTGCCACCAGCCCGAGGCGGCCGACATGTCGCGGTTGTTCACGCACAGGTAGCGCGCCGCCGCCAGTGTCGCGTCGTCGATCTGCTGCGGGTCGCCGACGCCGTCGCGGTTGCCGTCGGCGGCGTAGCGGCGCCAGGTGCTGGGGATGAACTGCATCGGGCCGACCGCGCGGTCGACGGTCGCGTCGCCGTCGAACTGGCCTCGGTCGGTGTCGCCGATCGCCTTCACGCCGGGTGACCCGTCGAGCGGGACGCCGATGATCGGCTTCGAGGGCCGTCCGTCCTGGCCGAGGACCGCACCGCCGTACTGGCCGTGGTTCGACTCGATCCGGCCGATGCCCGCCAGGGTCGCCCACGAGATCTTGCAGCCGGGCTGCATCTGGCGCATCGCCAGTTCGGCGTTGCCGTAGGCGAACAGCGCCCTGGCCGGGATGCCGGTGGCCTGTGCCGCCCGCTCGGTCCAGCCGGTCAGCGGGTCCTTGCCCGGCTTCGGCTGCGCCTGCTGCGGCGCGGTCTGCTGGGTGGCGCCACCCGCGAGGGTGGCGTTGACCGGGGCGATCGAGCCGGGTTTGACGTCGGCCGCCTTGACCTGCAGCGCGGGGATCTCCATCGTCGTCGGGCTCGCGACCGGGGCGGAAGCCTTGGTCACCAGCCAGATCCCGCCCCCGGCGAGGCCGAGCACGGCCAGCACGATCACCAGCCTGCCGAGTACGGCGGCGCCCACCCCGCGGCGTGGCGGAGCGGGCGTGGCCGGGTCGGCGACGAGCTCGTCGTTTTCCGGGGTGGTGCGCACGAAGCGGGTCCTCCAGCGTGGGCGGCGATCACGACCGATGCTCGAACAACGAGCCCGCGCAGGTTAGCGTTACGCGCTGGTCGAGATCGCCCCTGCCACGCCGGTTCACCCGCGTGTGCGAGAAGTTCTCATCAGGCGGACTTCTGCTGCCTCGCCAGCCGCGCCACGCACCAGGCCGGGGCGCTGCCGCGGCGAAGGTGCTGCAAGACGGTCATGGGGCCGAGACGACGACTCAGGTCGGACGGGGCGAGCCCGGCCGCGCGGTAGTCGAGAGCGCGCTGGTCGAGCGGGCTGATGCCGGCGTCCCACCAGGCTTCGGCCTCGGCGACGCCGCCGACCATCTGCCACCAGCCGGCGGCCGCGACGAGCAGGTCCTGCGGGACCTCCGGGAGCCGGCTGCGCATCGCGTCGAGGTAGCCGGGGTCGGCGGCCTCGACCGGCGCCCAGCGCGCCTGACCGGACTGCTGACGCTGGCCGGGAATTCCGGGAGCCTGCCGCACGTCCGCCAGCCACGCCGACGCGATGCGGTCGGCCTCCTGCTCCTCGGGGGTCTGCTCGCGTTCCGCGGCCCACTGCCGGATCAACGCATCGACTCCGGGATCTCCGGTCATCCCTGCCTCCTCATGATTCCCCGACTGACAAGTCCTGACTTACTTGCCCGGCTGAAAGTTCCGCTGCCCTGGGGCTTGCACCTGCGGAAACTCCTCACTCAGGAGGCCGGCTCCGGCGCCTGGAGGACCAACCGATCACGCAATGTGAGCACCGTAGGGGCGCGGAGGTCTTTTCCGCCAGAGCTTCCAGGGCACGAATTCGTCGACCAGCGGGTTTTCGGGGGCAATCCACCCGGATGGTCGAGTCGCTCGACCGAAACCGCAGGCGGGTGACTCTGCGTGATAACAGCTGGTGGCCGCGCACGGTGATCACCGGCGTCAGCAAGGACACCGGTGATCACCGCGGTGGGTCAGGAGAAGAGGCTCCGGACGAACGTGACGATGGCTTCGGCACCGGACCGCAGCCAGCCGAGCGCGGTGTGGACGGCGTCGGCGGATTGGGTCGGCCTGCTGATCAGAAAGAAGAGCACGAGCGCGACAACGGCGATCACAACGAATTTCTTCAAGCCGGGCGACATGGCTCCATCCCATCACACCGTAGTGTCCAGACGATGACTCCGCGCGCACTGCGGACTTTGTCACCACTTTAAGGAGATCGGGGCCCTGTTGCCCACCCGGATCCGCCTGAGGGAGCGATCGATGAGCGAAAACGTTCTCGTACACCGAGACGGACCCGTGACGACGATCACGCTGAACCGGCCGGGGGCCCGCAACGCGGTGGACGGACCGACCGCGGCCGCGCTGGCGGACGCGTTCCGCGCCTTCGACGCCGACGACGAGGCCGCGGTCGCCGTCCTCACCGGTTCGGGTGACGCCTTCTGCGCCGGAGCCGATCTGAAGGCCGTCGGCACCGGCCGCACCAACTCGCTCAGCCCGGCGGGTGACGGGCCGATGGGGCCGTCGCGGATGACGCTGTCGAAGCCGGTGATCGCCGCGGTCCGCGGGCACGCCGTCGCGGGCGGCCTCGAACTGGCACTGTGGTGCGACCTGCGGGTCGCCGACAGCACGGCCGTCTTCGGCGTGTTCTGCCGCCGCTGGGGTGTCCCGCTGATCGACGGCGGCACGGTGCGCCTCCCCCGGCTGATCGGGCATTCGCGGGCGATGGACCTGATCCTCACCGGCAGGCCGGTCGACGCCGGCGAGGCGCTCGCGATCGGGCTTGCGAACCGGGTCGTCCCCGACGGCGAGGCACTGGCGGCCGCGCAAGCCCTGGCACGCGAACTGGCCGCGTTCCCCCAGGCGTGCCTGCGCGCGGACCGTAAGTCCGCGTACGGCCAGTACGGGCTCACCGAAGACGAGGCGATGCGGGCCGAGTTCTCGAACGCGCTGATCGGCGGCGGGCTCGCCGAAGAAGCCGTCAAAGGCGCGAGCCGGTTCAGCGACGGCGCGGGGCGTCACGGCAGTTTCGAGGGCGATCCGTCCTAAGTCCATCCATGCCCCCACCACCGCCCTCAACGGAGAAGCTTCGCTTCCTTGCCTAGCCTCTGAGGATGACAGAAACCGGAGTCGCGCTCAGACCGGTGTACGAAGACGACCTGCCGATGCTCGAAACGCTGACGAACGATCCGGAAGCCGCGGGCGCGTTCGAGTGGCACGGCTGGCACGATCCGCATTTCCTGCGCCGCCGCTGGGCGGAGACCGGCATGCTCGCGGCGGACAACGGGATGCTGATGATCGACCTCGACGGGCAGCGGCTCGGTTTCGTCTCGTGGCACAAGACCAGGTCCGGGGCAACGTCGTACTGCTGGAACGCCGGGCTCGTGCTCATTCCCGAGGCCCGCGGTCACGGTTACGGCACCGAGGCCCAGCGGTCGCTGGTCCGCTACCTCTTCGCGCATACGCAGATGAACCGCGTCGAGGCGTCGACGGAGGCGGGCAACGTCGCCGAGCAGCGCTCACTGACGAAGGCGGGCTTCACCCGCGAAGGCGTGCTCCGCGGCTACTCGTTCAGGGACGGGGCTTGGCGCGATCACATCCTCTACTCGATGCTGCGATCGGACCTGGGCTGAAAGCGTCCTTCACCGCATGACACGCGGTGAAGGACGCTTTCGCTGCGTCTCATGCGGGGAAAGTCCCCTTCAGCTCACGCGATCGTCCCGGCGGCCTTGAGCCGTTCGATCCCGTCGGCGTCCACGCCGAGTTCGGCGAGGACCTCGGCGGTGTCGCCGCCCTTGGGCCGCGGCGGTTCCGGCGTCTCGGCAGGCGTGCGGTCGAACCTCGGCGCCGGCGCGGGCTGCATCATGCCGCCGACGTCGACGAACGTCTTGCGCGCGACGTTGTGCGGATGCGACGGCGCCTCCCTCGGGGAGAGCACCGCCGTCAGACACGCGTCGGTGCCTTCGGCCTTCGCGACGAGTTCGTCGCGAGTGTGCTTCGCGACGGCCTCGGCGACGATCTTGCGCAGCTTCGGCCACTCGTTCTTGTCGACGTGGACCGGCGTCTCCTCGGGATCGAGGCCGAGCACCTTCACCAGATCGCCCCAGAACCGCATCTCGATCGCGCCGATGGCGACGTACTTGCCGTCGGCGGTCTCGTAGGTGTCGTAGAACGGCGCGCCGCCGTCGAGCATGTTCTCGCCACGCCCGCCCGGCCACAGCCCGGAATCCAGCAGTCCGTGCAGGCTGGTGGTCAGCAGCGCCGCACCGTCCACCATGGACGCGTCGACGACCTGCCCCTTGCCGGACGACTGGCGTTCGAACAGCGCCGCCAGCACGCCCATGGCGAGCAGGAGGCCACCGCCGCCGAAGTCACCGACGAGGTTGAGCGGCACCACCGGCCGCTGTCCGGCGTGCCCGATGGGTTCGAGCGCGCCGGAGATGCCGATGTAGTTGATGTCGTGCCCGGCGACGGTCGCCAGCGGGCCGTCCTGGCCGTAGCCGGTCATCCGGCCGTAGACCAGCCGCGGATTGCGGGCGTGGACCTGTTCCGGTCCGATGCCCATCCGCTCGGCGACGCCGGGGCGGAAGCCCTCGATGAGCACGTCGGCGTCGTCGGCGAGTTTCAGCACCAGTTCGACCCCCTCGGGGGTCTTGGTGTTGATGCCGATCGAGCGCCTGCCCCGCGCGAGCGGATCGTTCGGGAACCCGATGACGTCGTTGCCCGGTGTCGCCCGGTCGATCCGGACGACCTCCGCGCCGAGATCGGCGAGGATCGTGCAGGCGAACGGCGCCGGGGCGAGCCCGGCCAGTTCGACGACCTTGAGCCCGCTCAGTGGCCCAGCCTTCATCGCCACGTCCTTTCCTGGTACGGCAACGGGTTTCACAGCGTGCGGGAGATGATTTCCTTCATGATCTCGCTGGTGCCGCCGAAGATACGGGAGATCCGGATGTCCGCCCACGCGCGCGCGATCGGGTACTCGGTCATGTAGCCGTAGCCGCCGAAGAGCTGCAGGCAGTCGTCGACGACCTTGTTGACCCGTTCGGTGGTCCACAGCTTCGCCATCGCGGCGCCCTGCACGTCGAGTTCCTTGCGCAGATGCCGTTCGATGCACTGGTCGAGGAACGCGCGGGACACGGCGGCCTCGGTCGCGGCCTCGGCGAGCTTGAACTTCGTGTTCTGGAAGTTGTAGACCGGGCGGCCGAAGGCCTGGCGGTCCTTGGTGTAGGCGATGGTCTGGTCGATCGCGGCCTCCATCCCGGCCACCGCGGTGACGGCGATGATCAGCCGTTCCTGCGGCAGCTGCTGCATCAGCTGGATGAAGCCGAGGCCTTCCTGGCCACCGAGGAGGTTGGCGGCGGGCACCCGGACGTCGTCGAAGTTCAGCTCCGCGGTGTCCTGGCCCTTGAGGCCGATCTTGTCGAGGACGCGGCCGCGGCTGAAGCCGGGGGTGTCGGTCTCGACGGCGATCAGCGAGACGCCCTGCGCGCCCGCGTCCGGGTCGGTCTTCACCGCCACGACGACGAGGTCGGCGTGGAAACCGTTGGTGATGAACGTCTTCGCGCCGTTGATCACGTAGTGGTCGCCGTCGCGGACCGCGCGGGTCTTGATGTTCTGCAGATCCGAACCCGTGCCGGGTTCGGTCATCGCGACCGCACCGACCATCTCGCCGGAGGCGAACTTCGGCAGCCACGCCTTCTTCTGCTCTTCGCCGGCGTACTCCAGGATGTAGTGCGCGACGATTCCATTGTGGACAGTGACGCCCCATGCGCTGTCGCCGGATCGGGCCTGCTCTTCGTAGAGCACCGCCTCGTGGGCGAACGTGCCGCCGCCACCGCCGTACTCCTCCGGGATGGACAGGGCCAGCAGGCCGACCTCGCCCGCCTTCGTCCACAGCTCGCGGTCGACCTTCTTCTCGGCCGCCCAGCGCTCCTGGTTCGGCACGAGTTCCTTCTGGCAGAAGGTCCGGGCGAGGTCCCGGAGGTCTTCGAGCTCCGTCGTGCTCCACGAACTCTTCTGGATCTGCAAGGGCACGGCCAACGCCTCCTGATCGGACCTGGAAAACATGACGCTTAGGATGTAAGTTCCAAGCGGAATGTACATCCGTACCGAGCTGCACGTAAAGGGGGGCCGATCCGGTGAGTGTGCTCGGCAGGACCCACCGCACCCAGGCCGAGCGGCGGGAGCAGACGCGCACCGCCCTGCTCGACGCGACCATCGACTGCCTGGTCGACCTCGGTTACGCGCGCACCTCGGTCCAGGAGATCTGTGCCCGCGCGGGCGTCTCGAAGGGCGCAGTGCAGCATCACTTCTCCGCGAAGGCCGAACTCATGGCGGCCGCCGTCGAACATCTGACGGAGAAGTTGCGCGGACGGCTCGCGACGTCGATCTCGGCGCTTCCCGGTGGCGCCTCGGGCGTCGCGGCGGCGATCGACCTGCTGTGGGAGGGCTACTCGGGCACGCTGTCCACGGCAGCCACGGAACTGTGGGTCGCGGCGCGCACCGACCCCGAACTCCGCGAGGCGATCCGCCCGGTCGACAGGGCGCTGGGCCGCTCGACGCTGGAGCACATCACCGCGGTCGCCGGGGACCTGCCGAAGGAGCGTGCGGAGATCCTGTTCTGGCTGACCGTGAACCTCACCCGCGGGCTGGCGCTGGACGCCGAACTCGGTGGCGATCCGAAGCGGCGGCGGCAGTTGCTCGACGAATGGAAACGGGTCGCGGTGATGTTGTACGAGGACACCTCCGCGTAGCACGCGCGGGAGCCGCTGACCAGAGCACAGGTGACACTTATCTCGTCGGCCGATTCATGGTGGAATTCCTTGCTGGACAACAAAACCGGCGGAGGAGCCGACCATGAGCGCGCCGCAGCAGCAGCCATACCAACCGACTGGCCCGTTCGGCGCAGGGCAGCCCGCGCGACCGCCGTCCGACGTGCGGCTCCCCCGGCTCTTCGCCGCGATGATGGGAGTTTTCGCCGGCCTGCTGGTACTCCTCGCGACTTTTCTCCCGCAGTCGACGTACGAACAGGTCTCCGAAGGCAAGACGGTGTCGAAATTCGCCGAGACCGGCTGGACACGGAGCTTCGACATCGAGCCGTCGGCGGAGGAGAAGGAGTTCTACGACAAGACGCACGTCGCCCGCTACGGCATCCCGCTGTCCGCCGCCGCGCTGACGCTGTTCGCCGGGGCCGCGGTCGGTTTCGCCTCGTACCGGCGGAGTTCGGGGTCACCCGCCGCGACGACGTCGAGGACACTGCTGGTCGCCGGTGGGGCGGGGACCGCGATCGGCGTCTGGATGCTCGGCATGGACATCTCGGCGAGCCTGAGCTTCGGACAGGACACCGGCCGCTTCGTCTCGCGCTACGGCACCGGGAGCGGATTCTGGATCCTGCTCGCGGGCGGACTCGTGGCGTTGCTCACGATCGGACTGGCGGTCGTGGCCAACCGGCGTGAACCGGCGCCGCCCCCTCAGGCCCCTTACCCGGCCACCTACAGCCCTTACGCTCCCAGCGTCCCTCAGCAGCAATATCCGCAGGCCTACGAGCCGCCGTCACCCCCGACACCACCCGCGGGCTCCGCGTTGCAGCAGCAGGACATTTTGCGCCCGTCGCCGGACAATCCGCCGCGACCCGACAATATGTGAATCTGATTCATATCAGCGGTGGACAGTCTCCATACCGGCAGTATGCTGTACTCGTCGGTAACACCCTGGGCTCTGCGTGGCGCCTTCCGGCTCCACGCCGCATGGAACGGAGACGGCATGACGAGCACGACACCGGCGAGTGCGGGCCAGCACACCGAAGGACCGTCCACCATCGGCGGCGTCCCCGGCGCCCCGGCCATGGCCAGGGCGGAACGGCTCGTGCGGCGGGTCGTCGGCGGCGAGGATTCGGCGCCGGTCCAGATGCGGGCGCCGTTCACCGGGCAGCCGATCGCGACCCTCCCCCAGGCCACCGACGCCGACGTCCGCGCCGTGTACGGCCAGGCGCGGGAAGCGCAGCGCGCGTGGGCCGAACGGCCGGTCGAAGACCGCCAGCGCATCCTGATCCGCCTGCACGACCTGGTCTTGAAGCGGCAGGAAGAAGCGCTCGACCTCGTGCAGATCGAGGCGGGCAAAGCCCGGATGGACGCCTTCGACGAGGTCAGTGCCACCGCGCTCGTAGCCGCCTACTACGGCAAGCACAGCGCGAAGTTCCTTTCGCCGCGTCGCGCCGCCGGGCTGATCCCGGTGCTGACGAAGGTCGGCGAGATCCGGCACCCCAAGGGGGTCGTCGGGATCATCTCGCCGTGGAACTATCCCCTCGCGCTGACCGCGATGGACGTCCTGCCCGCGCTCGCGGCGGGGAACGCCGTCGTGCAGAAGCCGGACAACCAGACCGCGCTCTCTGCGCTGTGGCTGCAGGAGATCGCCGAGGAGGCCGGGCTGCCCGCCGGCGTCTGGCAGATCGTGCTCGGCCGCGGCTCGCGGATCGGCGACGCGCTCGTCGAAGAGTCGGATTACCTGTGCTTCACCGGATCCACGCCCACGGGTAAGGGCCTCGCCGCGAAGGTGGCGGAGCGGCTGACGAGTTACTCGCTCGAACTCGGCGGCAAGAACCCGATGATCGTGCTGCCCGACGCGGACATCGCCAAGACAGCGACCGGCGCGGTGACCGCGTGCTTCTCCTCCGCGGGGCAGCTGTGTGTTTCGGTCGAGCGGATCTACGTCCACGAGTCGATCCGCGAGGAGTTCACGCGGGCCTTCGTCGCGAAGACCGCCGCGCTCCGGCTCGGAGGCGCACTGAACTACCAGGCGCAGATGGGATCTTTGACCTCCGAAGCCCAGCTGGAGACGGTGTCGGCGCACGTCGAGGACGCCCGGTCCAAGGGCGCGAAGGTGCTCGCCGGCGGCAAAGCCCGGCCCGACCTCGGCCCGCTGTTCTACGAGCCGACCGTGCTCACCGACGTCACCGAGGACGTCAAACTGTTCGCCGAAGAGACCTTCGGGCCGGTCGTGTCGATCTACGGCTACACCGACGTCACCGACGCGATCGAGCGCGCCAACGACACCAAGTTCGGGCTGAACGCGAGCGTGTGGTCGCGTAACGGCCGCGCGGGCTGGGAGGTCGCGGCGCGGCTGAAGGCCGGGACCGTCAACGTCAACGAAGGCTTCGCGGCGACCTTCGGGACCGTGGGGCTGCCGATGGGCGGGATGAAGGAGTCCGGCGTCGGGCGGCGCAACGGTGCCGAAGGACTGCTCAAGTACACCGAGGCCCAGGCGATCGCGGCGCAGCGCGGGATGCCGCTGCGCCCCGGCCGCGGAATCCCGCCGAAGCTTTGGGCGCGTGGCCTGAGCGCCGGCCTCAAGGTGCTTCGCCGCCTCCCGCGCCGCTGACCCCCTCCGCAATTCGGCACCTGGTTGCGATCGTTGCGTGTGCAAGGACCGCAACCAGGTGCCGAATTGCGGGGTCAGGAGGAGGTCGGCGCGGCGAGCAGGCCCCGGTCGTAGGCGATCGCGACCGCCTCGGCCCGGCGGCTCGCGCCGAGTTTCGCCATCACACGCGAAAGGTGGACGCTCACCGTCTTCTCGCTGATGTACAGCTCTTCGCCGACCTGCCGGTTGGTCCGGCCGAGCGCGACGCGTTCCAGCACGTCACGTTCGCGATCGGTGAGCGGGTCGACGACGTCACGTCGCGGGGCCGCGGCCGCGCCGGGAAGCTCGACACGTGCCCGGTGGCTGAGCTCGCGGACGGCTTCGCGCAGCGGGCAGGCGCCCAGCCGGTCGGCCACCGCGTGCACGGCCAGCAGCTCTGACGTCGCGAGCGCGGTGTCACCGTCGGACGCCAGCAAGGACTTCGCGTGCTGCAGGCGACATATCGCCTGCTCGTACACCGCGCCGTACCCGAACGCCTCGACCGCCTTCGCCCACAGCTCCGGGTCTCCCGCGCCGCGCAGGCAGCTGCCGAGCGCCTCCAGCCGGGCGAGCCACGCCAGCGCCTCCGGGCCCAGCGACACCGAACGCGGGATGCCGTGTTCGGCGCAGTGGCGGCCGTGGGCGAGCATCTCCTCACCCGCTTTCACCGCCGCCTCGACCGTCGCGACATCGCCGCGCACCTTGGCTTCGGCGGCCTGCGCGACGGCGGCCGCGACGCCGTGCACGCTGATCCGGATCCCGCCGAGGATCGCGGGCTCGACCTCTTCGAGCCAGCTGATCAGCTCCTGCGCCTGCCGCACCGCGCCCGCGTGGTCCCCGCGCCAGGACGCGAGCTGGATGGCGGCGTCACCCGCCGCGAGCGCGATCGAGATATCCGTGCTCCAGTGCTGGCGCAGGCTGGGCAGGATCTTGTCCGCGTCCGCGAACCGGCCCCTGGCGACGACGAACTGCGCCCAGATGCTCAGGAACCGCCCGGCGACGACACTCGAAACGCCGCGGCCCGCGCGGCCGGCGTCGTCGTCCTCCGGCCAGTCGCCGCTGACGTACCGCAGCGTGAGGTGCTTCGTCCGCAGCTCGATCCCGAAGGAACTCCAGGTCAGCCCGGTCTCCTTAGCCCGCTTGATGCCCTTGGCGTAGTACTTCAGCGCGGAGTGGATCTCGGCCCTGTCGTCGTAGCTCAGCCCGAGGAAGTGCAACGCGCGCAGTTCGCCGTTGAGCGCGCCGGAATCCCTGGCCTTCCGCTCGGCCTGGCGCAACCGCTCCCGCGCCTCCTCGACGTCACCCGCCGAATCGGCCAGCGTCCCGAGCGAGACCAGCGCGGCCGCCTCCGCCCCGCCCGCGCCGACGGCCCTGGCGTCGGCGACCGCGGCCAGCGCGCACTGCAGTGCCTCGTCGTGCCTGTCGATCAGCCGCAGGATCCCCGCCCGGGTGGCGAGCACCCAGGCCCGCGCGGAACTCGCCTCGGTGTGTTCGACCAGCTCCCAGGCCTTGTCGATCGCCTCGACGACCTCGTCGATCGTGCCGTCGACCGAAAGCAGTGCCTCCGCGTGCCGCCGCCAGACCTTGGCGGCGCGCTCGTTGCCGGTGTCCTGGCCGAGAGCCTCGGTGGCGGATCGCGAATAGGCGACCGCCCGCTCCGGCTCGCCCGACGTGCTCGCGAAGTACGAAGCCTCGTGCAGCAACCGGAGCTCGTCGACGTCCGACGGCCGGTCCGCCGCGGGCACCGCGTCCCAAATGGACAGTGCCTGTTCGACGTGGCGCAGCGCGGAACCGGGCGCGCCCAGCTTCTCCGCCTCGTCCATCGCGCGCAGCAACGCGGCCAGCGCGGTGACGAAGTCCTTGCTCTCCATGCTGTGGTGCGCGAGCCGCGCGTCCTGGCCGCGGCCCTGTGCCCGGTCGCGGATGCGGGCCGCGTACGCCGCGTGCATGCGCACCCGCTCCCCCGGCAGCAGATCGCCGTACACCGCTTCCTGCAGCAGCGCGTGGCGGAAGGTGTAGAAGCCGTTCTCGATCACCAGCACGTGATGCTGCACCGCTTCGCGCAGTGCCTCATCGAGTTCGAGCTCGTCCAGACCGGCGATCTCGGCGAGCGCGGCGTGCGCCACCGCGTCCTTGGCGACCGAGACCACACGCAGCACACGGCGGGTGATCTGGGAAAGCTGCTCCACCCTGGCGAGCAGCACTTCGGCCAGCCCGGCGGGGAGCTCGCGGCAGTCCTTCGCGGACGCGAGCAGCTCCTCGACGAAGAACGGATTGCCTTCGGACCGGGTGACGATGTCGGCGATCAGGTCCTGGCCGATCGGCTCGTCGGCCAGCGCCTCGACGAACGCGCGCGCGTCCTCGGCGCCGAACGGTTTGACCTCGACGCGTTCGACCGCGCCAAGGCGCACCACCTCGGACAGCACCGCCCGGAGCGGATGCCGCCGGTGGACGTCCTCCTCGCGGTAGCTCGCCACCACCAGCAGCCGCTGGGTGCGCAGCCTCGTCAGCAGGAAGGACAGCAGGTTCCGGGTGGAGCCGTCGGCCCAGTGCAGATCCTCCAGCAGGATCACCACGGGCCGGCGCTGCGCGATGACGGTCAGCACCCCCAGTACCGCGTCGAACAGCTGGAGCTGGCCGAGGTCCTGTTCGGGCCGGAGCCGTTGCGTCGACACCCGTTCGCTCGCGGTGAGCTGACCGTCTTCGATGGCGGGGTAGTCCTCCGCCTGCTGCATCTGCGGGAGCAGCCTGCCCAGCGCCGGCCGGGCCCGGACCGCGGCGGTGACCGCGGGATCGGACGTCGTCGCCAACGGCGCGAGCGCCTCGGCGAACGGAAGATAAGGAAGACCGCCCTCATGGACGTCGATACAGCGCCCGGTGAGCACCAGGGCGCCCGCGCCCGCGGCGAACTCGCCGAGCGCGGTCAGCAGACGGGTCTTGCCGACGCCGGCGTCACCGGAGAGCAGCACCGCGCCGGCCTCGGCCCGTTCTGCACGGGCGAAGGCGGCGCGGAGCTGCCGCATCTCCTGAGTGCGGGCGACGATCGGGATTCCGGAGCCAAGACGGGGCACGAGGTGCATTCTTGCCTACCGGGCCGACAACTTCGCCTGTGTTTTAGCCGAGAGCTTCATCGCACTCGACCTCTACCGGGTGATCTCGCCGCTGCGGGCGGGCGCCTGTCGCGCCTCGCGCCGCTGCTGGGCGGGCACCCGTACTTCGGCGCGGTGCGCGCGGATCCGCTTGCCTGCCCGGCGGGCCCGGTCGACCCACACGCTGCGGCCCGCTCGCTGGAGCTCTTCGCGCCGGTACTCGACCTCGGCCAGTACTCCGGTGAGTAGAGCGTCGTTCGTGTTCATCACTGTTTCCCCTTAGGAACTCACTGCCTTGTTGGTAGTGATGAGATTCGTCCTGAGGGGTGCCCTGCGGCATCGGGTGATCACCTACACCCGGACGTGATTCGACCCCTTACGCCGGCCCATCCCCTGCTCGGGCGGCGTAAGGGGTCGAGTTTCAGTGGTTCTGGGCGTGACCCGGGCCACTCGGGCGCACGGCGCCGAGCAGCCCCCGCCAAGCCTGCGGCGAGAGGCGGAAGGCACCTCCCTCGGGGTCCTTCGAGTCCCTCAGGGCGGCACCGGAACCGGTGAAGGCGACCTCGACGCAGTCGTTGCCGCCGCCACTGTGGCTGCTCTTGAACCACCGGGCCTGGGAAAGATCATCGTTGGGCGTCATGCTCCCCACTCCTTACTCGTTTCCGGGGACGTCGAGCGCTCCGAGTCCCGTCACTGCGGTTTCTCCGGAAGGGCCGCCCGTTCGGCGAACCTTCCGGCGGCCTCGGCGATCACCTCGACCGAGTCGTCCGGCTTCAACGCGGCGGCACGCAGATGGTCGAACATCAACGCGTATCGCCGGACGTCCGGGGGTTCCTCCAGGTAGAGCCCGCTGGAGGTGCTGTCGACGTAGACCACGTCGGTGTCGGCCAGTTCGGGGAAGCCCATGATGAGGAACGGACCCTCCATCCCGGGATGGGCACCCGCGCCGAACGGCACGATCTGGACGGTCACGTTCGGCTGCGCCGCCATCGTGACCATCCGGTACAACTGCTCCGCCATCACCTCGGGGCCGTCGACCGTGCGATGCAGGACCGCTTCGTCCATGACGGCCCAGTACTCCGGCGGCGAAGGATCGGTCAGCAGCTCCTGCCGCGCCATCCTCGCCGCCACCCTGCGCCTGATCTCGGCGTCTTCGGCGTCGGGCCGCATCGCCCTGATCACGGCCTTGGCGTAGCGCTCGGTCTGCAACAGTCCCGGCACCAGCAACGCCTGGAACGCCCGCAGTGAACTCGCGTCCGCCTCCAGGCCGACGAAAGTGCCGGTGAACACCTCGTTATACGCATGCCACCAGCCGCGTTTGCGGGCTTCCCTGGCCAGCTGGACGAGCGCTTCCTGCTCGTCGCCCGCGATGCCGTACAGCTCGAGCATGTCGCGTGCGTCGCGCGGGGTGACGCCGACGTGCCCGGTCTCGATCCGGCTGACCTTCGACGCCGAGCATTCGAGCTTCTCGCTCACTTCGTCGATGGTGAGATCCGCCGCCTCGCGCAACCGCCTCAGCTCGCTCGCCAGCCGTCGGCGGCGCACGGTGGGCCCCTGACCCCTCGTCATCACGGCACCTCCACAGGCTGTCCGAGCAACACCGATCGCGACACGGCGAGGAGAACAGTGTTCAGTAACGCCGCACGAAGCACATCTAACCAGCCCGAGACACATTCGGTGAGATGGTCACACCAGCATTTTCCGGCCCGGCCGGGTTTTCATCCTGCAATTTGCAGATTGCCGTTGTAGGTTGAGCATTGTGCAACGCGGTACGCCCGTCTTCACCGGCGGCAGCGGACCCGTTCGCGGCACTGGCGCGGGGCCGCGAGCTGCACCGATGGGTTTCCGGAAGGAAACCCGTCAAGGCCGGATTCACCCCCGGAGCAGGGCCGGAGCCGTCCCCCGATCGGTTCCGGCTCTCCCTTTATGTCCACCATTCCGTAATGCTCTGGCTCCAGATGTTAATGCGTTTCACCATTCCCTCTAAAGGGTGGACAAGACGCCTCTCCGATGCGGAACGTCACCGTTCACACCACCCGGAGAAGACCTTCCTGCACGACGGTCGCGATATGCGTTCCGTCCGCGGCGAAGAACCGGCCGGTCGCCAGACCACGGGCACCCGACGCCGTCGGCGACGCGCTGTCGTAGAGGAACCACTCGTCGGCCCGGAACGGGCGGTGGAACCAGAGGGCGTGGTCGAGGCTCGCGCCGATCACCTTGTCGAGGTCCCAGTAGACGCCGTGGCGCGCGAGGACCGAATCCAGGAGCGTCATGTCGGAGGCGTAGGTCAGGACGCAGACGTGCAGCAACTGCTGATCCGGGAGCTTGCCGTCGGCCCGCATCCAGACCTGGTTCCTGGCGGGCCGCTCGCCCGATTTCCTGGTCACCCACGGCGGATCGTTGACGTACCGCAGGTCGATCGGGCGCGGCCGGTCGAGATGGCCCATGAAATAGCCCTCGGCGCGCTCCTGCAACGTCGGGAGCGACTCGGGGTCCGGGACGTCCGGCATGCCCTCGGAGTGCTCGATGCCGCCCTCGTCCTTCTGGAACGAGGCGGACAGGGAGAAGATCGCCTTGCCGTGCTGGATGCCCACGACGCGGCGGGTGGTGAACGAACGGCCGTCGCGGATCCGGTCGACCTCGTAGACGATCGGGACACTCGGGTCGCCGCCGCGGATGAAGTACGCGTGCAGCGAGTGGACCTTCCGCTCCTCGGGGACCGTGCGGCCCGCGGCGACCAGCGCCTGCCCGGCGACCTGCCCGCCGAACACCCGCACCGGCGAGTGGGCGGGCGAGACCCCGCGGAAGATGTTCTCCTCGATCTTCTCCAAGTCCAGCAACGCGACCAGCCGGTCGAGCACGGGCTGTCCGCCCACTCCGCCGGCGTTGTCGAAACCGGCCGCGGCTTCCCTGGCCATCTCAGTCATGTCCTGAACTTTAGGCCGTAAGGGTGTCCTGGTCCCGGATGAGGCGGGACGTTTGTCGCGAAGGCCACCTTCGGGACAGGTGCGGATGAGATGAAGGGGCCTTTCATAGCAAAATTTGCAATGAAAGGCCCCTTCATTGCACAGCCGAAGGGCCGGGCGAGGTGACCAGGGTCAGGCGTGGTCGTCCTCGCCGAGGCGGTGCACCCGGATGAGGTTGGTCGAGCCGACGGTCCCGGGCGGGGAACCGGCCACGATGACCACCAGGTCGCCCTTGGCGTACTTGCCCATTTCGAGCATCGCGTGGTCGACCTGCTGGATCATCTGGTCGGTGGAGCCCACCTTCGGCACGATCCGCGTCGTGGTGCCCCAGGTCATCGCGAGCTGGCTGCGGACGCTTTCCTCCGGCGTGAACGCCAGCAGCGGCAGCCGCGTGTGCAGCCGCGCGAGCCGGCGGACGGTGTCACCGGACTGGGTGAAGGCGACCAGCGCCTTGGCGTTCAGCCGCTCGCCGATGTCACGGGCCGCGTAGGAGATGACGCCACGCTTGGTGCGCGGGACGTGCGAGAGCGGCGGCACGACCGGCGAGTCGGTCTCGACGGCCTCGATGATCCGGCCCATGGTCTGGACGACCTCGATGGCGTAGCGGCCGACGCTGGTCTCACCCGACAGCATGAGGGCGTCCGCGCCGTCGAGCACCGCGTTGGCGACGTCCGAGGCCTCGGCGCGGGTCGGGCGGGAGCTGTTGATCATCGACTCGAGCATCTGCGTCGCGACGATGACCGGCTTCGCGTTCTCGCGGGCGATCTGGATGGTGCGCTTCTGCACCAGCGGGACCTGCTCCAGCGGGAGTTCCACGCCGAGGTCGCCACGGGCGATCATCACCGCGTCGAAGGCCAGCACGATGGCTTCGAGGTTGTAGACCGCTTCGGGCTTCTCGATCTTCGCGACCACCGGGAGGCGCCCCTTGCCGACGCGGTCCATCACCTGGTGGACCAGGTCGATGTCGGCGGGCGAGCGGACGAACGACAGCGCGATGAAGTCCACACCGAGTTCGAGCGCGAACTCGAGGTCTTCGATGTCCTTTTCGGACAGCGCGGGCACGGAAACGTCCATCCCCGGCAGGGAAACGCCCTTGTTGTTGCTGACGGGTCCGCCTTCGGTGACCTCGCAGACGACGTCCGGGCCTTCGACCTGCTTGACGACGAGACCGACCTTGCCGTCGTCCACGAGGAGACGGTCGCCGGGCTTCGCGTCGTCGGCGAGTCCTTTGTAGGTGGTCGAGACGCGGTCGTGCGTACCCGCGACGTCCTCGACGGTGATGCGCACGATGTCTCCGTTGTGCCACTCCACCGGACCGCCGGCGAAGGTGCCGAGACGGATCTTCGGCCCCTGAAGGTCGGCGAGGATGCCCACGGCGCGGCCGGATTCGGCGGCGGCGGTGCGGATGAGGTCGTAGACCTGCTTGTGGTCGCTGTGCGTCCCGTGACTGAAGTTCATCCTCGCGACGTCCATCCCGGCGTCGACGAGTTGCCGCATCTTCTCCGGCGTAGCGGTCGCGGGGCCCAGGGTACAAACGATCTTCGCGCGTCGGCTCACGTTCGTACAGCGTAGTCCCTCATCGCGGATACGTCTGTACCGATACCGAAAGTTCAAGAAAAGTGTCAGTTCACCTGGGACGGACAACCGCCGATCGGGGTTCGACGGTTATCGTCGCGGCTTCTCGCTCGGCCCGACCCGGTCACGGGCCCACTCGTTGAACGCGCGGACCTGCCGCCATGCCTTTCGCACCCGGTCGAGCGTGCCCCGTTCGTGCAGGACGTCGTCCGGTTCCCAGCCGCGGACGGCGTACACCGAGCGATACCTCAGCAGGTCGATGCGGGGATGATCCTCGGCGAACCCGCGCGGCTTCGACTTGAGCCTGTCCCCCTTGACCTCCCAGCCCGCCTTCTCCAGCTTCGCGAGGATCTTGGCCAGTTCGGCGCCGCGCAGTTCGGTGTCGACGGCCCTGCGGAAGCGGGCGAGCTGATCGGACTCGAAATGGAAGCAGCCGCCACCGACACGCAGCCCGGCCGGGCCGACCTCGACGTAGTACGCGCCGCCGCCGCGGCCCTGCTCGATCACCGCGCCGCAATGGGTCTTGTACGGCGTCTTGTCCTTGGCGAACCGGACGTCGCGATACGGGCGGAACACCTTTCCCTCGCCGAAGCCGTCACCGAACTCCGGCACCAGCTCGGCGAGCAGCGCCGCCATCGGCGCGCGGACGTCGGCCTTGTAGGTGGCGAGGTTCGCGTCCCAATAGGACTTGGAGTTGTCCGCCTCGAGACCGTCGTAGAAGTCGATGGCGTACTCGCCGAAACCCTCGAAACCCATGCGGTGACGTTAATCCCCACCCCCGACAGAAGCGCAAGAGAGGCTTACTCGGCCAGAGCGGTGATCAGCTCGCCGTCGGTCGTGTCACCGGACAGCTCCCAGAAGAAGGCACCGCCGAGACCCTGGTTCTTGGCGTAGGCGACCTTGCCGCCGATGGTCGCCGGGGTGTCGTAGCTCCACCAGTTGTTTCCGCACTTCGCGTACGCCGTACCCGCGACGGTGCCGGTGGCCGGGCACGTGGTCTTCAGGATCTTGTAGTCCTCGATGCCCGCCTCGTAGGTGCCCTGCGCCGCGCCGGTCGCGGAGCCACCGGGGGCGTCCTGGGTGACACCGGTCCAGCCGCGGCCGTAGAAACCGATACCCAGCAGCAGTTTGCCCGCCGGAACGCCCTTGCTCTTCAGCTTCTGGATCGCCGCGTCGGAGTGGAAGCCGGCGGTCGGGATGCCCGCGTAGTCGTTCAGCGGCGAATGCGGCGCGGTCGGGCCCTGCGCGGCCCAGGCGCCGAAGTAGTCGTAGGTCATGACGTTGTACCAGTCGAAGTACTGCGAAGCGCCGCCGTAATCGGCGGCGTCGATCTTGCCGCCGTCGGTGCCGTCCGCGGTGATCGCGGCGGTGACGAGCTTCGAGCCGAACTTCTCCCGCAGGGCCTGCGCGAGGTTCTTGATGGCCGCCGCGCCGCTGGTGTCACAGGAGAGACCGCAGGCGTTCGGGTACTCCCAGTCGATGTCGATGCCGTCGAAGACGCCGGCCCAGCGCGGGTCGTTGACGAGGTTGTAGCAGGACTCCGCGAACTTGGCGGGGTTCTTCGCCGCCTCGCCGAAGCCACCGGACCAGGTCCAGCCGCCGAAGGACCACAGCACCTTGAGGTTCGGATGCTTGGCCTTGAGCTTCTTCAGCTGGTTGAAGTTCCCGCGCAGCGCGCCGTTGTCCCAGCTGTCGGCGACCCCGTCGACACTGCCGGCGGCGTCGTAGAACTTGCTGGTCGCCGCTTCCGCGTCGCCGATCGCGCAGCCACCGTTCGTCACGTTGCCGAACGAGTAGTTGATATGCGTCAGCTTGCTCGCCGAACCGGAGGTGTCGATGTTCTTCACATGGTAGTTCCGCTGGTAGACGCCCCATTCGGCGAAGTACCCGAGTACCTTGCCGACCGAGGCGTCCGGTGCGTCGGGAGCGGCGGTCGCCTGCTGCGCCGGGGCGACGACGGCCAGCGCGCCGAGCGCGACGGCCGCGGCACCCACGATCGCGGTGAGCCTGATCGAACGGGACATCGTTCTCCCTTCACGGTCACCTGCGGTGACGAGAGGACTGCGGCGGGACACGCACAAGTTAAGTGGACTAGACCACTCCGTCAATGGTTCAGATCGCGACTTTCGGATGGACATTTTCGAACATTCCTTGACGGAAATATGCCGCACGGGGCACATTTCCCGGATGATGCAGACTTTCGAGATCCTCGCCGAGCCGCGGCGGAGGACCATCCTGGACCTCTTGCGCGACGGCGAACGGTCGGTCAACGAGCTGGTCGAGGTCCTCGAATTGAGCCAACCGGCCGTATCGAAGCACCTGCGTGTCCTACGCGAGGCGGGTCTGGTCACCGTCCGCGTCGCCGCCCAGCGCCGCTGCTACCGGCTCCGCCCGGAGCCGCTCGCGGAGGTCGACGCCTGGCTCGCGCCGTACCGCCGGTTCTGGGAAGGCCGGATCGACGCGCTCGAGCGGCACCTCGACGAAGACAGTCAGTGAATAGGTAACCGCTCCGCTTCATCGCCGCTCCCGTTGGTACGCACCGAAAGTAAACGGTTGTCCGGAGCGGTCGGAGGATGGTTGCCTTGCCCGACCGGGAGATCATCGCCGCTGGGAGGACCCGACGTGACCGAGACGCCGACGTTGTACGAATGGGCGGGCGGGCTGGACGCCCTGCGGCGGCTCACGGCCGTCTTCTACGGCCACGTGCTGAAGGACCCGTTGCTGGAGCCCGTCTTCCGCCACATGGACCCCGGCCATCCCGAGCACGTGGCGGTCTGGCTCGCCGAGGTGTTCGGCGGCCCCGAGACCTACAGTCACGACCACGGCGGTCACCGGCACATGGTCGGACGGCATCTCGGTCGCGCGATCACCGAAGAGCAGCGCCGCCGCTGGGTGAACCTGCTCTTCGACGCGGCCGACGAGGCAGGGCTGCCCGCCGACCCCGAGTTCCGCTCCGCGTTCGCCGCCTACGTCGAATGGGGCAGCAGGCTCGCGGTGATGTTCTCGCAGCCCGGCCGCGAGGTCACCGTTCCCGAGCCGATGCCGAAGTGGGATTGGGGCAACCGCCCGCCCTGGCAGCCGCCCTCGGACTGAGTGCGGTCATAGTGGGGCGGTCGGGAAAGGAGGCCGCCGTGATCCGGGTCGACGGCCGGACCCTGCGCTGCGCGGACGTCGTGACCGCCGCGGGCACCGAGGGGCCGCTGGGCATTGACGTTTCCATCGCCGCGCTGCGCGGCGCCGAAAGCGCGTGGAAACTCGCCGAGGAGCTGAGCACGCGGCGGATCGTCTACGGCCGCACCACCGGCGTCGGCGCCAACAAGGAGGACCCGGTCGGCGAGGGCGAGTCGCCGGATCACGGGCTGCGGCTGCTGCGCAGTCACGCCGGCGGCAGCGGCGACGTCATGTCCCCGGCCCAGACCAGGGGGATGATGCTGATCCGGCTCAACCAGCTGCTGGCCGGACGGTCCGGGCTCAGCCCGGAGCTGATCGGGGCGCTGGCCGCCGCGGCGCGGACCGGGTCGCTGCCGCTGGTGCACCGGCTCGGCGCGATCGGCACCGGCGACCTCGCCCCGCTCGCGGAGACCGCGCTCGCCCTCACCGGCGAACGGCCGTGGCTGACCGGCGGTGTGCCGCCGGTACCCGTGCAGGCCGGTGACGCGCTCGCGTTCATGAGCAGCAACGCCGCCACCCTTGCCGAAGCGACCCTCGCGGCGATGCGGCTCGACACGTTGACGCGGGCGAGTCACGTGGTCGCGGCACTGACCTACATCGCGCTCGACGGGAACCCGGAGGCGTACGCGACTCCCGTGCACGAAGCGCGTCCGCACGCCGGGCAGGTCGCGTGCGCGGCGGAGATGCGGCGACTGCTCGGGATGGAGGGCACGCCCAAACCCGGCAGGCGCATCCAGGACCCGTTCGGGCTCCGCGCTTTCCCGCAGGTTCAGGGGCCTGCGCTGGACGCGATCCACTACCTGCGCGACGTGCTCGCGGTGGAGATCAACGCCAGCACCGAGAACCCGATGATCTCGACGGTGCACCAGGACGCCTACCACCACGCGCATTTCCACACCGCGTACGTCTCGACCGCGCTCGACCAGGTGCGGGCGACCGTCCACCAGGTCGCGGAGCTGTCGGTGGCCCGCCTCGGCGACCTGGTGGAACCGGAGTTCACCGGGCTGCGGCCGTTCCTCGCGGCCGGGCCGTCGGGCAGTTCGGGCGTGATGATCCTGGAGTACGTCGCCCACGACGCGCTCACCGAACTGCGGCAGGCCGCGCTCCCGGCGACGCTGGGCACCGCCGTCGTCTCGCGCGGGATCGAAGACCACGCGAGCTTCTCCACCCAGGCCGCGCGCGCGGCGACCGCGGCCGGGACGGCCTATCAACAGGTCCTGGCGTGCGAGCTGGTCGCGGCCGTCCGGGCGCTGCGGATGCGGAAGGCCGAACTCGTCTCCCTGCCCGCGCGGGACGCCTACGAGACCGCCGCCGCCGTGCTCGACCCGAGCGTCGAGGACCGGCCGCTCACCGAGGACATCGCACGCGCCGTCTCGCTTTTGGACACCTTCGCGCTCATCTGACTCCTCCGATGTCGAGAACCGCCGGGCGGCGTCGTCACTGGGGCAGCACACACCACAGCGAGGAGATCACCATGGGCATCCGGCAGCTGGACCACGTCGGCGTCATCGTCAGCGACCTCACGGCCGCCGTCGCGTTCTTCGTCGAGTTCGGCCTCGAACTGGAAGGCAGGATGACGATGGAGAGCGACCTGGCGGACCGCATCACCGCGGTCGGGCAGGCCAAATCGGAGATCGCGATGGTGCGCGTCCCCGGCGGCGACGGGCGGCTCGAACTCATCCAGTACCTCACGCCCGAGTCCCACCCCGGCGACTCGCACGCTCCGGCCAACACGCTCGGCCTGCGCCACCTCGCCTTCCAGGTCGACGACATCGAAGGCGTCCTCGACCGTGTGCGGCCCCACGGAGGCACACTCGTGGGCGAAGTCGTGAACTACGAGGACACCTTCCGGCTCTGCTACCTTCGCGGCCCCGACGGGATCATCATCGAGCTGGCCGAGAAGATCGGCTGACACCTCAGCAGCAACAGCCCCGCCGGGCGAGGGACCGGATCCGGGGACTCGTCTCGGGCCGGTTCGCGGCGGCCTCGACAGCGGCTAGCATCCGCCCTCGCTCCGCCCTGTCGAGCACGCGGCCGCGGGTGATCACGGTGTCGATCTTCGCGACGTTGCGGATGTCGGCGGCCGGGTTCGCGTCCAGCAGCACGAGATCCGCCTCCTTCCCCGCCGCGACGGTGCCCGAAGTCCTTTCCCTGCCGAGGAATTTCGCGGCGTCGCCGGTGACGGTCTTCAGCGCCCGCACCGGCGAGAGCCCGGCCTCGACCAGGAAGGCGAGCTCCTCGTGGAGTCCGCTGCCGGGGAAGGTGTACGGGTTGAGGCAGTCGGTGCCGCCGATGAGCCCGACGCCCGCTTCGTGCGCGACGCCGACCAGCCGCAGAGTCTCCTGGTAATACCGCTCCTGAAGGGCGATCTCCGACGGCGTCTTCGGTGCGAACAGTTCGATGCCCTTGGCCCAGCTCTCGCGCAGGTCCGCGGGGACGTATTTCAACCGGGGGTCGTGCTGGTGGGTTTCGGCGGGCTGCGTGACGACCCGGTTGATCGTCAGCGTCGGCGAGTGCCAGGTGCCGTTGCACCGCAGCCCGCCGAAGTAGGCCCGCGCCACTCCGGGGTCGTACGTGGTGACCGAATCGAACTCCAGTTGCCGCGCCAGGTTGAAGAAGGCGCGCGGAGCCGCGGGGTCGTACGGCGTCGCTTTCAGCCTGGCGAGGATCTCGTCGCGCCGGGACGAACAGTGGACGGACACGCCGAAGAAATGCTCGAAGCTGTGCTGGCCGAGGTCGCTCGCCTCGCGGTGCGACAGCTTGTACGGCCAATGCCCGGAGAACCTCAGGCCCTGGTGGCGGGCCTCTTCCGCGATCGCTCGCACGGCGTCGGGCCCGAGGTAGGAGTAGGTCTTCACGAACTCGGCGCCCGCGGCCTTCTCCGCGCGGACGGTGGCCCGCGCCTCGGCCGCCGTCGTCACCTGGAGCACCGGCGGGCCAAGGAGCGTGACCGGTCCGTCGACGATCCCGCTCGCCAGGACGAACCGCGGGCCGAGCAGCTCGCCGCGTTCGATCTTGTCCCTGGTCGCGCGGTTCTCCGCGTACCCCCACATCTCGCGGGCGCCCGTGACGCCGTGGGCGAGATGCAGCGGCGGGACGATCTCTTCGAGGTCCGCGCCGTGGGTGTGCATGTCCCAGAGCCCCGGGATGAGGTACTTGCCGCGGCCGTCGATCACCCGCGCGGCACCGGTGTCCGGAACCTGGCCGGAGGCGCCGACCCAGGCGATCCGGTCGCCGACGAGCACGACCGAGACGTCACGCCGCGGCGCCGAACCCGTGCCGTCGATCAGCGTGACCCGGTCGATGACGACGATCTCGACCGTGTCCGCGGCGGCCGTGCCGGGCAGCAGCCCGGCGAGCGCCACCCCGGTCCCGCCGGCGGCCAGCCATCTCAGGAACTCGCGCCTGCTGGATCCCGCACCCGCCATGAGAACCGCCGCCCTTCCACCCAGATCCCCCAGGCGGCCGATTCAACTCGCCGAGATGGAGGCGCCGCAAGGAAAGCGAAGGCCCCTTACCCGAGCTCAGCACAAAGTAAGGGGCCTTCTCCTGAAACACGGCTCAGCCGAAGAAGACCTCGGCCTCTTCGTACCGCTCGACCGGGACGGTCTTCAGCTCGGCGGTCGCCTCGGAGAGCTTGACGCGGACGATGTCGGTGCCGCGCAGCGCCGTCATCACGCCGAAATCACCGTCGGCGACGGCGTCGACGGCGTTGAGCCCGAACCGGGTGGCGAGCACGCGGTCGTACGCCGTCGGGGTGCCGCCGCGCTGGACGTGCCCGAGCACGACCGCACGGGACTCCTTGCCGGTGCGGGCGGCGATCTCGTCGGCCAGCCAGGTGCCGATGCCGCCGAGCCGGACGTGCCCGAAGGCGTCCTTCTCACCGGTCAGCAGCTTCTCCTCGCCGCCCTCGGGCAGCGCGCCCTCGGCGACCACGATGATCGGCGCGTACTCCTTCTCGAAGCGGCGCTCGACC
The DNA here is from genome assembly GCF_046549005.1 of Amycolatopsis sp. lyj-108. Lineage (NCBI taxonomy): Bacteria > Bacillati > Actinomycetota > Actinomycetes > Pseudonocardiales > Pseudonocardiaceae > Amycolatopsis > Amycolatopsis sp. lyj-108. Next base: position 303,331 of record NZ_JAJPWQ010000003.1, on the reverse strand, counting down.
CACGAGACGACCTGGTCGACGTTGAAGTGCCGCTCCGGCACCAGGATCACGCTCGCGCCCCCGGCGAGACCGGAGTGCAGCGCGATCCAGCCCGCGTGCCTGCCCATGACCTCGACGACGAGGGCGCGGTGGTGCGACTCGGCCGTGGTGTGCAGCCGGTCGATGGCCTCGGTGGCGATCGAGACGGCCGTGTCGAAGCCGAACGTGTAGTCGGTGGCGCCGAGGTCGTTGTCGATCGTCTTGGGCACCCCGACGACGCCGATACCGTCGTCCGTGAGCCGCTTCGCGACGCCGAGGGTGTCTTCGCCGCCGATCGCGATCAGCGCGTCGACCTGCTGCTCGGCGAGCACGGCCTTGATCTTGTCGACCCCGCCCTCGACCTTGTACGGGTTGGTCCGCGACGAACGCAGGATCGTGCCGCCGCGGGTCAGGATGTCCTCGACGTCGTTCAGGCCGAGCGGGCGGCTGTCCCCGGTGAGGGGACCGTTCCAGCCGTTGCGGAACCCGACGATGTCCCAGCCGTGCACCTCGATGCCCTTGCGCACCACAGCGCGGATCACCGCGTTGAGCCCCGGGCAGTCGCCACCGCCGGTCAGCACACCGACACGCATGAGAAGCCTCCGTCTTGTGTTCCGTAGAGATGACAGTCACATGTCCCACCGCCAGCGTAGCGGGAGTTCTCTGGATCGGTGCAGGGCGGACCACCTCGGGAATCGGTCCACGTCCGCGATGTGCTAGCTTGGCGCCGTGCAGCGCTATTTCTGGTTTACGAAGCCGGCCCCGGGTGGGCACGGCGGCGTGAACCTGCGCTGACATCCACCCCGAGCCGGAATCACACCGGCTCGGCGAGTTCCCGCGGGTCGGTATCCCTTTCGAAAGGAACCAGACCCGCGATGTCTCCCTCCGCTGACACCCTGATCGCCCTTGACGGGCACCGCACGGCGGCCATCGACCCGCTGCTGTCGCCCGCGATGCTGCGGCACGAACATCCGATGACGGCGGAAATCGCCGATACCGTCCTAGCCGGGCGGGCCTCGGCCGTCGACATCCTCGACGGCCGGGACGACCGGCTCCTCGTCGTCGTCGGGCCCTGCTCGGTGCACGACACGGACGCCGCGCTCGACTACGCCCGCCGCCTCGCCGCCAAGGCCGAAGAACACCGCCGCGACCTGCACATCGTCATGCGCGTCTACTTCGAGAAGCCGCGGACCACGCTCGGCTGGAAGGGCTTGATCAACGACCCCGGCCTCGACGGCACCTACGAGGTCAACCACGGTCTCCGGATGGCGCGCAAACTGCTGCTCGACATCTCGGCGCTCGGGCTGCCGGTCGGCTGCGAATTCCTCGACCCGATCACCCCGCAGTTCATCTCCGACACCGTGACCTGGGGGTCCATCGGTGCGCGGACCGCGGCCAGCCAGGTGCACCGGCAGCTGTGCAGCGCGCTGTCGATGCCGGTCGGGATCAAGAACTCGACCGAGGGCGACGTCCAGGTCGCCGTCGACGCCACCCGCGCGGCCGGCGCGAGCCACGTCTTCGCCGGGATCAACCCCGACGGGCTCGCCGCGCTGATCACCACCGCGGGCAACGAGGACTGTCACGTGATCCTGCGCGGCAGCTCCGCCGGTCCGAACTACGACGCCGCGACAGTGGCGGACACGCTGGCGCGACTCGCGAAGTCCGGGCTGCCGGAGCGCGTGATCATCGACGCGAGCCACGGCAACAGCGCGAAGGACCACGTGCGCCAGGCTTCGGTCGTCCGCGAACTCGCCGGGCGGATCGGCGCCGGTGAGCGGGGCATCGCGGGGCTGATGCTGGAAAGCTTCCTGGTGGCGGGGCGGCAGGACCTGACGCTGGGCTCGGCTTCGTCGCTGACCTACGGACAGTCGATCACGGACGCCTGCCTCGGCTGGGAGACGACCGCGGAACTGCTGGACACGCTCGCGGAGGCGGTGGACTCGCGCCGCTGACGGGTCCCGGCGGCTGCAAGGAAAGGTCCTTTACTTGCAAATTTTGCAAGGAAAGGACCTTTCCTTGCACGGCACGGGGGTGGAAGGCCGGGGTGGTATGCCGCGAAGGGAGCTTTCGTCGCATGGCACCCGGGGATGGCGCCCCTCGCGTCAGGCCCGATCCGTAGTGAGGGCCTCCTTTCCTACCTTGAGGGTAGTGAAGGAGGCCTTCACGGCCGAACCACCAGCAGGAGGCGCCGCGCGTGAAGGCCGCCCAAGTACATGAAGGCCCCCATCCTTGCGCCTAGGTACAGGAAGGGGTCCTTCACGTACTTCAGGCAGGGACCTACCGGTGCCAGTAAGACTCGATGATCTGCCACCGCTGGTAGTTGTGCCGCGCGTCGGCCAGCGCGTCGTGCTGGTCGTCCGGGGCGGCGGGCAGCTTCGGCTTGCCCGCGTCCTCCCAGCGTTGCCGCAGGTCACGCGTGAAGCGCGGCAGCTGGCGCGGCAGCGCGGGCATCGGGCCCCACAGTTGCGCCAGCGCGACGTGGTCGTAGGCGGCGAACCAGGCCCACAGTTCGATCCCGCCTGGCGGCTTGCCGAAGAACTCGAGCAGGTCCGTGCGGATCTTCTCGCGGCTGCGCCACGCCGGGTCGGCGGGCGACGGGAGTTTCGGGAGCACGTGGTCGCGGACCCAGGGGCCCGCCTTGCCGGGATCGAAATCGGTCGAGACCGCGTAGAACTCGCGGCCTCTTTCGTCCACGACACCGATCGACACCAGATCGATGGTCACGCCGTCCTCAATGAATTCGGTGTCGTAGAAAAAGCGCACCGGAGAACCCTAGTGGGGCCTCAGCCGACCTTGGTGTCCGGGATGCGGGCGACGTCGTGAGCGGACGGCTGCGCGGGCACCTTCGGGCGGATTCCCGCCTCCTCGGCGGCGAGCAGTTCCTTCGCCTTGGCGGCGTAGATGTCGACGTACTCCTGGCCGGAGAGCTCCATGAGGGCGTACATGATCTCGTCGGTGATGGACCGCTCGATGAACCTGTCACCGGCGAGGCCTTCGTAGCGCGAGAAGTCGAGCGGCTTGCCGAAGCGGATCTCGAGGCGGCGCGGCCACCACATCTTCGAGCCGATCGGGTTCACCTTGTCGGTGCCGATCATGGCCACCGGGACCACGACGCCACCGGACTCCAGGGCGATCCGAGCGACGCCGGTCTTGCCCTTGTACAGGCGGCCGTCCGGGGAGCGGGTGCCTTCGGGGTAGATGCCGAGGAGGTGGCCCTCGCGGACCAGCCGGGTCGCGGTGTCGAGCGCGGCCTGCGCGGCGTTGCCGCCGGAACGGTCGATCGGAAACTGGCCGACGCCGGTGAAGAACCACTTTTTCAGCAGGCCCTTGACGCCTTTTTCGGTGAAATACTCCGATTTGGCCGGGAAGGTCACCTTGCGCTTGACGCGCAGCGGCATGAAGAAGGAGTCGGCCACCGCGAGGTGGTTGCCCGCGAGGATCGCACCACCGTCGTCGGGGATGTTCTCCGCGCCGACGACTTTGGTGGGCCACAGCGCCTTGAGCAGTGGCCCGATAAACACGTGTTTCATGAGCCAGTACAGCACTGCGAAAACTCCTCCTAGCAGCTCAACCCCTGCGCCCGATGGTCAAGACTACGAATCGCGCACTCCCGGCACAACGAAGTCCACCCGGTTACCCGCGGCCAGCGACGGATCTCACACCCGATCCGGCCCGATTCCGGCAGTGGCCGGGGGCCCACAAGCCGCTCCGGTCGTGCGAACATAGTAGACCTACCCAGCTCTCACGGAAGGCGATCGCATGGCCGTCCTCGCCGGCGCGGAACCGTTCGCTCACACCGGTTCGTCCGAAGCAGGGTTCCTGCTGTGCCACGGGTTCACCGGCACCCCCGCGAGTATGCGGCCCTGGGGCGACCATCTGGCCGAGGCCGGTTACACGGTGCGTTGCCCGCTGCTCCCCGGGCACGGGACCCGGTGGCAGGACATGAACCGGACAGGCTGGGAAGACTGGTACGGCGCGGTCCGCGAAGAGCTGCTGGCGCTCTTCTCGACCTGCGACACGGTGTTCGTCGCCGGGATGTCGATGGGCGGGACGCTGACGCTGCGACTGGCCGAGGAGTTCGGCGACCGGATCGCCGGCATCGTGCTGGTGAACCCGTCGGTGCTGACCCTGCGGTGGGACGCCAAACTGCTGCCCGTCCTGTCGCGGATCCTGCCGTCGGTGCCGGGCGTGGCCAACGACATCGCGAAGCCGGGCGAAACGGAGCTGGCCTACTCGCGAACGCCTGTGCGCGCCGCGGCGAGCCTGGCGAAGCTGTGGAAGCTCACCCGCACGGATCTGCGCAAGGTGACCCAGCCCGTGCTCCTGCTCCATTCGGCCGTCGACCACATCGTGGAGCCGGTCAACTCCCAGGTGATCCTCGACGGGATCGGCAGCGACGACGTGACCGAGGTGGTGCTGGAGAACAGCTTCCACGTCGCCACGCAAGACCACGACGCGGGCCTGATCTTCACGCGTACGGTGGACTTCGCCCGGTCCGTGCGCCGGGCGGGACAGGTGGACGCCGGATGAGCAGAGGCAAGGACGGGCCGGAGGACGTCGACGCGACGTTCGCCGAGATCGTGGCCGACCTCCGTGCGGAGGGCGTCGGGCTGTTCCCGGAAGACGACCTGGAGAAGCCGGCGGGGAAGACGAGGGAAAAGCCCGCCGAGAAGGCACCCCGGCCCGAGCAGCCGGACGCCGAATCCGAAGCGGGCTGGCGAGGCGGCGGCACCAGCTGGGACAAGACCCTCTTCGAGGACGATCCCGCCGGGCCGGGTGAGGACGAGGGCCACTTCGTGCCGCCCGAGCCGCCTCCCCTGCCGCGTCCGCGCAAGGGCGCCTTCATCGTCCTGCTGTTCTTCGTGCTCGGCCTGCTGCTCCTGATCGCGCCCAATCTGATCGGCATGGGCACGCGGCTCGGCACCCCGCTCGGCATCCTCGCCCTCGCGACCGCGATCGCCCTGCTCCTGCTGCGGGTTCGCCAGGGGCCGCCGCCCGGCGCGGATCCGCACAACGGCGCCCAGGTCTGAACTGCCGGACAATTCCGATCATGAAGATCGACTTCACTCCCTCGCGCCGGTCGACGGTCGGCGCGGAATGGGAGCTCGCCCTCGTCGACCGGCGGACCGGTGAGCTCTCGTCGGTCGCGGAGCAGGTGCTCGACGCCGTCCGGCCCGACGGCGAGGAGGAACACCCGAAGATCAAGCAGGAGCTGCTGCTCAACACCATCGAGGTGATCAGCGGGATCTGCGACACGATCGCCGAGGTCAAGGCCGATCTGAACGAGTCGCTGGACGTCGTGCATTCGGTCCTCGACCCGCTGGGCGTCGAGCTGTTCTCGGCCGGGTCGCATCCGTTCTCGACGTGGTACCAGCAGAAGGTCACCGACAAGGAGCGCTACGCCAAGCTCATCGACCGGACCCAGTGGTGGGGGCGGCAGATGCTGATCTACGGCGTCCACGTGCACGTCGGCGTCGACCATCGCGACAAGGCCCTGCCGATCCTGGACGCGCTGCTCAACTACGCGCCGCACCTGCAGGCGCTTTCGGCGTCTTCGCCGTACTGGGGCGCTGAGGACACCGGCTACGCGTCGAACCGCGCGCTGATGTTCCAGCAGCTGCCGACGGCCGGGTTGCCGTTCCAGTTCCGGAAGTGGACCGAGCTGGAGAGCTACGTCGACGACATGTTCACCACGGGCGTGATCGACCACTTCTCCGAGATCCGCTGGGACGTCCGGCCCGCCCCGCATTTCGGGACGATCGAGATGCGCGTGTGCGACGGATTGCCGACGCTGGAGGAGGTCGGCGCGATCGCGGCGCTGACGCAATGCCTCGTCGACGATTTCAATTCGCGGCTAGAGGACGGCGAGATCCTGCCGACGCTGCCGCCTTGGCACGTCCAGGAGAACAAGTGGCGCGCGGCGCGTTACGGCGTCGACGCGATCGTCATCCTCGACGCGGCGGGCAACGAACGGCTCGTCACCGACGACACCTACGACCTGCTGGAGCGGCTGGAACCGGTCGCCCGGCGCCTGGACTGTGTCGACGAACTGCGGTCGGTGGAGACGATCCTGGCCTATGGGCCCAGCTACCTGCGTCAGCGCGCGGTGGCGAAGCACTACAACGGCAGCCTTCGCGCCGTCGTCGCTTCGCTCATCGCCGAAATGCGGGACGGAAAGATCGCGCGCCCCTAGACCCCGCAATTCGGCACCTAATGGCGATCGAGATGCCCCAGGAGGGTGCTCGGGCCGAAGGTCGAAGCACCCAGGGCCTCGACGCGGGAACGCAGCTCGCGATCGGCGGTCACCACGACGACGTGGTCGTCCGGGCCGGCCTCCCTGGCCTTCCGCGCGACCGCCACGATCTGGGAGTCCCCGTCGGACTCGGCGTCGACGACCTCGACGCCGGGCACGGCCGCGACTCCCCGCGCCTTCCCCTCGACGACCAGCACGACCCTCGGCCACCACGACCATTCGCCGCCACCCGGGAGCGCCGGATCGGCGAGCCCGGTTCCGGCCAGGGTCGCGAGCTTGTCCCGCAACCGTTCCGCGGCGCCACGCCGGTCGCGCCACCAGCCGTCCGGCCGCGACCCGACGACGTTCGCGCCGTCGACCACCAGTACCAGTTCGCGATCCAAGTGTTCCTTCAATCCCGGCCACGCCACCGCGAAATCGCGGTGCAGCCGGAAGTCCGCGACCTCGCCCGCCCGCACCCACCGCAGTTCCGCGCTCTCCGCGTTCTTCACCCTGGCCGAAAGCGTGCCGATCGGCGCGGCCAGGATCGTGGTGTAGCGCCAGTTCCCGTGGTCGACGTGCGAGGCGGCCAGCGCGCGGACGCCCGACGGCGGGATGTCGGCCTCTTCGTGTGCCTCGCGGGTGGCGGCCTCGCGCGGGCTCTCCCCCGCCTCGACGGCGCCCCCTGGCAGTGCCCACGTACGCCCGTGATGCACCCACCAAGCCCGGCGTTGCAGCAGGACACCGCGCGCGGGATCGGACAGCAGCAGCCCGGCGGCGCCGTTCAAACCCCAGTGGAGATGCCCGAAGTCGCATTTCACGAAGCCGTTGCCGTCTTGCCGGGTCACGACTTCAGCCTGTCACACCGACTTCGGCGCCGGGAGCCTTCGCCGCGTCGACGGCGAGCGCCGCCGCGCCGACGATCGTGCTGTCGTCCCCGTGATGCGCGGTGCGGATCCGGGCCAGCGGCCGGTGCCCGGCACCGGTGATCTTGCCCGCGTACTGCTCCCGTGCCTCGTCGAGGAACAGCGGCGCCGATTCGGACACCCCGCCTCCGATCACGATGATCTCCGGGTCGAAGACATCCGCGACCAGCGCCAGCCCTTCGGCGAGCCACTTGCCCAGTTCGGTCATCGCGCGCTGGGCGATCGGGTCGCCGTCGCGGGCGGCACCGGCGACCCGGCGGCCGGTGACCGAACCGGGGTCTCCCCTGGTCTCCCGCGCCAGCACGGTCGACCGGCCGGGGTGCCGGGCGAGCAGTTCCACCGCGGTCGCGGCCAGCGCGGTCCCGCTGCAGTACCGCTCCCAGCAGCCGTACTTGCCGCACGGGCAGGGCCGCCCGCCGGGAACGACCGTGAGATGCCCGAGTTCGGGGGCGACGCCGTACGCGCCCCGGTAGATCTTGCCGTCGAGCAGCAGACCCGCGCCGATCCCGGTGCCGAGCGCGATCAGCGCGGCCACCTGGGCGCCGCGGGCGGCCCCGAACCGGTACTCGCCGATCGCCGCGGCGTTCACGTCGTGTTCCAGGGTCACCGGCAGGCCGACGCGTTTCTCGATCCGTTCGGCGACCGGCGCGGCACGCCAGGACAGATGCGGCGCGAACATCACCGTCCGCCGGTCCTTGGCGACGAAGCCGGCGACCGCGAGCCCGACACCGGAGACGTCGTGCCGGTTGCGGAGGTCTTCGATCACGCCGGCGATGGCGTCTTCGAGCGCGTCCTCCCCGCTGGGCGTGCCGACCCTGGCGGTGTCCATCAGCGAGCCGTGCTCATCCACCACGCCGGCGCGCACACTCGTGCCCCCGACGTCCACCCCTACCGTCAGCAACTCAGTTCTCCCGGTCCGGCTGCCAAGCGTCGCGCCTGGTCACCGTGATGTGCTGGACCCGCGAAGCTCCCACTGGCACATCTTCGGCCGCGGGCTCCTTCCGCGCAGGCTGGAACCCCGGCATGTGCACCCCGCCCTCCGGCTCCCAGCGATCGGCGAGCACCGCCCGCAGCAGCGCGACGAGCTGCGCGGCCTGCTCCATCAGCCGTGCCACGAACTCGGGCCGTTCCCCGCGGAAGACGCCGACGACCGCGCAGAGCGGGCACCAGCCGCCGTCGGTGTCGTGTTCCGAGCAGCCGTGCCCGGCGGAGATCAGGCCCTCCAGCCACGGCGCCGCGTGCTCGACGACGAGTTCGATCAGCAGCCGGATCTCTTCGGCCAGTTTGAGGCCGTCGGCCTCCGTGCGTTCGCTGTACTCGCTCACCCGGGTCCCCGGTTCCCGGCCAGGCTCACGACCAGGCCGTGCGCGTCGGATTCCGCACCGGTGATCCGGCACGGGCGCAACATCTCCGGCAGCGCGATCAGCCGCCGGAAACCGTCCACGGTGACGGCGAGATCATCGTCCACTCTGGCCAGGTCCACTTCGGAGTCACGGTGCAGCGGCACCGCGATCCGCAGCTGGTAGCCACCGTCCGATTCGGACACCTGCAGCAGCGGGGTGACACCTTTTTCGTTGCCCGCCAGCGGATCCAGGCCCTGGTAAAGCTCGTACGCGATTTCCCGCAACGCCTCGAGCCCCACCGGCTCGACGGCGCGGTGCTCGACGGGTTTCACCTGTCCGGGTCCGAAACCGGCGTCGGCGAGCTCGGCGAGGACGGCGTTCTGCTGGGTGCGCCTGGTCCGCATCCACGAGGCGGCGGCGCCGCGCCAGAACCCGGGCGCGGGCATCAGCCGGTTGACGATCAGGCCGTCGACCAGGATCCCGCGCAGGGCAAGGGAACTGAGGGTGCGTCGGGCTTCCGCGACGACCACGCGCTCCGGCGTCAGCACGAGCCGTACGGTGGTGGTGGCCGGGTCGGTGAGCAGGGTGCGCAGCGAGTCCAGATGCGCGCCGAGCCGCCGCACCGCGGCCGCCGTCCGCCGCGCGCCCGGTTTGAACATCCTCGACAGATAGCCGGAGACGGCTTCGGGCAAAGCCAGCAGGCGCAGCGTTTCCGCGGTCGGTCCACAGTCGACGACGACCGTCTCCCATGGACCGTGTTCGGCGAGGCGCTGGACCTCGGTGAGCGCGAGGAGTTCGTCCACGCCGGGCACCACGGTGAGTTCTTCGGCGTCGAGCGAGTCGAGGCCCGCCCCCGCGAGCGCGGTCTGCAACTCCTGCCGGAGTTCGCGCCAGGTGCTGTCGACGAGGCCGCGGGTGTCGATCTGGGCGGCGTGTAAAAGCGTGTCCACTTCGGACGGTTCGCCACCGAGCGCGCGGCCGAAGGCGTCACCGAGGGAATGGGCCGGGTCGGTCGAGACCACGAGCGTCTTCCTGCCCCGCCCGGCCAGTGCCGCCGCCGTGGCCGCGGCGAGCGTGGTCTTGCCGACACCCCCCTTGCCGGTGAACAGCAGGATCCGCATGCCTACCCTTCGACTTAGGACGCTTCAGCGCGCTTCTTGAGCTCCTTGAGCGCGGTGTCCATGACCATCTTCTCGGCCTTGCGGCGCAGCAGCCCGATCATCGGCAGAGCCAGCTCGACGGACAGCGTATACGTGACCTTGGTGCGGCCGGTGCCCAGCGCTTCGAGCGCGTAGCGGCCGTTCTGGGCCTTCTGCATCTGCCCCTTGACCAGGTGCCAGCTGACCCCGTTGCCGTCGGCGTCCCAGTCGTACTCGAGGGTGTAGACGTCCTTGATCGGCCCGGCGTCGAGGGTGAGTTTCACCTGCTTGGCGCGGCCGTTGTCGTCCTCGCCGAGTACCTCGGTCTCCCGGACGGCCTTGGCCCATTCCGGGTACGCGGGGAAGTCGGCGATGACGGCCATCACCCGCGCGGGCTCGGCGTCGACCTCGATGGACTGCGTGGACTGCTCGGCCATGGTCCAAACTGTAGCCGCAGCCGAGGGTCACCAGCGCAGCACGTACGGCTGTGCCGTCTCTTTGAAGTGACCGACGTTACGGCATTCGGTCCTGCCGAGCCTCGTCCGCGGGGTCAGCGGCTGGTGGACGTGCCCGAACACCGACCAGCGCGGCCGCTGCTCGCGGATGAGACCGACCAGCGCCGCCGACCCGATCTCGGACCGCCGCGCGATCACGTCGTAGGTCAGTTCCGGGATGGCGGGCGGGATGTGGGTGCACAGGACGTCGACGTTCTCCAGCGCGCCGACCGCGACGTCGTACTCCTCGCGGGTGCGCAGGTACGGCCGCCAGAAGCCGTTGCGGCGCGGGACCACGTTCGGCGGGAGGAGCGCGCCGCCGACGAACCCGAAGCGCAGGCCGCCGAACTCGGCGACCTCCCCGTCGAGGACGGTGATGCCGTCGCCGGCGAACTCCGGCCACAGCGACGGGTCGTCGACGTTGCCGGGGGTCGCGAACGTCGGCGCGGTCAAAGCGCCGAACAGGACGGCGTACTGGTCATGGATCGCCTCGCCGACGGCGGCGGCGGGATCGGCCAAAGTGGCCCACAACGATCGCGAGAAGGCAACGGTCTCATCACGAGTGCCCTCACGCCGGAGCCTCGCGAACTCGCCGACCTTCTCGGCGCCGAACAGCGCGCCCATGATGCCCTTGTCGTGCTCGCGGTAGTCGACGAAGTCCAGCAGATCGCCCAGCACGATCAGCGCGTCGGCGCCGTCGCCCGCGCGTTTGAGCGCGTCGGCGTTGCCGTGCACGTCCGACACCACGTGAACCCGCATGCTCTCCCCTACTCGGCCCGGGGACCGACCCCGGGCTCGCGCCCGTCCTCGAGGACCTCTTTGAGCCCGAGCGCGATCGCCTTGGCCGCACGGGCCCTGCGATCGAACTCCCGCCGCAGGTCACGGGCCTGGAGCACAAGAGGCTCCCCGTCCGGACCGGCGGGCGTGGCGCGCAGGAAGTAGTGCAGCAAAGTGCCGTCGAGCACCGGCTCGAGCCAGACCTCCATGGTACCGATCAAGGCACCGCGCACGGTCCAGCGCAATCCTTGGTCGCCACGGTCGGTGTAGACCTCCAGAACGAGGTCCGGCCAGTAACGTGACCAAGATCGCGGATCGGCGAAAGCGGCGGCCACGGTGGACGGCGGGACCACGAGGAAGGTCTCGTCAACGATGTCGAGAGCTGGCGGCGCCTGGTTCACAGCGGCAGAATGTCATGCCCTGGGTATGGCCGATTCGTCAGCATGGTCTTAAGGTGCACGGCACGCTAAGTTGACTGGCGGGTAACACCGGTCACACCACTTGCACGCGAACACGGAGGTTCCTCGTGCGCGAATACAGCGCCCCCGCCGCCAATCCGGTGACCGACGACGAGAATCTCGCCGACGTCGTCTGGGCGAACGCGGAGCGGTTCTCCGATGTCGTGAGTTTCCGCCGCCAGGTCGACGGTACCTGGTTGGACATCACCGCCAAAGACTTCGCCGCCCAGGTTCTGGCCGTGGCCAAGGGAATGGCACAGGCGGGCATCGCTCCGGGCGACCGGATCGGGCTCATGTCCAAGACCCGGTACGAATGGACCCTGATCGATTTCGCGATCTGGGCCGCCGGCGCGGTCACCGTCCCGATCTACGACACCTCCTCGGCAGAGCAGGTGCACTGGATCCTCTCGGACTCGGCGGCGAAGGGTGTGTTCGTCGAGACCGACGAACACCTCGCGACGCTCGAATCCGTCAAGGGACGCCTCGACACGCTCGAGCACACCTGGCAGATCGAGGCAGGCGCCGTCGACCAGCTCACCGAACAGGGCTCCGAGCTGAGCGACGACGACCTGCACGAGCGCCGCCGTACGGTGAAGGCAGGTGACCTGGCCACGATCGTGTACACCTCGGGCACGACCGGCCGCCCCAAGGGCGTCGAGCTGACCCACCGGAACCTCCTCGCCGAGATCCGCGCCGACATCGCCGCGTTCCCGCAGCTGATGGAGCAGGGCAACTCGCTGCTGGTGTTCCTGCCGCTCGCGCATGTCCTCGCCCGCGCCATCGCGGTGACCGCGCTCAGCGCGCGAGTGACCCTGGGGCACACCTCGGACGTCAAGAACCTCGTCGCCGACCTCGGCACCTTCCGGCCGACGTTCGTCGTCGCGGTGCCGCGGGTGTTCGAGAAGGTCTACAACGGCGCGAAGCAGAAGGCGCACGGTGACGGCAAGGGCAAGATCTTCGACGCCGCCGAAGCCACCGCCGTCGCGTACAGCCAGGCTCAGGACACCGGCGGCGCCGGGCTGGGCCTCAAGATCAAGCACGCGCTGTTCGACAAGCTCGTCTTCAGCAAGCTGCGCGCGGCCCTCGGCGGCCGGTGTGTCGCCGCGGTGTCCGGCGGTGCCCCGCTCGGCGTGCGGCTGGCGCACTTCTTCCGCGGGATCGGCGTCCCGGTGTTCGAGGGCTACGGCCTGACCGAGACGTCCGCCGCGGCCTGCGTCGGCACCCAGGACGGCTTCCGCGTCGGCACCGTGGGACGCCCGGTCGCCGGCACTTCGGTACGGATCGCCGAAGACGGCGAAATCCTGCTGAAGGGCGACGTCGTCTTCGGCGGCTACTTCAACAACGCCCAAGCGACCGCCGAAGCGCTCGAAGACGGCTGGTTCCACACCGGCGACCTCGGCGAACTGGACCGCGACGGATTCCTCAAGATCACCGGGCGCAAGAAGGAGATCATCGTCACCGCGGGCGGCAAGAACGTCGCCCCGTCCGGGCTCGAGGACACCATCAAGTCCAGCCCGCTGATCAGCCAGGCGATGGTCGTCGGCGACCAGCGGCCGTTCATCGGCGCGCTGATCACCATCGACGAGGAGTACTTCCCGTCGTGGAAATCGCAGCACGGCAAGCCTTCCGACGCCTCCGTGTCCGACCTGGCCGACGACGCCGAACTGCGCGCCGAGGTCCAGCAGGCCGTCGATCAGGCCAACAGCGCGGTGTCGCAGGCCGAGGCGATCAAGAAGTTCACGATCCTCTCGAAGGACTTCACCGAGGCCGGCGGCGAAATCACGCCGAGCCTGAAGCTGAAGCGCAACATCGTGAACAAGAACTACGCGACCGACATCGAAGCGCTGTACAAGAAGTAGCTCTTCGCGCGTGAAGGCCCCTTCCCCCGGCTGAGCCGAGGGAAGGGGCCTTCACGCGCTTGGGGAAACGCCGCAAGTAGGTGACTAATTGCGGGTGATCTTCGCGTCCCACTCGATGTGGTGCTGGTACAGCCAGTTCCGGTCCTGGTCGGACGTCGTCCCCGAAGGCACCGCAGCGCTGTCGGCCACCAGTTTCTCCACCCTGGGCCGCCGCAGCCGCTCGTAGGCCATGAAAGCCGTTGGCGCGTCAGGAAGATCGCGTAGGCACTGCGCCAGCACGACACTGTCCTCCAGCGCCATCGACGCTCCCTGCCCCGCGGCGGGCGAGGCCGCGTGCGCGGCGTCGCCGACGAGCACCATCGACGCGTTGAACCACACCGGCGTCGAGGGGACGTCGTAGGAGTGGCCGCCGAAGACGTCCTCCCCCGTCGACTGGATGATTTCCGCGGCAGGCAACGGTTCCCCGTCGAAAGCCGCGAAAGCCGCCGAGCGCCACTCAGCCGCCGAAAGACCCACGCGGACGCCTTCGGCCGTGGGAAGCCGCGCGAACCAGTACGTCGAGCCGTCGGGTGTGCTCGTGTAGCCGAAGAAGGCGTGCAGGCTTTGAACCATCCGATAGAGGGACGGCGCCTGCGGGATGCTCTTGTCGGTCGTGTAGCCGTAGACGACGTCGAGGCCCGTCGAGCGCGGAGGCGGGCATGCCGGGTCGATGATGGTCCGGACGACCGACCGCAGCCCGTCGGCGCCGATCAGGATGTCCCCCTCGGCGACGGACCCGTCCTCGAAGCGTGCGACTCCCGGCGAGGCGGAAACGAGCCGCTTCCCGCGTTCGACGGTGATCCCGCGCGAGATCGCTTCTTCTTGCAGCGCACGGTAAAGAGACGCGCGGGTCAAGGTGCGCGGCCCGGCGAGCCCGGTTGAGCCCTCTACGTCGAACGACCGGCGCTCGACGGTCTTCCCGTCCGGCGTCACGAGTTCCAGCCCGACGGCGGCGAAGGAGTTGTCGACCACCGGAGCCTCGGCGCCGATGGCGCGCAGGGCGTCCATGCCGTTGTGCATGATCGTCAGGAACGCGCCCGCGTCCTCACCGCCGGACGGGTACGCCTCGTGAACGCTCGCTTCGATCCCGGCCCGCCGCAACGCCATCGCGGTCACCGTGCCCGAGATGCCGCCGCCGATGATCACAGCCTTCACCGCGAACCCCCTCCGTCGTGTCGCCGTCACCCGACGGTACCGGGAAACGGCGACACGACAGCGGGGATCACGCGCCGCCGCTGGCGACGATGTCGCCGTTGACCCCCTTGGGGAAGAACCCGCCCTCCTTCACCGGACCGGGGTTCAGGTAGACGATGTTCAGCACCCTGTCGGCGCCGCGGCCGAAGCAGATGCCGTTGTTGTCGGTGGGGACGATGTTGGCCTGGTTGCCCAACAGGATGCCCTGGTCGTCGTCGCCGGGGCCGTCGAGCGCGTCGCGGGCGTTGGAGATCTTGGCCGCCGCGTCGCCGAGGTCCCGGTCGAACAGGGATGTCCGGATGGTGGCGGCGTGGTAGGCCTCGGCGGCCAGGATCCCGGCGGCCGCGTCCAGGAACGTCTTGTTGGTGATCAGCGGCGCGGCACCCTTGTAGGCCGTGACGCCGACGTCTTCGAACAGGTACGCCGCGAGCAGGAAGTTCTTCTCGTTGGCGAACGGGTCGAACTGCTGGTATTCGCTGATCAGCCCGGCCGCCTTGGCCGCGGCGGTGAAGCTGTCCTTGAGGTCGATCTCGGGCCGCGACACCGCGGCCTCGCCCAGCGCGCCGCGCAGGAACTTGACGTGCGCGACCTCGTCGCCCGCGATCTCCTTCGCGAACTGGTGCAGCGTCTTGTCGTGGAACATCACCTTCTTGCCGCCGACCACCCCACCCTGGGTGCCGACGCCACCGGTGATGTCGTCCGGCAGCCCCCGGCCGTGGACGGCGAAGGAGTAGAACTCGGCTTCGAGGTACTCCAGGTTGAGCGCGAAGTTGAGCACGGCCGCGTCACTGGGGGCCTCCGCAGCGTCACCGACGGCAGCGGCCTCACCCGTCGCCGAAGCGGACGAAGTGGCCTGCACCCCGAGGTAGGTCGCGCCGACGACCCCGAGCCCCGCCGCGCCGGCCGCCTTCAAGAACCGGCGGCGGTCAGTGCGGTTCTCGGCACTGCGTGAGATCAGGGTACGAACGAAGGGCTTTCCGAACACGAGTGGTTCCTCTCGTCTTTGCGGTACACACCCACCCACTCAGACGTTCGGAACCACTCGTGACCCGGATTGGAAAAGATCTCGAACCTATTTCTTCGTCGCCGCGGCAAGGCGGACGCAGACGGCGAGCCCGCGGATGGCCTCTTCGACTTCGGCCAGCTCGGGGTACGTCGGCGCGATGCGGATGACGGCGTCCTCGGGGTCGTCGCCGTACGGGTGGGTCGCGCCGGCCGGGGTCAGGGCGATACCCGCCTCCTTGGCCAGCCGCACGACCTCCTTGGCGGTCCCCGACGGCACGGTCAGCGAGATGAAGTACCCGCCGGTCGGCTTGGTCCAGGACGCGAGGCCCGATTCGCCCAGTTCCTTGGTGAGGATCTCGTCGACGGCCGCGAACTTCGGCCCGATGAGCTCGGCGTGCTTGCGCATGTGCTCGCGGACGCCGTCCTCGTCGCGCAGGAACTGCGCGTGCCGCAGCTGGTTGACCTTGTCCGGGCCGATGGTCCGCTTGCCGATGAGGCCGGTCCACCAGGCCAGGTTGGCCTCGGAGGCGCCGAAGAAGCCGACACCGCCACCCGCGTAGGTGACCTTCGAGGTGGAGCCGAAGACGAACACGCGGTCGGCGTTGCCCGCCTCGGTGGCCAGCGCGAGCAGGTCCGCCAGCCGCGCCTCGTCCTCGGTGAGGTGGTGCACGGCGTAGGCGTTGTCCCAGAAGATCCGGAAGTCCGGGGCGGCCGTGGTCATCGTCGCCAGGCGGCGCACGGTGTCGTCGCTGTAGGTGACGCCGGTCGGGTTGCTGTACTTCGGCACGCACCAGATGCCCTTGACCGCGGCGTCCTCGGCGACGAGGCGCTCGACGACCGCCATGTCCGGGCCGGTCTCGGTGAGCGGCACCTGGATCAGCTCGATCCCGAAGCGCTCGGCCAGCGCGAAGTGGCGGTCGTAGCCCGGCACGGGGCACAGGAACTTGACGCTCGGCTCGTCGGCCCAGCGGCGCTCGGCGCCGGGGAGCTTACTGAGGAAGGCCTGCACGATCGAGTCGTGCATGAGCTCCAGGCTGGAGTTGCCCGCGGCCAGCAGCTGCTCGGCCGGGACCTGCAGCGGTCCGGCGAAGATGCGGCGGAGCTCGGGCAGGCCCTTGAGGCCGCCGTAGTTGCGGACGTCCGTGCCGTCCTCGGCCTTGCGCACGTCTCCGGGCAGGGCGAGCAACCCGTCGGCGAGGTCCAGCTGGCGAGGGGACGGCTTGCCGCGGGTGATGTCCAGGGAGAGGCCACGGTCGACGAGGGCCGCGTAGTCGCGGCGGGCGCTCTCGACATCGACAGGTGCAGTGGTCATGCCTAACGCTAAACCCGGCGGTGATCCGGCGTGAGACGAGGGTGGCTTCCGGGCCCGCGCGCCCAAGATCCGATAACGGTTCCGGCGCGTTTTTCACCATTCGTAACGAGGACAAATCCTCTGGTGACGCGGCCGTTGTTTCCCGCATTCTCGGTGGCACGAGGAAAAGGGAGAGAAATGGGAACGATGAATCGGGCGGCGGTGACGCTGATGGCGGCGGGCGCGTTGGCCGCGTGCGCGGTACCCCGGCAGGGAACGCCGGCTCCGGCCGTCGCGGTGGCCGCCCCGCCGAACACGATCGTGATCCAGCCACCCGCGATCGCGGCCCCACCTCAGACGGTTTATGTCGCACCGCCTGCGACACAGACGGTCTATCCCGCACCGGTGGTTCCCGTGGCGCGAACGGTGATCGCGTACTACGACGCGCTCAACCGGCGTGATTTCCCCACCGCGTGGAATCTCGGCGGGCAGCGGTTGGCGAAAGGCGGCGCTTATGCCTCCTACGTCAAGGGATTCGCGACGACTTCCTGGGCGGCACTCACCGTGACGGGCGAGAGCGGGAACACCGTGCACGTCCATCTTTCGGCGCGCCAGACCGATGGTTCACTGCGTACTTTTTCCGGTTCCTACACCGTTTCCGGCGGCGCGATCACCGGCGCGAACATGAAACGCCTCTCCTGACCCCGCAACCAGGTGACGAATTGCGGCCGTCACAGCGGGGTCAGCTGTGAGATCTTCCACCGGCCGTCGATCCGGACAGCGGTGACCGAAAGCTGGGAAACCGACGATTGCGGAGCGGCTCCACCGGGAGTGAGCGTCTGCTGGTCGAGGAACAACAGCACTTCGGCCTGGTCTCCGCGCAGGGACCGGACACCGAGCGATCGGACCGTCGTGGTGCGCACGAGCTTCTGCTCTTCGGCCCGTTTCCGCGCCGAAGCGAACTGATCCCGGTACTGCCCGGTCGCCTCGCCGATGAGCACGTCGGCCGCGGCCCGTTCGGTCCGCGCGAGGTTGCTGTAGTCGTAGGAGAAGACCGCCTTGACCCCGGCGCCGACCTGGTCCGCGACCTCGGCCGTGGCGGCCTGGTCCACCAGCGCCGCGTTGCCGTCCGAGCCCAGCGAGGACGCCTGGAGGCCGAACCACACCGCGCAGCCGGTGGCCAGCACGATGAGCGCGATCAGGATCCGCGGGATGCGCCCGGTCACGAGCCCGCCGCCTGTACCGCGCTGACCTTCCAGCCGTCCTCGACGCGCTGGTAGTCCACGGTCAGCCTGCTCACCTTGGGCGCGGCCGATCCGCCGCCGGTGCTGACCCGCACGTCCAGCACGGCCATCAGCCGTGCGGTCCCGGCGACGGCGTCGAGTTCGGTGACCGCGGCCTGTTTGAGCTTGGCGGTGGCGACGGTCTTGCTCGTGGTCGCGCGGTCGATCTGGACCTTCCGGTCTCCGGTGAGATCCTTGCCGAGGCGTCCGGTGGTGACGCCGAGCCAGCGGTCGACGTCCTGGGCGCCGCTGCGGTAGTCGATCGTGTTGAGCACCTCGAGCTGGCCGGACGCGGCGGCCAGCACGGCTTCGCGTTCCCGGCCGCGGGCAAGGCCGTCGTCCCTGGCGGCGCTCCACCACGACCAGCCGAACCAGGCGGCCGCGAGGACTGCCAGCGCGGCGACAACGGTAAGGGCACGGGTGAGCATTACTTGCCGCCCAGCAACGCGCCCAGTCCGCCCGGCGCGGATCCGGTGAGCAGGCTCAGCACGCCCGGCAACTGAGCGGATTCCGCCGCCTGCGGAGTCTGCTTCGGACGCTCGGGGACCGCGGGCGGCTTCCCGGCGTACGGGGCGTTCTGCGAGCCTCGCACACCCGTCGGACTTCCCGGCGGCTCGGCGCAGTAGGCCTGCGTGTTCACCGGCGCCTCGGTGGTGTCGTTGGCGGGGCGTTGTTTCGTGCCCTCGTAGCCCTTGGTGCACGAGGCCGGGTCGAAGAAGTTGAACACGACGCCGAGGTGACCGGTGCCGTCCGGCGACGTCGAGCGCGAGAAGGCCGAGATGATCGGGTACGCGACGAGGAGTTCCTCGATCGCGTCGGTGCGGGCGGAGGTGATCTGGGCGGTGGTGAGCGTGTTCGCGAACAGCACCCCGAGGTCGGTCCCGGAAACCGCGAGCACGTCGCTGATCTGGCGGCTCAGCTTGGGTGCTTCGTCGATCACCCGCCGCAGATCCGGGTCGGACGTCTTCAGCTGCGCCGCGATCGTCTTGAGCCCGCTGGAGAACTGGGTGATGTTGTCCGCCTGCCGCCGCTGGGTGTCCAGCACCGTCCGCGAGTTGGCGAGCAGGCCCTGGGTGTCGGGCAGGTACTGCGTCGCCGTCGCGGTGAGGGAACCGGTGCTGTTCAGCAGCTGCCGCAGATCCGGACCGGCGTTGGCGAACGCCTCGTAGGTCTCGTCGACGACGGTCTTCAACGATTCCGGCTTCACGCTCGACACCAGTTTGTCCAAATTGGACAGCACGGTGTCCGGCGCGAGCGGGATCGACGTCTTGTCCCGTTTGATGACCGATCCCTCGGCCAGGTAGGGCCCGTTTTCGTGCATGGGCAGCAGATCGACGTACTGCTCCCCCACGGCCGACCGGTTCGCCACCGCGGCCTTGGTGTCCGCGGGGATCTTCGGCGCTCCCTCATCGATGTCGAGACCGACGTCGATTCCGTGCTCGGTGAGCGTCATCGACGCGACCTTGCCGACCGCGACCCCGCGATAGGAGACCTCGGCGTTGACGAAGATCCCGCCGGAGTCTGCGAGCTGGGCGGTGACGAGGTAGCCGCGGGTGCCGAAGAGCCGGTCCAGCCCGGCGTACTTGCCGCCCGCGTAGACGACCGAGACCACCGCGATGACGATGAACACCGCCATCTTGATCTTGGTCTTGCGCGTGATCACCGGCCACCTCCCAGCAGCGGTCCGAGGATCCCGCCGAGCACGCCACCGAGCACGTCCCCTTGGGGCGTCTGGGGAGTCTGCGGGAGATCGCCGGCGGGCAGCGGCAGTACCGGCGGCGCGGCGCCGTTGTTGAACGGGATCGTGCCGGGCGTGCCGGTGCCCTGGGTTCCGGGCAGCTGGATGATCGGCTGCGACGAGTTGTTCATGTTCTCCAGGAACGTGTCCAGGTTCAGGTCGATCTTCGCTTCGACGTTCGCGTAGTCGCCCTTGATCACGTTGCCCGCGTAGTCCGGGAACGGGTAGGTGAGCAGGATCCGCAGCGCCGTCGGCAGGTCCTGGCCCGCCTCGGTCAGTTTCTTCAGTGTCGGCTGCAACGCGCGGAGGTTCGCCACCAGCGTGTCCTTGCTCGCCTTGATCGTTTCGGTCGCCACCCCGGACAGCGTGTTCAGCGACTGCAGCATGCCGACGAGCTGATCCCGTTGCTCGGTCACGACCTTGAGCCCCGGCGAAAGATTGTCGAGCGCGTTCGTGAGGTTCTGCGTCTGGCCGACGAGGGTTTTGGACAGTTTGTCGAGGCCGTCGATGGCACGCAGGATCTCGCCCTTGTGCCCGTCGAGTTCGGTGGCCAGCTTGTCCACTTGGGACAGCAGCGAGCGCACCTCGGCCTCGTTGCCGGTGAGCGCCTCGTTGAGTTCGTGGCTGATCTTCTGGATCTGCTCGACCCCGCCGCCGTTGAGCAGCAGGGAAAGCGCACCGAGGACCTCTTCGACCTCGGGGTTGCGGTTCGTGCGGTCCAGCGGGATCTTCGCGCCCTCGGCGAGCGCTCCTTCGGGTTTGTCGGGGGCGTGCAGGTCGACGAACTTCTCCCCCAGCAGACTCGACTGCCGCAGCTCGGCACGAGCGTTCGCCGGCAGCGCGATGTCGCCGTTGACGACCATGCTCACCCACGCCGATCGCGTGTCCGGGGCGAGGTCGATCTTCTCGACCCGGCCAACCGGGACGTCGTTGACCTTCACACTCGCCTGCGGCACGAGGTCGAGGACGTCGGAGAACTGCGCGGAGAGCCGGTACGGATGGTCGCCGAGATCCGCGCCACCCGGCAAGGGAGTGTTGTACAGCCCGGAAAAGCCGCCGTCGCTGCATCCGGCCAGCACCAGGACGCCCGCCATCACTCCCGCGATCCGCTGCCGTTGCCGCCTCATTTCGGGAGCCCCTTGGTCATGACGTCGACGAGCGGCAGCGGCAACGGTGGCAGCTCACCGCTCTGCAGTGAGGCCAGTACCTGCGGCACCGACGGAAGTTTCAGCGTGCCGTCGAGGACGGGCGCGAGCTGTTTGCAGATGTTGCCCAGCGCGTCCGGGATCGGCTTCGGCGTACTCGCGCTGATCAGGCGGCACACGGTCAGGATCGGCGGATGCGTCAGCTCGTTCAGGTTGTCCCGCACCGCGATCGTGCCGGACGCCGCGTCGTAGGAGTTGATGAAGTTGGTCGCCCCGGTCGGCGCGATGTCGATCACCTCGGCGAGCGAGGCCCGCTGGTCCACGAGCACCTTCGTCAGACCTGCCAGCTTGTCCACATTGGACGAGAGGAGGTCCTTGTTCTCCGCGACGAACTTCTCGACGTCGCCCATCGCCGTCGCCAGTGAGTTCAGCGCGGCGCCCACGTCGGCGGAATCCGCGGCAAGGAAGCCGCTGACGTCCGCGGCGCGGCGGTAGAACTCGTTGAGCTGCTTGTCGCTTTCGGCGAGCGCACCGGTGAAGGAGTTCAGGTTCTGCACCGTGGCGAACAGGTCGCCTTTGGAGCTGTCCAGGGTCTTGGCCAGTTCGGACAGCCGCGTCACCGTGGTGTTGAGGTTCTTCCCGTTGCCGTCGAGGTTCGCGGCCGCCGTGTCGAGCACGTCGGACAGCGCGCCGTTCTTGTTGGCGCCGTTGGGCCCCAGGCTGGTCGAGAGCTTGTCGAGACTGGTGTAGAGGTCGTCGAGTTCGGCGGGCGTCGCCGTCTTCTCCTTGGCGATCACCGTGTCCGACGCCATTTCGGGGCCGCTTTCGTACGCCGGGGTCAGCTGGACGTACCGGTCGCTGACCAGGCTCGGCGCGACGACGACGGCGCCCGCGTCGGCCGGGATCGGGGTGTCGCCGTCGATCCGCATGTCGACCCGGACGGCCTCACCCTGCGGCGTGACGCCGGTGATCTCCCCGACCTTCACCCCGAGCACCCGGACCGACGAACCCGCGTAGAGCCCGACCGTCTTCCCGAAGTAGGCGCTGATCCGCGTCCCGCCGGGTTCTTTGAACACCAGCCACAGTCCCGCGGTCAGGAGCAGCACGAGGACGCAGGCGAACGCGACCCAGTTGTAAAGCGTGCGGTGCTGAGCGCTCATCGTCCGCCCACCCCCTGGTTCGGCGCCGCGATCGGCGGCGTGCAGCCCTCCGGGTTGACCTGGAACGCGCCCGCGATGATCGTCGGCGGCAGCAGCCCGCACAGGTACCCCTCGAACCAGCGCCCGTTGCCGGTCGCGTTGGCGCCGACGCGGGCGAACGGCGCCATCAGCGCGAGGCTGCGACTGAGGTTGTCCTGGTTGCGCTGCAGGATGTCGGTGACCTTGCCGAGTTTCTCCAGCGTCGGCTTCAGCTGTTGCCGGTTGTCGGCGACGAGACCGGACAGCTGCGCGGAGACCTGTTGCGTCCCCTTGAGCAAGGTACTGATCGCGTCCTTCCGGTTCTGCAGTTCGGCGAGCAGGAGGTTGCCGTCGTCGAGGATCCGTTTCAGCTGGGCGTTGCGGTCGGACAGCGTCTTGGACACCTTGCTCGTGTTGGCCAGCAACGTCTTCAGGTCACCGTCGCGTGAGGACACCGTCTTGGACAAGGAAGACAGGCCGCTCAGCGCGTCCTTGAGATACTGCGGGCTGTCCTTGAGCGCGTCGGATAGGACGGTGAAACTCGACGCCAGCTGCGCCGTGTCGATCTCGCCGACGGTGCCCGACAGCTCCTGGAACGCGTCCTGCAGTTCGAACGGCGTCCGCGTGCGGTCGAGCCCGATGGTGGCGTTCGGGTCCTGGTTCGCCTTGCCCTTCGGGGTCAGCGCGAGGAACTTCTCCCCCAGCAGCGTCTTGATCTCGATCGACGCGGCGGTCGCGTCGCCGACCCTGACGCCGGAGACCCGGAACTTCACCAGCACCTTCTTGCCCGCCAGCTCCACGGAGCTGACCTGGCCGACCTTGACCCCGGCGACCTGGACCTCGTTGTCCGGCGACAGCCCCGCCGACTCGCCGAAGTACGCGGAGTACGTCGTCCCGCCGCCGAACAACGGGATCCGGTCGGAGAAGTACGTCGTCGCCGTGATCAGCACGATCAGGATGAGCGTCACGCCGCCGACCAGGGCCTGGTTGCGTTCCTTGAGCGGCTTCACGGCCCGCACCTCTCCGGTCGCTGCGTGCCGGGCAGCGGCGTGATCGGCAGTTCGATGTTGAGCGACTTGATGCCGATGCTGCCGGAGATCCCGCACAGGTAGTAGTTGAACCAGCTGCCGTAACTCAGCGTCCTGGTGAACTTCTGCAGGTTGCCCGGAAGCACCTGCAAAAGATGGTCGAGCAGCTGTTCCGAGTCGCCGAGGTTCTGCGACAGCGCGCCGAGCTGCGCGACGTCTTCCTTGAGCGCCGGCCGCGCGTCGGCGAGCAGGCCAGAGGTGGCGACGGTGAGGTCGCCCAGCGCCTTGACCGCCTCGCCGATCGGCTGCCGCTGTTCGGCGAGCCCGGTGACCAGCCGCTGGGTCTGGTCGATCAGCTCGCCCAGCTCCGGCGACCGCTTCTCGACCGTGCCGAGCACCGTGTTGAGGTTCGCGATGACGTCACCGATGATCTTGTCCTTGCCCGCGATGGCCGACGTGACCGACGCGGTGTGCGCGAGCAGACTGGTGATCGTGCCGCCCTCGCCCTGGAAGACCTGGATGATCTCGTAGGACAGTTTGTTGACGTCCTCGGGGTTCAGCGCGCGAAAGAGCGGTTTGAACCCGTTGAACAGCACGGTCAGGTTCAGCGCCGGTTTGGTGCGCTCGGGCGGGATGACCCCGCCGCGCGGCAACGACTTCTCGTCCCCGATGTCCGTGCCGAGCGAGAGATACCGCTGGCCGACCAGGTTGCGGTACTTGATGGTCGCGGTCACCGACGCCGGCAGCCGATGCGAGGTCTGGACGTCGAAGTGGACCTGGGCGAAGCTGCGGTCGCCCTCCTCGACCTCGATCCTGGCGACCTGCCCGACCTTGACGCCGACGATGCGGACGTCGTCGCCCTCCTTGAGCCCGGACGCGTCGGTGAACTTGGCCGTGTAGCCGGAGGTCTCGCCGAAGTTGGTGTTCGCGATGGTGGCGCCGAGGATCGCGGTGAGCAGCACGGTCACCACCGCGAAGATGAGGATCTTGACCAGATCCGGGACGAAGGACCTCATCGGGCCGCCCTCCAGCCTCGTGAGTGGCTAGGCCGGTTAGAACCGTCCTTACCACTCACGAGCCCCACTACCCACCGGTCGCCCCCGGCCGTCCCGGGCCGAGGTTGCGAAAGTGGCTTTCGCAACGTCGGCCGGGCGGGCAGGTGGGCTGTCGGCGGACCACAGGGGGCCGCACGCGTGTCGCGAAAGCCACTTTCGGGACACCTGACGTCCCGAAAGTGGCTTTCGCGACATGGCCGAAGCCCAGCCCGGCTCCAGGTGGTCGGCGAGGCCGAACGGCGCCCGCGTCCGAAGCGGCGGTCCGTGAAGGCCTCCTTCCCTACGCTCAAGGTAGGGAAGGAGGCCTTCACGGCATCCGATGCGGTGAAGGGCCCCTTCAGCCTGGCGCGGCCCGGTGTCCCCAATGCCGCATTGGGGACACTGAGCGTCTCAAATGCGACATTGGGAACCTGGCTGACGCCCGAGTCACCACCGGCGCCCGCTGAGTTCGGCCGAGTATTCATCGCAGTTCCACCTCCGCCCCGCGGTACAGCGGCCCCACCAGCAGACTGCCCCAGTTCGGCACCTGGTCCGGCGTCGTGCCCATGGCGGGCGACACGAGCAGGTCGATCAGCCGCTGTTC
This sequence comes from Amycolatopsis sp. lyj-108, assembly GCF_046549005.1. NCBI lineage: Bacteria > Bacillati > Actinomycetota > Actinomycetes > Pseudonocardiales > Pseudonocardiaceae > Amycolatopsis > Amycolatopsis sp. lyj-108. The sequence goes on along the minus strand of NZ_JAJPWQ010000003.1, from coordinate 278,546 downwards.
GTCCGGCGTGTTCACCACCGAGCCGCCCGCGCTCCCGCCGGCGGGCAGGGTGCCGTCGGGGTCGCGCGGCGGCGCGGGTTTCGAGGATCCGTCGTCGATGGCGCCGTCCGGCGGGTACTGCGGCCAGCGTCCCGGCGGCGGCACCTGCGGATAGCAGCGCGGGCCACGTTTGTCGTTGTACTTCGGCTCATCGACACCGGGCAGGTACTTGCCCCGGCTCGGCGTGAACTCGATGGTCACCCGGCTGACCTCGGGATGCGCGGTGCCCTTGCCGAACGCGAGTTCCGCACGCGGCACCGATTCGGCCAGCTGTTTGAGCAGGCACGGGTACTCCGGCGCGTACTTCGCGAGGACGTCCAAAGTGGGCTGCAGGTTCGTGGTGAGCCGGATCAGGTTGTCCTGGTTCACTTTCAGGAAGCTCGTCAGGTCGATCGAAGCGGCGGTCACCGTCGAGTAGACGTCGGCGAGACCGCGCTGGCTCTCGACCAGGGTCTTGCTCGTGGTGGTCAGATCCGACAGCGCGGCCAGCAGATCCGGCGCGGCCTTGTCGTAGATCGCGGCCGCGTCGGCCAGTCCGGTGATGTCGGCCTTGAGATCGGGCAGCGACGGGTTCACCTTGCCGAGATAGTCCGAAAGCCCGGCCAGCGTTGTGCCGAGCTGTTTGCCCTGACCGTCCAAAGCGGACGCGACGGCGTTGAGCGTGCTGGCCATCTTCTCCGGCTGCACGGCCTGCAGCAACGGCATCACGTTGCCCAGCACGGTTTCCAGCTCGATCGCGCTGCTGCTGCGGTCCTGCGGGATGACGTCGCCCTCGGCGATGTGCCGCTCGGGTTTCTCGGGCACCTGCAAAGCGACATACCGCTCACCGAACAGTGTCTTCGGCAGCAGGCGCGCGGACACGTTCGACGGGATGACCGAAGTCTTGTCCGGTTGCAGCGCCAGTTCCATCGTCGCGCGGTCACCGTGCGCCCGGATCGTCCGTACCTCGCCGACGACCATCCCGCGCACCTTGACGTCCGCGCCCTCGCGCATCTGGTTGCCGATGCGGTCGGTCTCCAGGTTCACCAGGGTCACCGTCGTGAAGGCCTTCTGGTAGAAGGCGATGGTGGTGACGAAGAACAGGACGACCACCACGAGGAAGATCAGGCCCAGCACCTGGTGCCGGAGCCGCTGCAGCAGAATCCTCCTGTTCACCCGGAAATCCTCACCGTCGTCGTGGCGCCCCAGATCGCGAGGCTGAGGAAGAAGTCGAGTACCGAGATCAGCACGATCGACGTCCGCACCGCGCGCCCGACCGCGACGCCGACCCCGGCGGGCCCACCGCTGGCGGTGTAGCCGTAGTAGCAATGGGACAGGATGACGAGCACGCTGAAGATGATCACCTTGAGGAACGACCAGAGCACGTCCTCGGGCGGCAGGAACAGCGTGAAGTAGTGGTCGTAGGTGCCCGCGGACTGGCCGTAGAGCCAGATGGTGATCTGCCGCGAGGCGAGATAGGACGAAAGCAGGCCGACGGCGTAGAGCGGGATGACCGCGGTGACGCCGGCGATCACCCGCGTCGTCACCAGGTACGGCAGGCTCGGCACGCCCATCACTTCGAGCGCGTCGATCTCCTCGGAGATCTTCATGGCGCCCAGTTGCGCGGTGAACCCGCAGCCGACGGTGGCCGAGAGCGCGAGCCCGGCCGAGAGCGGCGCGACCTCGCGGGTGTTGAAGTAGGCCGAGATGAATCCGGTCAGCGCGGCGGTGCCGAGCTGGTTCAGCGCCGAGTAGCCCTGCATGCCGACGATGAGACCGGTGAACAGCGTCATCCCGATCATCACGCCGAGCGTCCCGCCGATCACCGCGAGCGCGCCGGTGCCGAAGCTGACTTCGGTCAGCAGGCGGAAGATCTCGCGGCCGTAGCGCCGGATCGTGCGCGGGGTCCATGCCAGCGCGCGGAAGTAGAACGACAGCTGGCCGCCGAAGCCTTCCAGCATCGCGCCGGGACGCGCGATGATCTCGAGCGTCCGGTCCGAAACAGCGGGTTCGCCTGCCATGTCACATCGCCTTCGGCGGCACGATCCGCAGGTAGATCGCAGTCAGCACGACGTTGATCAGGAACAGCAGCAGGAACGTGATGACCACGGCCTGGTTCACCGCGTCGCCGACGCCCTTCGGCCCGCCCGCCGGGTTCAGCCCGCGGAACGCCGCGACCACACCGGCGACGAAACCGTAGAGCAGCGCCTTGATCTCGCTGATCCACAGGTCCGGCACCTGGGCGAGCGCGTTGAAGCTGGCGAGGTACGCGCCAGGGGTGCCGCCCTGCATGACGACGTTGAAGAAATAGCCGCCGAGCACTCCGACGACGCTGACCAAACCGTTCAGCAGTACCGAAACCACGATGGCCGCGAGGACGCGGGGGACGATCAGGCGCTGGATCGGGTTGACCCCGAGAACCTCCATGGCGTCGATCTCTTCGCGGATCTTGCGGGCGCCGATGTCCGCGCAGACCGCGCTGCCGCCCGCGCCCGCCACGAGCAGCGCGGTGATCAGCGGGCTCGCCTGCTGCACGATCGCGAGCGCGCTCGCCGCGCCGGTGAACGACTGCGCGCCGATCTGCTGTGTCAGCGAGCCCAGCTGCAAGGCGATGACGGCACCGAACGGGATCGCCACCAGCGCCGTCGGCAGGATGGTGACGCTGGCGAAGAACCAGCACTGCTGGATCCACTCGCGGAACTGGAACGGGCGTTTGAAGATCGCGCGCAGGACTTCCCACGACAAGGTCGCGAGCCTGCCGACCTGGATGAGCGCACCCGTACCCGGGACGGACACCGATGCGTTCACAGAACCTCCCAGTAGCCTGCCCCGAGTCTTACTCCACCTGTCAACGCCCCATTGCGTTAGCGGTGTTCACTTTGCTCTCGGCACCTCCACGCTAGAACTTGAGTGCGTGCGTCGCCGTGGCTCCGCCGTCGGCGACGAACTCCGAACCCGTGCTGTACGAACTTTCGTCACTGGCCAGGAACAACACGAGTTTCGCGATGTCCTCCGGCTGCCCGACGCGGCCGAGCGCGACTTTCTTGCCCACCCACGACATGTCGACTTTCTGCCCGCCCGCGGCGGCGGCGACCATCGGGGTGTCGATCGCGCCGGGGTGGACCGAATTGACCCGGATGTTCTTCGCGCCGAGTTCGAGCGCCGCGACCTTGGTCATCCCGCGGATCGCGAACTTGCTCGCGGTGTAGGCGACGAGGAACGGCATCCCGGCGAGGCCTTCCACTGAGGACACGTTGACGATGGAGCCGCCCCCGGCCCCGGTCATCGGTTCAACGACCGAACGCATGCCGAGAAACGCCCCGATCTGGTTGACCCGGATGACGCGTTCGTAGTCGGCGAGCGTGGTCTTGCCCAGTTCCGAGAAGTGCAGGATGCCCGCGTTGTTGACCAGTACGGTCGGCGGGCCGAACTCCGAGCGGGTGCGCTCGATCGCGGCGTCCCATTCGGCCTCGTCGCCGACGTCGAGATGCTGGTAGACGGCGGACTCGCCGAGATCTGCGGCGAGTTTCTTGCCGTCGAGGTCGTTGATGTCGGCGATCACCACACGCGCGCCCTCGGCCACGAACAGCCGCGCGGCCGCTTCGCCCTGCCCACGGGCACCGCCGGTGATCAGGGCCACCTTGCCGTCGAGCCTGCCCATCGTCATCTCCTCTGGTTCACGGCAGCGACATGATCTCGGACGCGGCGAACATCCGTTCCTGGTCGCGGTCGGCGAAGTAGCCGCCCACGTTGGCCGCGAGTTCTTCGGTGGTCCAGGTGCCGTTGACGGTGTCGAACCGCTGTTCCACCGACGGCGGCCGCATCAGCGCGACCATCCCGCCGTAGACGAGGAAGACCTGGCCGTTGATCCGGTCGGCTTCCGGTGAGCAGAGGAAGGACACGAACGGCGCGACGTGGTCGACCGAAAGCGGGTCGATCCCCTCCGGCGCGTCGGCTCCGAAGACGGCTTCGGTCATCGCGGTGCGGGCGCGCGGGCAGATCGCGTTGGCACGGACGCCGTAACGGGAAAGGCCGCGGGCGGTCGAGACGGTGAGCGCGGCGATGCCCGCTTTCGCGGCGCCGTAGTTCGGCTGGCCGGGCGCACCGAGCAGGAACGACTCCGACGCGGTGTTGACCACCCGGCCGTACACCGGCGCTCCGTCTACTTTGGACTTGTCGCGCCAGTACGCCCCGGCGTTGCGGGAAAGCAGGAAATGCCCGCGAAGGTGGACACGGAGCACCGTGTCCCATTCCTCGTCGGACATCGAGAACAGCATCCGGTCGCGCAGCACGCCCGCGTTGTTGACCAGGACGTGCAGACCGCCGAAGTGGTCGACGGCGGCGGTGAGCAGTGCGTCCGCGGTCGAGGACTCCGAGACGTCGCCGGTGACCGCGACGGCCTTGCCGCCTTCGGCCTCGATCTCGTCGGCCACCGTCTGCGCAGCGGCCGACACGTCGTTGACCACCACCGACGCCCCCGCGGCGGCCAGCGCCAGCGCCTCGGCCCGGCCGAGTCCCGCGCCGGCCCCGGTCACGATGGCCGTCTTGCCGTCCAAACTCACTCCGGGCCTCCTTGCCTCTTCGCACAGACTAGAATCTGTTCTCGCTGCACGCAAGCGTCAAATAAACGGCGCTAACCACGCATGAGCAGGGCGTTTTTCGGACAGCTCGCCACAGCTTGAGTAACACGTTCTACCTGATTCTGCGGAACTTCGGCCGACGCGAGGACCAGCTCCTCGTCGTCGTCGAGATCGAAGACCTCCGGCGCGAAGCCGACACAGATCGCGTTCGCCTCACAGAGCGAGCGATCGACGTCGATCTCCATATTCCCTCCTCGCCGTCACACCTGGTACAACTAGAACAGGTTCTACCCTACCGCCGCGAGCGGCCATGGCACCAGTAACGAGCACCGACGGCAGAGGTGACGGATGCGGATCGACTACACGCCGGAGCAGCGCGCACTGGCCGGGGAACTACGGGAGTACTTCGCCGGGCTGATGACCCCCGAACGCCGTGAAGCCCTGGCCGGTGACGGCGGCGAGTACGGCGACGCCTTGGTGTACAAGGAAATCGTCCGGGACCTCGGCAGTTCGGGCTGGCTCGCGATCGGCTGGCCCCGCGAGTACGGCGGGCAGGACCGGCCGATGCTGGACCAGCTCGTCTTCACCGACGAGGCGGCCGCCGCCGGGGTGCCCGTCCCGTTCCTCACGGTGAACACCGTCGGGCCGACCATCATGCGTTACGGCACCGAAGAACAGAAGGCGTTCTACCTGCCGAAGATCGCCGCCGGCGAGTTGCACTTCGCGATCGGCTACTCCGAACCGGGCGCCGGGACCGATCTGGCGGCGCTGCGCACCCGCGCGATCCGCGACGGCGACGACTACGTCATCAACGGCCAGAAGATGTGGACGAGCCTGATCGAGTACGCCGACTACATCTGGCTGGCCGCCCGCACCGACCCCGAGGCCCACCGGCACAAGGGCCTGAGCATGCTGATCGTGCCGACGTCGGCGCCGGGCTTCTCGTGGACGAAGGTGCACACGGTCGCCGGGCCGGGCACGAGCGCGACCTACTACGACGACGTGCGCGTGCCGGTGACATCCCGGGTCGCCGGGGAGAACGAGGGCTGGCCGCTCATCACGAACCAGCTCAACCACGAACGGGTCGCGCTGACCTCGGCCGCGCCGATCCAGACGTCGCTGCGCGAGGTGCGGACCTGGGCGCAGACCACGAAACTGCCCGACGGCTCCCGCGTCATCGACCAGCCGTGGGTGCGGCTGCATCTGGCGCGGATCCACACCCACGCCGAGTACCTGAAACTGCGGAACTGGCGGATCGCCTGGGCGGCCGCGACCGGCGACCTCGGCCCGGCGGAGGCGTCGGCGACCAAGGTGTTCGGCACGGAGTTCGCGACCGAGGCCTACCGGCTGATGATGGAGATCCTCGGCGCGGGCGCCGTCGTCCGCGACGGCTCCCCCGGCGCCCTGCTGCGCGGCCGGATCGAGCGGCTGCACCGGTCTTCGCTGATCCTCACCTTCGGCGGCGGCGCCAACGAGATCCAGCGGGACATGATCGCCGCGACCGCCCTCGGCCTGCCCGTCACGCGCTAGGAGGCACCCATGGACTTCACGCTCACCGAAGCGCAGAAGGATCTCGCGTCGCTCACGAACCGGATCCTGACGGACAAGGTCACCCCCGACGTGCTGGGACCGCACGGTTCCGGCGGCTTCGACGCTCCACTGTGGACTTCACTGGCCCAGGCGGGGGTGCTCGACGCCGCCGTGGGGCAGTCGGTCGGCGGTGGCGGGTTCGGCTTGCTGGAGCAGTGTTCCGTACTGGCCGAGATCGGCCGCGCGGTCGCACCCGTGCCGTATCTGACGTCGGTCGTCCTGGGCGTCGCGGCGGTGGCCGAATTCGGAGACGGGCGGCTCGTGGAGCGCTGGGTCGTCCCGGTCCTGCGCGGCGACCACGTCCTCGCGGTGGCGCTGCCGGACTACGGCGTGCCCTGCGGTTTCACCGCCGAGGCCGACGGCGACGGCTGGCGCCTGACCGGCGCCCAGACGGCGGTGCCTTCGGGTGCCTTCGCGCACGGGTTCCTCGTCGAAGCCGCCATCGACGGCGGGCGGCAGGTGTTCCTGCTCGACCGGGACGCGGTGACCGTCTCCCCGCAGCGGACCGTCGACCACGCCGACGCGGCACTCGTCGAACTGTCCGGCGCGGAAGCCGCGACCTCACTGGGCGACATCGGCGAATGGCTGCGGCTGCGGGCCACCATCGGCGTCTGCGCCCAGCAGCTCGGCGTCGTCGAACGGGCACTGGAGCTGACCGCGGCGTACGCGCGGGAGCGCAAGCAGTTCGGCCATCTCATCGGGAGTTTCCAGGCGGTGCGGCAGCGGCTCGCCGACGCCTACGTCGACGTCGAAGCCGTCCGGCTGACGTTGTGGCAGGCCGCCTGGCGGCTCAGTGAAGGCCTTCCGGCGGCCGAAGAGGTCGCGACGGCGAAGTTCTGGGCGGCCGAAGCCGGGCATCGGGTCGCGCACACCGCCGTGCACATCCACGGCGGGGTCGGCATCGACGTCGACCACACGCTGCATCGCTACTTCGTCGCGGCGAAGCGGCTCGAGTTCACGCTGGGCGGCGCGACCACGCAACTGCGCGGACTCGGCGACCTGCTGGCCGCGGACCCGGCATGACCCCCACGGTCACGGAACTCCTGCTCGCGCGGGCGGAGGACCGCTCGACCGGCCTGCTGTTCGAAGACCGGCACTGGACCTGGGCCGAACACGTCCGGGCCTGCGCCGGACACGCGGCCGCGCTCGCCGGGCTCCTGCGGCCCGGCGGACATTTCGGGCTGCTGGCGGACAACGTCCCCGAGTTCTCGTTCCTGCTCGGCGGCGCGGCGCTTTCGGGGCACGTGCTGGTCGGCCTGAACCCGACGCGCCGGGGCGCGGCGCTGGCCCGCGACATCGCGCTGGCCGACTGCGAGCTGGTGTTCGCCGAAGAAAAGTACCTCCCACTCCTGTCCGAGGCCGGCGTCCCGGTGCTGCCGCTGAGCGAGTTCGAGCCGGCGCGGGAGGCCGTCGTCCCCGTGGCCGCGAAGCCCGAAGACCTGCTCATGCTGATCTTCACCTCCGGCACCAGCGGCGACCCGAAGGCCGTCCGGTGCACGCACGGGAAGATCGCCTACCCCGGCGAGATGCTGGCGACCCGCTTCGGTCTGTCCACAGAGGACACCGTGTACGTGTCGATGCCGATGTTCCACTCCAACGCCATCATGGCCGGTTGGTCGGTCGGCCTCGCCGCGGGCGCGGGGATCGCGTTGCGGCGGCGGTTCTCGGCCTCGGGCTTCCTGCCGGACGTGCGGAAGTTCGGTGCGACGTACGCCAACTACGTCGGCAAGCCACTGTCTTATGTGCTCACCACCCCAGAGCGGGACGACGACGCCGAAAACCCGCTGAAACTGGTCTACGGCAACGAAGGTGCGGAAGCCGACCTCGCCGCTTTCGGCAAGCGCTTCGGCTGCCACGTCGTCGACGCGTTCGGCTCGACCGAGGGCGGCGTGAACTTCGGCCGGGACGCCACCACCCCGGCAGGCTCACTCGGCCGCCTGCTCGACGGTGTCGCCGTCCTCGATCCGGAGACCGGGAAACCCTGTCCCCCGGCGGAATTCGACGCGGGCGGGAAACTGGTCAACGCCGCCGAGGCGGTCGGCGAACTCGTCAACACCGGCGGCGCCGGCTTCTTCGCCGGCTACTACGGCGATCCGGCCGCCGAGGCCGAGCGGATGCGCGACGGGATGTACCACACCGGAGACCTGGCGTACCTCGACGCGGACGGTTACTGCTACTTCGCGGGACGGCTCGGCGACTGGCTCCGCGTCGACGGCGAAAACCTCGGTACCGCGCCGATCGAACGCGCGCTCCTCCGCCATCCGTCGGTCCGCGAGGTCGCCGTGTACGGGGTGCCGGATCCGAGGGTGGGCGACCAGGTGATGGCCGCCTTGGTCTGCCGGACACCGATCGACGCGGCCGAGTTCGCCGCTTTCGTTGCCGCACAAGGCGACCTCGGACCGAAGCAGTGGCCCCGGTACGTGCGGACGCTCGGCGAACTCCCGCGGACGGCTACGCACAAGGTACTCAAACGAGAACTGGCCGCCGAGGGCACACGCGACGCCCAAGAGCTGCGCTACCCCCTGACCTCCCGCAATTAGTCACCTACTTGCGCCAGCCGGCTGCGCGAACTACCGCAAGTAGGTGACTAATTGCGGGAGGGGGCAGGGTCGTGACCCGCAGGGATCCCAGGGTCGGCACCGGTGATCTTCCCGATGTCCCGGCACCGGCGCGCTGCCTACGTTCGGTGCCATGAACCGAACCACGCGCCGGATCGGCGTACTGGCGTCCATTCTCGCCCTGCCCGCCGTCCTCCTCGCGCCGTCCGCGTCGGCGGCACCCGTCCGCTTGAGCCTTCCCGCACCGACAGGTCCTTATGCCGTCGGCAGCACCGACCTCCACCTGATCGATCACTCCCGCCAAGACCCGTGGGTTCCCGGTCTGACGCGGGAATTGATGGTCACCGTGCGGTACCCGGCTTTGCCGAGCGGAAAGCCGAAAGCGCCGTACATGGCGCCGGGTGTCGCGAAGGTGGTGGCCGAGGGCGACGCCGTCAAGCTGGGTATGACGACGGATCAGCTCGACTACCGCTTCCCCACCCACGCCAGGGCCGGCGCGCCCGCGATCGGCGGCAAGCGGCCTGTCGTGCTGTATTCGCCCGGGGGCACCCTGTCGCGGTCGCACGGCACCACGCACCTGGAACAACTCGCGAGCGAGGGCTACGTCGTCGTGGCCATCGACCACACCCACGAAGCCGAAGCGGTCGAGTTCCCCGATGGGCGCGTCGCGAAGAAGGCCTTGCCGCCGTCGAGCATCGAGGTGTCGAAGCGCGTGATCGACACTCGCGTCCGCGACACGCGTTTCGTCCTCGACTCGCTCGGCCTGAACCAGGCCGGCATGTTCGGCCACTCCGCCGGCGGGTTCACCGCTGGCGAGACGATGGTGACCGATCGGCGCGTCGTCGCCGGGGCGAATCTGGACGGCAGCATGGCCCACTCGCAATCTCAGCGGATCTTCGGCCGCGTCGCCGACGAGGGGCTGGACCGGCCGTTCCTGCTGATGAGCGCGGGTGATCACAGCGCCGCGTCGGACGCGTCCTGGCAGGAGTTCCTCCGCAACCAGCGTGGCTGGACCCGCGAGACGCGGCTGCCGGACGGTGAACACTTCAGCTTCACCGATTACCAGACGCTGCTACCGCAGCTGGGCAACGCTCCGGCCGCGTTCGTCGGCACCATCGACCCGGCGCGGAGCGTCGCCACGCAGCGCGCTCAGCTCTCGGCGTTCTTCGGCAAGACTCTGCGTCACCGAAGCAGCGACGTGACCAAGGTGTCCTTGAGCCAGGCTTCGTAGTCGTCGTGACTCCACCCGGCCTCGGTGACGAGGCTGGCGTGGACGTCTGCGCTCATCAGGGCCACGGCGATATCCGCGGCCCTGGGCACCACCGCGCGGCCGCCGTTCCGGACCCGGTCGATGACCAGCTCGACACCGAGCCGGTTGCGCCGGGCGCCCTCCGCCTGTGTCGCGGCGATGTCCGGGTCGACGGCCGCGCCGGAGCCCAGCATCGTGACGATGTCGCCACAGCGCTCCCGGACCTGCCGCGCGACCGTGGCCAGCAGACCGAGCAACGCGACCGGATCCTCGGTCCGCTGCGCCTCGGCGACGAGGTCGGGAATCCCGGCCTCGTCGTCGAGGAGGTCGACGAGGCCGCCGAGAACACCGGCCTTCGAGCCGAAGTGGGCGTAGATGGTCTGCGGGGACACCCCGGCTTCCTGGGCGATGAGGCGGATCGGCGTCCGCGCGTACCCGCGTTCGGCGAACAGCCCGCGGGCCGCCGTCAGGATCGTGCGCAGTGTCAGTGCCTCACGACGGTCGCGCAACCGGACGATGCCGGGAAGGTCCGCGGGCATGTATGCTCCTCGAAAGTTGGAACGTTGTTCTAACTTATGGATCACTGTTACAAGAGAGGGTAGCGATGACCACCGAGGAGATCATCACCGCGCTGGAACGCGCCTGGAACGCGGGCGACGGCGAGGCGTGGGCCGCGAACTTCGCCGAGGACGCGGACTTCGTCGACGTCGTCGGCCGGATCCAGCGCGGCCGCGCGACGATCGCGCGCGAGAGCCAGAACATCTTCGACACCATCTACCGGGGCAGCACGCTGCGGATCCGGCAGGTGTCGAGCCGTCCGCTCGGCGGCGGATTCGACCTCGTGCACACCGCGACCACGCTGTCCATCCCCACCGGTCCGCTGGCGGGAGAAGCACAGGCGGTGCAGACGAAACTCGTCCACGACGGGCGGATCGTCGCGTTCCACAACACCATCAGGGGAGACATCGCGGCGTTCACCCGTCACGACGCGGACCTCGGCGCCCGCTCGCCCCAGGAGTGGGATTCCTGACGGGCGGGGTCGCGGTCTGGAAACCGGCGCTCAGCGTCGTGCTGCCCGGGCTCAAGTAGGGGCGTTGATCGGCCGCAGCCTTCGCGGCCCGGTGTCGGGACGGGAAGGCGGCGGGCCCAGCACGATGCGGGCGTTGGCGACGAAAGCGCCGTCGGGTGAGGCCAGGATCGGGTCGAGCGTCATCGAACGGACCTCGGGGTTGTCCTCCGCGAGCGCCGCGACACGCAGCACGATGTCCTGGAGCGCGGCCAGATCCGCCGGTTCGTCGCCGCGGTACCCGGTGAGCAGCGGCGACGTCCGCGGCTCGCGCAGCAACGTGGCGGCGTCGACGTCGGTGAGCGGGACCGCGCGGTAAGCCCTGTCCCCCAGCAGTGTGCTCACCAGCCCGGAGAGACCGAACGACACGAGCGTGCCGAAGGACGGATCGTCCTGCAGTCCGACCACGCACGAAATGCCCTTGGGCGCCATGCGCTGGACGTAGACCTCGTCGTCATGGGAGATCTCGCGCAGATCGGCGTACGCCCGGCGCACTCCGTCCACAGAGGACAGATCGAGCCGCACGCCCGCGAGGTCCGGCCTGCCGCGCAGCCGTTCGTCGACGGCCTTGAGGGTGACCGGGAAGCCCAGCTCCTCGGCCGCCTTCACCGCCTCGTCCGCGGACGAGGCGACCCGGAACGGGACGACGTCGATGCCGTAGCAGCCCAGGAACCGGACCACGTCGTCGTCGGACAGCAGCGTCGTCTTGCCTTCCTCGCCCGCCAGCAGCTCGGAGACGATCACCTGCGCCTGCTCGGCGTGCAGGCCCGCGGGGCGCACCAGATTGCCCTGCGGCCGCTGCCGCCAGGCGGCGTAGCGCACGACCCGCGCGAGCGCGTTCACCGCCCGTTCGGGACTCGGGTACGACGGGACCGAACCGCGCGTCGGCACGCCGTCCTCGGACAACACGGCCAGCTCGTCGGGCACCCCCTCGACGGCGAGGAAGGTCGACACGATCGGCTTGTCCTTGTCCATCTCGACGACGGCCTCCCGCAGCGCGCGGGCGTAGGCCGTGCCCGGGATCGCGAGCGGCGGCACGAAGACCACGACGAGCGCGTCGACCTCCGGGGAGTTGAGTGCCTCGCGCACGGCGGCGGCGAATTCCTCCGGGCTCGCCTGCGGCCCGACGTCGACCGGATCGGCGGTCAGCCGGAGGCCGTGCGCCCGCGCGGTGTCTGCGGCGAGCAGCCCGATGGCGCTGGAGTTGCCCACGATGGCGACCCTCGGCCCGGCGGGCAACGGCTGATGCGCGAAGACCAGCGCGGTGTCGAAGAGTTGCGCGAGCGTGTCGACGCGGACGACGCCAGCCTGTTCGAACAGGGCCTGGACGCTGGACTCGTCGACCTCCGCCGAAGTCGCGGCGAGCTGCGGGCGGACGGCGTGCCTGCCGGATTTCACCGCCACCACCGGTTTCGTCCGCGCCAGCCGCCGCGCGAGCCGGGCGAACTTGCGCGGGTTGCCGAACGATTCCAGGTACAGCAGGACGAGGTCGGTCGCCGGATCGGTCTCCCAGTACTGGAGCAGGTCGTTGCCGGAGACGTCGGCCCGGTTCCCCGCCGAGACGAACGTCGAAAGCCCGAGGCCGCGCGCTTCGGCGTCGGCGAGGATCGCGGTGCCCAGCGCGCCGGACTGGCAGAAGAACCCGGTGCGGCCGCGCGCGGGCAGGCGGGGCGCGAGCGTGGCGTTGAGCCGGACCGAGACGTCGGTGTTGAGCACGCCCAGCGCGTTCGGGCCGACGACCCGCATACCGTGCGCCCTGGCCTCCCCGACCAGCCTCAGTTCGGCGTGCAGCCCGTGCGGACCGGCCTCGGCGAACCCGCCCGAGACGATCAGGAGGGTCTTGACCCCCTTGGCCAGCGCACCGTCCAAAACGGACTCGACGGCCTCGGCGGGCACGGCGACCAGCGCGAGGTCGACGTCCTCGGGAATGTCCACGACGGACGGATAGGCACGCACGCCGCGGACGGACTTGTGCTCCGGGTTGACCGGGTAGACCGTGCCGGCGAAGTCGGCGCTGAGCAGGTTCGTGAGGGCGACGTAGCCGATCTTCGTCGGATCGGTGGACGCGCCGATCACCGCGACCGACTTCGGATGCAGCAGGTTGTGCACGCTGCGCGCTTCCGCGGCCTGCTCACGGGAGCGGGCGACCGCGAGCGACTCCTCTGTCGGGTCGATGTCGAACTCCAGGTGCAGCACGCCTTCTTCGATCTCGCGGCTGACCTGGTAGCCCGCGTCGCGGAACACGCGGACCATCGCCGCGTTCTCGGCGAGCACTTCGGCGACGAAGCGGCGAAGCCCGCATTCCGAGGCGGCGGCGGCCAGATGCTCCAGCAGGATCGACCCGAGCCCGCGACCCTGATGGGCGTCGTCGACGACGAACGCGACCTCGGCCGACGGCCCGTGTTCGAGCCGTTCGTAGCGGCCGACCGCGACGATGTCGTCGCCCAGCAGCGCGACGAAGGCGACCCTGTCGTGGTGGTCGACGACGGAGAACCGTTCGAGGTCCCGCTGCGGGATCCGCGGATAGGCGCCGAAGTACCGGAAGTACCGGGTGCGTTCGGACAACCGCCCGTGGAAGGCGACGAGCCCGTCGGCGTCACTGGGGATCACCGGGCGCAGGTGCACCGTGCCGCCGTCGGAGAGCAGGACGTCGGCCTCCCACTCCCGAGGGAAGTCGTAGGGGTCGCGTTTGGTGTCCTCACTGGCCATGTCAGTCCCTCGGATCGTCCGGATCGAGGCCGTGCAGCGGGAAGATCGCCCGGCGGGTGTCGCGGATGGCGATGTCGACCGGCTCGTCCGCCCCGTCCCCCCACGGGACGTACGCGGTGTCGCGGTCGTCGGACATGCCGGGCGGGATCTCGGCTTTCGGCGCCGCCCTGGAGATCGACGCGACCCAGTTCGGCGGCAGGGCCGTCGCCGGATCGACGTCGCGGTCGAGCACGGTGGCGAGCAGATGGGTCCAGGACCGCGGCACCACCCGGATCAGCTGGTAGCCACCGCCGCCCACGGCGAGCCAGCGGCCGCCCGCGTGCGCTTCGGACAGTTCACGCAGCCGCCGGTAGATGGCGCGATGGCCGTCCACCGAGAGCGAGAGGTCCGCCAGCGGGTCTTCCTCGTGGGAGTCGACGCCGCATTGGGTGACGAGGAGCTGCGGCCGGAACTGTTCCAGCAGCGACGGCACCACCGCCTCGAACGCCCGCAGCCAGCCGCCGTCACGGGTGCCCGGCGGCAGCGGCAGGTTGACCGCGGTGCCCTCGGCCCCGCCCTTGCCGATCTCCGCCGAGTAGCCCGTGCCCGGCCACAACGTGAACGGGTGCTGGTGCAGGGAAACGGTCAGCACCCGGGGGTCGTCGTAGAACGCCTCCTGCACGCCGTCGCCGTGGTGGACATCGGTGTCGACGTAGGCGATGCGATCGAAGCCGTGGTCCAGCAACCACGAGATCGCCACCGAACAGTCGTTGTAGACGCAGAAACCCGACGCCTTGCCCGGCATCGCGTGATGCAGGCCGCCGGCGATGTTCACCGCCCTGGTGGCCTCGCCCTCGGCGATCTTGCGCGCCGCCAGCAGCGTCGAGCCGACGACGAGCGCGGAAGCCTCGTGCATTCCGGTGAACACCGGGTTGTCCTCGGTGCCGAGCCCGTGCGCGAAATCGGCACCGGTCATCGGCGCCTGCCGGACGGCCTCGATGTACTCGCCGAGGTGCACCCGGCGCAGCTCGTCTTCGCCCGCCGGGCCGGGGACGAGCAGTTCGACCCCGTCGAGCACGCCGAGTTCGGTGGCGAGCCGGATGGTCAGTTCGAGCCGGACCGGGTTGAACGGATGCTCGCCGCCGAGGTCGTAACCCAGCAGCGAGGAGTCCCATACGACGGCCGGTGCTCGCATGGTCCGAACTCTAGTGCCCTGCGTCGGAACGTGCGCCGTTCCGGACCCGCCCGCGGGTCAACCGGGCAGATCGCCGGTGGCCACCGGGCGCTCCGGATCGCGGGACCAGTTCGACCACGAACCCGCGTACAGCGCCGCGGGCTCCGGGTGACCGGCGACTTCGAGCGCGAGCACGACGGACGAGGCGGTGACCCCCGATCCACAGTAGACACCGACCGGGGTCTCCGGGGCCACGCCGAGACCTTCGAACCGCTCGGCCAGTTCCGAGGCGTCACGCCAGCGGCCGTCCTCCGCGAGATGCCCGGAGAAGGGCGCGTTGACCGCGCCGGGGATGTGCCCGGCGCGCGGGTCGATCGGCTCGGTCTCCCCCGCGTACCTCGGCCTCGCCCGCGCGTCGAAGAGCAGCCCGTCCCTGGCGAGGGCGGCGGCCTCGTCGGCGTCGAGCACCGGCATGCCGCCGGGCTTCACGACGATGTCGCCCTCCTCGGGCGAGGGGACCTCGCCGGTGAGCGGGCGCCCTTCCTCGGCCCAGGCGGCGAACCCGCCGTCGAGCACGGCGACATCGGTGTGCCCGGCCCAGCGCAGCAGCCACCACGCCCTGGCCGCGACCGAACCGTCGGAGTCGTCGTAGACCACGACCGGATGCCCGGCGCGGACCCCGGCCGCCCGCAGGTGCCGTTGCAGTGTCGCCGGGTCCGGCAGCGGATGGCGGCCGCCGTCACCCGGCTCTCCGGCGAGCGCCGTGTCGAGGTCGACGTACACCGCGCCCGGGAGATGCGCCTCACGGTAGGAATCCGCACCGGGCGGGCCGGCGAGCCGCCAGCGGACGTCGAGGATCACGGAGCGTGCCGGTTCCGGCCCGGAGAGCTGCGCGGCGAGTTCGCCGGTGGTGATCATGGGGCGCATACGGCCATCTTTCCGTGCCTCACTGCTCCACGCCCAGCTTGGGGGACTTTTCCCGCCTCGGCACTTGTTCTCCCCACGCCTGCGTCGCTGTCGGTGCCAGCGACTACGATGAGCAACGCGGACGAAGGGGACAGCGTGAACGATCTCATCGACACCACAGAGATGTACTTGCGTACGATCTACGAGCTCGAAGAAGAAGGTGTCGTCCCGCTGCGGGCCCGGATCGCGGAGCGGCTGCAGCAGAGCGGCCCGACCGTGAGCCAGACCGTCGCCAGGATGGAGCGCGACGGACTGGTCGTGGTCGCGGACGACAGGCACCTGCAGCTGACCGAACACGGTCGCGAGCTCGCCATCGCGGTCATGCGCAAGCATCGCCTGGCCGAGCGCCTCCTGGTCGATGTCATCGGCCTGGAGTGGGAGCACGTCCACAACGAGGCCTGCCGCTGGGAACACGTGATGAGCGAGGCCGTTGAGCGCAAGCTGGTCAAGCTGCTCGACCACCCCACCACGTCGCCCTACGGCAACCCGATCCCGGGGCTGGACAAGCTCGGCGACGGTGATCCCGCCCCGCCCGCCGAGGCCGACCTGGTGCGGCTCGACGAGTTCGCCCGCATGGGTGGCGGCGAGGTCGAGATCCGCCGTATCGCCGAGCACGTGCAGCTGGACGAGGCGCTGATGACGGAGCTCAAATCCGTCGGCATCGTGCCCGGCAGCCGGGTCAAGGTCGGCAAGGCGGCACCCGGCGGGACCATAGAGGTCACCGGCGGGGACAACACCGCGCAGGTTCCCGTGTCGGCGTTGCACGCCGTGCTGGCGCAGGCCAGGTGAGCGCCGCGTCCGACGCCGCGGAGACCTTCCAGGTCCTCCACGGCCGGGCTCCGGCGGGCGTCTGGTCCGCACCCGGCCGGGTGAACCTGATCGGTGAGCACACCGACTACAACGACGGTTTCGTGCTGCCCTTCGCCCTCCCGCACCGGCTCGCCGCCGCGGCGGCCCCGCGCGAGGACGGCGTGCTGACCGTGGCCACGCTCGGCTCGGACGGCAGGGTTCAGGAATCCGGCCCGCTCACGATCGCCGATCTGCGGCCCGGTTCGGTCGAGGGGTGGGCCGCGTACCCGGCGGGGGTCGCGTGGGTGCTGCGTGACCAGGGCCTCGGCGGTGGCGCGGACGTGGCGATCGCGGGGAATGTGCCCTCGGGGGCGGGTCTGTCCTCCTCCCACGCGCTCGAATGCGCGGTCGCGCTGGCCCTCCTGGGGCTGGCGGGCATCACTGCCGGGGCAGGCGCGGGTTCGCCGAGCCTGCACGAGGTGGCCCGCTGGGTGCAGCGTTCGGAGAACGACTTCGTCGGTGCGCCGACCGGTCTGCTCGACCAGACCGCTTCCCTGTGCTGCACGGAATCGAACGTGCTGTTCCTCGATGTCCGCTCCGGTGAGATGGAGCAGGTGCCGTTCCCGCTGGAGGAATCCGGCGTCCGGATCCTGATCATGGACACCCGCACGAAGCACTCGCACGCCGAGGGCGGCTACGGCGAACGCCGGCGGGGCTGCGAGCGCGCCGCGGAGCTGCTCGAGGTGAAGGCGCTCAGGGACATCGACGTCGACGGCCTGGACGCCGCGCTCGACAAGCTGCCGTCCGAACTCGTGCCGCTGGTGCGCCACGTGGTGACGGAGAACCAGCGCGTCCTCGACACCGTGGAACTCCTGCGGGCGGGCCGGATCACCGAGATCGGCCCCCAGCTGGACGCCTCGCACGTCAGCATGCGCGACGACTACCGGATCTCCACCCGGGAACTCGACCTCGCCGTCGATTCGGCCCGGGAAGCCGGGGCGCTCGGCGCGCGGATGACCGGCGGCGGCTTCGGCGGCTCGGCGATCGCGCTGGTCCGCGAGTCCGATGTGGACTCGGTGGGCCGGGCGGTGAAGGCCGCGTACGAAGCGGCGGATCTGCGCCACCCCAGGCTGTTCACCGCGGTGCCGTCGCGCGGCGCCGGCCGCGACGAGCTCTAGCCCGAGGCCGGATTCCGTGGAGCGCACCTGTACCCCCGGGCGAGCCTTGTGCCTGGGGGCGAGGACACTGGGCCGCGACCGCATCCGCAGCAGAAAGGCGCGAACGTGACCGACGAACCGACCAAGACCCTGAAGCTGATGGTGACGGGCGGAGCCGGTTATGTGGGCAGCGTCTGCGCGGCCCGCCTCATCGAGGCCGGGCACGACGTCACCGTGGTCGACGACCTCTCCACCGGGCACGCCGACGCGGTGCACCCGGACGCCACCTTCGTCGAGGGCGACGCCGCCGAGGTCGCTCAGCGCCTTCTCGGCGACGGCTTCGACGGTGTCCTCCACTTCGCCGCCAAGTCCCTGGTCGGCGAGTCGATGACGGATCCGGCGAAGTACTGGGAAGGCAACGTCCTGACCTCGCTTCGCCTGCTGGAAGCGATGCGCGACCACGGCACGAAGCGGCTGGTGTTCTCCTCCACCGCGGCCACCTACGGCGAACCGGAGTCCTCCCCCATCCCGGAGACGGCGCCGACGCGGCCGACCAACACCTACGGCGCGACGAAGCTGGCCATCGACCACGCGATCACGTCGTTCTCGCGCGCCCACGGCATCGCCGCCGTCAGCCTGCGCTACTTCAACGTCGCCGGCGCCTACGGCTCCTTCGGCGAGCGGCACGCCACCGAAACCCATCTGATCCCCCTCGTGCTCCAGGTCGCCACCGGGGACCGCGAACGGATCCAGATCTTCGGTGACGACTACCCGACCGCCGACGGCACCGCCATCCGCGACTACATCCACGTGGTCGACCTCGCCGACGCGCACCTGCTGGCGCTGCGCCACGCGGCCGACGGCGAGCACCGCGTCTACAACCTCGGCAGCGGCACCGGTTTCTCCGTGCTCGAGGTGATCGAGGCATGCCGCCGCACCACCGGTCACGAGATCCCCGCCGCGGTCGCGCCGCGCCGGGCGGGCGACCCGTCGGTGCTGGTGGCCTCCAGCGAGCGGGCGAACGACGAACTCGGCTGGAAGCCCGAGCGCACCGACCTCGACGGCATCGTGGCCGACGCGTGGGCGTTCACCCGGTCCCGCCAGACCGCCTGAGGCGGATCTCGGGAGTTCCTTCGGCCCGCTGCCGCAGGACCGCCCTGGCCAGTTCGGACGGCTGCACCATCGTGTGCAGTGCCGTGGTCAGCAACTTCGTCAGCCCGTGGTCGGGGTCGGTTTCGCCGGCCCTGACCAGAGCGATCCCGGCGGTCGCCAGGTCGCCTCGGACGTAGGCGGCGTGTGCTTTCAGCGCCAGCGCCTCGGCGGCTTCCGGCGCCGGGAGTTCCCGGGCCAGCGCGAGCCAGAGCTCCTCCGCCGTGCGGGCGAGGGGTGACTCCGCGGGGGCGGCGGTGAGCATGCAGGCGCCCCGGACCTCGACCAGGGAAAGGGCCCAGGCCAGCCGGACGGCCTGCTCGTCGGTGACCGTCAGATCGCCGTCGTCGGCGCGGGCGAGCGCGGCGTTCACCTCGCCGACTCCCGCCCCGACGAGATCTCCGCCTCGCCATGGCGGATCGGCCATTCTCGTGAGGAGATCGGTACGTCTGGCGAGCGTCTCCGGCGCGACGGGGTCGAAGAGGCGCTCGACCTCTTCCCGGCTCGCGTGCGTGATCTGCCCGGCACCGGTGACGACCGCGGCGGCCACCGAGTCGCGCGGATCCGGCAGGCGACCGCCACAGGTTCGGTCCCGGTAGCAGCCCCAGCGCACGTCGGCGGCGATACGCGGCGCCCACACCGAATGCTTCAGCGAGATGTCGTATTCGGCCAGCGAAGCTTCCAGGCGCCGGATGAACCGGCGTCGCGGTGGCCGCCCCGCCTTGTTCACGGCGCCACCGCCGACCACCGCCACGGTGGCACCGGTGTGGTGGGTCACGGCGAGCCTGATCGCCAGGTCACGCGCCTGGTCGTGTTCCAGGCCCGGCGGTGGCAGGTCCACGCGCATGACGAGGCCCTGTTGCTTGCGTCCCGGGCCGCGCAGGCCGAAGACGACGACGGAGTCCTCGGGATGGAAGCCGAGGAGGTACGGGATCGCGGCGAGCAGGTCCGCCGGATCCGTGAGATCGACCGTGGTCCTGCCGGTCGGGGTGGATGTGGTCATGCCCCCACCCTGCGGCGGGGATGGGGCCGCTGGGTGGGGGCGGGACACATCTGTGGACAGCCGGGGCCGTTGTGGACAACCGCCGCGGGAAGGGTCGCGGGGACGCCGATCCTGTCGGCAGGGTGGTCTACAGTGCCCGGCCCCGCGGGGTCAGCCGCAGTGTTCGAACGGGCTCTCGTAGGCGTTCGACCCGACCGAGCCGCCCCACTTGACGCAGGTCGAGGCGGCCGTCTTCTTCACCGGTCCGGCGTAGTAGGTGAAGCTGCCGGAGTCGGTCACACGAGCGGAACCCTGGACTTCGAGGAACGCCGACACCGGCGACGCGGTGCCGAGAGAAACGGCCTTCAGCGTGGTGACGCAGTTGGCCTTGGTCGAGGCGTTGTAGAGCAGGTACGCCGTTCCCGCGCTGTTCGCGAGCCCCTGCGAATCGACGACCGAGAATCCGCTGCCGCACACCTCGGTGGCGTCGTACGGGTTGCCGCCGCACGAGTTCTTGCTGGTGAAGTTGGTGTGGCCGTAGTACGGCACCGCGACCCCGTGCAGCACCGCCTTCTGCGCCACCCCGTTGAGCCGCTGTTCGAAGTGCAGGTGCGGACCGGTCACCCCGCCGGTCGCCCCGGCCGTGCCGATCTGCTTGCCGACGCTGACGGCCTGGCCGACCGAGACGGACTGGGTCGACAGGTGGGCGTACCGGGTCCGCCAGCCGCCGCCGTGGTCGATCTCGACCCAGCGCCCGTAGCTCGTGCTGCCTTCGTTGGCGACCCGGGTGATGGTGCCGCCCGCCGACGCCAGCACCGGCATCCCGGTGATCCCCGACTTCTGGAAGTCGACCGAGTTCGCCGGGCTGTGCCCGCTGAACGTCGCCGCCGTGACCGTGACACCGCATTTGAAGGGGACCTGGAAGTTCGGTGCGGCCGACGCCTGCGTCGTACCGGCGAGGGTCAGGCCGAGCGCGGGCAGAACGGCGGCCGCGGCGAGCACTGCGAAACGGCGCAACCTGGACATGGAGACCTCCATCAGGTGGGGAAGCCGGACAGGCCGAAGCAAAGCCGGGAGAAATACATTTTCCGTACAAGCCCGAGGTCGGGTGGGTGTTTTCCACCCGGAAACGCCGGATCCCCTCCCGCCGGCACCACGCCCTCAGCCTCGGCGTCACCACGGCACATCGATGACGTAGTGAAGGCCTCCTTCCCTACCCTCAGGGTAAGGAAGGAGGCCTTCACGGACGTGGGCTCGCTCAGCCGAAAGCGGCTCGCAGCGCGGGCTTGCCGCCCGCCACCGGCAGCACCAGCGAGGTCCGGTTCAGCTCGACCGAGACACCGGCGCCGGGCTTGGGCCGGAGCGTGTAGTCGTGGTCGCTGGAGGCGACCAGGAACTCGATCTTGTGCCCGGCCGCGAGCAGGTAGTCCTTCGCGACCAGCTCGACCTCGACCTTGTAGCTCTCACCGGGGGTGATCGGCTCGGTGCGGGCGGGGTCGCGCCGGTTCTGCGGGTCGGTCCAGCCGCGGGTGATCACCTTCGCCGTCCCGTCCGGAGCACGGTCGAGGAGCACCGCGGTCACGTTCGCGGCCGGCTTGTCGAAGGACAGCGACAGGTCGGTCTTCACCGTTCCGGAGAGACGCACGGCCTGCTTCGCCGCAGTGGTCGCGTAGAGCAGCCGGTTGCCCGACGACGTCGCGGCGGCGAGCTGTTCGATGGTCTTGCTCGCGTCGTCCGCCAGCGTCTCGACCGCGGCCTTGCCCGGAACGGGGTTGCGCGTGTCGAGCTTGCCCTTCGAGGAACCACCGGGCCACGGGTAGAGCTTCACGTCCTGGGTGCCGGGCAGCGGCCACTCCGGCTCGTCCACCCACGACTTGTCCTCACGCTGGATGGTGGCCTTCGGCTCGCGCTCGATGCCGTTGTCCACGTCGTAGAGGTAGTGCGACATCCACTTGTTCAGGGTGGCGAGCCAGACGTCGCGGCGGAGGCTGTACGGGTCGGCGTGCCCGGCCTGGTGCAGCCAGATCTTGTGCTCGACCCCGTGCCGCTTGAGCATTTCGTACCAGCGGGTGCCCTGGTCGGTCTTGACGTTCCAGTCGCCGAAGCCGTGCACCACGAGCACCGAAGCGCGCACCTTGTTCACGTCGTTGCGGTAGTTGCGCACGTCCCAGAAGCGGCTGTAGTCACCGGTCACCCGGTCCTGGTCGACCGCGATGCTGTCGATCAGCGGGCGGCAGACGGCGCGATCCTGGCGGGTGTAGACGTAATCCGCGAGCACGTCCGCGTCCTCGCCCTGGAAACCGCCTGCCGCGACGACGGCGCCGTCGTTGCGGTAGTAGTCGTACCAGCTGGAGATCGCCGCGATCGGGACGATCGTCTCCAGCCCCTCGACGCCCGTGCTGGCCACGGCGTTGGGCAGCGTCCCGTTGTAGGAGACGCCCATCATGCCGGTCTTGCCGGTGCTCCAGTCCGCGATAGCGGCCTTGCCTGCCGCGTCACGGGCCGTCGCGCGGCCGTTCAACCAGTCCACAATGGACTTCGCGCCGATGGTCTCGTTGACGTCGCCGGTGCTCGGGCAGCCGGTGGACTGGCCGCTGCCGAGCGACTCCCCGTACACCACGGCGAAACCGCGGGCGGTGAAGTAGTCCTGGTACCGCCAGCCGATCGGCGCCGGATTCGGGCCGACGGTCTTGGTCGCGATCCGCGGGCCCGCGGCGGGCCGCTTCGCGCCGGGCACGTACAGCTCGACATCGACGTTGTGGTTCGCGACGTCGTTGCCGCCCGCGTAGTACGGGCTGGCCTGGTACACGACCGGGACCTTCATGCCTTGCTGTGTCGCGCGGGGCCGCACCACCTCCGCGTGCACGAGGTCGTCCTTGCCGTCGCCGTCGCTGTCGACCGGCGCGGTGACCCAGACGTTCTCCCGGATGACGTCGGCCGGGTCGAACACCGGTTGCGCCTGGCCGCCGGAGAAGACCGGCGCCGGTGGCGCGTCGGCTTGGGCAGGCAGCGCGGTCGCCGGAAGGACCAGGACGGCGGTGAACAAGGCGGCGAGTCTGGCGACTCTCACGTGACCCCCAAGGGCGGGCGGGCAAGACGCAGCTGAGGTTTCCGGCCACCCGAACGGGTGTCAAGAGACTAACGTCGGGGGCATGCCGAGCACCCTGGAAGCACCGATCGTCGCCGTCACCGTCTACCCGCACCACGCCCGGATCACGAGGCGGGCTTCGGCGGGCCTAGACGGGGAAACGCGCTTCGCTTTCGCGGGCCTGCCGTGGAACCTGGACACCGATTCGGTCCGCGTCACCGGGGCCGGCCCGGCGGTCATCGCCGGAGTCGACGTCGCCGTCGAGCGCCATCCCGCCCCCGCGGACGTTTCCCTGCGCGCGCTGACCGAGCGACGGCGGGCCGATCAGGCGGTGGTGGACGAGGTCGCGGACGCTGTCGCCGCGGAGACCACGAAGGTCGATCTGCTGACCGGGGTGGCGAAGCGGAGTGGCGGCAGTTTCGCGAAGGCGCTCGCGGCGGGTACGGCGGAGCCGCCCCGGGTCGCCGAAGTCACCGAGGCGCTCGGCTCGCAACTGGCCGAGGCGCTGGGGAAGCGCCGTGAACTCGGCATCCGCCTCGCCCGGCTGCGTGACGACCTCAAGGCGCTGGACCGGGAGATCGAGGCGAAACAAGGCACGTCCGAAGTGGACAGTGCGACGGTGACGGTCGAAGTGGAGAGCCAGGAGGACGGTGCGGAGATCGGCCTCGAACTGTCCTATGTGGTCGCGAACGCGGGCTGGGAGCCCGGTTACGACGTCCGTGTCCGCGGTGAAGACGTCTCGGTGACCTGGTACGGGCGGATCACCCAGCACACCGGCGAGGACTGGCCGGAATGCGAGCTGGCCCTGTCCACCGCGCGGCCGGCGAACACGGTGGAGGTACCGGAACTCGAACCGTGGTTCCTCGACCGCGTCCGGCCGGTCCAGCCGTTGATGGCGCGCGCCGCGTACGGCAGCGCCTCCCCCGCGGGCGGCGGGATCCCCGAGTCGGTGGGCATGGCCGCCCCCGCCGCGCCGCCGATGGCGATGCGGACCGCGTCCGTCGACCAGGGCACCACCGCGGTCACCTACCGGCCGGGACGTCCGGTGGCGGTGCCGTCGGGAGCGCAGGGTCACCGCACGACGCTCGCGCAGCTGGAGCTGACGGCGAAACTGGGCCATGTCACCGCTCCGGCGGTGTCAGGCGAGGCGTACCTGCGGGCGACCGTGGTCAACACCTCGGAGCACACGCTGCGGCCGGGGAAGGCGTCGGTGTTCCACGAGACGGAGTTCGTCGGCACCACACGGCTGGACGTCTGGGCGCCCGGAGAGGAACTCGAACTCGCCCTCGGCGTGGACGACCGGATCCGGGTCGACCGGGAACTCGCGCACCGCTCGGCGAGCAAGGCGACGCTGTCCGGCGCCCGGAAACGGGAGGCCGCCTACACCACGACGATCGTCAACCACAGCCCGCGCGAGGCCGTCGTGACCGTGCTGGACCAGGCACCGGTCTCCCGGGACGACGCGATCACCGTCCGCGACGTGCGCACCGTGCCGGATCCGGTGGAGCGGACCGAGCTGGGCGAGTTCACCTGGCGGCTGACGCTCGCTCCGGGCGCGAAGGGCGTCGTGACGCTCGGGTACCGGGTGGACGTCGCGAAGGGTGTCGAGCTGTCGGGGTGGCGCGAGTAGCCGTCCCGGAACGCCATGAAAGGTCCTTTCCTTGCAAAATTTGCAAGGAAAGGACCTTTCATGGCACGTGCCGGACCAGGTCAGCCCTGCGAGATGTACGCCTCCAGCTGTTCCTGGCTCTTCTCCAGCTGTTCCATCCGGGTCTTCACGACGTCGCCGATGCTCACGATCCCCGCCAGCCTGCCGTCCACCACGACCGGGACGTGCCGGATGCGGCGTTCGGTCATCAGGACGGACAGCTGGTCGACCGAGTCCTCGGGGGTGCAGCTGGCGACCATCTTCGTCATGATCGCGGCGACCGATCCGTCGAGCAGCTGGGGTCCGCGCTCGTTGAGCCGCCGCACCACGTCCCGTTCGGAGACGATGCCGACGATCCCGCCCTCGGCGTCGACGACCACCAGGGCGCCGACGTTGTGCTCCGCGAGTCTCTCGAGCAGTTCGGTGACGTTCGTCTCCGGCGAGACGGTCGCGACGGCCGCCCCCTTGTTCCGCAACAGATCGGAAATCCGCATACGCGCTCCTCCCGGGTGACCTGAGTCACTCCAGGTTATGGCTTCACCGCCCTGCGCGAAAGTCCGCAGAGTCCGGTTCGATGCCCAATCTGGTCGCGAGCGCGTCGTAGGCCTGGACGATGCCGGCGCCGTACGGGTCGTCGCCGAGTGCGCCGAGGGTGCCCCGCCCGAGCTCCCACTGGGCCTTCGCGGACTCGTGATCACCGAGTTTGCGGTAATCCTCGGCGAGGTTCAGGTGCAGCGACGGGTAAAAGCCGCGCACGGCCAGCGTCGCGTGGTACTCCTTGGCGCGTTCGTCGGTGAGCGAATCGGCCGCCGCTAGCGCGCGGAGATCCCAGGCGAGTTCGTCGGCCGGGTCGTCGCAGACGTCGGCCATGTAGTGCGCGAGCGCGCACCGGTGCAGCGGGTCGCCATCCTCGCCGATCCGTTCCCACAGCGCCGCGAACTTCTCGCGCGCGCCGACGCGATCACCGGAGATGTGCAGCTGGAGGCCGGTGTTGATCTCGGCCATCACGTCGTCGGTCATTTGACGTCCGAGGCCGGGGCCGCCCAGGTGTTGCACGCCGACGTCGCTTTCCCGGAGAAGCCTGCCTTCGCCCATTTCAGCTGGTTACGACGGCTGCCGTGGGTCTCGCTGTCGTCGGCGCGGCCGTAGTCGTCGAGGGCCGCGCTGGCCAGCGACCTGCTGATCGAACCGCGTCCGGCGGCCGCCGCGAGGGCGAGCGCGCCGAAGCAGTTCGCCTGCAGTTCGATGCGGCGGACCAGTTCCTTGTCCGCGGGCGAGTTCTCCTCCGGCGACGACATCTTCTCCGCGGCCGCCGAGAGGATCCCGCTGGACCGCTGGACGTGGTGCCCGTACTCGTGGGCCATCGTCGCGAGGTGACGGGACCGTTCGAGCCCCGCGTCGCCCAGCATCCACTCGGTCGGCGCGTAGATCGTGGTGTCGCCGCCGCAGTAGTAGGCGACGGCCTCGTTCTCGCCCGGTGCCTTCCCGCAGGCGCTGGTCTCGGGCAGCGTCACCTGCACGGTCACCGTCAGCGCGGGCTCGTTCGCCTGGTCCAAGGCGGGTTTCCAGGCTTCGGCCAGGCACGTCACGAACGTCTTGTAGTAGGTCTCCAGCTTCGCGGGCTCGCGACTGATCCCGGGTAGGCGGCAGGTGACCGCGCCGAGCGCGACCCCGTCGGCCAGCAGCGGATTCGTCTCCAGTTCCCGCACCTCCTTGGGCGCGGGTTTCGTGTTTCCGGCCGGGGCCTTGTCGCCTTCCGAGGTGTACTGACCGGACACCGGGAGGGCCTGGCCGTCGATCTGCCTCGGCCCGCCCGCCATCGCCATCCCGGTGGTGGTCAAGGCGGCGACGATGAGCAGACCGACCACGGCGGTCCCCGTGTTGCGGGGGCTTTCGGGACGACCCGGCGAGGGCACGAACGGTCTGGGTACCTCGTCGGTGCCGGTCATGGTGTCCCCCAAACGTGCGAGCCAACAGCATACGGAGTACCGGCAGGGCAGGCGAAAACACCGCACCTGGTGGCGCCGGGGCCGGGGCCACGGCGAGACTGTCAGCATGAGTGACGAGGACCCGTACCTGTGGCTGGAAGACGTGACCGGCGAAGAAGCGCTGGACTGGGTGCGAGCCCGCAACGCCGAAGCTCTGGAGGAACTGGCGGGCGGCGAGCGATTCGCCGGGATCCGTGACGAGGTCCGCGAGGTCCTCGACGCCGACGACCGGATTCCCTACATCCGGCGCCGCGGCGAATACCTGTACAACTTCTGGCAGGACTCGGCCAACCCCCGCGGCCTGTGGCGCCGCACCACCCTGGAGCAGTACCGGCTCGACACGCCGGAGTGGGAGCTCCTGCTCGACGTCGACGCGCTGGCCGAGGCCGACGGCGAGAACTGGGTGTGGCAGGGCGCGGCCGTCCTCCGGCCGGGTTACCAGCGCGCGCTGGTCGAACTGTCGCGAGGCGGCGCCGACGCGACCGTGGTCCGCGAGTTCGACCTCACAGAGCGACGCTTCGTCGAAGACGGGTTCTTCGTGCCCGAGGCCAAGACCCGGATCGGCTGGATCGACCGCGACCGCGTCTACATCGGCACCGACTTCGGGACCGGGACGCTGACCAGTTCGGGCTATCCGAGGCTGGCGAAGGAATGGCGGCGCGGCACCCCGTTCGAAGAGGCGACGGTGGTCTTCGAGGGCAAGCCCGACGACGTCTCGGTGTCCGCGCACCACGACCCGACCGAGGGCTGGGAACGCGACTTCGTCTACCGCTCGATCGACTTCTACCGCACGGAAAGGTATCTCCGGACGTCCGGCGGGCTCGAACGCATCGAGGTCCCCGAAGACGCGCAGACGTCTT
The DNA here is from genome assembly GCF_046549005.1 of Amycolatopsis sp. lyj-108. NCBI lineage: Bacteria > Bacillati > Actinomycetota > Actinomycetes > Pseudonocardiales > Pseudonocardiaceae > Amycolatopsis > Amycolatopsis sp. lyj-108. Next base: position 250,996 of record NZ_JAJPWQ010000003.1, on the reverse strand, counting down.
CGCACCGCGAGTGGCTGCTGATCCGGCTTCGCTCGGACTGGACCGTCGAAGGCACGACGTACCCCTCCGGCTCCCTGCTCGCCTCCGGGTTCGACGCGTTCATGGCGGGTGAGCGCACCTTCACGACCCTTTTCACCCCGGACGCGCACACGTCGCTGGAGTACTGGGCCTGGACGCACAACCACCTGTTGCTCTCGACGCTGTCCGACGTCCGGACGGAACTGCGCGTGCTCACACCGTCCGACGGCTGGAGCTCGCAGCCGCTCGCCGGCGCCCCGGACCTGGGCACCGCGCAGATCACCGGCACGGACCCCGACGTCAGCGACGAATACCTGCTCGACTCCAGCGGCTACACCCAGCCGTCGACACTGAGCTACGGGCACGTCGGCGGCGAGGTCGAGGTCCTCAAGCGCGCCCCCTCGTTCTTCGACAGCGAGGGCATGACGGTCTCGCAGTACTTCGCGACCTCCGAAGACGGCACGAAGATCCCGTACTTCGTCGTACGCCCCTCCGGCGCCGAAGGGGGCCCGACGCTGCTGACCGGCTACGGCGGCTTCGAGGTTTCGCTGACCCCAGGCTACAGCGGGGTCATCGGCCGCGGCTGGCTCTCGCGCGGCGGCACCTACGTCGTCGCGAACATCCGCGGCGGCGGCGAGTACGGGCCGGACTGGCACACCTCGGTGACCAAAGCCAAGCGGTACAAGGTCTACGAGGACTTTTCAGCCGTCGCCGCCGACCTCGTCGAACGCGGCATCAGCGAGCCAGCCCGCCTCGGCATCCAGGGCGGCAGCAACGGCGGGCTGCTGATGGGCGTCATGCTGACGCGCTATCCGCACCTGTTCGGCGCGATCGTGAGCCAGGTGCCGCTGCTGGACATGAAGCGGTATCACAAGCTCCTCGCGGGCGCGTCGTGGATGGCCGAGTACGGCGACCCCGACGACCGGTGCGAATGGGACTTCATCGGGAAGTACTCGCCGTACCAGAACGTGCGCGGTGATGGCGAGTACCCGCCGGTCCTGTTCGTCACGTCCACCCGGGACGACCGGGTGCATCCCGCCCACGCGCGCAAGATGGTCGCGCGGATGCGGGAGCAGGGACACGACGTGCGGTACCACGAGAACATCGAGGGCGGGCACGGCGCGGCGGCCGACAACGAGCAACTGGCGTTCAAATGGGCGCTGATGCTCGAATTCCTGTGGGAGAAGCTGGCCTGACGTGTCAGGAAAGGGTCGTTCAAGACGTTTTTCGTCCTAACCGACCCTTTCCTGACACTCGGCTCACTCCGCCACCTTCGCCAGCACCACCCCTCCGACGATCAGCGCCATCGCCGCGAACCGCCCGAAGCTGAGCGGGTCCTTGTGGATCACGATGCCGAACACGATCGCGCCCACCGCGCCGATGCCGGTGAACACGGCGTACGCGGTCCCCACCGGGAGCGAGTCCATCGCCTTCGACAGCAGGTAGACCGCGGCGACGCCGAGCACGAAGCACAGCACGGTCGGCCAGAACCGGGTGAAGTTCTCCGTCGGCTTGATGCTCTGCGACCAGGCGACCTCGACGACTCCCGCCAGGAGCAGGATTCCCCAGCCCATCAAGCTTCCCTTCCGGCCGCGGCCAGCTCTTCGGCGCCGAGGAGCGCCTGTTCCCGCGACGCGATCCGGTCGGGATCACGCGGGCTCAGCCGCGGGTCGACGAGAGCGTTCGTGAGTTCGGAATGCAGGAACGTGACGTCGTGGACGTCGTAGTGACCGGCGAAGAAGTCACGCAGGTAGCGCTCGTGATGGTCGACCGGTTCCCGCGGAGTGCCGGGCAGGTACGTGCCGCCGCGCGCTCCCGCGACCACGAAAGCCTTGCCCACCAAGGACATCTTCGGGAACGTCACCTGGTCGATCCACAGTTTGAGCGTCGCGGGGATCGAGAAGTTGTACATCGGCGTCCCGATCAGCACGACGTCGGCGGCGAGCAGTTCGGCCAGCAGCGGCTCGATGATCGCCCAGGCCTCGCGCTGCTCCGGCGTCTTCACCACCGAGGCGTAGCCGGCCGGATCGGTGATCCCGTTCTGGAGGAGCGCGTCGCAGATCTCGGTCCAAGCCTGGCCGATCGGCGGCACCGGATCGGCGGCCACGTCGCGATAGGTGTAGCCGGCGCCCGGGTTCGCGGCACGCCAGATCTCGGCGAAACGAGCACTCAGCTCGCGGGAGAACGACGCGCTGCGGGCACTGGAGTCGAGGTGGAGAAGGTGGCTCATCGGGGCCTCCCGGACCAGGAAGTGGACACGGCGTCCACTTGCTTCGCCGGGTACAAGTGGACGCCGCGTCCGGATATTCCCTAGGCTGCGGACATGCCGACGGAAGACCTGCTCGCGGGCGACTCGGGACGGGAACGCTCGGACGCCGCCCGCAACCGCGCGAAGATCCTGAAGGCCGCCGAAGAACTCTTCGCCGCACGTCCGGCCGCGGACGTCACCATGGAGGACATCGCCAAAGCGGCCGGGGTCGGCCGGGCGACGCTGTACCGCCGCTACCCGGACCGCTCGGCGATCGCCGTCGCACTATTGGACGAACACGAGCGAGAACTCCAGGAGCGACTGCTCACCGGCCCTCCCCCGCTGGGCCCCGGCGCGCCGCCCGCCGAGCGGCTGGCCGCCTTCTACGCGGCGATGATCGGACTGCTCACCAGGCACGCGCATCTCGTCCTCGGCACCGAGGTCGGGCATTCGCGGTTCACCAGCGGGCCGTACCGGCTGTGGCGCACCCACGTCCGCCTCCTCGCCGAGGAGGCGAACGTGAAGGATCCGGACGCGCTCGCCGACATCCTGCTGGCGCCGCTGGCCGCAGACGTGTTCCTTTATCAAACGAGCGAACTCGGCCTGAGCGCGAAACGGATCACCGACACGCTGGCCGAGCAGGCACGGCGGGCACTGGCCTGATCAGCCGGCGAGGCCATCGGCGACGAGCTTCATCACGGCCTGCCAGTGTTCACGCTGCGCGGCGCGCTCTTCGGGCCCGGCGAGCCGCTCCTGATGGAAGACCACGACCGTCTTGTCCGGCCCGGCCGGACGGAGCCCCACCTGGACCGTGCTCTCGTGGTCCCAGTCCTTCGGCCGCCAGGTGAGGCGGATCTTCTCCTGCTCACGGTAGCCGCGAACCTCACCGACAGTGCCCTCCGCCGTCTCGTACGGCGCGCCCTTCTCCGGCTCCAGCCGCACGTCGCCCAGCCAGGCCGCGAGACCCGGACCCGAGAGGTACTCCCAAACCTGCGCCAGCGGATACGGCATCGTCTTGGACACGCCGATCTCCCAGCCCGCGTCCTTCGTCTTCCCGATCATCACGCCTCCACCGTAACCGGCTTACCTGGTTTCCGAAACCGACTATAGTGGTTACATGACTCCGGGAACAAGACTGCTCGTCAGCGCCCAGGGTGAGCGCTATCGGTTCGATCCGGGCAGCCTCAGCCTCGAACTCATGCTGACCGGCGGTCCCGGCCTGTACGACCGCTACGAGATCGCGCACACTCCGTCCGATCTGGCCGAGTGGTTCACCGATTCGCGGCTGGCGCTGACCGCTCCTCTGACCGACGTCCGGATCAAACCCGCCGAACTCGCCGCGCTCAAGGAACTCCGGGACACGCTCTACCGCGTCGCGCCCGCACTCGCCCGCGGCGAAGCGCCGTCGGACGAAGACCTCGCCTTGCTGAACAGCGCGACCGAGGCGACCCCGAGGCCCCTCGTCGACCCGAAGACCCGGCGGCTCGCCTGGGCGCCACCCGTCACCGGGAAGCAACTCCTCGGCGCCGTCGCCCGCGACGCCATCGGACTCGTCGCGGGCGAACGGTCCGGCCGGGTCCGCGAATGTTCCGCGGACGACTGCCACCTGCTGTTCTTCGACACCTCGCGCTCGGGCAACCGCCGCTGGTGCTCGATGGAACGCTGCGGCAACCGCGCCAAGATCCGGGCCTACCGCGCGCGGACCGAGACCGCCTGATCGCTAGGATTCCCGGCGATGCAAGGTGAGGCGAAACTGGAACAGCGCGTCGTGGAGACGGCGGAGAAGGTGCTGTCCAAACGGAAATCGGTGACCGCGCTCGACATCCTGAGCGGCATCGGCTGGCTGCCGGAGAACGTGCTCACAAGCTGGCAGCAGGGCCGGATCCCCGATCTGTCCACGGCCTTGCCGGTGAGCGCGGAGAAACTGAACTTCGCCCTCGGCGCACTCCAAGGATGGGCGAAGGAAAAAGCCCTCGAAAGCTCCGAGATCGAGCATGTCGGCGCGACCCGCGACCGGGCGGCCCTCCGGGTGACTTCGGGCGAACTGGCCGGCCTCGAACCGCTGTTCCGGACGCAGTGGCTCATGCCGGGACTGTCCGAAGCGAAGCGTGCGCAAGTCCTCGCCCGCCGGCAGAAGGCGCCGGATCTCGTCGTCTCCGTGGCGCTGAAGGACTGGACGTGCGCCGACTGCGGCGGCACCGGCGACCTGCTGTTCATGGAGAACGAAAAGCCGCACTGCCTCGACTGCGCCGACCTCGGCCACCTGGTCTTCCTGCCCTCGGGCGACACCGCGCTGACCCGCCGGGCCAAGAAGGCGAGCCGGCTTTCCGCCGTCGTCGTCCGCTTCAACCGGTCGAGGAAACGCAGCGAGCGGCAAGGGCTCCTGGTCGAGGACGCGGCGTTGCGCGCCGCTGAAGAACAGTGCCTCGCGGACGAGGACGTCCGGGAACGACGCCGCGGCCGGGATCGTGAGCGGCGCGCCGAGGAAGACGTCGAGTTCACCGTCCGATTCCACACCGCGATCACGGAGATGTTCCCCGGCTGCCCGCCGGAACGAGCACGCGCCATCGCCGAACACGCCGGCCAGCGCGGCAGCGGCCGGGTGGGCCGATCCGCCGCCGGTCGGGAACTGGCCGAACGAGCGGTGTTCCTCGCCGTCGTCGCCTCGATCCGGCATCTGGACACCGAGTACGACGACCTCCTCATGGCAGGTGTGGAACGGCAGGCCGCCCGCGACCGCATCCACTCCGCCATCGAAGCCGTGCTGGAACGCTGGCGAGCCTGACCGCTGTCACGTTCCGGGCGTGGGGCTCGTCCAGTGGGCATGTCCACCGCATATCTCACCCTCGCCATCGTGACGATCGTGATCAACGCCGGGATCGCCGCCGCCGACTTAGCCCGTGTCCCCTTCGTCCTGAAGAACTCTGCCGAGGTCAACGTGCCTCAGGCCTGGATCCCGCCACTGGCCTCGCTGAAGGCCGCGGGCGCGGCCGGGCTGCTGCTCGGCCTGCTCGGGGTGCCGTATGTCGGGACCGCGGCGGCTGCCGGGCTCGTGCTGTTCTACGTCGGCGCCGTCATCACCCACGTGCGGGCCCGCGTTCTCTACAACATCGCTTTCCCTGGCGGATTCCTCGCGCTGGCGGTGGCGACCTTCGTCCTCGATCTCGCTCAGACCAGGTAGGGGGCGAAGTGCTCGGCGACGACGTCCGCGACCGCCTCTGCGGCTATCGAGCCGTCGATTTCCAGCACGCGGACGCCGAGGCTGTCCGCCGCGCGGACGGCGTCTTCGGCGACAAGACGGTCTCGCGCGACCCGGTTGCGTTGCGCGCGCTCGGGATCACTGACCCGGTGCGCCATCGCGGCAGCACGCGAAGCTGATGCTCGCGGAAACCGCCGGTGGGCACCATCACGATCATCCGTCGCTGTGAATCGAGGAGAGGCGCGCGCAGATCGTCGAGTGCCCATTCGAACCGCAGCGGGAACCGGCGATCGTGTCTGCGGCCATCAGAGCCTCCTGGCGTCGACAGCGAGTAAGGACCCCTTCGTGAGCAGAACGAATCTCGAAGGCGCTTGCTCGCGAAGGTCTCGGATCCGCTGGGTTATCCGGACGCGCTCGCTCACCGTTCCGGCCAAGTCGATCCGGAACAACAACCCGCCCTCGTCGGCGATCACGAACCCTCCGTCCACGGAAGCGACCGAGGGAACGAACCGCCGATCGTGCCGGATCCTCCACTGCTCGGCGCCGTCCGACGCGTCGACCACTGTGTAGCCACCACGCCGCTCGGCCAGCCAGAGCAAGCCACCACACAGGTCGACCGCCCTGGGCGCGAGAGCGCGCTCGGCACGGACCACTGTCTCGGCTTTCGTCTCGGACAAGGCGATACGTACGACCAAGCGGTCGCCGCACCGCACGAGGACTCCCCCGTCGTCGTCCGCACGAAAGGCCGGGCCGGTGTCGGGTCCGACCAGGGGCTCCGGCAAGGACCATGTGGCCAGTTCCCGGCCGTCACCTCGATCGATCAAACGTACGGAGTCGCCACCCGGCTTTCCGAGAAGGAAACCGGCCTCGGTCGCTGACGGCCGGACCGTGCTTCCGCACTCTCCCGCCCGCCAACGCAAAGCGCCGGTGCGGAGGTCCATTGCGGACAGTGGCGTATAGCCGCGCCAGCCGCCCACCAGCACGAGTTCTTCGTCTACCACGACATGACCGGCGAACGAGCCCGGCTCCGCCTGCCAGACGTCTTCGCCGGTTTCGACGTCCAGGCAGACCAGCCTGCTGCTGTTCTGCGGAACCACCAAGCAATACGGTTCGTCGATCACGACCGCACGTGGCCATGTCCCGACCGGAACATCCCAACGCACCGAGCCGTCGGCAGGCTCCAGGCCTGCCAATCGCGTACTCCGCTCGTGCACGACCAGGTGGCGTGCGGTGGCCGCCATCGCGGACGGCGAACCGGCTTGATGCAGCGGCCGTTCCCAGCGGACATCGAACACGAGACCAGTTCAGCAGCGGACGGGCCACCGCACAACCGGGTTCACCGGCGCCTGCTCCGGCGAACGACGTCGGTCGTCCACCGAAGCAGGCATCAGGATCAGCTACAGCCGGAGGTCGCTCCGCAGCCTTCACAGGCGTAGCAGGAACCGGCTGGCCGCATCTTGGTGCCGCAGGTCATGCAGAGCGGCGCGTCGGAAGCAGTGCCGAGGTTCAGTTCCACCAGTTCCGCCGTCGAATGCGCCACCTTGGCGGGAGCGCCGGCCGACGAGTCCACAGTGGACCGGAGCGCGTCGAGGTCGACGTTCTCCGATTCCGCGGCGGGAGCGGCGCCGTAGCTCGCCTCGACCTGTGCCGAACGCTCGTCGGCGGTGAAGATGCCGAGCTGCGAACGCTTCTCGTACGGCAGGTAGTCCAGCGCCAGCCTGCGGAACAGGTAGTCCATGACGCTGGTGGCGATCCGGATGTCCGGGTCGTCGGTCATGCCTGCGGGCTCGAAGCGCAGGTTGGAGAACTTCGAAACGTAGAACTCCAGCGGGATCCCGTGTTGCAGGCCGACCGAGATCGACATCGAGAACGCGTCCATCACGCCCGAGAGGGTCGAACCCTGCTTACCGAGCTTCACGAAGATCTCGCCGAGCCCGTCGTCCGGGTACGAACCGGCGTGCAGGTAGCCCTCGGCGCCACCGACGGTGAACGACACCGTCTGGCTCGGGCGCTTCTTCGGCAGGCGTTTGCGGACCGGCCGGTACTCGACGACCTTTTCGGCCTCGGGGGCGGCCTTCTCCTTCTTGCCGGTCGACAGCGGCTGGCCGACCTTGCAGTTGTCGCGGTAGATCGCGAGCGCCTTGAGGCCGTACTTCCAGCCCTGGAAGTAGATCTCCTCGACCTCTTCGACGGTCGCCGACTCCGGCATGTTGACCGTCTTGGAGATCGCGCCGGACAGGAACGGTTGCACCGCGGCCATCATCCGGACGTGCCCCATCGGCGCGATGGACCGCTCCCCCACCGCGCAGTCGAACACCTCGTAGTGCTCCTGGCGCAGGCCAGGGGCGTCGACGACGTGGCCGTGCTGGGCGATGTACTCGACGATCGCTTCGATCTGTTCGCCCTGGTAGCCGAGCGCGGAGAGGGCGCGCGGGACGGTCTGGTTGACGATCTGCATCGAACCGCCGCCGACCAGCTTCTTGAACTTGACCAGCGAGAAGTCCGGCTCGATGCCGGTCGTGTCGCAGTCCATCATGAAGCCGATGGTGCCGGTGGGGGCGAGCACCGAGGCCTGCGCGTTGCGCCAGCCGCCTGCCTCGCCCAGTTCGATGCCGCGCTTCCATTCCTGGGTCGCGAGCGCGCGGACCGCGGCGTCGTTCGCGTGGTAGGTCCGCACCAGTTCGTTGGCGGCGGCGTGCTTGCGCATGACCCGCTGGTGCGCCTCGGCGTTGCGCGCGTAGCCCTCGTACGGCCCGACGACCGCGGCGAGTTCGGCGGAACGGCGGTACGAAACGCCGGTCATCAGCGAGGTGATCGCGGCGGCGAGCGCGCGGCCGCCGTCGGAGTCGTACGCGTGCCCGAGCGCCATCAGCAGCGCACCGAGGTTCGCGTAGCCGATGCCCAGCTGACGGAACTTACGGGTGGTGTCGCCGATCGCCTCGGTCGGGAAGTCGGCGAAGCAGATCGAGATGTCCATGGCGGTGATGACCAGCTCGACGGCCTTCGCGAACAGCGGCGCGTCGAAACCGCCGTCCTCGGTGGCGAACTTGAGCAGGTTCAGCGAGGCCAGGTTGCAGCTGGAGTTGTCCAGGTGCATGTACTCCGAACACGGGTTGGACGCGGTGATCCGGCCCGATTCGGGGCAGGTGTGCCAGTCGTTGATCGTGTCGTCGTACTGCAGCCCCGGATCGGCGCAGTCCCAAGCGGCCTGCGCGATGGTGCGGAACAGTTTCTTGGCGTCGACGCGGTCGATGACCTCACCGCTCGTCCTGGACCGCAGGCCGAAGTCGCCCTGGGTCTCGACGGCCTGCATGAACTCGTCGGAGACACGGACCGAGTTGTTCGCGTTCTGGTACTGCACGGAGGTGATGTCCGAACCGGAGAGGTCCATGTCGAACCCGGCGTCGCGGAGGACCTTGATCTTCTCCTCTTCGCGGGCCTTGGTCTGCACGAACTCCTCGACGTCCGGGTGGTCGACGTCGAGGACGACCATCTTCGCCGCGCGACGGGTGGCGCCACCGGATTTGATGGTGCCCGCGGAGGCGTCGGCGCCGCGCATGAAGGAGACCGGACCGGACGCGGTGCCACCGGAGGACAGCAGCTCACGCGAAGAGCGGATGCGGGAGAGGTTCAGCCCGGCACCGGAGCCGCCCTTGAAGATCAGGCCCTCTTCGCGGTACCAGTTGAGGATCGACTCCATGGTGTCGTCGACCGAAAGGATGAAACACGCCGAGACCTGCTGCTTCGACGTCGTGCCGACGTTGAACCACACCGGCGAGTTGAAGCTGAACACCTGGTGCAGCAGCATCCAAGTCAGCTCGTGCTCGAAGACCTCGGCGTCGGCGGGGGTCGCGAAGTAGCCGTGTTCGCGGCCTGCGTTGACGTAGGAGTGGACGACGCGGTCGATCAGCTGCTTGAGGCTCTGCTCGCGCTGGGCCGAGCCGACGGCGCCACGGAAGTACTTGCTGGTGACGATGTTCGTCGCGTTGACCGACCAGAAGCCGGGGAACTCGACACCGCGTTGCTCGAAGTTGACCGTGCCGTCGCGCCAGTTCGTCATCACGACGTCCCGGTTCTCCCAGGTGACCTGGTCGTACGGGTGGACGCCCTCGGTGGTGAAGACCCGGCGCACGGTGAGCCCGCCCGCCTGCTTCTTCTTCCCACTCGTCCGCGCTGTGGCCGGGTTGCCTGTTCCCACGGTCTCGGTCATGGGTTTTTCCCTCACTCCCACGCGGGAGGCGGCTTCAGCCGTCTTTCGCGTCTTGATCGCTCTCGTCCGGTGTGGCAGCCATGGCCTCACGGAGGTCCGAGATCTCCTTCTCGAAGTCCTCGACCGAGGAGAAGGAGCGGTAGACACTGGCGAACCGGAGATAGGCGACGCCGTCGAGTTCGCGCAGGGGGCCCAGGATCGCCAGGCCGACCTCGTGACTCGGGATCTCCGCCAGCCCCGCCGACCGGATCGACTCCTCGACCCGCTGCGCCAGCTGCTGCAGCGCGTCGTCGTCGACCGGCCTGCCCTGGCAGGCGCGGCGCACCCCCCGGACCACCTTGTCCCGGCTGAACTGCTCGGTGACCCCGGATCGTTTGACGACGGCGAGCACCATCGTCTCCGAGGTGGTGAAGCGACGGCCGCAAGCGGCGCACGAGCGCCTCCGCCGGATCGCTTGACCCTCATCCACCTCTCGGGAGTCGACGACCCGAGAGTCCGCATGCCGGCAGAACGGGCACCTCATCCGCCGATCACCTTCCCCTCCGCGCCGGCCGGTCCCGAGTGGACATCCGCCCCCGTCGCCACGCAACGACGGGAAAGATCGACATGTGGATCGATCTGTGGACATCCGGTGGGTGAACACCGGCCAGCTGTGGACAACTGGTACCGAGTCTACCCCAAGCTATGGACCAACTACAGCCATGTAACTACTACATATAGCGGTGGAGACTAGATCGCAGGTCGGACGCACGCAAGCGCAACGGCCAGGTCGATCGGACACGAACGGGGAGCTCACCCACAGCGGGTGAGAGCGGCCCTCCGGATCACCTCCCACCCTCCGCGACCTCGGCCGCGACCGGGACCGTGAGCGGCAGTCCGGGCACGAGAACGGCGTTTTCCAGGGAGTTGAGCTCCTTGATCTTGGCCACGACCGCGCCGGTGTCACTGCCTGGCGCGAATCGCGTCGCGAGATCCGTCAGCGTCTCCCCCGTCGAAACGGACACCGTGGTGGTCCGTTCGGGTACCGCGACCCCCGGGACACCGGCCAAGAACAGACCCAAACCGGTGATGACGCCGGCGACGAGCAAGGCCATCGCGACGAGCGACGGCCACCTGAGCGGAAGCCGCCTCGGCGCCGGGCACGTCGGGGAGGCGGTGGCGACACCGGGACGACGGCCCGCCACGACCCGTGACCTGGTCGGCGGACGCAAAGGTTCGGCGCGCCTGCCCCGAACCACCCGAACGGGCCTGGTCAACCCTGCCGGAACGGGCCCGGGGGAACTGGGCCGCGCCAGTCCTCGATCGGCCAGAATCGACATAGGAACCTCCTCGCAAGTCCTGCTGCGCTCGGCGCCGGGCCGCGGCCCGGCGATCAAGGTCGAACAGGCGTTCTATCGAACGCCCGTGCGAATGTGTACCACCTACCCCCGACAAAATCGAGCGACACGGCGTGTCCATCGAACAGATGTTTGAAATCGTCGTCCCGGCGGGCTAACGTCGTTGACCAGGGCGTCTGCTGCGCGGACGCCGTCGGTGCCGTGGGCGGGAAGATCGTCCGCCACCGGCGAAGACACGCGAAGTCGGTCCGGGCGACCGGACGTACTGGGAGGCGACGCAGGAGATGAAGGAGCGATACGGTGGCTAAGGAGAGCAAGGCGGGGAACGCGCCTAGGGGCTCGGGTAAGGTGCGCGCCTTGCCCGAGGTCTACGAGGTGGACGAGACCCTGACCGTGCGGCAACAGCAGGTGCTCGACGTGATCAAGCTGTGGGTGAGCCGGTTCGGCTACCCGCCGAGTGTGCGTGAGATCGGCGAGGCGGTCGGGTTGACCTCCACCTCTTCGGTGTCGCACCAGTTGCAGGCCCTGCAGCGCAAGGGTTATCTGCGACGCGACCCGAACCGTCCGCGTGCGGTGGGCGTGCTCGCCGCGACGGACGACAACCCGATGGGCATCGACGTCGAGCAGCCGCAGTCGGCCGCGAAGGCCGCGTACGTGCCGCTCGTCGGCCGGATCGCCGCCGGTGGGCCGGTGCTGGCGGAGCAGGCGATCGAAGACGTCTTCCCGCTGCCGCGGGAGATCGTCGGTGAGGGTGAGCTCTTCCTGCTCAGCGTCACCGGTGACTCGATGATCAACGCCGCCATCACCGACGGCGACTGGGTCGTCGTCCGCCAGCAGCCCACCGCCGACCCCGGCGAGATCGTGGCCGCGATGATCGACGGCGAGGCGACGGTCAAGACGTTCAAGCGCAAGGACGGCCACATCTGGCTGATGCCGCACAACGAGGCGTACGAACCCATCCCGGGTGACGACGCCACGATCCTCGGCAAGGTCGTCGCCGTTCTTCGCAGGCTGTAGCCCGGAGCCGGAGCAAGTCGGGATCCCGGGTCGCGGAGACCCGGGTCAGACTCGGCAAGCTTCGGTCAGGCTCGCCGTTTGCGGAGCCTGCCGACCAGCAGGAAGCCGCCGATCACGACGATCGCGGCGATACCGACCTGCACGTAGGGGAAGTCGGTTCCCTGGCCCGTGCCACCGGCCGCGGCCGTCCCACCCGACGTGCTGCCCTCGGATTTGGCCGCGTCCACGGCGAGTGCCGCCGCGCCCTTCACCGCACGGATCTGCTCTCCGACGCCCTCCCCGCCGGACAACAGGGTCCCGTCCGGATCGAAGGCGAGCGCCTCGCCCTGTTTCTCGTTCGGCAGCGGCACCCGCACGGGCTCGCGCTGCAGCGCGCTCTTCAGGTCTCCGTCGGTGACGGCGTAGAGATAAGCGTCGGTGTAGGTGCGCAACGCGACCACCGAGCCGTCGGCCATCGACGCCGCGCCGGTCACCGTCATCGAACCGATCGATCCGGCCGGCCCGCCCTGCGTCGAGGTCTCCTTGATCTGCAGCGAGCCCACGTTCTCCAGCGGAGTCGGACCGGGACTGGCGAGCGGCCCTGTCGGCCGGTACACCTTGGAGCTGCCGAAGAGGTCCTTGGTGATCAGGTACGGCGTGCCCGAACGGTCCATGATCAGCGCTTCGACGTCGTGCTGCCCGTCGGGATAGGTGAGCCGGTGCAACGTCGCCTTGCCTTGCGGGGTCAGCGAGATCAGCGCGACCGTGTCCCGCCGCTTGCGGTTGTCACCGGTGTCGGAAAGCCAGAAGGTGCCGTCGGCGGTGCGGGCGAGATCCTCGGGGTCGTACGGGTCCGTCGCGGCCGAGATGACCTTCTGGACCTTGCAATCGCGGCCGAGGACGAAGACCTGAGTCTTGGTGCCGCCGTCGTTGAGGGCGTAGAGGTGCTCGCCATCGGAAACGAGGCCGGAAAGCTCGCTGAGCCGGGAATCGCTGTTCTTGCACACCGGCTGCGGAGCCGGGACCTCCTGCGCCACGGCGGGTGCCGTCCCGCCGATGAACGCCGCCAGCACGACCGCGGTCGCGACAATCCCCCGCACATCCACCTCCGTACCGTGGAACCCCTGAAGCCCCACACTACGGAGACGTCCGGGACGGCGCGCAGTTCGGTCGGAACGCCGAGATGGGGCGGAATGTCGCGAAGGCCACTTTCAGCGGCGAGCGTCGAACTCGACCAGCCAACTCCGGAAATCGACCGGACCGTGCAGATAGTCAGCAGGCGAGATCATCAAATCGGCGCCGAACAACCAGTCCAGTGCGTCCCAGACCAAGCCGTCATCGATTCGGTGGGCGACTTCGACTATCCACGGACGGGCCCAATCGGAGGCTTCCGCACGCGTGACCGCACCGGTCGCAAGGTCTTCGAGCACCTTTCGCACCTCAACACGCGTCGGCACCTGCGCGGATTCACGCATGAGGGCCTCCACTACATCGAACGACGTGAAGGCCCCTTTCACTGCGTCTGACGCAGTGAAAGGGGCCTTCACGTACTTGCTTCGCTTACAGAGCCGAGCCGTTCGTCTGGAAGTCGCTCAGCGCCGCGGCCAGTTCGGGCCTGCCGCGGACGACCAGGCGCGTACCGGTCTCGACGTGCTCTTCCTCCAGCACCTCGCCGTCGGCGTGGGCGCGGGAGACGAGTTCGCCTCGCGAGTACGGGATCAGTACCTCGACCAGGATCTCCGGCCTCGGCAGCCGCTCCGCGATCACCTCGGCCAGCTCCGTGATCCCGGTGCCGGTCCGCGCCGACACCTGCACCGATCCGGCCATCTGGTGCCGCAACCGGGCCAGCGACACCTCGTCGGCGGCGTCGGCCTTGTTGATCACCAGCAGCTCCGGCGGGAGCGGCTCGGAGCGGCGCTTCGTGATCTCGGCGAGCACTTCACGCACCGCGTTGACCTGCTCTTCCGGCGTCGGGTCGGCACCGTCGACGACGTGGACGAGCAGGTCGGCACTGGCCGCCTCCTCCAGCGTCGACCGGAACGCGTCCACCAGCTGGTGCGGCAGGTGCCGGACGAAACCGACGGTGTCGGTCAGCGTGTAGGTGCGGCCGTCGGGGGTCTGCGCCCGCCGCGTCGTCGGATCCAGCGTGGCGAACAGCGCGTCCTCGACCAGCACTCCGGCGCCGGTCAGCGCGTTGAGCAGGCTCGACTTGCCGGCGTTGGTGTAGCCGACGATCGCCACGCTCGGCACCTCGTTGGCCACCCGGCGACCGCGTTTGGTCTCGCGGATGGTGTCCATCGCGGCGATCTCGCGGCGCAGCTTCGACACCCGCTTGCTGATCCGCCGACGGTCGGTTTCGAGCTTCGTCTCACCGGGACCGCGCAGACCGACGCCACCGTTGGCGCCGCCCGCCCGGCCACCGGCCTGCCGGGACAGCGCCGCACCCCACCCGCGAAGCCGCGGGATCAGGTACTGCAGCTGGGCCAGCTCGACCTGTGCCTTGCCCTCCTTGGAGCGGGCGTGCTGCGCGAAGATGTCGAGGATCAGGGCGGTGCGGTCGATGACCTTCACCTTGACCTTCTCCTCCAGCTGGCGCAGCTGGCCCGGCGAAAGCTCGCCGTCGCAGATCACCGTGTCGGCGCCGGTGGCCGCCACGATCTCACGCAGTTCCTTGACCTTGCCCGAGCCGATGTAGGTGGCGGGATCCGGGCGGATCCGCCGCTGCACCAGGCCTTCCAGCACCTCGGAGCCCGCCGTTTCGGCGAGCCGGGCGAGTTCGGCGAGCGAGGCCTCGGACTGGAGGGCGCTGCCCTCGGTCCACACACCGACCAGAACGACGCGCTCCAGGCGCAACTGCCGGTATTCGACCTCGGTGACATCCGCGAGTTCGGTGGACAGGCCCGCTACCCGGCGGAGCGAGGCGCGGTCCTCGAGCTCCAATTCGCCGGTCGATGGGTCCAGGTCGTTAAGATCGTTGTGTGTCAGTTCCGTCATCGTGCCTCCATGGTCCCACGTTTCGACGGCGGGACCGAATTCATTACTTGCTGGGATACTTCGACAGGTAGATGGCCGTGCGTTTCGCTTCCGGGTCGACCGGCCGGGAGATGAAGTCGTCGACGAGCTCCATGAGCCGTGCTTCGAACTCCGTGATCTGCTCGTCCGGTACCTGGACGACCATGCGCGTCTGCTGCACCTCGTCGAATCCCACGTCGGCGATCTCGGCCAGGTAGGCCTCGAAGATCGCCTGATCGATCCCCCTGTCGCGGGAATCAAGATGCCAGGACAACCCGGTCGAGCGATAGGGAATTTCTTTCGCGCCGCGCGTGCCGCGTCTCGGCGGGAGCGCTTCGAGGAACCCGGTGTCGACGAGTTTGCGCACGTGGTGCAGCGTCGTCGCGGGGTCGCGATCGAGCCGTTCGGCGAGTTCCTTGTTGGTCAGCGCCTCTGAATAGGTCAACCGGATGATGCGCAGCCTTATTCCGGAGGCCATGGCGGCGATCTCGGCCTCGCTGGCGGCGCGTCGTGGAGTGGGCACGGCGACAGCCTAGAGCCGAAAGTGATTGACACTTTCCAATCACTCGGGCCAAGGTGGCGTCGTGCGCAGAGACTCCCTCTTCTTCCACGCGGACTTCCGGCGGCTCTGGGCGGGCGATACGGCCAGCCAGGTGGGCGCCTTCGCCGGTCACACCGTGATTCCCCTGCTCGCGGCCACCGTGCTGGCCGCGACACCGTTCCAGATGGGGCTGCTGACCGCGGCCGAGACGATCGCGTTCCTGATCATCGGGCTGCCCGCCGGCGTATGGGTGGACCGCATGCGGCGGCGGGCGCTGATGCTGCGGGCCGATTTCGTCCGCGCCGCGCTGCTGCTCACCATTCCGCTCGCCTGGTGGGCAGACGTCCTGTCGCTGACCCAGCTGATCGTGGTCGCCACGCTCGTCGGCGTCGCGACGGTGTTCTTCGACGTCGCCTACCAGTCGTATCTGCCGTCGCTGGTCGGCCGGGAACACCTGCTCGAAGGCAACGCGAAACTCCAAGCCAGCCAGTCGGTGGCGTTCCTGACCGGACCCGGCATCGGCGGTGGGCTGGTCCAGCTCGCGGGCGCGGCCAACGCCGTGCTGATGACCGGGGTGGGTTTCCTGACCTCCGCGCTGTGCCTGCTGCGGATCCGCACCGTCGAAGAGGTTCCCGAGCAGCATGAAGACGCGAAACTGCTCCCGCAGATCGTCGAAGGACTGCGGTTCGTGTTCACCGACGCCGCCCTGCGCTCGATCGTCGCCTGCACCGCGACGGCCAACCTGGCCAACGGCGCCTTCACCACCGTGCAGATCCTGTTCCTGAACCGGGAACTGGGCCTGTCGCCGGCGGCCATCGGTCTCGTACTGGCGACCGGCGGCGTGGGCGGGATCCTCGGGGCGATCCTGGCCGGACGCATCACCCGGCGGATCGGGCAAGCCCGCTCGATCTGGTTCGTCCCCCTGCTGACCTGGCCGTTCCAGTTGCTGCTCCCGCTCGCCGCCCCGGGCTGGCGGATCGTGCTGTTCCCCGCGGCACTGGCGATCGCGGGGTTCGGGATCATCGTCTACAACGTCGCGCAGGTGTCCTACCGGCAGGCCGTCTGCCCGGACCGGCTGCTCGGCCGCATGAACGCCAGTGTGCGCTTCGTGGTGTGGGGCATGCTGCCGCTGGGCGGACTGGTCGGCGGTGTCCTGGGTGAGACGATCGGGATCCGGGGAACGCTGTGGTTCGCCGCGGTCGGCCAGGCGGCCGCGGTGTTGTGGGTGGTCTTCTCGCCGATCCGGAAACTTCGTGATCTGCCGCGCGAACCGATCGCGGTCGGCTAGACGAGCCCGGCCCACCAGGCTTCGTCGAGTTCACCGCGGGCGACGATTTCCGCCGGTCCGGTGAGCGTGGAACCGCCGCGGCGCACCTCGACCACCACGCGGCCGCCGGGGATGTCGACGGTCGCCTCACCGGTGTCGGTGCCCGCGAGGTGCAGGGCGGCGGCGACCGCGGCGACCGTGCCGGTGCCGCAGGATCGCGTCTCGCCGACACCGCGTTCGTGGACGCGCATCTTCAGTGCGTCTTCGCCCAGCAGGTTGATGAACTCGAGGTTCACGCCTTCCGGGAACACGTCGGAGTCGAAGTCGGGCTGGTCGCGCAGGTCGAGCACGTCGACGTCGTCCTCGACGACCGACACCAGATGCGGGTTGCCGACGTTCACCGCGACACCGGAGAACGGCTGCCCGGCGACCACGGTGACCGAGGTGCCGGTGATGGTCGCCGGACCCATCTGCACGGTCACCGAACCGTCCGCGTGCATCTGGACCGGCTTGTCGCCGGCGCGGGTCCCGATGACGAAGTCGCGCTCGGTCACCAGCCCGGAGTCGACCAGGTGGCGCACGAAGACCCGGACGCCGTTGCCGCACATCTCCGCGATGGAACCGTCGGCGTTGCGGTAGTCCATGAACCATTCGCCGCCGGACTCGACATCCAGTGCGGGCGAACGCACGATCCGGAGCACACCGTCGGCCCCGAGACCGCGCTGACGGTCGCACAGCGCCGCCACTCGCGCTTCGGTCAGCTCGAGGCGGCCGTCGGGGTCGGGAAGCAGCACGAAATCGTTCTGTGTGCCGTGTCCCTTAAGGAATTCGATGCCGCCCATGGCCCCAAGGCTACTGGGCCGTCACCTCGAGGACGCGCTCGGCCAGCCGCTCCGAACCGCCGTCGAACCACTGGATGCGCTTGTCCCGCCGGAACCAGGAACGTTGCCTCCGCACGAACCTCCGGGTGGCCTGCGCGGTGGCCTCGGAAGCGGCTTGGAAGTCGCCGTCGCCGTCGATCGCGGCGATCACCTGCTGGTAGCCCAACGCCCTCGAAGCGGTGAGCCCGTCACGAAGTCCCTGGCCCAGCAACGTCCGGACTTCGTCGACGAGCCCGGTTTCGAACATGATCTCCACGCGGCGGTCGACACGGGCGTCGAGTTCGGCGGGTTCGCGGTCGATGCCGATCAGGACCGTGTCGTAGCGGGCGGGCCCGGGTTTCGGCAGGTTCGCCGAGAACGGTTCGCCGGTGATCTCGATGACCTCCAGCGCGCGCACGATCCGGCGGGTGTTGGTCGGCAGGATGGCCGTGGCGGCGACGGGGTCGAGTCCGGTGAGCCGGGCGTGCATCGCGGCGACGCCGATTTCGTCGGCTTCGGCGGTCAGCCGGGCACGCACGTCCGGATCGGTGCCCGGGAACTTGAGGTCGTCGAGCACGGCTTGGACGTAGAGACCGGACCCGCCGGTGAGGATCGGCACGCGTCCGGCGTCGAGCAGTTCTTCGACGCGGGCGCGCGCGTCGCGCTGGTACGCCGCGACGGACGCCGTCTCGGTGACGTCGAGGACGTCCAGCAGATGGTGCGGCACACCTCGCCGCTCCTCGGGGGTCGCCTTGGCCGTCCCGATGTCCATCCCGCGATACAGCTGCAGCGCGTCCGCGTTGACCACCTCACCCCCGAGGGTGAGGGCGAGTTCGACCGCCAGCGCGGTCTTCCCGGTCGCCGTTGGCCCGACGACCGCGACCGGCCGGATCACGCGTGCTCCCAGACCGCGACGTGGTAGGCGACGCCGAACGGCGCGGCCGAATAGAGGACCTCGGCGGTCCAACCGTCGTCCGCGGCGAGACCGGCGAGGACCTGCCACGGCGCGCGGCCGCCCGCCCCGAGTTCGGCGGCGAAGTCCGGGTCGACTGCGGCCAGCGCGCCCGTGTCGGCCTTGGCCAGCGCGTCGCGGATGCCTGCGTCGAAGCCTTCCGCCCGTTCGTCCTCGCCGCCGGGGGAACGCGGGCCGTGCCTGCTCGAACCGTCGCCGAGGACGAGCACCGCGGCGTGCTCCTCCAGCTCGCGGCCCAGCTGTTCGCACTGGCCGGAAGGGGCGGCGGGATCGACGAGGTGGACCCGGACGGACGAAGCGCCGCCCTGCTCGCGTAGCCAGCCGGCCACGAGCGCGGGCAACGGCAGCTCGGTTTCGGGCCCTGTCACCCGGCTGAGTGACACTCCGACGTCGAGGCCGAATCCGCGGAAGGTGCCACTCGCGTGTTCCGGCACTTCGGGCGCGCCTGAGGCCGCACCGATGACGACCCAGTCCGGCGAAGCGCTGGTCAGCAGCCTCGCGGCCTCAAGACAGGCTTCGCGCAGCTCGGCGCATTCGTCCGCCGCTCCGGCAGCCAGTTCGGGAATGAGCAGTGGGGGCTGCGGGAGCACGGCGACACGGCGGATCACGGCCGCCGACGTTACCTTCCCCGCCTTCGGGGACCGGCAACCGACCGACACGGAGGGTCCACCGGAAGTAGGATCACTGCCCTCTGGTGGTTCATCCGGTTCCACGGTGGACGCTGAGCTGCTTGAATGCCGCAAGGGGTTGATGCCCCCGAAGCAAGACGGCAACGCATTACCCGGCCCCGTCGGTAGACGGGGCGCCCGCGCCAGCGGGCGTACAGGCGATAAGGAGCCTGCGATGGCCCAGGAGAACACGTCCACCGGTACCCCGGCACCGCACCCGGTACCGCACGCGCTCGGTGGCGGGCACCCCGCACCCCCCGTGCCGCCCGCCGAGCCCAGCCCGTCCGCTTGGGGCAGGGTCGACGACGAAGGAACGGTGTACGTCAACACGCCCGACGGCGAACGTGCGGTCGGGGTCTGGCAGGCCGGGAGCCCGGACGAGGGTCTGCTCCACTACGCGCGCCGCTTCGACGACCTGCGCACCGAGGTCGAGCTGCTGGAGACGCGACTGGAGTCCGGCGCTGGCGATCCGAAGCACGCCCTGGCCACGGCCACGCAGCTGCGCGACGGTCTCGCCGAAGCCGCCGTCGTCGGCGACCTCGCCGCGCTGGGCGGCCGCATCGAGCAGGTCATCGCGCACGCCGAGAAGGCGCTTGCCGCGGCCAAGCAGGAGCGTGAAGAGGCCCGCGCGGCCGCCGTCCTGCGCAAGCAGGCCCTCGCCGACGAAGCCGAGAAACTCGCCGCGGAGTCGACCCAGTGGAAGGCCGCCGGCGACCGGCTGCGCGCCATCCTGGACGAGTGGAAGACCGTCAAGGGCGTCGACCGCAAGACCGACGACGAGCTGTGGAAGCGGTTCTCCAAGGCCCGTGAGGCGTTCAACCGCCGCCGTGGCTCGCACTTCGCCGAGCTCGACAAGCAGCGCGCGGGTGCCAAGAACCGCAAGGAAGAGCTGATCGCCGAGGCCGAGGCGCTCTCGGAATCCTCGGACTGGGGCGACACGGCGGGTCGCTACAAGGACCTGATGACCGAGTGGAAGGCCGCCGGCCGCGCGCCCAAGGACAGCGACGAGGCGCTCTGGCAGCGTTTCCGCGCGGCGCAGGACAAGTTCTTCGCACGGCGGTCCTCGGTGTTCTCCGAGCGGGACGCCGAGTTCGCGACCAACGCGCAGCAGAAGGAACAGCTGCTCGTCGAGGCCGAGAAGATCGACCCCGCGGCGAACCTCGAAGCGGCGAAGCAGCACATGCGGCGCATCCAGGACCAGTGGGACGAGATCGGCAAGGTCCCGCGCGAGCGCATCCGCGAGCTGGACGGCCGGCTGAAGGCCGTGCAGGACGCGATCAAGTCGGCCGAGGACAACAAGTGGCGGCGGACCGACCCCGAGGCGCAGGCCAGGGCGGCGCAGTTCCGCGAGCGGGTCGAGCAGTTCGAGTCGCAGGCGGCGAAGGCGCGTGCGGCCGGCGACGAGCGTCGTGCGAAGAAGGCGGACGAGCAGGCCGCGCAGTGGCGTGAGTGGCTCGAAGCAGCTGAAGCGGCCATCGCGGACCGGTAGGTCTTCGGGGCCCCCTCGTGCCATGAAAGGTCCTTTCCTTGCAAATTTTGCAAGGAAAGGACCTTTCATGGCATTCGCGGGGGTCCCTTCATGCCACCGTGGAGGGACATATCGCTCGTTAGTGCGTATTCGGGCGCTCTCCGCGCCCAGCCGTGGTCGACTTCGATCATGAACCAGACACTGATTACCCCAGTACGCCGGGCGTTCGCCGCCTTGGCGATCAGTTGTGCTCTGGTGGCCGGGCTCGCCCCGGCCGCATCGGCGATCGGCGCTCCCGCACCGGTCCCCGCCTCCTCCGAAGCAGGCAAGAAGAAGGTCAAGCTCAACGCCTCGCTGAGCAAGAAACAGGTCAAGGTCAACGAAAAGGTGACCCTCAAGGGGAGCCTGCGGGCCGAGGACGGGGCCCGTACCGACGGGACCGACAGCCTCGAGGCGATCATCGTCCAGCAGCTTCAAGGAAGTGTCTGGGTGAACATCGCCGACACGACCTGCCGTCCCAACTCGACGTTCTCCCTGAAGCTGAGTTTCTCCTTCAGCGCGGTGATCACGCTGCGGGCCTACCACCCGGAAACGACGCTTTACGCGAGCGCGTACACGTCCAGCAACCTCACCTTGCGCGTCGGCTAGCTGCGCGAGAAGGCGGCACGCATCCAGTAGACGGCCAGCGCGACGGTGGCGAACCAGGCGAGGATCATCCCGAAGCCCGGGCCGCCACCGGCCGCGCCGGTCGCGTGCGAGGACTGCTGGGACCAGATCGCGAGCATCCCGTCGACAGAGGCGAACCAGCCGCCCGCGGCGCAGACCCAGGCCAGCCACCAGCGCCGGGTCACCAGCGTGACGGCGGAGGCGAACACGCCGATCCCGGTGGAGGTCGCGGCGAACAGCTGCGGGATCCCGCCGCCCTTGCCGAGCAGCACCTCCCAGCCGGCGTGCTCGCCGACCCAGGGCAGCAGCTGGGCGACCAGCAGCACGAACGCGAGCACGGCGATGGAGAATCCGCGCCTGCCCAGCTCGATCGTCTTGGCGGCCCGCTCACCGACCTCGTCGATTTCGGCCGCGAGTTCGTCGATCTTCGGTTCGGTCATAGCGCACACCCGCTCACCGGTTCCGGCGTGACGGCCGGGGCGCCGAAGCCCGGCAGGCCCAGCGTCACGCCGTTGGTCTTCGGCCGGATTCCGGCCTCGGAGTTGTCGCCCGCTTTGGTGCGGCGGTGCGACAGCAGATCGCCGTCGGCGACGAGGTGGTGCGGAGCGCCGTAGGTCACCACGGTCTCGACGACGTCACCGGGACGCACGGAGCGGTCCACCAGCGGTCCCGTCGGCGCGAAGTGGACGAGCCTGCCGTCACGGGCACGGCCGCTCATCCGGTGCGTTTCGGAGTCCTTGCGGCCCTCGCCGGAGGCGACCAGCAACTCGACGCGGCGGCCGACGATCTTCTTGTTCTCTTCCCAGGAGATGTCGTTCTGCAGCTTCACGAGCCGTTCGTAGCGCTCCTGCACGACCTCCTTCGGCAGCTGCCCGTCCATCTCGGCGGCGGGCGTGCCCGGCCGGATCGAGTACTGGAAGGTGAACGCGCTGGAGAACCGGGCCTGCGCGACGACGTCGAGCGTGGCCTGGAAGTCTTCCTCGGTCTCGCCGGGGAAACCGACGATGATGTCGGTGGTGATCGCGGCGTCGGGCATCGACTCGCGCACGCGGTCGAGGATCTTGAGGTAACGCGCCGAGCGGTAGGACCGCTTCATTTCGCGCAGCACCTTGTCCGAACCGGACTGGAGCGGCATGTGCAGCTGGTGGCATACGTTCGGCGTCTCGGCCATCGCGTCGATGACGTCCTCGGTGAATGCGGCGGGATGCGGCGACGTGAAGCGGACGCGCTCCAGGCCTTCCACCGAACCGCAGGCGCGCAGCAGCTTCCCGAACGCGAGCCGGTCGCCGAATTCGACGCCGTAGGAGTTCACGTTCTGGCCGAGCAGGGTCACTTCGAGCACGCCTTCGGCGACGAGCGCCTCGACCTCGGCCAGGATCTCGCCGGGACGGCGGTCGCGTTCCTTGCCCCGCAACGCCGGGACGATGCAGAAAGTGCAGGTGTTGTTGCAGCCCACCGAGATCGACACCCAGCCCGCGTACGCGGACTCGCGGCGAGCCGGGAGCGTCGAGGGGAAGGTTTCGAGCGCTTCGAGGATCTCGACCTCGGCCTCGGCGTTGTGCCGCGCGCGTTCCAGCAGCGTCGGCAGCGCGCCGATGTTGTGCGTGCCGAACACGACGTCGACCCAGGGCGCGCGTTTGACGATCTCGCCGCGGTCCTTCTGCGCGAGGCAGCCGCCGACGGCGATCTGCATGCCCGGCTTCGCGGTCTTCTGCGGCCGGATATGCCCCAGGGTGCCGTACAGCTTGTTGTCCGCGTTCTCCCGCACGGCGCAGGTGTTGAACACGATCAGGTCGGGTGTGGCCTCGCCGTCACCCGGAACGTAGCCGGCGTCCTCGAGCTGCCCGGCAAGACGTTCGGAGTCATGCACGTTCATCTGGCAGCCGAAGGTGCGGATCTGGTAAGTACGCGCGCTCATCTCGCCTTCGAGGGTACGCGGGCGGGGTTCCATGGCACGATCGACCCTCATGAGGAGACCAGGGGTGCTGGCGGCGCTGATCGCCGTGGTCTGCGCCCTGGTCGCCGGGTGCGGGCCGGATCTGTCCGGGACGCGGGTGCGGATCGCCGCGGGTCTCAACGGCGGCGTGTACGACAAGCTGGCCGAGGCGCTGGCCGACGCGTGGGCCGCGCAGCTGGACACCGCGCGGCCCGAAATCCTGGAGACCGAGGGGTCCCCGGACAACATCGGCCGGATCCGCGCGGGGAAGGCCGACGTCGCGTTCGTGGCCGCCGACGTCGCCACCGAGAACACGGCCGGGCTGGCCGCGCTGGCCCGCGTGCACGACGACTACCTGCACGTCATCGTCCGCGCCGACTCGTCGGTCAAGTCGTTCGCCCAGCTGCGCGGGCGCAAGGTCGCGATCGGTTCGCCGGACTCCGGTGTCGAGTTCCTGTCGAAGCAGTTGCTGAAGGCCTCGGGCCTGACCGGCGCGATCGACCAGCGCAACCTCGGCATCAACGAGGCGCTGCCCGCGCTGGAGACCGGTCAGATCGACGCCGTCATCTGGTCCGGCGGGGTGCCGACACCGTCGATCACGGAGCGGGTGCGGACGGTCGGCCTGCGCCTGCTCGACATCACCGACCTCGCGGACGCCCTCCGGGCCACCAGTCCCGTGTACCGCACGGCGACCATCCCGGTGACGGCCTACAACCTGTCGGAGCCGGTGACCACGCTGGTGCTGCCGAACTTCCTCGTGGTGCCCGCTTCGATGTCCGACGACGTCGCCGAGGCGCTGGTGCGCGGGCTGTTCGACGCGCGGGATCAGCTGGTCAAAGCGGCCGGGGCGGCGCTGTCGATCGACGTCCATCCCGCCATCGAGACCTCTCCCCTGCCGCTGCACCCGGGCGCGCTTCGCTATTTCAGAGCACTCAAGGATTAGCGACCGGCAGGGTCACGGTCACTTCGAGGCCGCCGCCCTCGGGTGAGCCCAGCCGCAGCGAGCCGTCCGAGCGGGCCATGATCTCGGTGACGATCGCCAGGCCGAGGCCGGAGCCGGGCACGTTCTGATGCGCGGTGCTGCGCCAGAACCGGTCCGCCGCGCGTTCCAGTTCGTCGTCGCGCAGGCCGGGCCCGTGGTCGCGGACGGCGATGTCGACCTTCCCGTCCGTGACGGTGACGGTGACGCGGACCTCCGTGCCGGGCTCGGTGAACTTGAGCGCGTTGTCCAGCAGCGCGTCCAGCACCACTTCGAGCCCCCGCGCGGGCGTGAGCACCCGCAAGCCGCCGCCCAGCCCGGAGGCGGCCAGCGACACGTCCCGCGTCGCGCCGACCACGGCCCAGTCGGCGACCCGGGCCCCCACGACCTCGTCGAGGCCGACCGGCACCAGTTCGCCGCCCGAGGCCTCGGCGCGGGCCAGCGAAAGGAGTTCGTCGAGGATCTGGTTGAGCCGCCGCGCGTCCACGACGGCGGCTTCGAGGTCTGCCGCGGCCAGGTCGTCGTCGACGTGCCCGTCGAGGTTGCCGAGCCGGATCTTCAACGCCGTCAACGGGTTCCGCAGCTGATGGGAGGCGTCGGCGACGAACGCGCGCTGCGCCGTGAGTGCCTCGTCGACGCTGGCGGCCATCCGGTCGAAGGACCGTTCGAGCTGGCGCAGCTCCGGCGGCCCTCCCGACTCCCCCACCCGCTCGACCTCGCGGCCACTGACCACAGCGGCGACCAGCGCGCCGGTGGCGTCGTCGAGCCGCCGGACCGGGCGCAGGATCCAGCGCACCACCGGTACCGCGACCAGCAGCGCGAGCCCGAACGCCAGCACCGCGCCCGCCGCGATGAGCAGCCACCACCACACCAGTTCGGTCCGCGCCTTTTCGGTCGAGGACAGGGTGATCACCGCGCCCCGCACCTCGCCGTCGATCAGGATCGGCTCGGCCAGCACCAGCGGTGCGGTGTTCCACGGCATCAGCAGCGCCCCTGGCTCGGAACGCCGCCCCGCCAGCGCCTGCTGCAGATGCGAGGCGATCACGGGATCCTTGAGGTCGATCCGGGCGGCCTGGCCGGGGGCGCCGAGCGCGCTGGCCACGGACTCGCCGTCCTGATCGGCGATCACCACCGGCACCTCGTAGACCTCGGTGTAGCGGCGGAGTTCGTCCTCGATCAGGTCCGGCCGGTTCTCCACCAGCGGACGCTGGGCCAGCGACGCGAACCGGGACGTGTCGGTGAGCCGGTCGAGGAAGAGGTCGAGCTGCACACTGGCCGCCACGCTGAGCGCGAGCGGGATGCCGAGGCCGAACACGAGCGCCGCGACCAGCGTCAGCACGATCGCCTGGAGCCGGACGCGCACCGGCTCAGCCCTCTTCGGCCGGGCCGTAGGCGCCGCCGAGGCGGTACCCGACGCCGCGCACGGTCTCGATCAGCGCGGGCCTGCCCAGTTTGGTCCGCAGCGTGGCGACGTGGACGTCGAGCGAGCGGCTCTCCGCCGGGCCGCGATGCCCCCAGACCTCGGTCAGCACGTGCTCGCGCGAGCACACCGCGCCACGGGCGGAGACGACCAGCGCGAGTACCTGGAACTCCTTGCGGGACAAGGAAACCGGCTGCCCGTCGACCTGCACCTCATGGCGCCCGATATCCACCGAGACATCACCCGCCCGGATGACGCCGGGCGGTTCGGCCGCGGCCGGGCGTTCACCACGGCGACGGCGCACGGCCTCGACGCGGGCGACCAGTTCGTCGACGTCGTAGGGCTTCACCAGATAGTCGTCGGCGCCGGACCGCAGGCCCTGGATCCGGTCGTCGACCTCACCCCGCGCCGAAACCACGATCACCGCCACGTCACTGACCGCGCGGATCCGGCGGCACAGGACGATCCCGTCGACGTCGGGAAGCCCGAGGTCGAGCAGCACGACGTCGACCTCGTGCACCAGATCGAGCACCCCGGCGCCGGAGGCCAGGCGTTTGATCGTCAGGCCGCGCCGGGTCAGCGCGGGCGTCAAGGCACCCGCGACCCGGTCGTCGTCCTCCACCAGCAGTACCCGCACCCGTGTTTTCCCTTTCACGCCGTCACCGCCACCGCGACGACTGAAGAACGACTCTATGGGGTGAGTCACGTTCCGCGCTGCCCGTGTCACTGCGCCGTCCGGCCCAGTGAGCACACCGACGCGGGCGGTAATGGTCACGATGCGTCACAGATCTGTTGTGACCCCGGTTACGAGGCACGCCCGCCTTGTCTAGGCTGATCAGGGCCGGACGGTGGTGGACCGAGGCCGTCCGGTGGCTTGGGAACGATACGGACTTGAAACCCTAAGTATTGGTCAAGCCGCCTTTACAAGCGGTCCGACGGGAGTAGGTTTCCGCCATCGCGTGGTGCCTGACCCCGCAGTCCCCTGCAAACGAACGCTCCTGGAGGCCAGATGACCGCGGAGGTGGCGGCGCCGATGATCAAGGCGGCCGCCGTGAACAAGTACTTCGGCGACCTGCACGTGCTCAAGGAGATCAACCTCGAGGTGCCGCGTGGGCAGGTCGTGGTCGTGCTCGGGCCGTCCGGGTCTGGCAAGTCGACACTGTGCCGGGCGATCAACCGGCTGGAACCCATCAACTCCGGCGAGA
Source organism: Amycolatopsis sp. lyj-108 (assembly GCF_046549005.1). Taxonomy (NCBI): domain Bacteria; kingdom Bacillati; phylum Actinomycetota; class Actinomycetes; order Pseudonocardiales; family Pseudonocardiaceae; genus Amycolatopsis; species Amycolatopsis sp. lyj-108. Next base: position 223,993 of record NZ_JAJPWQ010000003.1, on the reverse strand, counting down.
TCGCGGTGGACGGCGTTCCGCTGCCCGCCGAAGGAAAGGCGCTGGCCGCGCTGCGCGCCGACGTCGGCATGGTGTTCCAGTCGTTCAACCTGTTCGCGCACAAGACGATCGTCGAGAACGTCATGCTCGCGCCGATGAAGGTCCGCAAGGTCAATTCGGCCGAGGCCCGCAAGACCGCGATGGAACTGCTCGAACGCGTCGGCATCGCGAACCAGGCCGACAAGTACCCGGCGCAGCTTTCCGGTGGGCAGCAGCAGCGGGTGGCGATCGCCCGCGCGCTGGCCATGCGCCCCAAGGTGATGCTGTTCGACGAGCCGACCTCGGCACTGGACCCGGAGATGGTCCAGGAGGTCCTCGACGTGATGACCACGCTCGCGAAGGACGGGATGACGATGCTCGTCGTCACCCACGAGATGGGCTTCGCGCGGCGTGCCGCGAACAGGGTGGTCTTCATGTCCGACGGCGAGATCGTCGAAGACTCCACCCCGGACGAGTTCTTCACCAAGCCCAAGACCGACCGGGCGAAGGACTTCCTCGGCAAGATCCTTACCCACTAAGCGTTTCCGCGGCGCGGGCTCGTGCCGCATCGACGGAAGAAACAGGAGAGGTTCACATGAGGATCCGCACCCTTGCGGTGGGACTGCTCGTCGGCAGTCTCGCACTGACCGCTTGTGGCAAGGAGGGCACGCCCAGCTCGCCGGGCGGCAGCTCCGACGGCGCGAACGCCGGCGCTCAGCTGCCCCAGTACACGGTGGCGTCGAACGTCGACCTCGCGGGCTCCCCGGTCTTCGCCAAGATCAAGGCCGACGGCAAGCTGACCCTGGGCGTCAAGGACGACCAGCCCGGTCTCGGCAAGAAGGACCCGACGAGCGGCAAGTTCACCGGTTTCGACATCGAGATCGCGAAGCTCGTCGCCGCGAGCCTCGGTTTCGGCGAGGACAAGATCACCTTCAAAACGGTCGACTCCGGCGCCCGTGAGCAGGCCATCGTGAACGGTGACGTCAGCTACTACGTCGGCACCTACACCATCACCGACAAGCGCAAGGCCCAGATCTCCTTCGCTGGTCCGTACTTCGAGGCCGGCCAGGACCTGCTGGTACGCAAGGACGAGTCGACGATCACCGGCCCGGAGACCTTGAAGGGCAAGAAGGTCTGTTCGGTCACCGGTTCGACCCCGATCCAGCGCGTCCGTGACCAGGGCTTGACCGAGCCCGGCAACATCGTCGAGTTCCAGAAGTACTCGCAGTGTGTCGAGAAGCTCAGCACCAAGGAGGTCGATGCGGTCACCACCGACGACGCGATCCTGAAGGGCTTCGCTTCGGAGGACTCCGAGAGCTTCAAGGTCGTCGGCAAGACCTTCTCGAAGGAGCCATACGGCATCGGCCTGAACAAGGACGACAAGGTCCTTCGCGACAAGATCAACGACACTCTGCAGAAGGCGCTCGACGACGGCACCTGGCAGAAGATCTACGACGCCACCCTCGGCAAGTCGGGTTCGGCGGCGCAGAAGCCCACCCTGCAGAAGTACTGACGTAACCCAGCGGCCGGTGGACCTGTGACGGGTTCACCGGCCGCTCCACACCCACCTCCAGTCGACGGCAGCGGGGAAAGGCTTCATGAACGTCCTGCTCGACAATCTGGATCTCTACGGTCCGTTCTTCCTCACCACGATCGAACTGTTCCTCTGGTCGGCGGTCGGCAGCCTGGTCCTCGGCACGATCCTGGCGATGCTGCGCGTGAGCCCGGTCCTGGCGTTCCGCGCCGCGGGAACGACCTACGTGACCCTCATCCGCAACACCCCGCTGACCCTGGTGTTCGCGTTCTTCGTGTTCGCGTACCCGTTGCTGGACATCGTCAAGCTCAGCTTCTTCACCGCCGCGGTCGTCGCGCTGATCGTGTACACCTCGGCGTTCATCTGCGAGGTCGTCCGGTCGGGCATCAACACGGTCCCGGTCGGCCAGGCCGAAGCCGGACGCGCGCTCGGGCTGACGTTCGGCCAGATCCTCGGCCAGATCGTCCTGCCTCAGGCGCTGCGCTCCGTGGCGCCGCCGATGATCAGCACCCTGATCGCGTTGCTGAAGAACACCACGATCGCCGCGGGCTTCTCGGTCGCCGAGGCAGGCGCGATCCGGTCCTACCTCTCGGAGCGGGGTGACAACCAGTTGATCGGCCTGCTGTGGGTCGCCCTGGGCTTCATCATCCTCGTCGCCGTACTTTCTCTCATCCAGCGGAGCCTGGAGAAGCGCTGGAGCGTGGCCCGATGAGCAGTGTCCTGTTCGACGTCCCCGGCCCCAAGGCCCGGATGCGCCACCGGATCTACGCGGGCGTCGGCGTCGTCGCCATCGCCGCGTTCATCGCCTTCGTTGTCTACCGGTTCTACGACACCGGCCAGTTCGACGCGCGCAAGTGGGAATGGCTGCAGTACCAGCAGGTCCAAATCGACCTGCTGAACGCGGTGCTGGAAACGCTCCGCGCGTTCGCGACGGCAGCGGTGCTCGCGCTGATCTTCGGTGCGGTCTTCGCGGCCGGACGGCTCTCAGACCACGCTTGGATCCGGCGCATCTCCGGCGCGATCGTGGAGTTCTTCCGCGCCATCCCCGCGCTGATCCTGATGTTCCTGTTCTACTTCGGCCTTCCGGCCGTGGGCGTCCCTATGACGCCGTTCCTCGGCGTGGTCTTCGGTCTCACCCTGTACAACGGCTCGGTGCTCGCGGAGGTCTTCCGTGCGGGCATCCAAGCCCTGCCGAAGGGACAGGCGGAGGCGGCGTACGCCCTGGGCATGCGCAAGACTCAGGTGATGTTCACCGTCCTGTTGCCGCAGGCGATCCGGGCGATGCTGCCAACCATCATCAGTCAGCTGGTGGTGCTCCTGAAGGACACCGCGCTGGGCTTCATCATCACATTCCAGGAACTGCTGTACTACGCGCGTTACATCGGCACGCAGGGCGAGTTCGGCCGGCCGATCGTGCCGTCGACGCTGGTCGCGACTGGTATCTACATCTGCCTGTGCCTGCTGCTGACGGCGCTGGCGACGTACCTGGAGAAGCGCAACCGACGCAGCAAGAAGCACATCGACCTGGACGAAAAGAAGGTCGAGGAGACCGGACTCGGAGCCGCGGCCTCGGCCTGATACTCCAGGCTGACCTGCCCCTGGCTGGCGTTTCAAAGCGAGGGCCCCACTCAATGGCCATTGAGTGGGGCCCTCGCTTTGAGGAACGGGAATTCACCTTACCGTCTGCCACCTCAGCGAAAATCGCCAGCAAACAAACACTGACCACTACAAGAGATCAAAAGCTGTCAAGCCTTAACGAGGCCAGAATCTCAATTTCCAGGTGACGGATTCACCTCGGTCGCAAGTTAAGGTGTCGCATATCCCTGCCCTGAAATGGCTCGAAATGACAAATGTATTCGACATAATTGCCGCTCGCTACATTCTCCCTGCCGACATTTAGGCAGGTGCCGATAGTCGAGAACAATCCACCGTTGACAGTACCAGGCATCAGGTAACCTAGCCTAGGCGTAGCCATGTGAGCCACAGAACCAGCCTCGCCGGCAAGCACCGATCCACTTGAGATCACCAGCGCAGCCACAGTCGCGACCATCGCAACAACGACCCTCTTTAAGACATGAAGCATGCCAATCATCCCCTCGACACTCCAAGGAATACGCAGATCAACAAATCTTGAGATTCCACAGAAAGAAAGACGCCAAAAGCTTCGATGAATTCAATGCCGACTTTCCACCCCCAACCAAGAAGATCAGCTTATGGCGCAACAGTCTAACAATAAAGCACCCAATCAGGTGGCCCTGAACAGAGACCTCCAATGTGCCGATCATTGCAATGACAACGGATTGAGCACTCATCGCACCTGACTGTGCCATTTATTCGAAATTGATGACCGTCTCCGCTCCAGTTACCGCAAATGGGCCGCAAGCGAGCAGAGAAGCTGCCACCCTGGCTCGTCGACGAGGTGCCGCTTAGCCTTCGGCCACCTCCGTCAGGTCATCAGCCGCCTGCTGCCACCGCAGACCGTGACCGTCCGTTGACAAGGTCGGACGGAGAGCATCGGTCACGGATCGCGATAGGCCTCTTGGTCCTGTCAGGACGGTGCCGCGTCGGCTAGCGTCGGCCGTATGGCGGACCAGGCCGCGACACTGCTCGATGCAATGCCGGACCTGGCGGGCAGGTCGGTCCTGGTCGTCGGGTGCGGCGATGGCCGCTATCCGCGCCTGTTCCGTGAAAAGGGCGCACGCCGCGTGGTCGGCGTCGAGGCGGATCAGACGCTGATCGCGGCCGCCCAGCGCGAAGAGGAACGCGACCCCGTCGGGATCTCCTACGAGGTCCACCAGCTCTCCCGGTTGCCGGTGATGGGGACCTTCGACATCGTCCTGGCCTTCCTGGACTCGCCCGATCATCTCGGCCGCCTCGCCGCCAGCCTGGCGATGGGCGGCCTGCTCGTGGCCGTCGCCACCAACGGGCTCACCTTGGAAGAAGGCTTGCGCGACAACGGCTTCCAGGACATCGTGCTGCATCGCCACGAGAGCGGCGACGTGCACAGCGCCCGCAAGGTGTCCTGAGTCGCGCACCCTGGTGTCGAGCCAGGCTGGCCGGGGCTATGAATCCCGGCAGGTCGCCGGACCGTGCGCGTCTGGCGGTATGGGGCACACGGACCCCACACCGCCGCACCGGTACGACGGAACAGGTTTCCCCGCCGTGCCGGGGCGTAGCGCGTGTGGGAGTCGAACCCACGTCACCGGGGTGAAAACCCGGTATCCCTTCCGCTGGACCAACGCGCCTTGGCCTGGAACACAGTCCGGCACGCACGCGCACCGGACTGCTTCGTTCCAGAAATCAGGGTTCACCGAAAGAAAAAGCCGCCCGGTTCGGTTTCCCGAAGGGCGGCTCCGCAGTGCGACGTCGTGCTAGTACGACGGCGGGGAGCCGTGTTTCTCTTCCATACCAAGGGCCATGGCGTAACAAAGTCGCGTCATGCGTCCTCCTCGGTCGGCGTGCGACAAGTGTGCGACAGGTGGGTGAGTGGGGCAAACGAATAAAAGTGGTAAGGACGGTTAGCACCGTCCTTACCACTCACGAGAGAGTGCCTACTTGTCCCGCCGGAACAGCTTGTTCCCCAGCCATACGATGGGGTCGTACTTCCGGTCCGCGACGCGTTCCTTCATCGGGATCAGCGCGTTGTCGGTGATGTGGATGCCTTCCGGGCACACGTCCGAGCAGCACTTGGTGATGTTGCAGTACCCGAGCCCGTGCTCCTCCTGCGCCGAGTCCCGCCGGTCGGCGACGTCGAGGGGATGCATCTCGAGTTCGGCGATCCGCATCAGGTAGCGAGGCCCGGCGAAGGACTCCTTGTTCTCCTCGTGGTCACGCACCACGTGGCAGGTGTTCTGGCACAGGAAGCACTCGATGCACTTGCGGAACTCCTGCGAGCGCTCGACGTCCACCTGCTGCATCCGGTACTCCCCCGGCTTCAGCTCCGGCGGCGGAGTGAACGAGGGGATCTCGCGGGCCTTGGTGTAGTTGAACGACACGTCGGTCACCAGGTCGCGGATCACCGGGAACGTCCGCATCGGCGTCACGGTGATGACCTCGTCCTCGGTGAAGGTCGACATCCGGGTCATGCACAGCAGCCGCGGCTTGCCGTTGATCTCCGCCGAGCACGAACCGCATTTGCCTGCCTTGCAGTTCCACCGCACCGCCAGATCCGAGGCCTGGGTGGCCTGCAACCGGTGGATGATGTCGAGGACGACCTCGCCCTCGTTGACTTCGACGCTGTAGTCCTTCAGCTCACCGGAGTCGGCGTCGCCGCGCCACACCCGGAAACTCGCCTTGTAGCTCATGCCGGGCTCCCGGGGTGCGAGGCCAGTTCTTCGTCGGTGTAGTACTTCCCCAGTTCGGAGAGTTCGAACAGTTCCAGCAGATCCTGCCGCAGCGGGGTCTGTTCCTTGACTTCGATGCCGACTTCCGGCACCACCGGGTTGTCGCCCGGCGTGGCCGAGCAGACCAGGAGTTTGTTGCGCCACTGGGCGTCCATGCCCGGGTGGTCGTCGCGGGTGTGCCCGCCCCGGCTCTCGGTCCGCAGCAACGCCGCCCGCGCCACGCATTCGCTGACCATCAGCATGTTGCGCAGGTCGACGGCGAGATGCCAGCCGGGGTTGAACTGCCGGTGGCCTTCGACGGTGACGCGCTTGATCCGCTCGCGCAGTTCCCCGAGCTTCTCCAGCGCCCGCTCGATCTCCTCCGATTTCCGGATGATGCCGACGAGGTCGTTCATCGACTGCTGCAGTTCGGTGTGCAGGCTGTACGGGTTCTCCTCGACGCCGTCACCCGGCGGGTCGAACGGCGCGAGCGCCATCGCCGCGGCGGCGTCCACATCGGACTGATCGACCTTGGGGCGTTCCTTCAGTTCCGACACGTAGGACGCGGCACCGAGTCCAGCGCGGCGGCCGAAGACGAGCAGATCCGAAAGCGAGTTGCCGCCGAGCCGGTTCGAGCCGTGCATCCCGCCCGAGCACTCGCCCGCGGCGAACAGCCCCGGCACGCTCGACGACGCGGTGTCCGGGTCGACCTCGATCCCGCCCATCACGTAGTGACAGGTGGGGCCGACTTCCATCGGCTCCTTCGTGATGTCGACGTCGGCGAGTTCCTTGAACTGGTGGTACATCGACGGCAGCCGTTTGCGGATCTCCTCCGCGGGCAGCCTGCTGGCGATGTCGAGGAAGACCCCGCCGTGCGGCGACCCCCGGCCCTCCTTGACCTCGGTGTTGATCGCGCGCGCGACCTCGTCCCGTGGCAGCAGGTCCGGGGTGCGGCGGTTCTTCTCCTGGTCGGTGTACCAGCGGTCGGCTTCTTCCTCGCTGTCCGCGTACTGCCCCTTGAACACGTCGGGGACGTAGGAGAACATGAACCGCTTGTCCTCGGTGTTCTTGAGAACCCCGCCGTCACCACGGACGCCTTCGGTGACCAGGATCCCCTTCACACTCGGCGGCCAGACCATGCCCGTCGGGTGGAACTGGACGAACTCCATGTTGATGAGCGTCGCCCCGGCCCGCAGCGCCAGCGCGTGCCCGTCGCCGGTGTACTCCCACGAGTTCGAGGTGACCTTGAACGACTTCCCGATACCGCCGGTGGCCAGCACCACCGCCGGCGACTCGAACAGGATGAACCGGCCGCTCTCGCGCCAGTACCCGAAGGCACCCGAGATCCGGCCGTCGTCGGTCAGCAGTTCGGTGATCGTGCACTCGGCGAAGACCTTGATCCTCGCCTCGTAGTCGCCGGTCTCCTTGAAGTCCTCTTGTTGCAGCGAAACGATTTTCTGCTGCATCGTGCGGATCAGTTCGAGTCCGGTCCGGTCGCCGACGTGCGCCAGCCGCGGGTACGTGTGCCCGCCGAAGTTGCGCTGACTGATCCGGCCGTCGGCGGTGCGGTCGAACAGCGCGCCGTAGGTCTCCAGTTCCCAGACCCGGTCCGGCGCCTCCTTCGCGTGGAGCTCGGCCATCCGCCAGTTGTTGAGGAACTTCCCGCCACGCATGGTGTCGCGGAAGTGCACCTGCCAGTTGTCGTTCGAGTTCGCGTTGCCCATCGACGCCGCGCAGCCGCCTTCGGCCATCACCGTATGCGCCTTGCCGAACAGCGATTTGCACACCACCGCGACGCTGAAGCCGCGTTCACGGGCTTCGATGACCGCGCGGAGACCGGCGCCGCCTGCCCCGATCACCACCACGTCGTAGTTGAGCCGTTCGACCTCGGTCATAGAAAGAGCCACCTCAAAGCTTGTCGCCGGGGACGGGAGATTCCCGCGCCGCTAGTTGATGAACCGCAGATCCGAAATCGCCCCGCTGGCCACGAGCATCACGTAGAGATCGGTCAGCACGAGCGTGCCGAGCGTCGTCCACGCCAGCGCCATGTGCCGGGTGTTGAGCTTCGTGATCTGCGTCCAGATCCAGTAGCGGACCGGATGTTTCGAGAAGTGCTTGAGCCTGCCGCCGGTCACGTGACGACACGAGTGACAGGACAACGTGTAGGCCCACAACAGGATCACGTTGCCGAGCAGCACGATGTTGCCGAGCCCGAAACCGAACCCGCCGGTCTTGCCGTGGAACGCGGTGATCGCGTCGTAGGTGTTGACCAGCGAGACGACCACGGCCACGTAGAAGAAGTAGCGGTGGACGTTCTGCAGGATCAACGGCAAGCGGGTCTCACCGGTGTACTTCGCGTGTGGTTCGGCGACCGCGCACGCGGGCGGTGAGAACCAGACCGCGCGGTAGTACGCCTTGCGGTAGTAGTAGCAGGTCAGCCGGAAGCCCAGCAGGAACGGCAGGACGAGGAAGCCGAGCGGGATGAAGCCCGGCAGTTCACCGAACCAGGCCCCGAAATGCCGGGAGCCTTCGACGCAGGATTCCGAGACGCAGGGCGAGTAGAACGGCGTCAGGTAGTGGTACTCGGGCACCCAGTACGCGGTGCGCACGAACGACCTGATCGTCGCGTAGATGATGAAGGCGGAGAGGCCGAGAACGGTCAGCAGCGGGGAAAGCCACCACCGGTCGGTGCGCAGCGTTTTCTCGGTGATCCGGGCCCGCGACGGTGCGCGGACCCCCGTACCCCGTCCGGCCTCATTGCCGGCGGGGGCGCTCACCGCTGGTCGCGCTTGTAGCCGCCGACGCCTTCGTCATCGGCGCCTTGCCACAGCGCCGGGTCGTAAGGCGTGTCGGGAACCTGGACACGATCGGCGGCCTTCGCCTGCGCGGGCACCGCGTTCGGGGTCGTGTCGAGATCGGTCGCGTCGATGTCGAGCCGCTCGACGTCGTTCGCCAGGCGTCGTACCGCCGAGGCGTCGCCGTATCGGGATCGCAGCGCGCCGACGCACTGCCTCAACTGACCGATGGCTCGCCGAAGCTCGGCGATCTCTGTGGTGGACATCGGTACCTCCCGATGGTCGGTTCGGTTGGCCGCTTGAGCCTTCGAAGGCAAGCGATCCTCGCCGTCTCGACTCTGCCGCGCGTTGTGCAATGTGACAAGTAGCACAGTGGAACCTAGTGACGTGATGGAGGTCACGCGAGTCGATCTTCTGTATCGATTTTGATTCGAGCTTTCCCCCGAGGTACTGTGGCCACTGTCACGACCCAGCGACGTCAGCGTTGCCGTCCCGCGGACCACCACGACCAGTGATCCGGAGCCGGACAATGAGCACCGCCCCGAACGTCCACCCCATCATCGCCGAAGTCACCGGACGCATCGCCGCCCGCAGCGCCGAAACCCGCGCCGCGTATCTCGAGCGCGTCGCCGCCTCCCACGAAGAAGGGCCGATGCGGCGCGGCCTCGACTGCAGCAACCTCGCCCACGGCTTCGCCGCGATGGAAGGTGTCGACAAAGCGGCACTGCGCGCCGTGCGGGCGCCGGGCGTCGCGATCGTCTCCTCCTACAACGACATGCTTTCGGCGCACCAGCCGATGCAGGAGTACCCGGCGATGTTGAAGGGCTCGGTCCGTCAGGCGGGCGGGGTGGCGCAGTTCGCCGGTGGCGTGCCCGCGATGTGCGACGGCGTCACCCAGGGCCGTCCCGGGATGGAGCTGTCGCTGTTCAGCCGCGAGGTGATCGCGATGTCGACCGCGATCGCGCTCTCCCACGACATGTTCGACGCGGCGCTGCTGCTCGGCGTCTGCGACAAGATCGTGCCGGGCCTGCTGATCGGGGCGCTGTCCTTCGGGCACCTCCCGGCGATCCTGGTGCCCGCCGGGCCGATGAACTCCGGCCTGCCGAACAAGGAGAAGGCGCGCGTGCGCCAGCTCTACGCCGAGGGCAAGGCCACCCGCGAAGACCTTCTGGACGCCGAAGCGGCTTCGTACCACTCGGCGGGAACGTGCACCTTCTACGGCACGGCCAACTCGAACCAGATGGTCGTCGAGGTGATGGGCCTGCACCTGCCGGGCGCCAGCTTCGTGCAGCCGAATTCGCCGTTGCGGAAGGCGCTCACCGAAGAGGCCGGACGGCGCGTGGTGAAGCTTTCGCGGGGCGAGGAGTACACGCCGATCTCCGGCGTGATCGACGAGAAGGCCGTCGTCAACGGCGTCATCGCGCTGCTCGCCACGGGCGGTTCGACCAACCACACGATGCATCTCGTCGCGATCGCCGCGGCCGCGGGCATCCAGCTGACCTGGGACGACTTCTCCGACCTGTCGGCGGTGATCCCGCTCCTGGCGCGCGTGTACCCGAACGGCAGCGCCGACATCAACCACTTCCACGCCGCCGGGGGCATCCAGTTCCTGGTCGGCACGCTGCTCGACGCCGGCCTGCTGCACGAGGACGTCCGGACCGTCGCCGGGCCGGGTCTGCACCGCTACCGGCAGGAGCCGATCCTCTCCGAGGGCGAACTGGTCTGGCGTGACGTCCCGACGCGCAGCCTCGACGAGGACGTCCTGCGTCCCGTATGGCGGCCGTTCGCTTCCGACGGCGGGCTTCGCATGGTCGCGGGCAACCTCGGCCGCGCGGTGATCAAGGTGTCGGCGGTGGCGCCGGAGCACCGGATCGTCCAGGCCCCGGCGCGGGTGTTCACCGACCAGAAGTCCTTCAAGGACGCTTTCGAGGCCGGCGAGCTGAACCGCGACGTCGTCGTGGTCATCCGGCAGCAGGGCCCGCAGGCCAACGGGATGCCGGAACTGCACGGCCTCACCCCGGCGCTGGGGGTGCTGATGGACCGCGGGCACCAGGTGGCGTTGCTCACCGACGGCCGGATGTCGGGCGCGTCCGGGAAGATCCCGGCGGCGATCCAGGTGACCCCGGAAGCCGCCGCGGGCGGCCCGATCGCGCGGATCGCCGACGGCGACGTCATCCGTCTCGACGCCAAGGCCGGGACACTCGACGTCTTCGTGGGTGACGAAGAACTCGCCCGCCGTGAACTGGTGGACTCCCCGCCTTCGGAGGCATCCTGGACCGGCACCGGCCGGGAGCTGTTCGCGGCGCTGCGCCGCGCGGTCGGCCCCGCCGATCAAGGCGCGAGCGTGTTCGGACCGCTCACGCCGGAACACTTCGGCGCTCCGGCGCACACGTTGACCCCTGTGGAGGTAACCCAGTGACCACCGGCGCCGACCTGCTCGGCCTGTCCCCCGTGATGCCCGTCGTCGTGCTCGACGACGCCGCCGACGCCGTGCCCACCGCGCGGGCCCTGCTCGCGGGCGGGATCGGCGTGATCGAGCTGACCCTGCGCACCCCGGCGGCACTCGCCTCCATCGAGCGGATCGCCGCGGAGGTTCCGGAGATCGTCATCGGCGCCGGGACGGTCACCGCCCCCGAACACGCCAAGCAGGCGGCCGCCGCCGGCGCGAAGTTCCTGGTGACCCCGGGCTGCACCGACTCGGTCCTCGACGCGGCGTTCGACACCGGGCTCCCCTTCCTGCCGGGCGCGAGCACGGTTTCGGAGGCGATGCGGCTGGCCGAACGCGGGCTGACCGCGCTGAAGTTCTTCCCCGCCGAGGCCAGCGGCGGCGTGGCGTACCTGAAGTCGATCGGCGGGCCGCTGCCCGGGCTGCGGTTCTGCCCCACCGGCGGGATCACCGTGAAGACCGCGCCGGACTACCTCGCACTGTCCAATGTGGGCTGCATCGGCGGTTCGTGGCTGACTCCGAAGGACGCCTTGGCGGCGAAGGACTTCGGGAAGATCGAGGCTTTCGCGGCGGAGGCGTCGAAGCTCTGATCCGGGTCGTGAAGGCCACCTTCGCGAAGGTGGCCTTCACTGCTTTCAGAGCGGGAGCTGGTACTGGATGAACCCGCGGTTGACCGCGACCTGGTCGTACAGGCGACGCGCGGTGACGTTGGATTCCTTGGTGTGCCAGTAAACCCTGTCGCAATCGCGGTCGCTCGCCCAGTCCGCGACGGCCTCGATCAGCGCCCGTGCGACACCCTTGCCCCGGGCTTCCGGCGCGATGAACAGGTCTTGCAGGTAACAGACGTCGGTGAGCGCGGAAGTGCTGGGATGCACCAGGAAGTGCGTGATCCCGACGAGCTCGCCACCCACGCGGGCACCGAATGCCTGCATCCGCTCCCCCGTTCGGAATTCGCGCCAGGCGCGGTCGTAGACCTCTTGGGGCGCAACACGTTCGTAGAAGGCGATGTACGCGCGGAACAGGTTTTCCCAGGCTTCGCGGTCTTCGGGCTTCAGTGGAGCGATGGTGATCATGTGGTCCTCCCAGTGATCACCCGAGCGTAGGTGCCCGCCGCCGTCTCGCGAGTGGCCAATCACGCGGTAAAACGAGCTGCCACTCGCGGTATGGGTGGCTTGGCGGGAAGGACGTTGCGAAAGTGGCTTTCGCAACGATCTCCCGTGGGCTACCTATCGGGTATCGCATGCGGTGGCTCAGCCGACGGCTTGCTTCACCAGGGCCGCGATGCGCTTCTTCACCGCGGGGGTGGCGCCGGTCAGCGCGAAGGCCGTCGCCCACATCTCGCCGTCGTCCAGTCGCGCGGCCTCGTTGAAGCCGAGCGTCGCGTAGCGCGTCTTGAACTTGGCCGCTGCCTGGAAGAAGCAGACGATCTTGCCGTCCAGTGCGTAGGCGGGCTGGCCGTACCAGAGCTTCGGCGCGAGCGTCGGGGCGTTCGCCTTCACGACGGTGTGGACCAGTTCGGCGAGCACCCGGTCCTCATCGGGCATCTCGGCGATCTTCGCCAGCACGTCCTGCTCCGCCGCAGCCGCTTTGTCCGCGGCCGAACCGCGACGCGCGGCCTTCTTCATGTCCTGGGCGTGTTCCTTCATCGCGGCCTTCTCTTCGGCCGTGAATCCTTCGTACGCGGTGGTCATGGTGGTTTCTCCTTGGTAGGCGGCGAGCGGGGGCATCCGGTAGTGGCACATCAGGACTGGCTGGCGAGCGCGGAGGTCTCCCAGGTGAACCCGTCCGGATCGGTGAACGGGGCGGCACCGCAGATCGCGAGGCGGTGCGAGCCGGTGCCTTCGGGCGACACGCCCGCGTCCTTGGCCAGTGCCTTGTGCCGGTACAGGGCCAGCTTCACGGGGCTCGAACCGGCTTCGAACTCGACGTACACGCGGCCGAAGCTCTTCCCCACGGTGAGGCCGTGCTCGACGTAGAACTTCTTGCTCGCGGCCACGTCGGCGACACCCAGCAGCAGCACGATGTCGTCGAACTCGCGAGCGGCAGGCCCGGTGTTCTTCTTCGCCGAGGTGGCGATCTTCCAGATCGCGCCGTCCGGGGCCTGGACGACACCGCCGTAACCCCACATCGATTTCACGGCGGGCTTGAGCACGGTCGCCCCGGCGGCGACGGCGGCGGTGATGAGCGCGTCGGCGTTGGCGGGTTGGGACACCGTGAGGGAAAGGGTGTAGCCGCGGAAGCCGGTGGACGGCTCCTCCGAAGCCCGCAGGCGCAGCTCGGAGCCGAGCCCGAAGGCGGTGGCGTAGAAGCGTTCGGCGGCCTCGGTGTCGGCCACTTCGAGGGTGATGGCGTCGATGAAGTTCATGCCGGTAACGCTATTTCCGAGCAGGCGTCCGGTGCTTCTCGATTCCTGATCGGTCGCGACGGCGCTGGTCAGAGCCTTGCTCGGAGGCGTTTACCGGTCTCCGGTGTCCGCTTCGAGACACCGGGAAGCCCGGGCCGAGGGGCGCCGTCCGTGTGGGGGCTTCATGCACTCCAGAGAGGAGCGGGACTGACTTCGGCTGATCGCGGGACTCGGAACACACGCCGGACCCGTCACGTACTTCTAGCGACCAGGGCGCCGGAAAGTGTGGGTCGGGTTGGTCGTGAGTGGCGATTCGGGTTCTAACCCGAATCGCCACTCACGACGGTCAACCTGTCCCCGGGATGTAGTAGCCCGCGACGAAGCGACGGGCTGGTGGGGAGAGGGAATGAGTTCGGCGGTGGTTCCCGACTCGAACGGAGCAGAACGGATGATCAACTACGACGGTCAGCACCGACCCGGACGCGCCGGTCACCCTGTACCGGCAGAAGGACGACCTGGTGTTGGCCGAACTGACCGGCGGCGGGGTGCGGCTCGGGCCGCACACCGGGAAGTGCGGCGAGGACGGGACCATCGACATGGCGTACACGATGGTCCTGGCCAGCGGTCAGGTGATCGCGGGGCACAGCACGAACACGCCGGAGATCCTGCCGGACGGGCGGATCCGGCCGAACGAGGTCTGGGAGCGGTACGGAACTCCCGGCTCTCGCGGAACCTCCGCCATCGAAGAGGTCGCCGAGTAAGGTTTTCACGCGCGTTCGGGTTCGGGGTGCGGAGGAGTCGGCCGACTCGGGCCTGGCGACTGTGTGGATTCTGGTGCGTTGGATGACCCAAAATCCACTCAGTCCCGCCTCTCCGGCCCGATCACGCCCTCGGGGAGGGAGCACTTCATGTACTTGCTCGCCGGGCGGGGGACTTTGCTCTGCTCGCCTGGGTGACACTCGTCGCGACGGACTTACCGGCGGCGGAAGGCGTTCGGTACAGGAGTCGGCGAGGGGGCCGAAAGCGTCCTTCACCGCATCAGACGCGGCGAAGGGAGCCTTCAGTCCACCGCCGGGCCCGCCACGAACGCGACATGACGACTCGAACCCCATTTCTATCGGCCGAATGGTGATTCACGCGACCGAAAAGGGCAGTCGAGGGGGCTGAACGGCGCACGCCGAAAGGCGGATTTCACCGCGGGTTCTTTTCCAGGTATTCCGCCCAGACCTTCTTGGGTACGCACATTCGCCATGAGTCGACGATCAGCTCTCGTAACTCCTCGTAATCGATCGCGGACAGCCGGACGCGAACCCACTGATAGCGCATATCGGAGGGAATCGGCATCATGAACTTGTCCGGCTCGCCTGCCACGAGCGCTTCCCGCTCTTCTTTGGGATAGCCGAATCCCATCACGGTTTCGTCGGGTGAGAGCGAAAGGAAGACGATTCGCCCCACGCGGAACTTCGCCCGGTCCCGGACTAGTGCCTCATAGGCGCGGGGCAGCTCCGAAGCGATCTTTCTGACCTCATCCCCGGTTACCATTTTTCCACCATTCTCCGCTGTCTGTTCCCCAGTCACCCTTGGCGCCCATGGTGAAGGCGACGTAGAGGTATTCGTCGAGGACCTTCGCCAGTGACACGGGCCTGCCCACCAGGGCGGGGATGTCCTCCCCGTCGTCTCCCGCCTCCGTGATCACCGCGGCGGCCCAGTCGCGGCCGAGCCGGAGGTGCCTGCCGAACGCGGCGCCGTCGCGGGCGCCGTGGAGGGCGGCCGCGATGGCGGCGTCCCACGGCATGATCGTGTTGGGCCGCAACGCATACAGTGCCTTGGCTGCCGCGGTCGGACCGAGGGTGCGCCGGGCCCGGCCGGCTGAGACGACGACGCCCGAGAGGTCCGCGTACGCTTTCGCGGCGGTGTCGATCCCCGCGTCGGTCAGGTCGGAGAGGGCGACGGACGGGAGAGTGGCGCCCCAGGTCTCCCACCAAGCCTGGACCCCCTCGTCGAAGGGGGCGGGTTCGCCGTCCCGAGGGTATCGGATCCGGCATCCCCACGAGTTCAACCAGCGAAGAAGAATTGTGCGATGTGCGGGCTGTGACAGGTCGATCGCGGAGAGCCCGTTTTGATCGGACACAGCCTTCCTGAGTCGAAGCCAAGAGGTGTCGGCATTCGCGAAGCCGTTGAACACTTCGGCGGCCCGCCGGAGTTCGGCGAGTGGCGGCAGGGCGTCAGACATGGGCGAACCCTATCCGGTGCCACCAAGGGGGTGAATTTCCGCGTCCAACTATTGGACTTTGTACATTGAGTCACCTATTTGTATCTGCTGCATGGTTGATTGGTCCTTTAGGGTTGTGGACAGGAAGGCCACGGGGGTGGCGGTCACGCAGCGCGATTGCGTTACCCCATCCAGGGGAGGAGATGGCATGGGCAGACCCGAGCGACCGTTGGACGGTACAACCGGTCCGATCGCCGCATTCGCTCACGATCTGCGCGTTTTGAGGAACCGAGCGGGAAACCCGAGCTACCGGGAACTCGCGAGGACGGCACTGTTCGCACCTTCCGTGCTGTCCAGCGCGGCCAGCGGCCACCGACTGCCCACTCTCGCCGTGACCTTGGCGTTCGTCTCCGCGTGCGGTGGGGATCGTGCGGCGTGGGAACGGCGTTGGCGGAGCATCGCCGGGCAGACCGGGAGCGGCGCCGAGGTTCGGGACGACCGTGCGCCGGCGCCACCGCAGGCGGAAGTTCCGCCGGATGCCGCGCACGCGGTGTCATCCGGCGTCATCCGCCTCGCCCATCCGGCTCAGCTGCCCATGGGATCGAGGACTTTCGTCGGCAGGGAAAGGGATCTGGCCGACGCCGCCGGGATGATCGGGGCGACCGGGCCGGTCAAGGTGCCGTTGCTCGTCAGCGGACCGATCGGCGTGGGGAAGACGGCTTTCGCCTTACGGCTGGCCGAAGAGGTGGCGGCGGACTTCCCGGACGGGCAGCTCTACGCCGATCTGGGGGACGGCGGAACCGGTGGCCGGTCGGCCAACGGGATCGTGCGGGGTTTCCTGCGTGCGCTCGGCGTGCCGGCGCATCTCGTACCCGACGACCCGATGCAGCGGATCGGGCTGTACCGATCCCTGCTCGCGGAACGCAGGTTGTTCGTGCTCCTCGCGGGCGTCAGCGACGAAGGACAGGTGCGGCCGCTGCTGGGCCGGGCCCCGCACAGCCAGGTCGTGGTGACCAGCCGCGCCCGGCTGCTCGGGCTGGAGGACACGAACCGGATCGAGCTGGACACGTTCTCCCGCAAGGAATCACTGGCATTGATCGGCAGGATCGCCGGCCAGGGCCGGGTGCGGTCGGAACACGGCGCCACCGACACGATCGCCGAGTTGTGCGGGGATCTGCCGTTGGCGATCAACATCGTCGGCCGCAAGATCGCCGCACGTCGGGAATGGGCGATCGCGTACACGGCGGGCCGGCTCGCCGATCGCGAGCGGCTCATGGACAGTCTCGCCGTGGGCGACGTCAATGTCCGGGACCGGTTCACCTCGGCGTATGAACGGCTTTCGGCCGCCGAGCGGGAGGCCATCCATCACTTCGGGCAGAGCGGGGCGGGCTGGACGACGTCGATCGGCATCGCGGCGGCGATGGGCATCATGATCGAGACCGCCGACGAACTCCTCGAATCCGTAGTGGACGCCGGACTTCTCCAGCGTTCCAACGTCGCCGGCCGGTACGCGGTCTCCCGGTTGGTCAGCGCGTTCGCCGCCGAGCGGCAACGCGAACCGAGCCCGTTCGCCGCCGCCGTCCCGATGGTGGGCCGCAGGGCAAGGAAGAACGCGTTCGAATCGCTGCGCCACGAGGCTGTGCGCACGCTGCCGGGTGGCTCGTCCGAAGGTTGATTGTTCTCCCCGTGCGGCGCTTCCGGTCAACGGGCCGCGCGGTGTGAATGAGTCGACGAATGATGGCGAGCGAAATCCGGTGACACAAGGCTGATTCTGTCGATGAAGGAGGGGGTCACGATGGCGGGATCGTAGCGATCGAGGACGGCAAGCTGCTGTTCGCGCTGGAGTCGGAAAAGGACAACTACCCGCGCTACGACCGGATCACCGGTGAGCTGATGGCACGTGCGGCGGGCATGCTCCTGCGCCGCCCGCTGTTCCGGCTCAACGCACCCGGCAGCTACGTGCGCGACGTCGCGAAGGGGGCTGACGTGCTCTCCGAGCTCGTGCCGATCATCTCCGGGGCGGCGGGTGCACTGAGGCTTCCGGACCACCTGTACCGAACGGACGACACGTGTGATCCGACGGACGACACGCGTGACTGGACGGACGACACGCGCGCGGCCAGGTCCGCCGCGAGTCGCCGCGGCGCGGGACCGGGCATGTTCGAGGAAGCGGCCATCCGGGTAACCGTCGGCGAAAGCACCCGACGGGAGGAGTCCGATGCCAGACAAGTTACGGCCACCGCAGCAGCAGGAACCGCCGGGCGTGACGTCGAAGATGGACCCGCCGCCTCGCGACTCCATGGAGGACTACGAGGGCCGCGGTCTGCTGAGCGGTAAGCGTGCGCTCATCACCGGCGGCGACTCCGGGATCGGCCGCGCGGTCGCCATCGCCTTCGCGAAAGAGGGCGCCGACGTGGCGATCGCCTACCTGAACGAGCACGAGGACGCGAAGTACACCGAAGAGCGCGTACGAGCCGAAGGGCGCGAGTGCCTCCTTCTTCCGGGTGACCTGGCCGAGGCGGCGCAGTGCCGCGAGATCGTCGACCGGACGGTGAACGAGCTCGGTGGCTTGGACATCCTGGTCAACAATGTCGCCACACAGTGGCCGGTTGATTCCCCCGAAGAGCTCACCGACGAGCAGTGGACCCACACTTTCGACGTGAACATCCACAGTTTCTTCCGGGTCACCAACGCCGCCTTGCCCCATCTGGGTGAGGGCTCGGTGATCATCAACACCGGCTCGGTGAACGGCTTGCGGGGCAACAAGTCCCTGATCGACTATTCCGCGGCCAAGGGTGCCGTGCACGCCTGGACGTACGCGATGGCGCAGGCACTGGCCGATCGCGGGGTCCGGATCAACTGTGTCGCGCCCGGTCCGGTGTGGACACCGCTGATCCCGTCGACGTTCCCGCCGGAGAAGGTGGAGAAGTTCGGCCTCCAGGTCCCGTTCGAGCGCGCCGCTCACCCCGACGATCTCGCGCCGTCGTACGTCTTCCTGGCGTCCAACCGGTTGTCGTCGTACTACAGCGGCGAGGTCATCGCCGCGCTGGGCGGCGAGACGACACCCGGCTGAGGCTCGCGACCGCGTCGACGACGGCTTCGGGCGCGATACGGGCCAGGCAGGGACAGCCGGGCACGGGGCATACCCGTGCCCGGCTGTCCCTGCCTGGCCGCGTGCTGGTCGCCGAGCACTCCGTACGGCGCCCAGCGCGACGACGGCACGACAAGGGCGAACAGGGAGACCAACCGGAGTCCCGACGGCGGCCGCGAGGTGGGCAGGGCCGGTGTTGGCTGCCACCACGACGTCCGCCCCGGCGAGCATGGCCCGCCTTGGCGACCTGCAGGCCCAGATCCGAGTCTTCCCGGTAGGCACGGGGAAAGCGTTCGTCGAATCCGCCGACCTCGGCGAGCACGGCCCGGCGGCAGCGGGACGACGAGCCGCGCCTGCGACGCCGCCGTCTCCGGACCGAGGGAGAGGAGGTCGTCGGCGAGCTTCCGCGGCCAGTCCGAGCCGATCACGACGTCGTCGTCGAGGAAGGCGATCCACTCGGTCTCGGCGCGCCGCCAGCCGGCGTTGCGGGCCGCGGCGGGACCGCGTCCGCCGGAGCGGACGACTTCGACCTCTGTACCGCACGGGGGAAGCCGCAGTTCGTCACCACCGGGCCGGTCGTCGGAACCACGATCGTGTGGTCGAGGTCGCTCACCCTCTTCCGGTACCCGAGTGCCACGGCCGCAAACGCCGGTCACGCCGGGATCGCGTCGGTCTTCCGCTGCCACGAGCGATGTTCGCCGAGTTGCGCGAGGAACGAGGCGAGGAAGCCGTCGGGCAGGGTGGCCTCGGCCGCGGTGGTGGTCACCACGCCTTGGTCGACGAGGGTTTCGGTGTCGTCGGCCAGCTTCGAGGTCACCCCGGCCCGGCGCAGCAGGTCCAAACCGGAGCCGAAGGCGGCCACGGGCTTGGCGTGCTTGTAGGCCTCGGCGACGAAATGCACCGCGTACCCGTCGCGTTCGAGGAGGTTGATCGCGCCCGGGCCACACGGGACGACGACGGCGTCGTAAAGCACCGAAGCCATGGTGTTGAGCTGCTTGTCGGGCCGCAGGGGATCCCCTTCGCCACCCGGCCGCAGTTCGGCCTCGGTCGGCGCGAGGACCTCGACGATCGCGCCCTGCTCGGTCAGCGCCTCGACCACGCGGCGGACGCCGATCGTGTCCACACCGTCGGCGGCGAGCACGGCGACCTTCCGGCCGGTCGGGGCGACCGGGGGCTGGTTGAGCTGGGAAAGCGCGGGAGAGGAACGGTCGTGCTGCGGGGCGGCCGGCACGCTCACCCCGATCCCCTCGGCCACCTGGGCAGCCAGGTCGTGGTCGACGTTGTTGAGTTCGGCGACCGTGCGCGCCCGGACCTCCCGGTCCTCGACCTTGCCGAGTTCGAACCGGAACGCGGCGACGATGTGCTCGCGTTCGACCGGGGACATGCTGTTCCAGAACAACGTCGCCTGACTGTAGAAGTCCTTGAAGCTCTCGCTGCGCTCCCGGATCTTGTGGCCCGAAACGGCTTCGGTGTAGTGGCGGAAGACGCCGGAATCGGCGATCGCCGGGCAGCCGCCGCCGAGCGAGTTGGGGAAGTAGCCCGTCCGTCCCTTGTGGACGTTCTGCTGGCCGTGCCCGTCGCGCTGGTTCGTGTGCACGTTCGCGATCGGCCGGTTCACCGGGAGCTGGGAGAAGTTCGGGCCGCCGAGCCGGATCAGCTGCGTGTCGAGGTACGAGAAGTTCCGTGCCTGCAACAACGGGTCGTTGGTGAAGTCGATGCCGGGGACGATGTTCGCGGTGTGGAAGGCGATCTGCTCGGTCTCGGCGAAGAAGTCGTCGGGGTTGCGGTCCAGGACCATCCGCCCGACCGGCCGCACGGGCACCTGTTCCTCGGGGATGAGCTTCGTGGCGTCCAGTAGGTCGAAGTCGAAGTCGTGCTCGGAGTCCTCGTCCACCAGCTGGACGCCCAGTTCCCATTCCGGGTACTGCCCGGCCTCGATCGCGTCCCACAGGTCACGCCGGTTGAAGTCGGGGTCTTTGCCCGCGATCTTCTGGCATTCGTCCCACACCAGGGAATGCGTGCCGAGGACGGGCTTCCAGTGGAACTTCACGAAGGTGCCCTTGCCGTCGGCGTTGACGAGCCGGAAGGTGTGCACGCCGAAGCCCTGCATCATCCGGTAGCTGCGTGGCAGCGCGCGATCGGACATCAGCCAGAGCACCATGTGCAGGCTCTCCGGTTGCAGCGAAACGAAGTCCCAGAACGTGTCGTGTGCCGACTGCGCCTGCGGGATCTCGTTGTGCGGTTCGGGTTTCACCGCGTGCACGAAGTCGGGGAACTTGATGCCGTCCTGGATGAAGAACACCGGCATGTTGTTGCCGACGAGGTCGTAATTGCCCTGCCGGGTGTAGAACTTGGTCGCGAAGCCGCGGACGTCGCGCACAGTGTCGGCCGAACCGCGTGAACCCGCGACGGTGGAGAACCGCACGAACACGGGGATCTTCTCGCCGCTGGTGAGGAACTCGGCGACCGTGTGGTCGGACAGCGCGTCGTCGTAGGCCTCGAAGAAGCCGTAGGCGCCCGCGCCGCGGGCGTGCACGACCCGTTCGGGGATGCGCTCGTGGTCGAAATGCGTGATCTTCTCGCGGGCGTGGAAGTCCTCGAGCAGCGTCGGGCCGCGGGCGCCCGCCGTCAGTGAATCGTTCGTGTGATCGACCCGGACCCCCTGCTGCGTCGTCAGCGCGGACCCTTCCGGATCGACGCGGCTGCCGCCCAGTTGTTCGTCCTTCGCGTCCTCTCGATGCTGTGCCACAGATCTCGCCCCTTCGTGGTGGTGGATTCCCTCGCGGCTACCCCGGCGCGGTTTCGGCGAAACGGCCACGTGTGCGAGGGGGCAACAGCGGGTAACCGGCGGGCGGGAACTTCGAGGAGGTGCGAATGACGACGGTGGACCGGCCTGCCGTACTGGAGATCCGCGATCCGGCCGACGACAGTCTCGTCGGCAGCGTCAAAGCGACGACACCCGATGGTGTGACGACGGCGATCGCCGCGGCGAACCGGCAAGCCCCCGACTGGGCCGCGATGCCTGCCGCCGAACGCGGCGTCGCGCTGAAGGACGCGGCGAGGTCGCTGCGGGGACGGGCGGGTGAACTCGCCGTCCTCATCGAAAGCGAGACCGGGAAGCCCCGCGACGAGGCCGAAGAAGGTGTCCTGGCCGGAGCCGGGACCCTGGAGCAGTACGCGGAACTGGGTCCGGTGCACCGTGGACGGTCACTGCTGGGCGATCCGTCGGCCACCGATCTGATGGTGCCGGAACCCCGGGGCGTGGTCGTCGCGCTGACGCCGTGGAACGACCCCGTCGCCGTGGCCTGCGGGCTGCTGGGCGCCGCGTTGGTCACCGGGAACACGGTGGTGCACAAGCCGAGCGAACGCTGTCCGCACACCGGCGCCTGGCTGGGGAGCGTGCTGTCGGAGGCGTTCCCCGAAGGCGTGCTGCAGACCGTACAGGGTGACGGGAGCGTCGGCGCGGAACTGGCGGCCCACGCGGACGTCGACCTCATCGCGCACGTCGGCGGCACCGCCGCGGGCCGCTCGATCGCCGCGAGCGCGGCGCGGACGGGAGCCAAGGTGCTGCTGGAGAACGGCGGCAACGACCCGCTCGTCGTCGACGCCGGTGTGGATCCGGTCTGGGCGGCCGAGCAGGCCGCGACCGGGGCCTTCGCCAACTCCGGGCAGATCTGCGTCTCGGTCGAACGGATCCATGTACACCAGGACGTCGCCGACGCCTTCCTCACCGCCCTGGTCGCCGAAGCGGGCAGTCGCGACCTGGCCCCGCTCGTCGACCGGCGTCACCGCGAGGGCGTGCACGCGCAGGTCACGGAGGCGATCGCGCAGGGCGCCGATCCGCTGATGGGCGGTGTGCTGCCGGACGGTCCCGGCGCCTTCTACCCGGCGACCGTCCTCGCGGGATGCACCCCGGGGATGCGGGTCCTCACCGAGGAGACCTTCGGCCCGGTCGCACCGGTGACCGTGGCCGCGGACTTCGAGCAGGCACTCGAACAGGCCGCCGCCGGCGACTACGGTCTCGCGGCCACCGTGCTCACCCCCTCGATGGCGCACGCGCAGCGGGCCTGGCGCGAACTCCCGGTCGGCACCGTGAAGATCAACAACGTGTTCGGCGGCGCACCCGGCGGGGCCGCCCAGCCACGAGGAGCCAGCGGCAGTGGCTACGGCTACGGGCCGGAGCTGCTCGACGAGATGACCCAGACCAAGGTCGTCCACCTGGCGCCACCGGGGCCGTGATGGACCTCAGAAGCCGATGGGCGGCACCGTTCGCCTGGGCCGCCAGGGCGTTCCGGGTTCCGGGGGAGGAACGCCGGAGTCTCATCCAGACCACGAAAGCCGCCGCGGCCGCGATGATCGCGTGGATCATCGCGACGGCGGTGCTTCAGCTGCCTCAGCCCTTTCTCGCGCCGTATGCGGCGGTGTTCCTGGTGCAGGCCACCGTCTACCGCTCGTTGCGTGGCTGGGCGCAGCAGGTCGGCGCGGTCAGTGTGGGGGTGCTGCTCGCGGCGGGCGCCGGTCAACTCATTCCCTCGGTGACGGTGGCGCTCGGACTGGTCATCTTCATCGGGTTGCTGATCGGCACGTGGCGTGGCTTCGGCGATTCGGGGGTCTGGGTCGGGATCACCGGCATGCTGCTGATCTCCTACGGCAACGCGACCGAACCCATCCTGCTCGCCGACAGGCTGCTGGAAACCGCGCTGGGCGCGGCGATCGGCGCGGTGCTGAACGCGGTGATCCTGCCCCCGCTGCACGGCGAGAGCCTCCGTGCGGCGACCTCCCGGCTGGCTTCGGCGATCGCCGACGTCCTCGACGAAACCGCGGCACTGGTCCGCGACGGCCAGTCGGCCGAGGCGACCGAAGTGCTGCACGACCGAGTGGCCGACGTCCGCAGCCTGGTCGCGGAGGCGGAGGACGCGATCGGCTGGACCAGGGAAGGCCGGTACCTGAACCTCCGCAGGCGGCGGGACACGGGGGAGGAGTCCCTGTCGAACCTCATCTCCCTGTGGCAGCCGCTCACCCAGCTGATCGACGCGGTGAGCGAGGCCGCCGGGAGCGAGCAGCCGTTCCGGCATCCCGGCGAGCACGCGCGCGGGGTCGTCGGCGACCTGCTCGAAGCACTCGCCGAAGCGGTCCGTTCGGGGGACACGGTCAAGCTCGATCGCTGCCGCGAACTGCTCGACGAGATCGACGAGCTGCTCCTCACCTCGACGGACGAGGTCACCACCTCGATCGGGCTGGGGGCGATGGCGTTGCCCGCCCGCCGTCTCGTCCGGTGTCTTCGCGCCGATTAAGCCCGGGCGACCGTGGGTAACCGTACCCATGACCAGCAGCGGTAAGCGGATCGTGGTCACCGGCGCCACCGGCAACGTGGGGACGGCGGTGGTACGCGCCCTTGGCGCGGACCCCGAGGTCGGCTCGATCGTCGGCGTGGCGAGGCGCCCGAGTCGCTGGGAGAGTCCGAAGACCGAGTTCGTCACCGCAGACGTCGCGCGTGACGACCTCCGCGCCGTGTTCGATGGAGCCGACGTGGTGATCCACCTGGCCTGGCTCTTCCAGCCCACGCACCGGCCCGAGATCACCTGGCGCTCCAACGTGCTGGGGTCGATCCGGGTCTTCGAAACCGTCCAGGCGATGCGGGTGCCGGCGCTGGTGTACGCGTCGTCGATCGGGGCGTACTCGCCGAGGGACGACGACCACCCGGTGACCGAGGACTGGCCGACCCACGGATCGCCGGGTGCGGCATACACCCGTGAAAAGGCTTACGTGGAAAGGGTTCTCGAGGCGTTCGACCGAAGTCATCCGCGGCTTCGGGTGGTGCGGGTGCGCCCGGGGTTCCTCTTCCAGAAGGCCGCCGCACCCGAACAGCGCCGTCTTTTCGGCGGACCGCTCGTACCGGGCAAGCTCGTGCGGCCGTCGCTGATCCCGGTGCTGCCGGACATCCCGCAGCTGCGGATCCAGACCGCGCACACCGACGACGTGGCCGACGCGTACCGTCGCTGCGCGCTCCAGGACGTCAAGGGCGCCTTCAACATCGCCGCCGACCCGGTGCTGGACACCCGCGCGCTCGCGCGGATCTTCGGCGCCAAGCCGGTGAAGGTCCCGGCGGTCTTCGTCCGGCGCGCGCTCGCCGCGGCCTGGTCGCTGCATCTGATCCCGGCCACGCCAGGACTTTTCGACGCCGTCCTGCACCTTCCGGTGATGGACTGCACGCGTGCCAGGGAAGAACTGGGCTGGACGCCGCGATACTCCTCGGAGGACGCGATCGAAGCGTTCCTCAAGGGGCTGCGGGAAGGCGAAGGGTTCCCGACCGAACCGCTGAAAGCCGACGTCGGCAGGGGCCACGAACTGGCCACCGGAGTGGGGGAGCGGCCGTGAACGAGAAGGAACTGCTGCACACACTGACCAAGGTGGTGTCCACTTTGGACAGTACATCGGTGCGGTTCGCCGTCGCGGGCGGACTCGCCGTGTACGCGCGGGGCGGACCGCCGTCGGATCACGACGTCGACCTCTTCCTCAAGCACGAAGACATCCCCGAAGCGGCGAAAGCCCTGGAAGCCGCGGGGCTGCGACGGGTGTGTCCGCCCGAGGACTGGCTCACCAAGGTCTACGACGGCGACTGCCTCGTCGACCTGATCTTCCGGCCCAACCATCGCCCGGTCACCGACGAGATGCTCGACCGCGCTTCGCTGATGCGGGTCGGGCCGACCGCCGCCCCCGTGCTCAACGGGACCGATCTGCTCGTCGACAAGGTCCTCGTCCTCGGCCCGCACCGATGCGATTTCGGGCCGCTGCTGCGGATCGCCCGCGACCTCCGTGAACAGGTCGACTGGCACCGGGTGGCGGAAGAGACCGCCGAATCCCCGTACGCGTGGTCGTTCCTGACCCTGCTCGCGGCACTGTCCATCATCGACGGAAAGGAGCTCCCGATGCCCGCGGAAGCACCCCAGTACCTGGTCGCCAGGCTGACCAAGGCACTGGCCGAAGATCCGAGAACCGCCGAACTCGGCGTGCACGTCACCGTGCGCGGCGACCAGGTCCGGCTCAGCGGCGAGGTCCCGTGCGCCAACCGCAAGGCCGACATCGAGGCGGTCGTCTGCGAACACATCGCGGCCGAACTGGTGCACAACGACGTCCGGCTGGCCGACGTCCGCGAACCGGCGCACGCCGAGGAGATCCGGTGATCCGGGTCGCCGCGGTCGGGGACGTCCACCTCGGGGAGGACAACCGAGGCCTGCTGCGGCCGGCACTGGACAACATCGCCGAACACGCCGACGTGCTGCTGCTCGCGGGTGACCTCACCCGCCACGGCAGCATCGAGGAGGCCAGGGTGGTGGCCGACGAGTTCGCCGGACTCGACGTCCCCGTGGTGTCGGTGCTCGGCAACCACGACTACCACTCGGACGAGGCAGAGGCGATCAGCGGACTGCTGGAGGAAAGCGGGATCACCGTCCTCGAAGGCTCGGCCACCACGGTGGAACTGGAAGGCGGGAAGCTCGGGGTCGCCGGGGTGAAGGGTTTCGGCGGCGGGTTCGCGGGCAAATGCGGGAGCCGGTTCGGCGAACGCGAGATGAAGGACTTCATCGAGCACACCATGGCGGCCGCCAAGCGGCTGCGCACCGCGCTGGAAGGGCTCGAACACGAGCAACCCGACATGATCGTCGCGCTGACGCACTACTCACCGATCCCGGGCACACTGCACGGCGAACCGCCGGAGATCCACCCGTTCCTGGGGTCGTATCTGCTGTGCGAGCCGATCGACGACGCCCAGGTGGCGCTCGCGGTGCACGGGCACGCGCACTACGGCAGCGAGCAGGGTGTCAGCCCGGGCGGGGTCCCGGTGCGCAACGTCGCCCAGCCGGTGATCCGCGCGGCGTATGCGACGTACGTCCTCGAACCCGCGAAGGTGCCCGCATGAGGGAGCGATTCCACGGGCAGCTGAGCGGCCTCGGCGACCGCCTGTCGGGTATGTGCGGCATGGCGTGCGAGGAACTGCGGTTGGCCAACCGGGTCTTCCTCCACCGGGACACCGAGGCCGCCGCCGAGCTGACGACGGTCGAGGCGAAGCTGAACGCGGCACGGACCGAATGCGAAGAGGCCGCGCAGAAACTGCTCGCCCTGCAAGCGCCCGTCGCGCGGGACCTGCGGACCGTGCTCGCGGCGGTGTACTGCGCCGACCGGCTGGAGCGGATGGGCGACCTCGCCCAGCACATCGCCGAACAGGCCGCGCGAGCACCCGAATTCGGCGTCCCCGACGCACTCGCCGGGCGCTTCGGCGAGATGGCCGGGCTGGTCGTTTCGATGGCGGAAGATCTCGGTGTGGCGATCGAAGGACCGACGGCGGAGGTGTTCCCTTCGCTGGCCCGGTCCGATCAGCGCGTCGACGCGCTGTACGAGGAGCTGATGACGCTGGTGACCGCGCCGGACTGGGCCGACGGTGTCGCGCCCGCGATCTCGGTGGCGCTGCTGGCGCGGTTCTACGAGCGGTTCGCCGACCAGGTCGTGTCCGTGGCGCGACGGGTGGACTTCGCGCTCACCGGGGAACTGCCCGAGTCTTCCGTGCGGGATGTTCCTGCGGGGCTCTGAGGTCGCTGGGTCTCTGGCTGGAGCGGCGGGTGCCGCCGGAGGTTGCGAAAGCCACTTTCGCAACTGCTTGGACAACGGAAACGTTCCGTGAGGGCCTCCTTCCCTACCTTGAGAGTAGGGAAGGAGGCCCTCACGGATTCCGGGAACTCAGGTGGCGCGGTCCTCCAGCGCGTCCCGGATCTTGTCGATGAAAGCCGTTCCCGGCGCCAGTATCCGGTTCGCCGGCGGGCGGTCGGGTGCGGCGGGGTGTGGCCGAGTAGGGGCGATCGCCTTGGCCCGCAACACTTTCTCGCCCAGTTCCCGTAGGTCTTCCGGCGAGCAGGCGGCCTGCAGTTTCGGCAGCAGGTCGCTTTCTTCCTCTTCGATGTGGTGCCGGACGTCTTCGATCAGCTTGCCGACCAGTTCGTCGAAGCGCTTGTCCGTCGGTTCCAGGCCGATGAGGTCGTTCATCACGCGCTCGGCTTCGGCGTGCTCCTCGAGTTCGTGGTCGACGACCTCGTCGCCGTCGGGGAGGCGTTTCCGCGCGGCGGGGTACATGTGCTGTTCTTCCGCGATCGAATGCCGGACGAGTTCGGCGATCACGTGGTCCGCGAGGTCCTTGCGGTGCTGATCACCGCCCTTACCGGACTCGAGTTCCTTGAAGATCCGCTCGAAGGCCCGGTGATCCTCCGTGATCACCGAGACGAGGTCGTGTTTCGGGGTGGTGGTCATGGACACTCCTGTCCGTGGTCGTCAGTCCGACGCCTCACGGATACCCGCCGTCCGCGGTTCAATCACCCGGATTCGTCGGTGACGTGATGGGGCGCGCCGACGGGTTTCGATTCCGGGGATCCGCGCTGCCGCAGGTACACGCTGAACACCGCCATCGAGCCGATGGCGAGGAATTCCGACTGCCAGTTCTGCAGGGTGCGGTTCCAGAAGTCGGACGACACCAGGTAGCCGGACCACGACTCCGGATCGCCGAATTCGGTGAGCTGCTCGGCGTTGTAGGCGCTCATCCCGGCCACGGACTGCGCCAGCCACGACAGCAGGAACAGCCCCAGCATCACCAGGCCGAGTGACATCGAAAAGATCCCCGTCCGCCAGCCGCCCGCCCGTGCCCATTTCGGCGAGTCGGCCGTCGCGTGCCGTCCGACCTGTTGTTCCTCGTCCGTTTCCAGCCCGGCCCGGCCCCGCGGTTTCGATTCGGGTGAACCTCGTTGCAGCAGCCACACGGTCGCGAACACGTACAGGAAGAACTGGAGGTATTCCGATTGCCAGTTTTCGGCGACGTCGACGGCGAAGTCCGCGGACGTCACGTAGTCGAGCAGGCCGATCGGTTCGGCGGCGTGGCTGAGTCGCCTGTCGTTGTAGTCGGCGAGGCCTGCCAGCGCCTGTCCGGCGAGGCTCAGCAGGAACAGCAGCCCGAAACTCAGCGAAAGGGCGTTGTCACGCAGAAACCGCCGCATCATCCGCCCCTTTCACCGGTGCAGCAGACCCAGTAGGACGCAATAGCCGAGGACGGCCACGACGAAGACGAGATAGACGGTGAACACCGGACGCGCTCTCATGGCCCGCCCACCGCGCAGTCGTAGACCTGTTCGTTGCGGTGGCGGCAGCCCGCTCCCGTGATCAGCCAGCCCGTGGAGGACTCGTGCAGGAAGAGGGTGTCGCGGGCGGTCTTCACCTGGGCTTCTTCGCTCCAGATCGAGACCGTCTCAGGGGTTCCGTCCGGGACGTTCGCGCCCGACAGGCCGCGTTCGCAGCTGTCCGGCGCCCAGGATTCCCGCGCCCGTGGTGCCAGCAAGGCGCATGCCGAGCGATGATCACCCGACGCGAGTGCGCCGAGGAACCGCCCGGCCGTCTCTTTCACCGGCTCTTGCCCGCTCGCTCCGGTACAACCGCCGAGCAACAGGCAGAGACCGAACGCCAGCGTTTTGACGATCACGGAACCGGGGTACCCCGGTGTGACCTGGTCCACACCTGGAGTCAGGAGGCGGGGTAGCGGTTCTCCCGCAGCAGGTTCGCCAGGTGGACGGCGTTGCGCGCCAGGGTCGCGTTGGTCGATTCGACCGCTTCCGGCGTTTCGTCGAGGTCGTTGTAGTCGCCGCCCTGCATCGCCTCGCCGTTCCAGTAGGTCCCGCCTTGGGCTGGCACGGTGAAGCCGATGTCGTTGAGGGCCTGGAACAGGTCCGCGGTGATCTTGTGCGCGCCGTCCTCGTTGCCGACGACGGCGGTGACCCCGACCTTGCCGAACATCGCGGGCCTGCCCTCGTCGTCCGTTTCGGACAGTTCGGCGTCGAGCCGTTCCAGTACGCGCTGGGCCACACTGGACATGTGGCCGACCCAGGTCGGTGTCGAGATCAGCAGGATGTCGGCCGCGGCGATCTTGCGGCGGATCTCCGGCCAGGCGTCGCCGTCGCCCATGTCGGCGTCCACCCCCGGTTTGACGTCGTGGTCGACCACGCGCACGAGTTCACCGGTGGCGCCGCGTTCGGCCAGCTCGTCGAGGAGCTGCTGGGCGATCAGCGCGCTGCTCGACGGCGCGGGCGACGGTTTGAGCGAGCACACCAGTGCGAGGGCCTTCAACGGCTGGGTCATCGTGTCCTCCTGTTCGGATCGGTACCGAGCCCCGTAGACGACGTCGAACGGGTCAGGCGCGGTCATCGGCGCGGTGACGTCACGGGAAAGGAGCCGGAAGCCCGGCCGGTCGAGGAGATGCGCCACGTTGGCCGTGACGGCGGTGGCGAAGTTGTCGGCCGCGACGACCTCCGTGCCTTCCTCCAGCAATCGTTCGCACAGATGCGAGCGACGAAACCCGCACCCCCGGTCACCAGCGCTCTGTCCATGGCGACGGGCTACCCGGTGCGGGTGCCGGAAAAACCGTGTGAACCGGGAGATGCCGGGTACGCCTCTGATATGCGTGCATTGGTGATCGGCTGGGCGAGCTTCCGCCACGGCGAGGCGACCGCAGGGGACGTCCTCAGTATGCGAAGGGTCGATGAGGCGCTGTCCACCATGGGGTTGCCACATGATTTGGCCTGGAGTCCGGTCTACCGGCCGGACGACGTGAACTACGAAGAGGTGGATCCGGCGCGGTACAGCCACGTGGTGTTCGTCTGCGGGCCCGTGCACGGATGGCAGGTACAGGAGGTGCATCGCAGGTTCGCGCATTGCCACCGGATCGCGGTCGGGGTCTCGGTGATCGATCCGGAGGACGACACGGTCACGGGCTTCGACCAGGTGTTCGCGCGGGATCACGACGGGATCGGCACGCCGGATCTCTCCCTCGGCGTGCGGACCGGCGAAGTGCTGGTGACCGGGGTGATCCTGGCGCCACCGCAACCGGAGTACGGCGACTCGGGTCACCATTCGGCGGTGCACGGCTCGGTGCAGAAGTGGATCGCCGGGGTCGACTGCGCCAGGGTGCCCCTCGACACCCGGCTGGCGTATTCGGACTGGGAGCGTTGTGAGACACCGGATCAGTTCATGTCGATCCTGTCGCATCTGGACGTCGTGGTCACGACGCGGCTGCACGGGCTGGTGCTGAGTCTTCAGGCGGGGGTGCCCGCACTGGCGATCGACCCGGTGGAGGGCGGGGGCAAGGTCACCGCCCAGGCCGACGCGCTCGGCTGGCCCGCCCTCGTCCGTGCCGAAGAGGCGGGTGATCGGGCGGTTCTCGACTCCTGGTGGCGCTGGTGTTCTTCGGTGCAGGGCCGGGCGGTGGCCGCGCTCCGCGCGCTGCCGGTGGACGACGGGCTCTTGCGCGACATGGTGAAGACGCTCAAATCCCGGCCGGTGCGATGAACACGGCCAAGACGACGGTGGTGATCGCGACTCGCGATCGGGCACCGGAACTGGAACGCACCTTGCGGGAGCTGACCGCGCTGCGGCCGCCACCGCCGATCGTGGTGGTGGACAACGGCTCTTCCGACGGCACGGCGGACGTTGTGGCTGCGACGCCCGCTCGGCAGCGTCCTGCGCCGGATGATCGCGGTACTGCGCTCGGCACCCTTCGACCGGGCGACGTTCGCGGCGGTGGCCGAAGCGGTGCGGGGGATCCCGTGGGTGCTACGGGAACGGGCGGTGGTCCCGGCGGGTGTCGAACGCGGGCTGGTGCTGCTGGAGGAGTCACAGCGGAACTCGGTCGCGCGGCGCTACGTCGGGTGATCCCCGGCCCTAGACGTCACACGCGTGTCTGAAGGCGTAACTCACGTGTCTGAAGGCGTAACTCACGAGTTACGCCTCTAATCACGCGAGTTACGTCTCCAATCACGCGAGTTCGGTCTCCGATCACGCGTGGACGCACCCGCGGGAGGTCAGGAAGGGGAGGCGGCCGCCGCCACTTCGGTGTCCTCGTCGCCCAGAACGCGGCCATAGGCGCGCAAGGTGTCCGCCGCCACCCTGTCCCACGAGTATCGCGCCCGCACCCTGTCGGCCCCGGCGATCCCGAACGACTCGCACGCCGAAATATCGCTGAGGAGCCGCCGCAGCGCTCCCGCCAGTTCCTTCGGATTGCGCGGCGGGACCAGCATTCCCGTGACGCCGTCGACGACGGTTTCGGTCAGCCCGCCGACCGCGGTCGCCACGACCGGGACTCCGCAGGCCATCGCCTCCAGCGGCACGATGCCGAACGGTTCGTACCAAGGCGTGCAGACCACCGCGTCGGCGGAGCGCAGCAGCGCGGGCATCTGTTCGCGTGACACCAGTCCCGGCAGGCGCACGCGGTCGGTGACGCCCAGCCGGTCGGCGATCGCGAGCAGCCGCCGCACCTCCGGAACCTCGGTGAGCGGACCCGAATCCGGACCGCCCGCGATGACCAGTTCCGTGTCCGGTAGCGAGGCGAGCGCGGCGATGGCGAGGTCGAAACCCTTGCGCGGCACCAGCCTGCCGACACTGACGATCCGGCGTGCCGCCGTGCGGGGAGCCCGTTCACCATCTGGGGTGAACTTGGTCAGGTCCACTCCACAAGGGACGACGGAGGCGCGTGAACGCGGCAGGCCCATGCGCACGAGTTCGAAGACCTCGTCCGAGCAGGTCGCGATCACCCGGTCGGCCTGTTTGGCGATCATCCGTTCGAGCCGCGTCCGCTCGGCCGGGCTCGTGTCTTTTTTGCCCTGATAGCGCCGTTTCACCACGCCCAGCGCGTGAAAGGTCTGGGTGACCGGGATGCCGAGATCCTTCGCCGCGAGAACCGAGGCCAGGCCGGACATCCAGAAATGCGCGTGGACGACGTCCGGCCGGGCCTTGGTCCAGCGGGACCGCAGCACGCGGCCGAACTCTCCCATATGCGGCAGCAGTTCGTCCTTCGGCAGTTTCCTCGCCGGCCCGGCCGTGACGTGGACGACGCGGTAGCCGTCAGGCGTTTCGACCGTCGCCGGGACGCGCCTGTTCTCACGGCGCGTGTAGACGGTGACGTCGTGTCCCTGCCTGCTCAACGCGGCGGAAAGCTCGGCCACGTGAACGTTCTGCCCGCCCGCGTCGGCTCCGCCGAGGGCGGCGACAGGGCTGGCGTGCTCGGAAACCATCGCGATCCTCATCGGAGTCCTTCCCGCCGCGGTCGGCGAAGTCAAGCGATCACCTCTGCCAGCAGGGTGTCCCAGCGCTCGAGGAACGCATCGAGCCCGTAGTGGCTCAAGGCGTACTTGCGTGTGGATTTTCCCGCCAGCACGGCGAAATCGGGTTCATGGATCAGCTCGCGATAGGCCTTCGCGAGCGCGTCGACGTCCGTCGAGACGGCGCCGGCATCGGAGGGGACCGCGAGTACCGCTTCGGTCGTCGCCAGTGCGACGACCGGCATGCCGAGGTGCATCGCCTCGAGTAGCGACAGGCCCAGCGACGTCCACCGTGCGGTGTGCAGGTAGACGCGGCGCCGGGCGGCTTCGGCGTGCAGTTCCCGGCTGCGCAGGTCGCCGCCGGGACGCAGCGCGGGATGACGGCCGTCGAGGTCTTCGCTGCCGATCCCGTACAGGTCGACCGGCGCGATGTCCGCGAAGGTGGCCAGGAGATCGCTCCCGGTGATCCGCCCTCGCCGCGCCGGTTCGTTGATCAGGGCCACGCCGTGCGGCAGCTCCCCGGTGTAGCGCTCACCCGGATCGGGGATCCCGTGGGGGATGACCACCGTGGGGGCGAGGCCGGAGTCCCACATCAGGTCGTTGAAATGGGTCACGTGGACCAGCTGGATGTCGGCACGGTCGGCCAGCGGGTGCCGGGTGGTGGCCGCGTGCTCCCGGGGCGTGTTGTGTTCGACATGGACGGCTGGTACTTCCTTGCCGGGGCGGCGGCGCAGCCATCGCGCGGCCAGGTGGACTTCTTCCGGCCGCTGAAGGATGACGACGTCGATGTCGAGATCCTCCAGTTCGTCGGCCGGTACCTCTTCGGCGGAGAGCCACTCACGTCCGCTGAGCCCCCGTCCCCACGGCCCGCCTTCGGCGAGCAGCGGGAGGTAGCAGCGATGGCCACCGCGTACGAACGATTCGGTCCAGGAACCGTGGACGTGCCACAGAAGGATCCGGAGCGAGGCCGCTTTCGTCATATCCGCAAAGTTGCCCGTAGCGGACTAAACGCTCCCTGCGGCCTTACTTTGCTTCCGGTCATCGGGAACGCCTCCGTTTCGCCGCCAAGTCCGTCGGATACCCCGGGAAGACGTCGTGAAAACGCCTCCGGCCAGTGGGAGCCGGAGGCGATTCCGCCGCGTGCTCAACCCGATTGCGGGTCGGTGTCGTCGTGGGGGTCACCCGACGACGTGCCCTGTTCTCCTCGGACCTCTTCGCGGTCTTTCTCGTCCTCTTTGTCTTCACTTCCGGACTTGTGCTCGGCGTCCATGGCGCTTCTCCTTCGGTCGCTTTCCTTGCGGCTACCCCTTTCGCGCCGTTTCAACCCTGGCGCGCCAGACCTTTGTGGACGTTTGGCGCCACACGACCGGGGTAGCCCTGGGCAACGACGGTGAACCGGAGGGGACATGACCGCGATCTCCAGTGCAGCGATTCCACTTGTCCGGACGCGGCCGTGGCTGCTGCGGCCACCGGGCGTCTACCGCCCGCAAGACGACACCTGGCTACTGGCGCACGCGTTGAGCGCGTCCGGAATGCCCGCCGGGGCAAGAGTTCTCGACCTCTGCACCGGCACCGGGGCGCTCGCGCTGACGGCCGCGGCGCACGGCGCGGGGGCCGTGACCGCCGTGGACATCTCCCGGCGGGCGCTGGCCGCGGTCTGGGTCAACTCGCGGCTGCGCCGCCTTCCGGTCCGGCCCCTTCGCGGTGGCCTTGCCGAAGCGGCCCGCGGTGGCCCCTTCGACGTCGTGCTGGCGAACCCGCCGTATGTGCCCTCTCCGGTCCCGGCGGTCGGGGCCGCGCGCGCGTGGGACGCCGGACCGGACGGCCGGATCGTGCTCGACCAGGTCTGTGCCCAAGCGTCGTCCCTGGTGGCGCCCGGTGGGTATCTGATGATGGTCCACTCCGCGGTCGCGGGACCGGACAAGTCGCTGGATCAGTTACGGGCGGCGGGATTGACACCCGCGGTGGTCGCCACCCGATCGATCCCGTTCGGACCCGTGATGCGGGCGCGGGCGGCCTTCCTCGAAGCGGCGGGCCTGATCGTGGCCGAGCAGCGGCACGAAGAACTGGTGGTGATCCGTGCCGACCGGCCGTAGGACCAAGGTCCGGCTCGACCCCGGCGGGCCCCTCCTGGTGGAGGGGCCGGTCGAGATCGTCATGGACGACGGCGAGACGGTGACCTCGGACCGCTTCCTGGTCGCGCTCTGCGCCTGCCGCCGCAGCAAGCGTTACCCGTTCTGCGACACCAGCCACCGCCGCCGCTCACGGCAAGGGGTGCAGCGGCCTGAGGAGTGACGTTTCGCCGGCTGACCAAGCGCCCAGCAGGTGCTCGGTCAGCCGGTTCTCCAGCAGGTCGGTCGCCTGGATGCCCAACGCGATGTCCGCCGCCAGCTCCGGCTCCCGGTCGAGCAGATCCCCGACGACGTCGTGCCGCAGCACTTGTTCGTGCACCGCGTCGGCTTCGATGTGCTCGGTGTAGAAGTACCGGCACTCCCCGGGCGCGCCGAGGCGTTCCAGCGCATGGTCCATGCGCCGGGCGGCGGGCGCGGTGGTGATCTCGGCGGCGGCGAAATGCCCGACGAGCGCGCCACGCAGGCTCCGGTGTAAGCCGAACAGCGACATCATGTTCACCGTCGCGAGGGTGCAGGCCGGGACGTGGTCGAGGTAGGCGAGATAGCCCTCGGACAGGCCCGCCGCGGTCAGCAGATCGGCGAACAGGCGGGAATGCGCCTGGTCGGCCCGCCCGCCCCCGAACTCGTCGAACTCCACGGCGACCAGTGCCGCCTTGGCCCTGCCCCGCAGCCGCGGGATCACCCAGGCGTGGGGGTCGGCCTCTTTGAGGTGGTAGATCGACCGATGGGCGAAGTACTCCTCCACATGCCACCATTCGCCCTCGTCACGCAGGAAGTGTGAAACACCTTCACCGTCGACTGGTTCGATCAGCAAGTCGTCGAGCAGCGCGCCGACGTCGTCCCCGCCGGGTACGGCGGCGCGGAGCCCGCCGAGGAACGCGTGCTCCAGAACCGACCGGAAGCCGAGCAGGCGGGAGTCCCATTCCCATTCGGGGTCGACGCCGTCGAAGCCCTGGTAGTGCAGCTCGTAGCAGACATTCAGCGCCAGTTGCAGATCCTCGCCGAACGGATCGGCGTCGGTCGCCGCTTCGAGGTCGAAGTCGTCACGGCGTCCACCTGCCAGGGTGTCCACCACGGCGGCCGAGAGCGGGCCGCGGATCTCGGGCAGCCTCGCGGCCACCTCACGGTCGATCGTCGTCATGCCCGGGGAGTACCCGATCTAGCCGTGCGGAACCGTCTCTTCGGTCAGCATCCGCAACACCGCGACCTCGCCGTCGGCGGCGGCCCGGCGCTGCCGTTCGGCCCCGGTGCCTTCCCGTTCCAGACGGCCGAGGAGGGTGTGCACGAGGTCCCGGTCGCCGGTGTCCTCCAGTGCCTGCTCGGTATGCGTGAGCAGCGCGGCGACCCGGTCGCCCACCGGCACCGGCTTTCCGGCCACCGGGTCGACGGCAGGCCCGGAGAGGCCGTGACGCGCGGCCGACCACACGGCGGCGGCGGCGATCTGCGGGTCCAGCGGGGTGGCCTCCGTCCCGTGCTCCAGTTCGGTGAGCGCGGTGCGCACCAGCGCGCGGGTCAGCAGCCCCTGCAGGACGGCTTCGTCCACGGTCGACGCGGTGTCGGCGACGCGGACCTCGACGGTCGGCCAGCGCGTGGACGGCCGCGCGAGCCAGAAGGTCTGGTTCTCGTCCACCAGCACCCCGCAGTCCACCAGCTTCCCGACCTGCTCCTCGTAGCCGGCGGCATCCGCGAAGTACGGGGCGATGCCGGAGCCGGGGAAACGGCTCTGCTCCACCATCCGCCAGCTCTCGTATCCGGTGTCGCGGCCGCCTTCGAACGGCGAGTTGCCCGACAACGCCAGCAGCGTGGGCAGCCATTCACCCAGGTGGTTCACGACGGCGACCGCGGTCTCGCGGTCCGGTACGCCGATGTGCACGTGGCAACCGCAAGCCTCGTACGCCTTGACCACACCGGCGTACAGCGCGTCGACCTTGCCGAAACGGTCGCCGGTGCCGTAGTCGCGGTCGGGTGAGGGACACAGGGGAGTGCCGGAGGCGATGATGGCGCAGTCCTCGCCCGCCGCCGCTTCGGCGAGGGTGCGGCGTCCCGCGGTCAGGTGTTCGTACAGCTCGTCGGCGGTTTCGCAGACGCCGGTGGCGGCCTCGATCTGCGTCGGCCGCAGTTCCCGGTGGACCGCCGCGCCGTCCGGCAGCGGGCAGCAGACGCGGTGCCGTTCGAGTACGGCCTCGGCCCGGGGACAGCTCACCCCGGTCCTGGGGTCGACCAGCAGGAACTCCTCTTCGACACCGATTCCGGTCATCACCGCTCCCGCTTCTTCGGTAGCGCGCGCACGGCCGGCCCCTGGATCACCGACCCGTCCAGGTCGAAGCGCGAACCGTGGCAAGGGCAGTCCCAGGTCTTCTCCGCGTTGTTGAACGCGACGAGGCAGCCCAGATGGGTGCAGTGGGCGCCGACGGCGTGCAGTTCACCGCCAGGGTCGCGGTAGGCCGCGACGAGTTCTCCGCCGTCACGGGTCACCTTGGCCTCTCCGGGCACGAGTTCGTCCAAGGATGCGGGTTTGCGCAACGCGCTGAGGTGGTCGCCCACCAGGAACTTCGCCACCGTGGCGTTGTTCTCCACCGTCGAGATCGCGGAGCGGAGGTCGAACCGGTTGGGGTCGTACAGACTCGCCGACGGGTTGTCGCGTCCGGTCAGCAGGTCCGCGAGCAGCAGCCCGGCCGCGGTGCCGCCCGTCATCCCCCACTGGCCGAAGCCGGTGGCGACCCACAGGTGACGGCTCGCCGGATGGTAGCGCCCGACGTACGGAACGGAGTCCACAGTGGACAGATCATGGGCCGACCACCGATGGGTGACCCGGCGTACGCCCGCGTGTTCGCTCGCCCAGCTCGCCAGCCGTTCGTAGCGGCTCTCGACGTCGACGGAGTCGCCGACGCGGTAATGCTCGCCGCCCACGATCGCGTACGGGACACCGTCTTTGAGGTAGCTCCGCACCGAGTGGTGGGTGTCGGCGTCCAGGTACATCCCCTCCGGCGGGCGGTTGCCTTCGACCGGCCCGGCGACCACCAGGTCGCGGACCGGGTCGAGCCTGGCGAAGAACAGGCCGCGGTCGAACACGGGGTAGTGGGTCGCCACCACGACCTCGCCCGCCCGCACCTCGCCGGAACTGGTGCGCACCTTCACACCGCCGAGCTCGTCGACACCTTCCGCGCGAACGCCTTCGATGATCGTCCCGCCCGCGCGTTCGATCTCGCCTGCCAGGGCGAGCAGCCAGTGGCGCGGGTGGAAGTGCGCCTGCGACGCGAACTTCACCGCGCCGAGGGCGGGCACGTCGAGGTCGACCTCGGTGACGTAGGAAGCGGGAAGCCCGGCCTCGGCCGCGGCTTCCGCCTCGCGTTCGAGGCTTTCGACCGTTCCGGGATGGGTCGTGTAGACGAAACTGTCGGCGCGGGTGAACCCGCAGTCGATGCCGAGTTCGGCGGTGGCCGCGGCGATCCAGTCCAGCGCGGCCGCCTGCGTGTAGGCATACGTCGCGGCGGCTTCGGTGCCTTTGGTCTTCGCCAGCGTCGCGTACTTCAGCCCGTGCTGGGCGCTGACCTTCGCCGTGGTGTGGCCGGAGACCCCCGCCGCGAGGCGGCCGGCCTCCAGCACCAGCACCGAGCGCCCGGCCCTCGCCAGCCGGTAGGCCGTGGTGAGGCCGGCGATCCCGCCGCCGAGCACGGCGACGTCGACCTCGGCGGGCAGCGGCGTCCCGGTGCGGTCGGGAGCGGGAGCGGTGTCGAGCCACAGTGAACGCGTTCCGGGCAACTCCGTCATGGCGCCCGGATTCCCGCGCGGCCACGGGGGCAAACCAGGGTTTTCCGGATCGTCGGAGCGGGTAGCACTGGCCTATGACCACACCCTCCAGTCCCCCCGAGGAAAAGAACATTTTTGTCATCGGTCTCGACGACAGCAACGACGAGGTGCTGAGACGAATCCCCGGCGCCGGCCGGTACCGCTTTCATGCCCTGCTGACGCCGGAAGAGCTTCAGCACGGTGAGATCCCGATCGTGGAGCTCCTGGAAAAGGCGCAGTCGCAGCTGGACGCCTTCGACGGGTCGATCGACGCGATCGTCAGCTACTGGGACTTCCCGTCTTCGACGATGGTGGCCATGCTGTGCGAGAAGTACGGCCTTCCCGGTGTTTCGCTCGAGGCCGTGCTGAAGTGCGAGCACAAGTACTGGAGCCGTCTCGAACAGGCGAAGGTGATCGACGAGGTGCCTGCCTTCGGCGTCGTCGACTTGGACGAGGACGATCCCCGGCCGCCCGAGGGTGTCGACTACCCCATGTGGCTCAAACCGGTGAAGTCGTTCTCCTCGGAGCTGGCCTTCCACGTCGCCGACGACGACGAGTTCGACAAGGCCGTCGCGGAGATCCGGGCGGGTGTCGACAGGGTCGGCAAGCCCTTCGACCGCATCCTCGGCACGATCGACCTCCCCGTCGCGGTGGCCGACGTCGGCGGGGCGGCATGCCTCGCCGAGGGAGAACTCAGCGGCGTGCAGGCGGCGACGGAAGGGTATGTCTACAAAGGACAGGTCACCGTCTACGGTGTCCTCGACTCGATCAACTACCCCGACACCCCTTCTTTCCTGCGGCACCAGTACCCGTCGCAGCTGCCCGAGGACGCCGTCGAGCGGATGAAGGAGATCTCCGTCCGCGTGATGGAGCAGATCGGCTTCGACAACGCCACTTTCAGCATCGAGTTCTTCTGTCACCCCGAATCCGGACAGGCCTGTCTGCTGGAGATCAACCCGCGGCATTCGCAGTCCCACGCGGAACTGTTCGAGTACGTGGACGGGGTGGCGAACCACCAGATCATGGTCCAGCTCGGCCTCGGCCAGGATCCGGGACAGCGCCGGAACCGAGGTGACTACCGGATCGCGGGTAAGTGGTACTACCGCCGCTTCCGTGACGCGCTGGTCACCAGGGTGCCCACCCGCGGCGAGATCGCGGACCTGGAGGCGGAGATCCCCGGGGTGAAGATCGAACCGGTGGCCGAGAAGGGAATCCGGCTCTCGGAACTGCCGGAACAGGACAGTTACAGCTACGAACTCGCGCATATCTTCGTCGCGGCGCAGACCGAACGGGAGATGGAGAGCAAGTACCGCCGGTGCACCGAAGCGCTGCGGTTCGACTTCGAGGAGGGATAGCCCATGCGGACGGTGGCCTCGCTGCCGTACGAGATCACCGAGGAGGACCACGTCTGGATCCCGGTTTCCGACGGCGTCCGGCTGTCGGCGAGGATCTGGTGGCCGGTCGCTTCGGACGGCGAACCGGTCCCGGCGATCCTGGAGTACATCCCGTACCGGCACCGCGACCTGACCTCGGTGCGGGACTCCGTGCACCACCCGTACCTCGCGGGACACGGCTACGCCTGTGTCCGCGTCGACATCCGCGGTTCGGGGGAGTCGGAGGGCGTGCTCGCCGACGAGTACCTCGAACGGGAGCAACTCGACGCCGAGGACGTCCTGGAATGGATCGCCGCGCAGCCCTGGTGCTCGGGGCGCACGGGGATGATGGGCATCTCCTGGGGCGGGTTCGCCGCCCTCCAGGTGGCGGCACGCAAACCGCCGAGCCTGACCGCGATCGCGATCTCGTCGTTCACCGACGACCGGTACTCCGACGACATGCACTACATGGGCGGCTGCCTGCTTTCGGACAACGTCGCCGAGGCCTCCACGATGTTCGCCTACGCGACGTTGCCGCCCGATCCCGCGCTGGCGGGTGAGCGGTGGCGGGAGCTGTGGCACGAACGGCTGGAAAACTGCGGCCTCTGGGCAGGCGAATGGCTGAGCCACCAGCGCCGGGACGACTATTGGCGGCACGCGTCGGTCTGCGAGAACTACAGCGACGTCCAGGTGCCCGTCCTCGCCTCCAGCGGCTGGGCGGACGGGTACTCGAACGCGGTCTCCCGGCTGCTGGCCAATCTCGACGTGCCGAGGCGCGGCCTGATCGGGCCGTGGTCGCACAAGTACCCGCACCTCGGCCGCCCCGGGCCCGCCATCGGCTACCTGCAGGAGCTGGTCCGCTGGTGGGACCACTGGCTGAAGGACGCCGAGAACGGCGTCATGGACGGGCCGATGCTCCAGACCTGGATGCAGGACAGCGTGCCACCGTCGACCTCGTACGAGGACCGCCCCGGCCGCTGGGTGGGGGAGCCGTCCTGGCCTTCGCCGCATGTGCACCCGTCCAAGCATCGGCTCACCCGGCACCGGATCGCCCGTCCGGGTGAGGACGTCCCGGCGGAGAACCTGTCGGTGGAGTCGCCGCTTTCGGTCGGTCAGTTCGCCGGTAAGTGGGCCTCCTACAGCGCTCCGCCCGATCTGCCGTACGACCAGCGGGAGGAGGACGGTGGCTCGCTCGTCTTCGAAACCGACGAGCTCGCCGAACCCTGCGAGATCCTCGGTTCGCCGACGGTGGATCTGGAGGTCTCTGCGGACAAGCCGGTCGCGCAGGTCGCCGTCCGGCTGTCCGACGTCTCGCCGGACGGCAGGGCCACGCGGGTGACCTACGGGCTGCTGAACCTGACCCACCGCGACGGGCACGAAGACCCGGAGCCACTGGAACCGGGCAAGCGGTACCGGGTGCGCGTCGAGCTCAACGCCGTCGCGCAGGCCTTCCCCGCCGGGCACCGGATCCGGTTGTCGATCTCGTCGTCGTACTGGCCGCTGGCGTGGCCACCGCCGGAACCGGCGATGGTGACCGTCCACACCGGACAGAGCACGCTCACGCTTCCGGTGCGGCCCATAGCGGAGGCGGACGAGGTCCCGGCACGGCCGTTCGGCGAACCCGAAGGCGCGGAACCGCTGCCCGCGACCCAGGTCGAACCCGGCGAACAGCGCTGGACCGTCTCCCGTGACCTGATCGACTACCGGTCCGCGCTCGACATCGTGAAGAACGAGGGCAAGGTCCGGTTCGAGGACATCTGTCTCGACGTCACCAGGAACGTGTTCGAGCGATACTCGTGGGTGGCCGACGACTTCTGCTCCCCGGTGGCGGAGACGTCGTGGTCGATGACGTTCGCCCGCGGCGACTGGGAAGCCCGGTCCGAGACCCGAACCCGGGTGTCCTGCACTCCCACCGAATTCGTGATCGACGCACAGCTCGACGCATACGAAGGGGAGCGAAGGACGTTCTCCCGCAACTGGCATCGGACGGTTCCCCGTGATCAGGTCTAAGAAGAGTCTCCCCGCGAAGTCGCTGCTCGCGTGGCTGCGCCTCACCAACCGGAAGCGCACCTACGCCGAGCTCGACCGCTTCCGCCGGAGCATCGAAAGCAGCCAGGCGAAGGGCGACCGGGGGCCGATCCGCGCGATCAGGCGCCGGTTCGACGTCACCCGGTCCGAAGTGGACGGACGACCCTGTTACACCATCCGCCCGGCCGGCGGTGGGGGCGACCGCAACCACGTGCTGTACTTCCACGGCGGCGCCTACGTGCACCAGATCCAGCACGACCACTGGCGCTTCTTCGGACGGCTGATCGACCGCACCGGCTGCTCGGTCACCGTGCCGATCTACCCGCTGGCCCCGGCGCACCAGTGCCCGGAGACCACCGAGTTCGTCCGCCGCGCCTACGAGGAGTTCGCCGCGGATGTCGCCCCGGAGGACCAGATCGTGATGGGCGATTCCGCCGGTGGCGGGATCGCGCTGGCGCTCACCAAGGCGTTGCGGGACGAAGGCAGGCCGGTGCCCAAGGAGACCGTCCTCCTGTCGCCGTGGCTGGACCTGACGCTGAGCCATCCGGCGCAACCGGCGCTGGACGAGCGTGACCCGTACCTCGCGCTCACCGGGCTGAACGAGGCCGCCAGGCTCTACAGTGGACAGCTGCCGCGCACCGATCCCCGGCTCAGCCCGTTGTCCGGCGACCTTTCCGGGCTCGGGGCCTTGACCGTCTACATCGGGACCAAGGACGTCCTCCTCTCCGACGCCCGGCGGCTGCACACCCTGTGCACCGAACAAGGGGTGCCGCTGGGCTACCACGAGTACGAGGGCATGATCCACGCGTGGATGCTG
This sequence comes from Amycolatopsis sp. lyj-108, assembly GCF_046549005.1. Classification (NCBI taxonomy): domain Bacteria; kingdom Bacillati; phylum Actinomycetota; class Actinomycetes; order Pseudonocardiales; family Pseudonocardiaceae; genus Amycolatopsis; species Amycolatopsis sp. lyj-108. Next base: position 180,972 of record NZ_JAJPWQ010000003.1, on the reverse strand, counting down.
GCCTCGATCCCGGAAGCGAGGCTCGCGCTGGAGGAGATCGCGCATCTCGTGGATCGATCGCTGGTGAAATCGGTGTAGCTCCCTCGTGAGCGGGTAACCGAAACGCAACGGCCGGTGCAGCGAGGTTGTACGTCCACCGGCCGTGAGGTGGACCGGCGTGGGCAGCCCCGGCGGAGCAGGGACGCCGGCGCGCCGGTCACCGCGTCCATCCCCTCGCGCAAGAGCGTTCGATGCAGCAGCTGGAGTCACTGGGGGAGCTCGCCGCGTTGGTCCGGCGCCGGAAAGGCCGGTACGTGCGCTGGACGCCGTCTCCCGAACACCGTCCCGGCACGAGCCGGGACGAACTCACCGGCACGGAACTGCCGGGACTCTCGGTGAACCCCCTCGATCCCGAACCATGCTGGCGGGATCAGCCGCTCGAACTCTGGCCGGCCAGGCGCCTTTACGACTATTGCCACCTCAGGCACGAGCGGCGCCGCGAGACCAAACCCTGGGTGCTGGCGGGCCGCGTGGTCGCTTCGGGACCGGACAACGAGCCACTGCTGACCGACCCCGAACCCGTCGGGCGGATCTCCACCGCCGTCCTCGACGAGGCTCGCGGCCTGTTGCGCGAGCGCGCGCAGGACGACGCCGACTGGGGCCCGCTGCGCCGGCCGTCAGAACTCGGCCGAACCTGACCGCCCGCCTGATCGCGCGAGTTCGCCGTCCAATCACGCGAGTTCCGCCTTCAATCACGCGAGTTCCGCCTTCAATCACGCGAATGACGCCGGGCCCACCCGTTGTCGAGGGGTGGGCAAAGGTGTCGGGTCACGGTGCGCGGTCCCTCGTGGCCGTTGGGCGGCAGGTCGCGAAAGCCACTTTCGCGACCTCAGACGTTGCGAAAGCCACTTTCGCGACCTGCCCGCCTTGCCCGACCCCTCAACCCGGCCGGACGGCCAACAGGTCCACGACGTCTTCCGCGCGTTGACGCTTCTCGAACCGCGCCCGTTGCCGGTCGGCCCCGCTGCCTTCGGCGACCAGCCTGGCGAGGCCGTCGCGGACGAAGTCGAGGTCCCCCGTCTCCTCGAGCGCACCGGCGGCGAAGGTGACGACGTCGTCGAGCACCTCGCTCGCCGGGGCGAGGTCGCCGGTCCGGAAATGCGGGCAGCGACCCGAAAGCCCTTCCCGCGACGCACGCCAGATCTGGGCCCGCAAGACTTCGTTGGACAAATCCGCGGGGCGCTCCTCCGTGCCGAGGACCGTGCCGACCAGCCCGCGGATCAGCACCCCGAGCAGCACCGCTTCGCCGGGAGTGACCGCGACGTCGGCGAACCGGAACTCCACCGTCGGCTGCTTCTCGGAAAGCCTTACGTCCCAATAGACCATCGCGCGATCGAGGATGGCGCCCGCGCGGAGCCAGGCGTCGACGATGCTTTCGTAGTGGTCCAGTGAGGTGAACAGCGGCGGTGAACCGGCCGAAGGCCAGCGGTTCCACTGCTGGTAACGCCAGCTGGCGTATCCGGTGTCGTAGCCGTCGCAGATCGCGGAATTGGCGGTCACGGTCAGCAATACGGGCAGGAAGGGCCGGACGCGGTTGATCACCCGGATCCCGGTTTCCCGGTCGGGGATGGCGATGTGGACGTGACAGCCGCAGGTGTGCGACGTCCGCGCGGTCGCCCCGAAATGTTCGGACATCCGTTCGTAGCGCGGATTCGGGGTGATGGCGGGCAACTCCGTTTCCGCCAGTGGTGCGCTGCCGCTTGGCAGCAGACGGCAGCCCCGCCGGGCGGCGCCTTCGGCCAGTTCCGTGCGCATCGCCGTCAGCTGCCGCTCGGCTTCAGCGTGTGTCTTGCAGATGTCGGTGGCCGATTCGGCCTGGGAGCGGGTGAGCTCCTGCTGGAGTTCGCCCTGATCCTCCGCCGCGTCGTCCACGACGGCGTCCCCGGACGGGGAAAGGTGGCCGTCCCGGCCCACCACGAAGAACTCTTCCTCGACCCCGAAGGTGAGCACGTTGTCGTTCACAACCGCTGATACCCCCGGCCCTCTCGGCACAAACTTGTTTTCGCAGGTCGTCGGCGGGGTATTTCAGGGCAATGAACCCGAAGTCGGTGGAGCCGCCGTATCTGCTGGCCGCACAGGCCGGCACAGTCGTGCGTCATCTGTACAGCCGGCTGCGGACCGAGGAACAGGCCACGCCTTCTGACCTCTGCCGCACCATCGGCGCGTTGCAGCAGCTCGCCGACGACCTCGCCAACGTCCTGCCCGGCTTGCAGGCACAACTCGAACAGAGCCTCCTGTCCGGTCAGCTCGGCACGGCCGACTCGGCGGGGGAGTCCTGGGACAAGGTCGCCGACGTCGGTTACGCGCTCGCCCAGGCTCGCACCGGTGGTCTGCTGATGGCCGCGGAACTACGCGCTTCGCGGCGGACGCTCGGAGAACTCGCTTCCTCGTGACGCGCCGCGCTCAGTCCACCGGCTGAGCGCGGACCACCGCCACCGGGCAATGGGCGTGGTGCAGCGCGTCGTCGCTGATCGAACCCAGCAGCAGCCGCCGGAGATCGCCGTGATCGCTCCGGCCGAGCACCAGCAGCGCGGACTCACTGGACTGCACGGTCAACGCCTGCGCGGCGGGTCCCACCCCGTGCACCAGCTCCACGGAAACCTCCGGATAACGCTCGCGCCACGGCTCGAGCTGCCGGGCGACGAGCTGGTCGGCCACCTCCTGCGGGATACCGGGCGCCGGATCCAGTACCGGCCCGCCGAGCAGAGGCTCGCTCGCGGGGCCCCAAAGCGGCATGCGCGCGACGTGGACCGCGTGCACGGTGAGCCCGTGACGCGAGGCGAAGTCGAACGCGAAGCCCGCCGCCGGCGCGCTGTGCTCCGAGCCGTCGGTCCCGAGGATCACCGGCCCGCCAGGAGGCGGCTCGTCCCCGCGCACGACCACGACAGGACGTCCGGCGGTCTTGGTCACCTCGGATTCCGTCGAGCCGAGGACGGCCCTGGCGAACAGTCCGGTGTGGGATTCGCCGAGCACGATCATCGCCGCGTCCGTTTCGTCGGCGACCGAGGTCAGGACCTGCTCCGGAGTGCCGCCGCCGACGACCGTGCGGACGTCGAGATCGGGCTCGGAGCGCTTCAGGGCTTCCGCCATCGAAGCGAGCTGCCGTCGAGCGGGCTCGACGTCGGCTTCGTCGGCGGCGTGCGGAACGGCTTCGTTCAGCGGCGTCGCGACCGGATCCGAGCCGGGCGGGGGAAGACGGTCGTGCGTGCAGTAGGCGAGAACGAGGCCGAGGCCGCGCGTCTTCGCCTCGGCGACCGCCCAGCGGACGGCGCGGCGTGCCTCCGGCGATCCGTCGAAACCGGTCACCACCGGTCCTGTACCCGTCTGTGCAGCGGACATGGGACATCACCTCCGACGTGGGCGGGGATACCCGCTTTCGGCGGTCTTCAAGCCCCGGATCGTTTCATCGCACCGGGTGCCGGGGTACTTCCACACATGACTTCTCTGTCGACGCCCCGCGCGCTTGACGAGAAGCGCGCCTTCTCGGCGTCCTCCGAGCTGCGGGCACTCGACGAACCGCGGGGACGCCTCCGCCTGCATGTGAGCAGGCCGACCAGGGAAACCGCGGTCGTCAAAGCGAACGGCGAGGTCGACCTAGCTACCGCGCCGAGGCTGTGGGAGATGCTGGACCAGCGGCTCCACGGCAGCGGCACCAGATTGATCCTCAACCTGTCCGAACTCGAGTTCTTCGGCGTGCCGGGCGTCCGGGTGCTCGAACGTGCGCAGTTGCTCGCCGAGGACACGGGCACGCAGCTCTTCGTCTTCCCCGGTGAATGCCGGTCCGCCCGGCGGCTGCTCGACCTTTGTGACGGTCTCCGAGTCTTGTAGGCACCTTTCGTGACGCGTCACAAGTGGCCCGTGGCGGCGCGGGCCGCAAGGGCCGCCTGCAGCAGGGCGACGTGTTCCAGCCTGGTGGGGTCCAGCCCGGTGAGATCGGCGATCCGGCGCAGCCGGTAGTCGACGGTGTTCGGATGGACGTGCAGGGCGGCGGCGGTCTGACGGCGTCCTCCGCGGCGAAGGAAGGTCTCCAACGTATGGACGAGTTCCTCGTTGCCGTCCAGCGGTGCCAGCCGGGTGGCGAGCCGGTCGAGCGCCGGACCGGGGCGCGAAAGCTGGTACTCGAGCAGGACGTCGTCGAGCCGGTACAGGCCGGGCGGACGCCCGGATCCGGTGGCGACCGCGAGTACGTCCTGCGCGAGCCTCGCCGCCGCGGGCACCCCGGACGGCTCGGCCGCGGCGGTGCCGGCGATGACTTCCGCGCCCGCCGTGCGGGCGACGTCGGCGAGGACCCGCTCCAGCCGTGTCCAGTCGCGTGTGGACAGTTCTTCGGCCAGAGTTTCGTGCGGTATCAAGGCGATGCCGCCATCGGGAGTGAGCGAGGTCAGCACCGTGCCCCGGACCTGGCGCTCCAGCTCGACCCGGAGCCGCCGGAGTTTCCGGCGGCCGGCGATCTGCGGGTCGACCCCGGTGGTGGCCTCGTCCGGATGCGCCCCGACCGACGCCGCGAGCACGATGTAGCACGGCGGCAGGCGCAGACCTGCTTGTCCCGCCGCGACTTCCGCCGGTTCGCCGTCGAGCAGCGCGGAGAGCACCGCGTGCCGCGCCGAACGCTCGTCGTCGAACATCGTCTGGCGCTCGTCGAGATACCCCGCGCCGACCGCGGGAGTGACCACTTCCAGGTACCGCAGGGTGAGCGCGTTGACCGCGAGGACGTCGGCGACCTCCTCCGGCCGCGCGTCCGGGGTCAACGACTCCCAGAACACCTGGATGCCGATGTGGTACGCGGTGAGCACGATGTCGATCGGGATGCCCTCCTCCGCGCGCCGGGCCGCCGATTCGCGGAGGAAGTCGAGCTCCTCCCGCGTCGGCGTGGACCCGGTGCGCAGAGTGTCGATGAACGAACGCAGGTTCTGCTCGATCACGTGGGTGATGTCGCCACTGAGTTCCTCGGCGGGCAACAGCCCGTACTCCGGGATGCGGGCGACGATCTCGGCGAGGACCGTCTTCGCGAGCGACGGCAGGACCTCGGTCAGCCGTTCCGCCAGTGGACGTCCGCCGATGCGGAACCCTGGATCCTTGTCACCCGTCACAACCGCTCATCATGACAGCTGGTCAGCGAGTGAGCGCGTCCCGCGCCGAATCGAGGGTCGGGTGCACGGTGAAGACGGCGTCGAGACCGAGCAACGACATCGGGCGCAGCAAAGCCCGCTCCCGGGTGACGATGACGAACGGGACGCCCGCTTCTTCGGCCTTCGCGCGGACCTGGACGAGAGCGGTGAAACCGGACGAATCACAGAAGCTCACCGTGGACAGGTCCGCGATCAGCGCCGCCGGCGTGAACAGGAGCTCCTCTTCCATCGCCCGTCGCAGATCGGCGGAGACGGCAAGATCGATTTCACCCGACACGGTGATGACGGTATCGGTGCCGGACGCGGTGACCGAGATGTCGAGAGAGGACACGAATCTCCGTGTTGACCGGGGCGGATCGGAAGCGGGAGCGCGGTAGTCGGTCAAGTGGACTCCTTGCCGGTATGGGGACCCGGCTCCTGCCCGGAGGGCATGCCGGACCCGGAAGAAAGGACCCGGCGGCTGGTGTCTGAACCGCGACAGGTCAACCGTAGCAGCCCTGCGGGTCGACCCGCCGGATGAGCGGCGCCCGGACTCGTCGCCGGTATCCCGGCTCAGGCCGTCGCGCCTCCGCGCGCACGGCTTTCACCGACCATGACCTCGTCGAGATCGGGATGGACCTCGTCGGCTCGATTCCACAGGTCGGCCGCCAGCTCGGTGGAGCCTTCAGCGGCCGCGACGTTCCCGAGGCCGACGTAGGCGCGCGCGGTTTCGTAACGGCTTCCGCAGGCTTCGGCGCGGTCCGCGGCCGCGCGATACGCCGAGGCGGCCAGGTCGTGACGCTCCGTGTGGAACCAAGCCCAGCCCAGGCAGTTGAGGGCCATCGCGGCGTCGAGGTCCAGCCCCAGCTCGTCAAAGACGGCCAACGTTTCGGCGGCGAGCGTGGCGGCTTCGACCGGCTGCCCGAGCGCCGTCAGTACCAAGGCGATCCCGCGGTCGGTGATCGCGGCGTTGCGGCGATTGCCGTCACGGACGTAGGCCGCGTGCGCCTGCCGGAGATCTCGCAACGCGTCGTCATGGTTGCCCCGATAGTGCTCGGCCCAGCCGCTGTGCGCGAGTGTCGTGGTTTCCCCGTGACCGTCACCGATCCGGCGGAACAGCGCGAGCGCTTCGCCGTAGCATGCCGATGCTTCGTCCAGATCGCCGCGATCGACGTGCGCGACCCCGAGATTGGCCGTGGTGGTGGCGAGCGCCCATCTGTCGCCGGCGGCCTCGGCGGCCGCGCGCGCCCACCGATGGGTTTCCAGCCAAGGATCCCAGAGTTTGGCCACGAAGAAGTAGTCACGCAGGAAGAAGGCGAGCTGCCAGCACCGGTCGTACTCACCGCGTTCATGCGCCGTCCTGCACAGGGCGACCAGCCCGGGCCATTCGGCGCGGAACCAGGACATCGCCATCTCGCCGTCGTCCAGCCGTACCGGTTCCGGGAGTCCAGGGTCGAAGACGATCTCCGGGACGAAGCGGTGCGGGGTGAGTTCCTTGTCGGCCTGAGCCGCGGTTCGCACCGCGAAGGCGGCCAGCCTGCCGAATGCTGTCATTTCGTCCTCCGCGTCGGTCAGTACGAATTCGGTCGCGAACGCGCGCAGCAGGTCATGGAATCCGTAGCGGTCGGAGTCCGGTTGGGTGAGCAGATGGGCTTCGTGCAAACGGTCCAGCAGCCGATCGGTCTCCCGGAACGAAAGTGCGCTCAGCGCACTCGCGGTATGGATGTCGACGTCGGTCCCGGGGTGGACGGTGAGCAGCCCGAAGAGCCTCGCTTCGGCGGCGCTCAGCTGCTTGACGGACAGCCGGAACGCGACGGCGAGCGAGCGTTCGCCGTCGTCGAGCTCGCCGAGACGAGCTGTTTCGTCGGCCAGCCGCCGATCCAGTTCCGCGACGTCCCAAGACGGGTGAGCGCGAAGCCTCGCCGCGGCGATCCGGACCGCGAGGGGGAGCCGGGCACATCGTTGGACCACCCGGATGACGGCTGCGCTGGCGGGAACACCGGTGACCGTGGTGAAGAGGCCGACCGCCGCATCGAGCGGGAGCATGTCCAAGGAGATGTGCGCGGCATCGTCGAGCGCGCTCAGCCGGGACCTGCTCGTGATCAGCACCCGGCACTTCGGCTCGGCCGGGAGCAGCGGGCGCACTTGAGCCGCGTTGACCGCGTTGTCGAGTACAAGGAGCACACTGCGGCCCCGAAGCCGGGACCGATACAACGCCGTCCGATCGGCGGGGTCGGCCGGGATGCGGTCCGCCGGCACGCCGAGGACGCGCAGCAGCCTGTCGTGCACCGCGGCGGATTCGCCGGATTCGTCGCGCAGATCGACGAACAGGCAGCCGTCGGCGAATCCGGACTCCAGCCGGTGCGCGCACCGCACCGCGAGTTCCGTCTTGCCCACGCCGCCCATGCCGGACACGACGCAGACGCCTCCGTCGGCTTCGAGCGCCGTGCGGATCGCCCGCAGTTCGGCGGTCCGCCCGGTGAAGGAGGTCGTCGCCGGCGGTAAGCCGGACGGCCGGACGTCCGGCCGTGTCCTGCGCCGCACGGGTTCACCGGGCAACAGCGGTTTCAGCGCTCCCTCCGCACCGAGTTCGGTTTCGCACAATGCGGCGAGTGCGGGGTTCGGCGCGGAAAGCCCGGTCTCGACCTTGCTGAGGTAGCCCTTGCTGTAGTGGGTGCGAACGGCGAGTTCGGTGAGTGAAAGGCCGGCCGCCTTGCGGCGACGTCTCAGCTCGGCTCCGAACGTGGCTCTCTCGTTCATCGGCCCCCACCCTCGTCGGAGGATCAGTATGGCCGTGTGGAAGATGTTTCGGCAGCTGTCTCCGGCCGCCGGCCGGATCCGTGGACCCGGCCGGCGGCCGCGTGTGCGTTCCATGGTCGCCGATCGTCCTCAGCCGAACACGAAGCCGAGCAGGGCCAGGATCAGGCCGATGGTGTGGGTCTGCATGGTCAGTCCACCTCCTTTCCGTATGTGGCGACCGCCGGCTGGACCGGGTTCGCGGGCGCGGTTCCCTGTGCGCCGCCGAGCAGCACCCCGACGACGAGCGCGATCACCCACAGCCAGAAAGCCAGCCGTAAGAGCAGTGAAAGCGAGCACATGACCTTCATTCCGACTCCTTGGATGTGCGCGTCAGGGCAGCACTCGACAGCACGGAAACCGCTGGTTGGGGTGTTATTCGCCGCGAATTTCGGCGACTCACCAAGAATGCGTCGCGGGTCTGACAGCGACAAGGAGTTTCCTGTTTCCCATCTGGGCGGGAAAGGGAAACCCGAATAACGATCGTCGATACACGGCCGCGACCGGCTGGACACGGGCCGCCGGGCTGACGACTATTGACCACCGTGCTCGAACCACTAGGGGAGGACTGGTGACCGTCAGCGCTGTTGATCTCGCCGGCGAATTGAAGCTGCTTCGACGGGGTAGGGGAATCGCGGCACCTCACCTCGCCGAGCGGGCGGGTCCCGCGCTGCGCGCGGTCTGCGGTACGGCCGGGGGTGCCGGAAACGCGGCGATCCGGAGAATGCTGGGCGAATGCCTGTCCGAGTGGTCGCGTTCGTTGCCCGAGGATCTGTGCACTGCTGTGCTGGCCGCGCTCGGACTGCACCCGGAGGCGGTGCACCCCGTCTATCAGGAACGGGTGCGCTGGCTGGCCGGGCATCTGCAGCGTGACGACCGGACCGCCCGCCGGCGTATCGACGAAGGAATCGATCGGCTCGCCGAGGTCGCCGTGGCGTCCACGAACGAATCCTTCGAAGCGGAAGCGGCCCAGCCCAGCAGGAGGTGGCACACGGAGGAGCTGCGAGTGACGCTGGCGCTCGACCAGCCGGTTCCGGAGGTTTTCGAATTCCGCCGGATCGTCGCGGACGCCGACGACATCACCGAGCTGGACCTCGCCCTGACCCTCACCGACTCGGTCTATCGGGGTGAAGCCATCGGCGCCGACGATCTCCGGGTGGACGTGTTCCACGGTGGACGGCTGATCGGCAGGGCGATGGAGTCCACTGATCGCGTCGGCTTGGCGTTACACCTTCCCGAACCGCTTCAGCGGCAGAGCAGGCACGAGATCGCGTTGCGGTTCAGAGCGGAATTCAGGCACCCGCATTTCGTCTGCGTCCCCCGTCATCCGGTCGACCTGTTCGACCTGCACGTCCGGTTTCCCCTGCCGATCCCGGCGGAAGTGGTGCAGCTGGAGCGGGTCTTCCAGGACGACGCGAGTGATGAGGCGGCGCGAGGATTCTCCTTGACGCCGGACGCTTCGGGTGAGGTCCATGTCCAGTTCCGGCGCCTGACACCGGGTTTCGCCTATGGAGTGCGATGGAGGGCGCCAGTACCGCTTGGGGAACCTCTCGTGAGCGGTAAGGACGGCTAGCATGCCGGGCCGGGAACCTGCGCCCACGCCGCGCTACGACGATGAAGACGTCGAGGACCAGTCCACGACACGCCGACGCCGGGGCCCTTGGCGTGTAGTGATGCTGTCCATGGCGGCGCTGGCCGTTCTCGGCGCGCTCTGTGGAGCCGCGTTCACCTCCAAGGTGGCGAACCACTTCGGCTACGCCCTGCCGGAAGAGAAGGGCCTCCCGCACCAGGTCCAGTACAACGGCAGGGACTACCGCGACCCCACGACGTGCGCCGGCGCGCAATGGTGCGAAGACGAGAAAACCCCCGAACAGCGAGCAAGGCCGTACTGCACGCCTCGGACTGGACTGGGTCTGAGTGAAGGCACAGGTGGCTCAGGGTTGATAAAGGTCGATGACGTCTTCACCCTGTTCGGCTCTTCACACTCCCTTTTCACGGCTGGTGCCGTCTCGCCGGGGGAGACAGTGACGAGGGTGGTCGTCGAGGCGTCCGATGACTGTTACCTGACCTACGATCTGGTGGGCGGCCCCTAGCCGTCCGCCGCCACCCAGGATCGGCTTCGGTGAAGCTCTTATTGAGGGGTAAGTCAAAGGTGGCGTGGTCAGGTGAGATAGCCCCTGGGTGACGCGGCACCGTACTCGCGTGATCAGACACGTATCTCGCGTGCTTGGAGACGTAACTCGCGTGATCGGACGCCGGGCTCGCACCGCAGGCCCAGGAGCGAAGGCGTCCTTCACCGCATCGGACGCGGCGAAGGGCGCCTTCACCTCACCGCCGGCCCCAACCCACGGACACGACACATTTGACTTTCGACCCAATATGTCGTGAAGGGTCCCTTTGAGACCTTCATCGTCTCAAAGGGACCCTTCACGACATATCCACGGGGTTTCGCCACCGGTGATCGCGCCCTTGCGGAAAATGTCCTTGATTTGCGGCTGTTCGCAACGGTCAGAACAAGGACAAGAAACCGCGAGCCGCAACGTCGCCGCCGCTTTCTCCGATCATCAGGTATTCGGACCGCGAACGCCCGGGAGAGAGCATGGGAACCGCCACTGGCACCACGGCTGCGGGAAACGGCACGGCTGGCGCCCTGATCGTCGTTCTGTACCTGGGCTATACCGCCTTCAAGAGACATGGATTCCGGCCGCGGCGCGTGGAAACGACGCTGAGCGGGCAGCAGCTGCGGCAGGTCTTCAGGAGAACGGTCGCGAGCACGCTCGGTGATACGACGAAGGCGTACAGCCTCCGATGGCGGATGAATTCCTTCGTCGCACAGGTCCGCCGGCTCGATTCCACCGCGAAAGTGATGGATTGATCCGATGGCGACCATCGACACTCGCCTTATCGGCGGCGAAGTCCAGGGATACCGCACCTTGGCGGATTTGCCACGCCCGGCGGGCAGGCTGACCAAAGAGGCGCTCGCCCCGCTCGTCGTGGCGGCGAAGAGCGGCGATCCGGACGCGGTGCACGCCTTGCTGGCCGTCGTGAAGCCGATGCTGGTGCGTTACTGCCGCGCGAGGATGGGCGGCCGCGACCTTTCCTACCTGTCGGCCGACGACGTCGCGCAGGAGGTATGCCTCGCGGTCTTCAAGATGTTGCCCGCCTATGAGGATCGAGGTGGCTCGTTCCTCTACCTCGTGCGGGCGATCGCGGCCAACAAGGTCGCCGACGCCTTCCGCATGGTTTCCCGTGACCGATCCGACCCCGTGCCCGAGCTGCCGGAGGCCGGACCGGTCCGCAACGAGCCGGAAAGCCACGCACTCGGCGTCGACCTCGGCGTGCGGTTGGGCAGGCTCGTCGCCAAGCTCCCCAGAGTGCAGCGGGAGGTGCTCACCCTGCGGATCGTCGTCGGCTTGACCGCCACCGAGACCGCGGCCGCGCTCGGGTTGACACCGGGGAACGTGCGGGTCAAGCAGCACCGCGGCTTGGTGAAGCTTCGTGAACTGGTGCGGGAGGAGGACGACTTCTGAGCCGTACGCGTGCTAATCCAGGACGGGATCGCCCCAGGCCAGTTCCGGGAACCACCTGGTCCCAGTCGTGCCAGGGCGGTGGAATTCCAGCCGAAGCGTCAGCACCCCGGCGACGCCGATGTCGATCGTGGCCGGTTTCCCCAGCGCGACCTTGACCTCGGGTGACGGTCTTCCGTCGAGGAGCACGCGAAAGTGCCCGACCTGGAAGGGTTCCACGGCGTCGTCGAGGACGCCGGCGACCGCGGTCAGCCTTCGGTAAGCCATTCCGAGGTCCACTTCGACGAAGGCGAGCCGCTCCGCCGCTCGTAGGACGATGCTGTCCGCGTAGTGGACGTCGTTGATCCGCGCGCCTTCCGTCCGGACGCCGTCGCTGCACGCCCGCCATTCCAGGCCGGTCGCCAGCGACGTCCGGTGCGGTCCGGTCGCGCTCACCGCGCCGCCGGACCACCGGCCGCGCTCGGGCCGCTGGTGCCGGGCTCTGCCGGTGATCGCGGCCAGCAGATCCTCCACGCCCTCCTCGGTGAACGCGTCGACCGGGTACCTCGTGGTGGAGAACGGGTTGAGGAAGTTCGGGATGTCCTCGACGGACTGCTGGGGGAACACGACCGGGAGTACCCGTTTGATCTCGCGGCCGAGATCCCTGGTCAGCCGATCGCGGATCCGTGCCGCCTCGAACTGGGATCCCCGTCCTTCGTCGGGGGCGGCCGTTCCCTCAGCGCGGCGTTTGTACTCCGGGGAGGCGATGACCACTACGAAATTCGCCGTGTCGAGGTGCTTCAACGCCCACAATGACCAGTCGCGACGTTCGTTGTCGTCCCATTGATCAAGGTGCACTTCGAGGCCGATCCGGCTGTGCAGGAAATCCGCGAAGAGGCGAACCCGATCTTTGTGCTCCGGTGAATCATGTGCGTAAGTGACGAACACGTGCGGCGGCTCGTTGTCGGCCATCGAAACTCCTGTCAGGTGAAGGTGGACCATTCTGCGGGTGCGTCGCATTCTTGACGATCGCACGGTCGAAGGCACTCGTTGTCACCCGCTTGTCATCTTTCTGTCTTTCCGTACCCGGCTGCGCTGCGGTGTCCACTTTTTGTCTTGTTTTTGGACCTTTTTAAAAACCTGCATGGGCCCCTACGATCAGGGCTGTCCGGCGGATCGGGGTGCGAAGGGGCGATGGCGCTCGTGTACGAGTACGACGTGTTCATCAGTTATCGCCGCAGTGGAGGCGACGCCCCGGACTGGGTGCGGAATCATTTCCTTCCTCGTCTGCGGAGACTTTTCGACGACAATGTCGACTATGACGTCAAAATATTCCTGGAGGACAGCGTTCCCGTCGGAGGAAAGTGGCCACAGGAGATCCGGGACGCGCTGCAACGCACCCGGATCCTGATCCCGGTCTGCTCGCCGAAGTACTTTCTCGACGAATGGTGCCTAGCCGAATGGCACACCATGGCGAAACGAGAGGAAATCGTCGCGAAGGCGGGCCGGTTGATCTACCCGGTGATCTTCAGTGACTCGGAATACTATCCCGGCTACGCCCACGAACGCCGTATGCGCAGTTTCCGGAACTGGAACAAGCCGCATCCGCAGTATCAGAACACCCTTGAGTACCTCGACTTCGACCGTGAGGTCGAGCGGATGGTGGAGGAACTGGTGGAGATCATCGCGCAGGCGCCGCCGTGGTGTCCCGAGTGGCCGATCGAGACGCCCCCGCCCGAACCGCCAAGACCGTCGAAGCTGCCGAGGTTCTGACCCATGCCGGGAACCGTGGTCACCTTCTACTCCTACAAGGGCGGCGTCGGGCGGAGCTTCACCTTGGCCAATATCGCCGTTCTGCTGGCGCGCTGGGGATACCGGGTGTTGTGTTTGGACTGGGACCTCGAAGCGCCCGGTTTGGACACCTATTTCCGGCCGATGATGAGCGCGCCTCCGTCGGGCGGCGTCGTGGACCTGATCGACGACTTCCGCGATGGCAGGCTTCGCCCTGGCGCGCATACGACCCGGCTGAAAGGCAAGGTGAAGCTCGACGTCATCACGGCGGGCCGGGCGGACGCCGCCTACGTCGGACGGGTGCAGGACCTCGACTGGGAAGCCCTCTACGAGCAGGGTTTCGGCGACTACCTCGAAGAATGCCGGGAACGATGGACGGCCGACTACGACTACGTGCTCATCGACAGCCGGACGGGGATCTCCGATATCGGGGGCATCTGCACCGCCCATCTTCCGGACCGGCTCGTCGTCCTGTTCACGGCGAACGTGCAGAGCATGAAGGGCGCGGTCGAGATCGCCGAACGTGCCAACGCCGCTCGCGACCGCATGCCCTACGACCGGCCGCAGCTGACCGTCCTCCCGGTGCTCTCGAGATTCGACGCCCGCGACGAATACGCCCGCTCGGAGGAGTGGCGGCGTATCTGTCTCGAAGAGACCAAGGACCTGTTCCGCAGCTGGCTCGACCGCGATGTCTCGCCGGACCTGATGTCGCGTCATCTGACCTTGCCGTACGTCTCCTTCTGGACCTTCGGCGAGCAGCTCCCCGTGATGACGGAACTCAGCCCGACCGCCGAGCAGATCAGTTTCGCGCTGGAAACGGTCGCGGCGGTCGTGGCACACGACTTCGACCGGACGGACCTGCTCGCGGAGAACCGGGACGCCTATGTCGCCGCGATCCGTGCGGAGAAACGAACGTTCGGCCACGACGTCCGGGTCAGCACGACCAGATCGACGATGCGGCTCGCCGACGACCTCATGAAGTACCTGGCGGAGCTCGGTGTGCGCCCGGTGTTGTCGTTCTCGGGGGAACGGTCACTGCTCGACAAGACCGGGGACGACGCCAAGCATCTGTGCCTGATCGTCGACGGGGAAGTGAGCCGGTGGCAGTCGGCCGAGGTCGAGCTGTTCCTGCACCGGACCCTCGGTCAGGATCGCCGGGTCGTCCCGGTGCTCACCGAGGACACCGAGCCGAACACGCTGCCGGGCTATGTGGGCAATCTGAGGCATCTCCAGTTCGGCCCGTCCCGTGGGCCGGTGGAGATCGCCCGGAATCTGGTCGATCAGCTCACGGGAACGACAGCGCTCGTCGAGCCGGGTGAGCTCGACGTCGCCGGCGTGCTCCGGCAAGCCGCTCGCGCGCGACTGCGCCCGCTGATGTGGGGACCGGTGGAAGAGATCGTCACCGAGCTGCAGATCGCGATCGGAGCGGGCGAACGGGATCGCGTTCAGGATCTCGCCGAGGAGCTCATGTCGGTGACGCGGCCACGAGCGACCGACGCGGAGCCCGGCGGTCGCCTGCTTGCGCCACCGGACACCCGCATGGCGATCGAGTGGGCCATGCGGGCCGCCGAGGCGAGGGTCACACGACACGGATTCAGCGGATTTCTCGATCAGTAGGAATCGGGTATGGGAAGGATCACGGATGACGGATCGATTGGGACAGAAGCAGATCGCGGCGATGCTCGTGCTGATGGTGATCGCGCGCGAGATGTCGAATCCGGAGCTGGACGAGATGGTGGGTTTCACCCTCGACGGGAAGGAACGCCGCCAGCTCAACGATCTCGATCTGGTCAGCAGTGACCGTAGCAAGGTGCTCCGCGGCCGTCCGTTCGTGCACGAGCTGACCGAGTACGGCTGGGCCTGGTGCGAGGAGGAGCTGAGCACGGAGGGGGTGCCGTCGCCCCGGACCAGTCTTGGCAGCGCCCTGTATGTTCTGCTCGGCGGCCTCGGCAGACACCTCCGGCGGGAAAGGCTCCGCCTGGCGGACCTCTTCATGCCCGAGG
Organism: Amycolatopsis sp. lyj-108; assembly: GCF_046549005.1. Taxonomy (NCBI): domain Bacteria; kingdom Bacillati; phylum Actinomycetota; class Actinomycetes; order Pseudonocardiales; family Pseudonocardiaceae; genus Amycolatopsis; species Amycolatopsis sp. lyj-108. Next base: position 165,729 of record NZ_JAJPWQ010000003.1, on the reverse strand, counting down.
TCCAGCTGACGGCGGAGGAGATCGAGACCCGGATCCGGATCGCCTACCGCAAACTGTCCCAAGCTCCGCGCGACTGGGTCGGGCTGGTGGACCTGCGGCCGATGCTCGGCGAAGCGTCCACTGTGGACGTCGATGCGGTCTTGAAGGAACTCAGCCGGTCAGGGCAGGTCCGCCTGGTCCCGGAGTCGAATCGCAAGGCGCTCACCGCCGCCGCTCACGCCGCGGCCGTCCGTATCGGCGGTGAGGACAACCATCTGCTCTCGATCGAGGAGCCGTGATGGATCCTCAAGCGGCGCTCTCGGCCCTGCGCTTCGACTGGGCCGACACACCCGATCACGTGTGGCGCGATTCGCCCTACCACGTCGACGGTCTCCACACGGGTGTCCTGGCGCAGGTGGGGGCCGGGATCAGGGAGGCGGTCTCCAGTGACGGCCCGAGTCCGATCGGGCTCGTCCTCCAGGGAAAGAAGGGTGTCGGCAAGACACATCTGCTCGGGCTCGTCCGAAAGCAGGTGCACGAGGCTCGTGGCTACTTCTTCCTCAACGATCTCACCGCCGGCGACGCGTTCTGGGAGAACACGGCGGAAGCGTTACGCCGGGGTCTTTCGCGACTGGACGGTTCCGGTGTTCCCCAGCTGACCAGCTTCCTTCGGCGCGTTTGCCTTCGCGCGAGCATCGACGCGAACGTCACCAAGAAGATCTTGGACGGAGGTGGCCTGTCGAGAGGCGATGTCGACTCGTTCGTCGACGGCCTGCGCGCCTTCGATCGAGACGTCGCGAGGGAATGTGCCGACACGGCGCGAGCGCTGGTGCTCTACGCGAGTGAGGATCCGAGCAAGAACTACGTCGGGGACGACTACCTCGGGGTGTTCCCGGAGTCGAAATCCGGGGACCGCCGCAAATGGGGGATCCGGTCGGCTCCCAAGTCCGCGGCGGCCCAGGTCAAGAACATCACGAGGCTGCTCGCGCTCACCGGCCCGATCGTGATCGCCGTCGACCAGCTCGACACCCTGGTGGCCCGCTCCGCGGTGACCGCCGAGCAGGTGCGCGACAGCGCCGAAGAGGACCAGCTCGTCGCGCAGATCGCGGACGGGCTCATGGGGCTGCGGGAAGTGACCAGACGGACCATGACGGTGCTCGCCTGCCTGCCCGGCACTTGGGAGCTGCTCAAGAGGAAGGCCACGGACACGGTTCCGGACCGCTTCCGGGAGGCCGAGTTCCTCGGCCGGGTCACCAGCGCGGAGGTCGGCAGGGCTCTGGTCGAGAAGCGTCTCGGAGTCGCGTACGAGGCGATGAAGTTCGTGCCGCCCCACGCCACTTGGCCGGTGTCGCCCGTCGCGTTCGACGGTGTCTGGGAGGAGTTGTCCCCGCGGGATGTGCTGAAACGGATCGTCGCGCACGTCGATTCCTGTGTGCGGGCGGGACGGATCACCGAGCTGACCACGTTCGACGAACGTGGCGCGCGGCCGGCAGGCCCGCCGCGGCCCGCGATGGCCGCCGACCGGTTCGTGGAGCTGGACAAACGGTTCGAGGAACATCGCTCGGAGGCCGACCCGTCAGCCCTCCTCGACCCCAAGGTCGAGGACAAGGTGATGCCGAGGCTGCTGTCCGCGGCGCTCCGGGGATGGATCACCGAGGTCGGCGACGACAACCTCGAATGGGTCTACGGGGCCAAGAGCGACCGGAACGAGCTGCACGCCTGGCTCACCCGCACGGTGGACGAGACGTCAGACCTGGAAGAGCATTGGGCGTTCCGGGCCATCGCGGCCTCGCATCCCATCGCCGTGCTGCACCGGTTCCGCAAGGCACGCTCGGCCGCCGGAGTGCGGAAGGGGGCCGAGAACCGGCATCTGGTCGTGATCCGCAATCTGGCGTGGTCGGGAGGGATCAAGACCCAAGCGGAACTCAAAGCGTTCGAAAAGGACGGTGGCAGGGCACGCGAACTGTCCGATGCGGACATCCGCACGTTCTGGGCACTCGACAAGATGTTCGCCGAGGGAAGCCGGGAACTCCACGAGTGGCTCGTCGACCGGCGCCCCGCCGGCCGGTCGGAACTCCTGGCGGAAGTCCTGCCAGAGCCCCTTCAGCGATCTTCGCCCGGATCTGTTGAGGCGCAGGCACCGGCCGCCGAAGGGGAGATCACCCTCGGCACCGTGACCGGCACTGGGAAGCCGGTCAGGATCGAACTGGCTGCCTTGCGTAAGCACGCGGCGATCTTCGCCGGTTCGGGTTCCGGGAAGACGGTACTGCTGCGACGGATCGTGGAGGAGTGCGCGCTGCAGGGCGTTTCGGCGATCGTGCTGGATCCGAACAACGACCTCGCCCGGCTCGGTGACGCCTGGCCGGAGCCGCCCGAGGCATGGGGAGCGGACGACGCCGAGCTCGCCAAGCGGTACCTGGCCGAGACCGATGTCATCGTGTGGACCCCGGGGAGGGCCGGCGGCCGGCCGCTCGCGTTCCAGCCGTTGCCCGATTTCGCCGGGGTTCTCGACGACGAGGACGAGTTCAACGCGGCCGTCGAGGTCGCGGTGGCCACGCTCGCTCCGCAGGTGAAACTGACCGGAAGCACGGCGAAGACCACTGTCGGCCTCGCGGTGCTGCGGCAGGCCGTCGTGTACCACGCCCGTACCGGGTCCCGGAGCCTGCCTGAACTCATCGAGGTGCTCGAAGACCTGCCCGACGGGGTGAGCACCCTGAACGACGGGCGGAAACTGGCGGCCGAACTGGCCGAACTGCTGAAAGCCTCCATGGTCAACGATCCGCTTTTGGCGGGCGGCGGCCAGCCTGTCGACCCGGGGCTCTTGCTCACTCCCGGGGAAGGCAAGCGGGCAAGGGTCTCGGTCATCAGTTTCGTCGGGCTGCCTTCGGAGAAACAGCGGCAGAACTTCGTCAACCAGCTCCAGATGGAGCTCTTCGCCTGGGCCAAGCGGAATCCGGCGGGTGACCGGCCACTCGGCGCGCTCTTCGTCATGGACGAGGCACAGCTGCTCGCCGCGTCGGGGACCCTCACGGCGAGCACCCGCAGCACCATCGTGCTCGCCTCGCAGGCCCGGAAGTACGGTCTGGGACTGCTGTTCGCCACACAGGCACCGAAGGGCCTGCACAACCAGGTCGTCGGCAACGCGATGACGCAGTTCTTCGGCAGGCTCAACAGCCCGGCCCAGATCGCCGCGGCCAACGAACTCGCCAGGGCCAAGGGCAGCCCCGTCGACGACATCTCGCGACTGGAACGCGCCCAGTTCTACGTGGCGGGGGAGGCGTTCGGCTTCCAGCGGGTGACCACTCCGCTGTGCCTCACCCACCATCCGGCCAGCCCGCTCAGCGTCGAGGAGGTGCTCGCCCGCGCCCGCGCCGAAGCCGAGTGAAGCCGTAGCTCGTTCGCCCCATCAACTGTGCTCGCTGGAAGGGATTTCGCACCATGGCAGGAATCTTCATCACCGTCCGGTCCGGTGACGGTCAGGACCGGATCCGGGATCTCGAACGGAGTCTGGCTCACGTGTTCGGAAAGGACCGGGTTCTCCGGTCCGGCGGTTCGGCGTCGGTCCTGGTGGTGCCGATCGGCACCGAGGCGCTCGACCAAGGGGGCCGGGAGGAACTCGCCGAAGCGCTGCGACTCGGTAAGAAAGTCGTCCCCGTCCTCATCGAAGACGACGAAGACTCCGAGGACGCCGTCATGCCGGACGAGATCGCCGGGCTCTCCAGCCTGCGATACCGGCGGCTCGGCGGGCGTACGGCGGAACAGGACATCGCCTGCCTGATCACCGAACTGATCCGCGTCGCCCCGGAATTGGGCATCGGCGTCGTCAAAGGCCTCGAAGACCTGCCGGAGTGGCTCGATTCCTGGCGGCACGAGACGAGTCCCGTGCTGCCCGTGGAGCTCCCGGTGCTCGGCCGGGCCAGGGAAGTCGACCGGCTGTGCGCGTGGCTGGACGCCGCGCCGTCCGTCCTGCCCGTGTACGCCGGCAGTCGTACCGAGGCCGCGGCGTTCGTCGCGACCGCGCTGGCGGCCCACCGGCCAGGACTTCGGGCGGTGCGAGTGTCCACCGAGGAAGGCCGGCGTCATTGCCGTGACCTGGACGGTCCTTTCGTCGCCGTGATGGACGGCTTCGACGTGGGGGAGGGCGACACCGGTGGTGGCCATGTCGTCGTGGTGCGGCGCACGCCGGACCGGAGTGGTGCCGAAGTCCTGACGCTCCCCGGGATTCCCCGCGACGAGGCGGCCGAGGCGTTCGCGGCGGCAGGTGTCCCGCCCGCCGACGCGCACACGTACGCGGATCTCGCCCGGCGCGGTCTCGGCAGTCTGCGCCGCAGGCTGAGTGTCGCCGGTGCTCTCCCGAAGTGGGTGAACCCGCTGGAACGCGATCTCGCCGCGCCGCTCCTGCTGGTCGGCCGGTGGTCGGCGGGATCGCGGCACGATCTGGACGAGATCGCGGTGATCACCGGGCGGGAGACCGACGAGCTCGGACGCTTTTTCGCCAGAGCCGAGGTCGGCGACGACCCACTGCTGGCCCGGTCGGGCGACGGGATGCGGTTGGCCGATCCCCACGATGCCTGGGCGCTCCTGCATGGCCGGCTGAGCGCGCAGGATCTGCGACGCTGGCACGAGGAAGCCGTCAAGGTGCTCGGCGAAAGAGAGCCCGGGCGGAAGTGGTCGGCGGAACTGAGGCACGGGCTGGCAAGGAGCGCGGCGCTGCTGGCGGCCGAGGGAGAGACGACGTTGCCCGGTGGCGGTACGTGCGCCGACCACGCGACGCGGTTCGTTCGTGAACTGCTCGGACGAGCCAACGACGACGCGGCCGGAGTACTTTGGCGGTCACTCGCCGATGTACTGCCTCTGCTCGCCGAAGCCGCACCTCACGAGTTCCTCAGTGCTGTCGATCACGCGCTCACCAGTGATCCTTCGCCACTGAGCGGTGCTATCGACGGTCTCACGGCGGCATTGGAAACGGTCAGCTGGTCCGACGACGCGTTGCCGATGGTGGTCTCGCTGCTGGCCGAACTGACGCGGCCGGGGAGGGAGGCGGGTGACCAGCCGCTCGAATCGCTGATCACCCTCGTGCAGCCGTGGTACCCGTATCTGGACCTGCCCGCCGGGCAGCGGACGGACCTGGTCAAGGCGATCGGACGGCGCTCCCCGGAAGCAGGCTGGCGGTTGGCTCTCGCACTCCTGCGCGGGCCGCGAGGACACCTTCTCGCGAGTCCGCGGCGTCCCCGGATCCGTCTCGAATGGACAGTCCCGGCGCCGCCGGTGGCCGTCTCCGACGGGCCGGAGTTCGAAGACGAGTTGGTCTCTTCGGCGTTGGCCGCACTGGGGGAACGGCCTCATCGGTGGTGCGAGTTCTTCGAGAGGCTGCCCGAGCTGACCGCCGCGCAGTGGGACCGCGTCGTCGAAGCCCTCACGAGGCTGGACGCCGAACGGCTCTCGGCGGACGAACGGCTTCGCCTGTGGGGCCTGCTCACCGCGTTGACCGCCGAGCATCGTCACTACGACGGCGCGGACTGGACGCTTCCGGAAGAATTGCTGCAATGGCTGGAATCCTGCGCCGAAATGATCGAACCCGCGGTCAATCCGGGGCGTCACGGCCTGTTGTTCGGGCGGGATCCGTACCTGGAGGGCGGCGACTCTCTCGATCCGGAGGCGCGTGACGCCGAGATCGATCGTCTTCGCCGCGACGCTGTGAGTGGCGTCCTGCGCGAGCACGGTGTCGCGGGACTGAGTGCTCTCGCCGCCGAGAGCACGCAGCCCAGACTGGTCGGAGAGGTCGCGGCCCAGGTGGCGGTGGACGACCTCCAGGAAGACGCGCTCGCCGAACTGGGTCGCGAGGACTGGGCGGCAGGCTGGGCGGGCGAGAGGGCGCGGTCGCAGGGCGAGGAATGGCGGCAGGAGATCGCGACGCAGCTCAAGGAACAGGACAGACTGGTCGACTACCTCCTGGCCATCCCCGTGGACCACGCGGCGGCGCTTTTCGATTCCGCCGACGACGCGGTTCTCGAGAGCTACTGGGCTCACGTGGATCCGTGGCCGCTTCCGGAAGGGGAGGAGTCGTCGTTCGTCACGCGACTCGCGCGGCGCCGGCCGTGGGCCGCGGTCAAGGCGCTCGCCTTGGGCGTGCGCGCGACAGAGCCGCTTCCTTTGCCCGCCTCCCTGATGGAAGAGGTGCTGCTCCAGGCGTCCGCCGATGGCATCGAACCACCCGATCGCAGGGCCGTCGCGAACGTGGCGCCGCTGCTGGACCAGCTGGTCGAGGCCGGAGGTTCGGACGTCGCGGTCGCGCGGTTGGAGCTGCGGTTCCACCCGGCGCTCAAGCACCATCGGCAACCGTGGAGCCTCCAGCGGATTCTCTCCGAGAACCCGGGCGCGTTCGCCGAACTCTGCACCCTGATCCATCCCGCGGACGACGACGTGCCGAGCGTCGAACTGGTCAACATGTGGCTGACGGTCTTCGAGACACGCACCATGCCGGGTGGTACCGACGGTGCCGCGCTCAAAGCCTGGGTTTCGCGCGCCCGGGCGGAGTTCGCCGAGCGTGGCCGGGCCGAGTTCGGCGACCGGGCGATCGGCACCGTGCTGGCGAGCGGTTCCCCCCTTCCGGACGGCATGTGGCCGCCGGAAGCGGTCCGTGACGTCTTGGACGTCGTCGACGGCGGGTATCTCCGGGAAGGCTTCGCCGGCGGCCTGACCTTCCAGGGCGGAGACCCGCGGGATCTCGCGCAGCGTCATCGCGGCTCGGCCCGGCGGATCAACGTCGGCTGGCCGCGGGTCGCCGCACTCCTGCGTGAGCAGGCCGACGAGCTCGTTCGGCGCGGGTAGCGGTCGAAATCACCCGTGTGGAGGGGCCGAACGGCTCCTCCACACGGAACGCCTCGTAGGCTGAATGTCGCAAACGTGGGCGGGAGGCCGAGGTGACCGGGACGACGAAGGCCGAGGTGCTGGCCGAACTGGCCGCGCTCGATGACCCGCGCGCACGTCAGGTGAACGAGAAGCACGGCGACGACCACGGGGTCAACCTCGGCAAGCTGCGCGCGCTCGCGAAGCGGCTGAAGACCCAGCAGGAGCTCGCCCTGGAGCTGTGGGAAACGGACGACACCGCGGCGAAACTGCTCGCGTTGCTGATCTGCCGTCCGAAGACGTTCGCGCGTGACGATCTGGATCGCATGGTGCGCGAAGCACGCACCCCGAAGGTGCACGACTGGCTCGTGAACTACGTGGTCAAGAAGAATCCGCACGCCGAGGAGCTGCGCCTGGCCTGGTCCGCCGATCCGGATCCCGTGGTCGCGAGCGCAGGGTGGGCGCTGACCACCGAACGTGTGGCGAAGAAACCCGAGGGCCTCGACTTCACGCGGCTGCTCGACGTCATCGAGGCGGAGCTGAAGACCGCGCCGGATCGCCTGCAGTGGGCGATGAACCACTGCCTGGCGCAGATCGGGATCGACCACGCGGAGCACCGTGCCCGGGCGATCGGCATCGGGGAGCGCCTGGAGGTGCTCAAGGACTATCCGACCCCGCCGAACTGCACGTCGCCGTTCGCGCCGGTCTGGATCGCCGAGATCGTGCGGCGGCAGTCGGGCGACGTGAGCCGCTGACGACTCTGCCGATCGGGTGACGCGGGCAACGGCCGCGGCCCGGCGCGCGTGATCCGGCCGAAACCTGTTCCGGCACTGAGGGGATCCGCATGGACATCGGCTTGGTCAAACGATGCGCGACGGCAGGCGTCGCCGCCGTCGCGCTTTCCGTTTCCGTTTCCGTTTCGGCCGCGGCGAGCCCGGCGCCAGGCGCCGCGGCGTGCTCGTATCAAGTGACGCCGGTGGTGGTGCCGGCGGACGCCGAACGCGAACGGGTCGAAGTCGTGGCGACCGATGGCGCGGGCAACTACTCCGGCACCCAGATCGTCGGCTCGGTCGGCGCGTACCGGCTAGTCCTGTGGCACGGCGACGATCCCCGGACCGTCGCGCCGCCCAAGGGATTCGACTCGGTCGCGCCCGTCTCCCAGAACCGGTCGGGCGCCGTACTGGTGAACGCCGTCTCGTTCGACGACCGCGACCGGCAGATCTTCTTGTACCGCGACGGTAACTACGAACCACTCGCGATACCGGCCGGCTTCGTCGATCCCCGGGCTGTGGCGATCAACGATCTCGGGGAGATCGTGGCCACGGCGACCCCGTCCGGTGGCACCGGCGCCGTGGTGATCGCGTGGCTCAGCTACGCCGCCCGACCCGTGATCATCTCGCCGCCCGAACTGCCCTACGCCTCCGCCGTCGACATCGACCAGGACGGCACCATCATGCTCGGCGACGGCTATTCGGCCTATCTGTGGCGTTCCGGCAAGCTGATCGCGTTGCCTCCGTCGCCCGAGGTCCCGGTGTTGTCGCGGGGCATCAGCGCGGGCCGCGCGGTCGGGACGATCCTCGACGCGAAGGGGCCGAAAGGCGTGGTCTGGACCGGGAACATCCCGGAGCTGCTCGAAGGCGGCGGCTCGGCGGAGAGCATCAACCGGCACGGCCTGATCGCCGGGCGCGCCCGTGCCTGGGACGGGCCGCCCGTGGTCTGGCAGGGCACTCGCCTGGCGGCTGAGCTGCCGCTTCCGGCCGGGTCGGCCTCGGCGAGGGCGGACCTCGTCAGCGACGACGGGACCGTCTTCGGGGATGCCGACGCCGGCGCTGGTCCGGTGCACTGGCGCTGCGCGGTCCGGTGATCCGTCGCGGGCGGCGGAAAGCTCAGCCGAGCGCGTCCGCCTTGATGGTCTCGAACTGGGCGCCCATCCGCGCCGCGAGTGCCTCCGCCGCCCGCAACGGCCGGACCATCACCTTGAAGTCGGCGATCTTGCCGTCGGCGTCGAAGGTCAGGAGGTCGCAGCCGTTGATCTCCAGCCCGTCGACCGTCGCTTCGAACTCGTACACGTGGTGCGCGCCGTCGTGGATTTCGCGGACATAGCGGAAGTCCTCGAACACCCGCAGGACACCGCGCAGGATCGCCGCGGTGATCGCCTTCCCCTGGTAGGGCTTGAACGCCACCGGGCTGGTGAAGACCACGTCGTCGGCGAGCAACGCCTCGATCGCGGCGGCGTCCTTCGCTTCGACTGCCTGGCGGAACGTGGACATGACGATCTCCTCATAGTCAACTTGTTGAGTAGACGTCGCCGAGCGTAGGTGATCACCACACCGGTGTCCATCAAAGTGTCTAATCAACTTTGCGACTAATCCGCCCGGGGCTATCATTACGCCATGGCGCTGCGGAACGCGATCCTCGCGACGCTCCTGGACGGCGAGTTCTCGGGCTACGACCTGGCGAAGAGTTTCAACGCGTCGGTCGCCAACTTCTGGACCGCGACGCCGCAGCAGCTCTACCGGGAGCTGGACAAGATGGAAGCGCAGGGCCTGGTGACGGCGCGGGTGGTCGAGCAGCAACGGCGTCCGAACAAGCGGCTCTTCTCCCTGACCGACGCCGGCGCGGCCGAACTCGCCGGCTTCACCACGCGGGCGCCGAAACCGACCGCGATCCGCGACGAACTGCTGGTGCAGATCCAGGGGGTCGAGGCGGGTGACGGCAAGGCGGTCCGGCGCGCCGTCGCGGACAGGATGGCCGTCGCCGAAACGAAACTCAAACGGTTCGAACGCCTCCGGGAACGCCTTCTCGGCGGAGCCACGGAGGCGGAGTTCCTCGCCACCGCGCCCCGTGTCGGCCCCTATCTGACCCTGGCCCGCGGGATGGCGTTCGAACAGGAGAACATCCGCTGGTGTGCACAGGTTCTCGCGGTTCTCGACCGGCGCGCGACCGCGAACGACGGAGGAGAACGGCTTGGTTGAGCGGAAGAAGGGCCCGAAATTTCGTCAGGTGGTGCTGGATTGCACCGACGCCCGCGCGCTGGCGGAGTTCTACCGGCGGCTGCTGGCATGGGACTACCGCCCCGGGGACGAACCGCCCGCGCCCGGCAACGGCGACAAGGACTGGCTGGTGCTGAGAAATCCGGACGGCGGGGCGCAACTCGCCTTCCAGCAGGTCGATCGGCTGCCGGAAGCGAGCTGGCCGGACGCCGAACCGGTGCCCCAGCAACTGCACCTGGATCTGACCGTGGACTCGGTCGAGGAACTCGAGGAGCAGCACGCCCGCGTCCTCGAACTCGGCGGACGGCTCCGGTACGACCGCAGCGAAGACCCGGAAGAACCGCTGCGCGTATACGTGGATCCGGCGGGGCATCCGTTCTGCGTCTTCGTCGCCTGAAGCCCTCAGACGCGGCAAAGCAGCGCGTCGGGAGTGCGACTCGAGCCGACCCGGCCGGTGTACGCGACACCGGCGACGTATTCGCCCGGCGCGCACTGGCCCTTGTAGCAGCCCGAAGCGAAGTCGCCGCCGGGCGTCCCGGACGGCCGCGGCGTGATCGGGCGGGCATTGCACTCTGGTACGGGAACCTTCGCTCCTGGGGCCACGATGGCGGGCATAGCGAAGGCGTAACTCGCGTGCTCATACACGTGACTCGCGTGTCTGGATACCGCACTCGGGTGTTCGGCGTCTGAGCACGCGAGTGCGGTGCCGCGGCACCCAGGTCGTCTCGCCCGAAGCCGCCACCTTTGCCCTACCCTCAATAACCAGCCGCGCGCCCGGTTGCATACGGACGTTCGGGTTGCTGTTGATAGCTTCGCGGTATGACCACCGCGCTGATCATCGGTGACCTCCAGCGAGGCATCACGGGCAATTATCCGTTCGCCAAGCAAGTCCTGCCATCGGTCGAGGCCCTGCTGCCGCGGGCGCGCGCGGCCGGCGCGCTCGTCGTGTTCGTGCACTTCGCGCTCCGGGGCAACGGCGCCGATCTGCCGGCGGGGAACCCGTTGTTCAAGACGTTCCACGAGGCGGGGGACACCTTCCACGAAGGCTCGGCCGGGACCGAGATCGCCCTGCCGGTGGCCGACGAGGACGTGGTCGTGCTGAAACGCCGTGCCAGCGCGTTCGCCGGCACGGATCTCGATCTGGTGCTCCGCGCCCGCGGCGTCGACACCGTCGTGATCGCCGGAGTCGCGACCAGCGCGATGGTGGCCGCGACGGCCTACGACGCGGCGGACCGCGGCTACCACGTGACCGTGCTGCGCGACGGTTGTGCCGACGGCGACCCGGCGATACACGACTTCTTCGTGGACGCGGTCTTCCCGAGCCGCGGGTTCGAGGTCGTGACGTGTGCGGACTGGCCGGTCGACGGCGAATATTGAGGGGTAAGGCAAACGTGCCGTGTCTCGGGCGAGACGGTGTGGCTGGGTGACGCGACACCGCACTCGCGTGCTCAGACCCGGATCTCGCGTGTTTACAGACGTAACTCGCGTGTTCAAAGACGTAACTCGCGTGTTCGGACTCCGCACTCGCGAGTGCGGCATCCAGGCACGCGAGTTACGTCCCCAAGCACGCGAGTTACGCCTTACCGACCGGCCACCGAGGTCACAGCCGTCCCACTGTCACCAGGGACCACATCGGACGGTAGCGAAAGCCTCCTTCGCTACCGTCAGAGTAGGCAAGGAGGCCCTCATTACCAGGAGAACGCGTACGCAGGGGCGACACTGGCACGTTTGACTTACTCCTCAATAAATCGCGAGACCGGCTCGCTCGGGTGTGGCACCGTGGTCGCCGAGCCGATCAAGGGGGAGCCGGAATGGACACGGGACGACTCGGGCGCACCGATGTCGAGGTGACGCGGCTGGGGTTCGGCGGCGGCCCGCTCGGCGGACTGTTCGCGCCGTTGGACGACGACACCGCGGCGGGCGCGCTGGCCGCGGCCTGGGACGCCGGGATCCGTTACTACGACACGTCACCGCATTACGGGATCGGGCATTCCGAGCGCCGGATCGGCGAGTTCCTGCGCTCGCGGCCGCGTGCTTCCTTCGTTCTGTCGACGAAGGTCGGCCGCCTGCTGGTCCCGCGTGATCCGGACGGGGAAAGTGATCCGGCAGGCTTCCACGTGCCCGCGACGCACGACCGGGTACGCGACTTCACCCGCGACGGGATCCGGCGCAGTGTCGAGGATTCCCTGGAGCGGATGGGCCTGGACCGGATCGACGTGCTGTACCTGCACGACGCCGAGGAGTTCTTCGACGACGCGCTGCGCGACGGCTATCCGGCCCTGGCGGAACTGCGGTCGGAAGGGATCGTCGGCGCGATCGGCGCCGGCATGTACGACACGGCCATGCTGACCACTTTGGTCAAGGAGACCGATGTCGACGTGGTCATGCAGTCCGGCCGCCACACACTGCTCGAGCACAGCGCGCTCGACACGTTCCTGCCCGCGTGCGAGGAACGCGGTGTCTCGGTGATCGCGGCTTCGGTCTTCAACTCCGGGTTGCTCGCCATGCCGAGGCCCGTCGCGGGAGCTCACTTCGACTACGAGGTCGCCACGCCGGAAATCCTGGAGCGGGCGAACAAGATCGCCGACGTGTGCGAGGCGCACGGCGTGACGCTTCCGCAGGCGGCCATGGCCTTCCCGCTCCAGCATCCGGCCGTCGCCGGTATCGCGGTGGGGATGCGGTCCGCCGACGAGGTACAACGCAACGTGGAGTCCTTCGCCGCGGAGGTACCCGCACAGGTCTGGGCCGATCTGAAGGCCGCGGGCTTGATCCGTTCGACAGCGATTAGGGTGGTCTGATGGTGTCGGTGAAACAGGTCCAGGTCACTTTCGACTGCGCGAAACCCGAGCGCCTCGCCCGCTTCTGGTGCGAGGTACTGGGATACGCCGTGCCGTCGGCGCCGGACGGGTTCGCCACCTGGGACGACTACAACCGCACGCTGGCGCCCGAGGAGCAGGATGCCGGCTTCGCCTGCAGTGACCCCAACGGAGTGGGCCCGCGGCTGTACTTCCAGCGCGTTCCCGAGGGCAAGGTCGTCAAGAACCGGGTGCATCTCTGCGTGCGGGCCGGCATCGGACTCGTCGGTGAAGAGCGCCTCGCCGTCCTCCAGGCCGAGCGCGCCCGCCTGGAGGCGCTCGGCGCGGTCTGCGAGCGGGTCATGCTGGCCGACGAGGAGAACGAGTCCTGCATTGTGATGCAGGACATCGAGGGCAACGAGTTCTGCCTCGACTGAGGCCGGGTTCATCGCGCCTCCCGAATGCTGAACGTCGTGATGCAGAAGCCGCCGTCCTCCGTGCGATCGGCGATCACGGTGCCCCGGGAGGACCGTCCTTTGACGTCACCGGCGACGTCGGCGAGGACGAACTTGGCGGTTCCGCCTGACCTGGTGATCCCGACGCGGGAACCCAGCGGGAGAAGTGAGTCGATCTTGTCGTCCATGAACCGCTTCTGCGCTTCGCAGGCCAAGGCGATCGCTCCCGCCCTGTCGCTCCCGGCGATCTTCGCGAGAAAGTCCGTGACCACCTGAACACCCTTTTCCGGCGGCGTCGGAGCCGGGCGTACGGTCACGGTGACCCTCGGTCGCGTCGTGCGGCTGGCCGTGGTCCTGCTCGGGCTGCTCGTCGGGCTGGAGGTCGTCGCCGGGCTGGAGGACGGGACGGGCAACGAGATCCCGGCGCTCTTGCGGAGCAGGAAGCCGGGGGCGGCGAAGCCGGTGACGCAGAAGGCGGCCAGCGCGATCACCGCGACCAGGATCCCGATGGCCACACCGGGCTTGACGGTCGAAGGCTGGGTGTTCTGCTGGTCGGGCGGACCTGGATAGCTCATCGGATTCACCTTCCGTGCGGATCTGAAGTGGCGATCCGACGGAGCCTTCGCGGAGCGGGTTCCGATCCTTTCGGAGACCTTACGGCTTTCCGTCTTCTGTTCCGTGACAGGGAAAATCATGCTTTCGGCAGGTGTCGGTGATCCTCGCCGGGCAAACCTGTCGGTGGTCGCTGCCATACTCCGCGCCATGACGAACGAGGTGCGCCTCAGGGCCGTCGAGCAGGCCGATCTCGAAGTGTTCTTCGAACAGGAGCAAGACCCGGTGGCCGCCGCTCGTGCCGCGTTCCCGCCGCGTGACCGTGAGCGGTTCATGAAGCATTGGGAGACCAGGGTGCTCGGCGATCCGGCGGTGACGGTGCGCACCGTTCTGGTCGGCGGCAGGGTCGCGGGAAACGTGGTGGCCTGGCCACAGGACGGCAGGCATTGGGTGGGTTATTGGTACGGAAGGGATTTCTGGGGAGGAGGTGTCGGATCGCGAGGGCTTGCGTTGTTCCTCGGCGAGATGCCGGTCCGGCCGTTGTACGCCGATCCGGTGGAGACCAACGTCGGGTCGGTCCGGGTGCTGGAGAAATGCGGTTTCCGGCTGTTGTCCGAAAAGGACGGTGAGCACGTGCTGCTCGTCCTCGACGAGTGATCCGCCGGGCGACCGTGCCCCGGCCGCGAAAAGCGACCGGGACACGGAAGGCGACGGGTCAGCAGGGCTGCAACAGCCAGCAGAGCCGGTAGTTCGCCTGGTACGTCGTGGACGTGCCCGGCGCGATGATGTTCTGCGTCCGCGCACCGCCGTGTGCCCAGCCGGTGTAGGCGTACTTCAGGTTGAGCGGTGGCAGCTTCTGCGGGCTGTCCGCGCTGATCGAGTTGGTGGATCCGGCGATCACCGTCCGGGAGAACGGCGTCCGCTGCTGCGTGCCGCCGACGGTGAGCGTCGCTTGGCTGGGATTGGAGGTGAAGCTGAGCGACACCGTCTTCGGCTGCAGGTCGATGGTCTTGGTGCCGGTGCGGCCGCCCGAGTCGGTCGCCGTGAGGGTCAGTTGCAGATACGACGGGTAGTCGTGGTCCGGTGCGACGAACGAGCCGGACGCGGCGCCGGGGAAGTCCTGGACGTTGTGCGTATGGCAGGTGCCGTTGGTCGCGCAGTGCCGGATCGCGAGCCGCCAGGACAGCGCCGACGCCGGGAGCTGGCCGTCCTGGGCGTCGACGGCGCGGCCGGAGAACGCCACGGTCTGGCCGACGGACCAGTTCAGCGTGCCTGCCGGGCTGTCGATGACCGGCACCGGATCGAGGCCCTGCGGGTTCCCGACGGTGACGCGCACGGTCGTGGTCGCGCCGGCGCCGTGGGAGTCCGTCACCCGTAGTCCTGCGTCGACGGCGGCGGACGCGGTGTAGGTCCAGGTGGGGTTGGCGGCCGACGAGTCGTCGTACGCGCCGTCGGCGTCCAGGTCCCAGGCGTAGGACAGCGTGTCCCCGGCGTCCGGGTCGGTGGAAGCCGTGCCGTCGAACTGGACGGTCAGTGGCGCGGGTCCGCTCGCCGGGGTCGCCGTGGCCACCGCGGAAGGCGGCCGGTTGGTGCCGCCGGGATGGCTCACGCGACGGAGTTCGCCGCTGCCCAGCGCGACGTAGAACAGGTCGCCGCCCGGTCCGGTGAGTACCTGCACCGGCGTGTTGACACCGGTCACGAACGGCACGAGACGGCTCGCGTCCGGCTGGCCGTTCACGGCCTGCATGGCCCAGATGCAGCCGCGGGAGGAGTCGGAGAAGAACAACGCGCCGGAGTACTCGGCGGGGTAGTTGCTCCCGGACTCGAAGGCGATCCCGCTGATCGAGGAGCCGCCGGTGGGACACGGATCGCTCGCCACCACCTTGGCACGGTGGTTGTAGGCGTAGTACGGCGTGGCGTGCCCACCGGAGGTGTAGAGGGACTCGCACCGGTCGAGGTTCGCGCCGTCGTAGCCGGCCTGCCTGGCGCCGCCCTCGAAACAGGGCCAGCCGAAGTTCTCCGCCACACCGTCGCCGACGTCGGCGACGCGGTTGATCTCCTCCCAGGCGTCCCAGCCGACGTCACCCGCCCAGAGCTCACGGGTGCCCGGCCGGAACCCGAACCGGAACTGGTTCCGCGCACCGTAGGCGATCACCCGCCGGGCGTTGGCGTCGGCGCTGTTCGCGAACGGGTTGCCGGGCACGCCTTCGCCGGTGTCGGGATCGATGCGCAGCAACGTGCCGTTGAGCAGGACCGGCTGCCCGGCGGGGCGTCGCGGCGACTGCGAACGGAGTGCGCCACCCTCGGCAGCCGGCGGCGTCAGGTTCGTCCCGGCGGGCGAGGGCGGGTCGGCGCAAGGGTTTCCGACCTGGCCGTAGTCGGCGAAGGTGAAGCTGGCGCCGTCACCGCCGCCCGCGTACAGGGCGCCGTCCGGCCCGAAGGCGAGAGCGCCGACGGAGTGGCTGGGGAACTGCTGGCACCAGCCCGTGACCAGCGGCTTCTCGCTGACGGCCGTGCCTGCCGAGCCCATGGTCAGCTGGGAGACGCGGCCGGTGACGACGCAACCCTTGTCGGTCGCGCCCGGCGGGGTCGGGCAGGTGTCACCCCACCGCGGCGCGGTACCGCCGGGCTCCGCGTCGAAGGTGTAGGAGACGTAGACGTACGGCCTCGCGGGAAAAGCGGGGTCGACGGCCAGTCCGAGCAGACCGCGGTCCCAGAAATCCTGTGTCTGCGGACGGAGATCGGCGAAAATCGTCGCCGTCGTATCGGTGAGCGAATCGAAGACCTTGACCAGGCCGCTCTTCTCCGCGACGAACACCCGGCCGTCCGGCGCGAACGCGGTGGCGGTGGGCGAACTGAGCCCGCCGATCGCCACCGTGTCGGTGAAACCGGCGGGCACGGCGGCTTCGGCGGGCGCCACGGTGACGAGCCCGACGGCGAGCGCGCCGATCAGCGGGCCGACCACGCCCACCGCCAGCGCACGTCGTGATCTTCGGTGGAACAAGGAACGGCGAGAACTCAACACACGGAACTCCTCCTGCGCAGGGACCGAACAGAACGCGGCAGCTGTCCGGTATGGCGTGCCGAGACCCAAAGTTGTTACGTCGATGACAGAAATGCGCACAAGTCGCTAAAGACGCGCCAGGCGAACGGGCGCCACCCGGGGGCTAATGCGGCGGAGTTGGAAAAAGAATCACCACGTTCGCCGGCGTGTTTGTCATCCGGATGTCCTTTCGAAGACGTATTCGCCTGTCGGTTCCGTTCTTCTTGATATGAGTAGGCTGAATGGCGTATGTGATACGCGTCGATGGTTTCGGGAGGGTGTCATGGACGCGGTGTCCGCAGCGGCGATCACGTCGTTTTTGATCAGCTATGGGCGGCATTTGGCCGGTGTCGCCGGAGCGGTGGTCGACGAAGGGGTCACGCAAGGACTTCGGTCTTTGTGGGAAAAGGTGCGCGGCAGGTTCTCGTCCGACCCGCAGGCGTCAGGAGCGTTGGAACGCCTTGCGGAGCAGCCGGAAAATCAGCGTCGCCAGGCCGCCGTCGAAGATCATCTCGATGAGATCATGGCTGCCGACGGCGACTTCGCGGCCGCGCTTTCGGAACTGGTCGAGCGGCTGAAAGCGACCGGTTATCCCACCATTCAGGTGCGCGACGCCGGAGCGCTGGCCATCGGCGGAAATGTGTCCATCAAAGGCACCCGTCAGGTCGCGGGGCGCGACATCACCATCTCCGGTCCGTCCACCGGCGGGCCCGCTTCGGGGAAATGACATGACGATCACGAGCAAGGCCGGGAGTTTCGCGGCCGGACTCCTCCTGGTCGCGGCGCTGACGTCGTGCGGCCGCGACCAAGCCGACAAGGGCCCCGATTCGCCACCGGTCCCGGAAACTTCCACCGGTCTCCCGTCGGCCGAGCCGTCGTCAGGGGCGAGCACGGCACCCGGCGCCTCAGCGTCGTCCGCGACGGGAAAGTCCGGTGGGACGGCGGCGCCGTCACAGAACCGGCCCCAGCCAGGAGCCGGGGCGGGCCCTGCCAAGACGTCGGCGGCACCCGGCGCCCCGGCGAACCCGTGCGGGACGCCTCCCACCGGTCGTGCGCAGGACGGGCGGGCCCACCAGCGGATCGTCTTCCCCGCCCTCGGCACCCACCAGTGGCCGGACGCCGAAGTGACCATGCGCGCCTGCGCCACTTCGGGCCTTCCCGTCACCTACCAGCTCCAGAACGGCGGCCGCGGTGGCGGTTGCTGGACGTCCGCCCTCACCAACGGCACCGTCCGCGCCTACGTGGTGCCGTTGACCTGTGAGGTCACCGCCACACAGGCCGGGAACGCCGCCTTCGCGCCGGCTCAGCCCGTCGTCGTCACCTGGAAGGTGAACAAGCTGGCGGTCAAGATCGGCTGGCTGGGTTCGGCGGACACGCTCGTCTACTCGCCGTCCAATCCCGTCGTGACACTTCAGGCGCGGGTGACGGCCATGCATCCCCTCCCGAAGTTGGTGATCTACGCGGACGCGAACGGCGCGTGCGCCCTCGTCCAGGTGCCGAGAAACATCGGCGGGACCGGCGGTGCGGCGATCACCTTCGACGTGCGGGTCGCTCTGACGGACCCAGGCGCGCAAGGTGGTTCTTGTGATCTCCGAGTGAAGGTGGACTCGAACCAGATCGCCGACGGCAGTTACGACGACCGCCACTACGTCGTCAGGAGATGAACCAGGAGGATGAGACCGACGCGGCGAGGACGCTGTCGGTCGAAAACGCCGGTCCGGTCGTCCAGCACGGCGATCTGGAGCTGACCGGCGGCCTCGTCGCGGGCCGGGACCTCACCGTGCACGGTCCGGTCAACGTCCTCGCCGACGACGGCGCCCCGTTCGGCGACCAGGTCACCCGGCCGGGACGGGCCGCGGATCTCTGTCCTTATCCCGGGCTGGACGCTTTCGGTGCCCGGCTGGCCGGGTATTTCCACGGCAGGGAAAACGATGTCGACGCCGTACTCGCGTTGCTCCGCCGGGCGCCGCTGGTGGCCGTGGTCGGCTCGTCCGGCAGCGGTAAGTCCTCGCTGCTGTCGGCAGGGGTGCTTCCCGCCCTCGCCGGCGGCGCGGTCGCCGGATCGGCCAGGTGGACCGCGGTGCCGATCCGGCCCGGTACGCAGCCGATCGAGCAGCTCGGGGCCGTTCTGGCGAAGCTCGCGGGTACTCGCGCCCAGGAGATCTCGGCGGCTCTTCGGGAGAATCCGGCCCGCTTCGCCGAATTCGACGCCGGCGGGCCGACGATCTGGGTGATCGACCAACTGGAGGAGGTGTTCGATCCGGCGGTGGATCCCGGCTCACGTGCCGCGTTCCTCGCCGCGATCGCCGGCCCGCGCTCGTCCGCCGAGACCAGGGTCCTCGTCGCGGTGCGGTCGGACTTCTATCCGCATCTCGACCAGGAACCCGTGCTGGCGGCGGCGGTCTCGGCGGCTCAGCACCGGGTGCTGCCGATGGGACCGCGGGCTATCCGCGACGTGATCGAGAAACCGGCGGACCAGGTCGGGCTGCGCGTGGAGCCCGCGTTGATCGACCGGATGCTGGCCGATACCGACGCCGCCGAAAACGCGTTGCCGTTGCTGTCGTACGCGTTGGCGCAAACGTGGCGACGGCGGCGCAACGGCTGGCTGACACTCGCCGAATACGCGAAGGCGGGAGCTCTCGACGGCGCGATCGACCACGCCGCCGAACGTGTGTGGGAGTCGTTGGACGACCGGCAACGGGCGACGGCCCGGCGGATGATGCTGCGGCTGTCCCATCTCGGCGAGAACGCCGTCGCGGTGCGTCGCCGAGCCCGGCTCGAGGAACTGGTGACCGACGCCGACGACGAGTCCGCCGTCCGCGCGGTCACCGATCGGCTCGCCGCCGCCCGGATCCTCACGATCGATTCGGACGCGGCGACCGGCGTCCCGGTCGTCGACATCACCCACGAAGCGGTGCTCCGCGCGTGGACCCGGCTACGGAACTGGCTGACGGAGGACCGCGAGACGAAGCGCGCGCAGGACGACCTCGGCAGTGGCGCGGCGGCCTGGGAGCGGCACGGCGCCGATCCCGGCTATCTGCTGCGGGGTGCGCGGCTCACCGCCATCGAGGTCGCACGCCGATCCGGCGGCTTGACGGTGAACGATGTCGAGCGGCGCTTCCTGGCGCTGAGCGGCCGCGTCGAGCATCGGCAACGATGGCGGTCGCGGCTGCTCGGCCTCCTGGCCGCGGCGCTGGCCGTCGCGGTGACCATCACACTCGTCGTCGTGCACCAGCAACGCCGCATCAGCCGCGAAAAGACCGTCGCGGACGCCGTGTCGCTCGCCGCCAGGTCGCGTTCGGTGAGCGGGCAGGAACGAGACCTCGGGGCACTGCTGGCCGTCGCGGGGGCGGAGACCGACGACAACCCCGTCACCCGCGCGGCCGTCATGGACGTGGTCTCCGCGCGCGGCGGCCCGCTCGCTTATCTCCTCCCGGCCGGACGGCGCGCCACGACCGTGGCGGCCAGGTTCACCCGCGACGGAGCCGCGATCGTCGGCGCCGGCGACGGCTCCGTCTGCGCCCTTTCACCGGCGGACGGCCACCGGATCGGCCCTTGTTTCACCGGCCATCGCGCCAACATCAGCGCCGTCACGGCGAACGACGACGTCGTCGCGGCCGCGGACGCCACCGGTCTGGTGACCGTTCACCGGGCAGGGGTCGCGGCGCCGGTCCGCGACCCGGTCATGGCGACCTCCGCCGTGGTCGGCGTCGCCCTTGCCCGCGACCACCTGTTCGCGGCCACCCGATTCGGTGCCGTCGAACGCTGGAGCCTGACCGGCCGGACGACCCCGCTGCCGCCGCTGGCACAGAGTTCCGACGTGGTGGCGCTGGCCGTCGCCGACAAGGCCGACCAGGTCGTCGCCCTCACGACCGCGGGGGAGCTCAAGCGCTGGCGGCTCGCCGACGGTGCCGAACTGCCCGGCCTCGCCGAACCGGGAACCGTGTCGACCGGCACGACGATGCGCCTGGACGTCGTCGGTGGCACGCGGGTGGTGACGGCGGACGAGAACCGGATCGGTGTTTGGGACCTCCACGCCGAGCACCCTCCCTTGTGGACGGACGCACCGGGCGGGACCGCGGTCGCCTCTTCCAGCGACGGCGAAACGGTGTTCGTCGGCGCGGATACCGGCAGGATCACCTCGTGGCGCCTCACCCCGGAACCGCTGGCCGTCGAGCCGGTTCACGCGGGCCTCAACGCGGCTGTCGTCGCGCTCGGCAGCGGAGGTGACTTCCTGGTCGGAACGGACCGCGACGGCCGGGTGATCTCGTGGGACATCACTGGCAGGCGATCGCCCGCGGGGATCCCGATCGCCCAGGCGACGGGTCCGATCCAGGCCGTCGCCAGGAATTCCGACGGCGCCATCGCGTCGGGAGGCGCGGACGGTATGGTCCGGGTGACCCGGAATGGGTCCACAGTGGACGCTCACGCTTTCGAAGGCTCGGTCGCCGGTCTCGCTTGGAAGGCGACAGGAGCGATCACGGTGGGAACCGACCGCGGAACCCTGTTCGAACTCGACCCGGCCACCCGGGCGGCCAGGGTACTGGCGGCGCGGCCGGGTACCGCGGTCACCGGTCTCGCCGCCGACGGCAGGGGGAGTCCGGCCGCCGGCTTCAGCGACGGTCAAGTGCTCTTTCCCGATTCGCCCGGTATTTCCTTCACCGCGGCCAAGGGTGCCGTGACGGCGATCGCGCTGAGCGCGGACGGCGACTCGGTCGCCGTCGCTTCCGGCGACGGCGTGTCCGCCCCGCCGCAGGTCTCCTTCGCCACGAAGAGCGGTGAGTTCCGGGACATCCGGACGTTCACCGGGCATGCCCTGCCGGTCACGAGCCTCGCGTTCGGTCCCGATGGGCGATCCCTCGCCAGCGGCAGCGACGACCGGACCATCACCATCTGGACCTTGGCCGACGGCACGATGAAAAGCACCCTTCGAGGGCATACCGACATGGTCCTGGCACTGGCCTATTCGCCGGACGGCGCGACGTTGGCCTCCGGAAGCCAGGACGGAACGCTCCGCCTGTGGGACGTCGCCACCGGTCTCCAGATCGGGCGTCCACTCGAGTCCGGGGCCGGCTACGTCTGGTCGCTCGCGCCCTCGGCCGACGGCGCGAGCCTCGTGGCCGCCAATGGATCGACGGTCGTCGAATGGCCGTTGAGCAGGGGAGCGTGGCTGGACCGTGCCTGCCGGCTGGCCGGTCGCGTCCTGACCGACGACGAGCGGAATCGCTACCTGCCGGGAGAGACCTCTCTACGCCCCTGTGCGTGACCAGCCGGTCAGCCGCGGGTGCGGCATGTGGACGATTCACCCGTTCTGAATAAGCTCTGCCTCGTGGGCAACCTTCGGCGGGTCTCGGAGCTGTGGCGGCGGCGGTGTGGCCCGATCTGGTATCTCCCGGTCGCTTTGGCGCTCTTCGTCGGCTCGCTGCTCCCCGCGCTGCACAGCCACGGCACGCAGTTCGGCGGGATGCCGAACCGTCCTTACGACGTCCTGGCCGTCGTGGGGGTGGCCCTCCAGTGCGTTCCGCTCATCGTGTGCCGCCGGTGGCCCGTCACCTGTTTCGCCCTGGTGTCGCTCGGGTTCGCCATCGATCAGTTCGGGGGCTCTCACTCGTTCGCGGGCACCGCGCTGCCGATCGCCCTGCTGACCGTGGGGCTTCGGCTGGAACATCACCGTCGCGTGGCGGCGATCGTGTTCTCCGCGGCATACGTCGGGGCGGCGGTCGCGTTCACGCTGCTCGGTGGCACGGAGTCACTGACCGGCTATGTGACCTTCTATCTCGCGCTGGTGCTGGCGTGGGGGTTCGGGACCTGGCTGCGGGCCGACCGGGGCGCGGAGGCGGAACGACGCCGCCGCGTCGCCGAGGAGACGCGGGCGGCCGAACGAGCGCGTATCGCCGCCGAACTCCACGACGTCGTGACCCATCACGTCACGGCGATGGTCGTGCAGGCGGAAGCGGCCCGGTACCTCACCGACGCGCGGCTAGAGCAGAGCCTGACCGCCGTCGCCGACACCGGACGGCTGGCCATCGCCGATCTGCGTCACCTGCTCGACGTGATCGACCCCGGCCACGGGGCCGAAGCGATCCCGACGCTGGTGGAACGCACACGCTTGGCGGGACAACCGGTGGAGTACACGGAGAAGGGCGAGCCCGCGGCGCCGGCCGGAGACGCCGGTCCCGTCGCCTACCGCGTCGTCCAGGAGGCGTTGACCAACGCGCTGAAACACGCCCGCGGCAGCCGTACCTCGGTGCGGGTGCACCACGGTGACGGGGAGATCACCGTGGCCGTCGACACGGACGAGTCCGGTGCGCACGCGGGGTCGCCGGACGGCGGCGGACGAGGACTCGCCGGGCTGCGCGAACGGATCGACGGCCTGGACGGCGATTTCAGCGCGGGCCGCAGAAGAGACGGCGGGTTCTCCGTCCGTGCCCGCATCCCGGCGAGGACTCCGTCGTGACCGTGCCGACCCGGGTCCTGGTCTGCGACGACCAGATGCTGGTCCGCACCGGACTGGTGACGATCATCGACGCGCAACCCGATCTCGAGGTGGCGGGCGAATGCGGGGACGGACGGGCCGCCGTCGAACTCGCCGCCCGCCTGCGTCCGGACGTCGTGGTGATGGACGTGCGCATGCCGGTGCTCGACGGTATCGAAGCCACTCGTCTGCTGGCGGGCGCCGGCGTGGCCGAACCCGGGAAGGTGCTGGTGGTGACCACGTTCAATCTCGACGAGTACGTCTACCGCGCACTGCGCGCCGGTGCGAGCGGGTTCCTGCTCAAGGACACCCCGCCCGACCGGCTGCTGCACGGGATCCGCACCGTGGCCGCCGGCGCGGCCCTGCTGGATCCCGAGGTGACACGTCAGCTGGTGGGCCGCTACGCCGCCCGGATCCGGCCCGCGGAGGACGAAAATCCGGGCGACAGCCCGCTGACTCCCCGGGAACTGGAGGTGCTCCGCCTCATCGCGGACGGCCTCTCCAACAGTGAGATCGCCGCGACCCTCATGATCAGCCAGGAGACCGTCAAGACGTTCGTGTCGCGCATGCTCGCCAAACTCGGTCTCCGCGACCGGGTCCAGGCGGTCATCTACGCCTTCCGCCACGGCCTTGTCACCTGAACTGTCCTAAGAGGACTTCGCGGCTTCGTCGGTGACGCGCTGAATCGCGCGGACGGCGAGATCCGGCTGGTCGACGTAAATGTAGTGCTCACTGTTCGCCGCGGTGCTCAGATTGCCGCGGCTGGACAGCGCGAGCCATTTGCGCTGGCCCTCGGACCACGCCTGCTCCAGGGCGGCGCCGTATTCGGGGACGGCCGTGAGATACGGCTTGCCGTGCTGGATCACCTCGACCGGGATGGTCCCGGCCGGGCGGACCTCGCCGTCGGGGACCACCAGCTTCTCCGGACCCTGCCCCGCGATCACCGCCAACGTCTGGTCCCGCAGTTCGGCCGCCATACCGGTGGCCGACTGCGGGATGTGCTGTCGCAGATCGGCGGTCTGGGTCGGGGACGTGGCGTCCATCAGCACCAGGCCCTTGACCCGGTCCTGATGATCGGGGGCGTACCTGCCGGCGATCAACCCGCCGAGTGAATGCCCGGCCAGCACGACCGGCTTACCGCCGGCGACCCGGTCGATCACCCCGGCCAGGATCTTCCCGGTGCTCTCGAAACTCTGCGGCCCGTCAGGCTGGTCGCTGGCGCCCGCGCCGAGCCGGTCGTAGGAGCAGACCTGACCTTGCGCGGCCAACGTGTTCTGGAGCCCCGCCAGCTTCCCGACGTCGTCGCCCCCGCCGTGCAGCAGGACGACGACCGGCCGCCCCTCGACCGGCTCACCCGCACACGACACGTTCACCGAACGCTCGCCGACCTTGATCTTCTGGGTTCCGGTGAACGCGGTCCGGTCTTCCGCGAACGACTCCGATTCCGTGGCTTCGTCGCAAGCCGAAAGCGCAACACCGGCCACGGCGCAGCACAGCGCGATCAGAGCGGATGCCTTACGGGACATGATGAACTCCTGGTACAGGGGGACGATTCACGGCAACGCTACGGATCTCGCGGCCGTGAATCGTCACCATGCGGAGGGCATCTGCGCGTAGCTCTCATGGGGGACAAGGCGGCTTGAATCACTCTTCAGCGACTGGCGGTACCGCTGAGCCCCGTGGGGGTGGTCGATCGCTCGTCCCGTCCTGTCCGGAGCCCGTCGCGGACCCCGGTCCGGATCACCCAGGCATGTCGCGAAAGCCACTTTCGGGACGCCAGGCGTCGCGAAAGTGGCTTTCGCGACGCCGTCGCGGCGGGAGCGTGCCCCGCCGCCCCGGTGTCCGTCCATTGTGGATCAGCTGTAGGCGCGCAGGAACACGTCCACCCCGTCGTCGAGGACCGCGAGGATCTCCGACTTGCCGACCTTGCCTGCCAGGTCGTCGTTGATCACGTCGAGGGCCAGGCGCATCGTCAGTGCGACGAAGTGCTGCATGGCGCGCCGCGGGTCGGTCAGCCGGAGCCTGCCGTCGGCCGCGAACTTCGCGAACCGTTCCTCCATCATCCGTTCGGGCTGGTCGCGCGCCGCTTCCGGCAACCGCGGCGCCACGGGGGCCTGCGAACTCAGCCGCCGGAACGTCGCGTAGTCCGAGGTGGGGAACATTCCCGTCGTCACCCGCCGCGCGAAGCCGAGCAGGGCGGCGCGGATGTCCCTGTCGTCGGTGAGTTCTTCGTCGATCGCCTTGCGCACGGTCGCGACCACGGCGTCGTTGGCGCGGCCGAGGACGCTGCGGAAGAGGGTCTGCTTGTCGCCGAAGTGGTCGTAGACGGTGCGTTTGGACACCCCGGCCCGCGCCGAGATCGCGTCGACGCTGGTGAGTTCGTATCCGTCCGACACGAACAACACCTCGGCCGCGTCGAGGATGGCCGCCTGCTTGGCCTCGGCCTGCAGTCGCCTGCCCGGTGTCCGCGCGGTCGCTCTCGGGGTCGCCATGTTCTCATCGTATTCTCAGCCGTAGAAAACTGCACCGTGTAGTGTAGTTTTTGAGGCGGATACGCCGCCTTTCCTCCATCCCGCACAAGGAGTCCTCTATGCAGGAGAGCAGGATCGGCAATCCCGGCGCAGGACCGCATACGAGATGGAACAGGCGGCTCATCGGCCTCGTGGCCGTCCTGGTCCTGGTCAACTTCATGGTCGACACGGCCATCACGGCGCCGCTGCTCGTCCTTCCGGAAATGCTCGACCACTTCGGCACCGATCAGGCGGCGTGGCTCAACGCCAGCGCGATGCTGGCAGGCGTGATGTGGGCGCCGCTGCTCGGCAAGAGCGCCGACGTGCACGGCAAACGCAAGGTGCTCGTACTGACCTTGCTGCTCAGTTGCGCCGGCGCGCTCATCTGCGCGGTGGCCCCGAATATCTGGGTCTTCGTGCCCGGACGCCTGCTGCAAGGGTCGGCCGTGGCCGCCCTGTTCCTCTCCGTCGCGATCGTCAGGGAGATCTGCGCGCCCCGGATCGCGATGGTCGTGGTGGGCATCGTGACCTCCGGATCCGCTGTGCTCAACATCGGTTCCCGCTTCCTCACCGAGAAACTGGCCGCGGAGTTCGGCTTCCAGATCTTGTTCGTCGTATCGGCCGTCGTCGCCATCGCGATGGCGATCTGCGTGCGCCGCGTCATTCCCGAATCCGTGCTCAGGACACCGGGCCGGATCGACGTCGGAGGTGCACTGCTCCTCGGCGGCGGCCTGGCCGGGGTGCTCGGCTATGTCAGCCTCGGCTCGGAGTTCGGCTGGTTCGCCGTCGGCCCGATGGTCCTCCTGATCGGCGGCGTCGCGGCCTTGGCCAGGTGGTTCCTGGTCTCGAGCCGGAAGCCCGATTCGCTGATCGACATCCGGAACCTCGGCGCGCCTTTGGCACTCACCCTGCTCGTGCTCGTCCTCAGCACCGGTTCGTACCAGAGCATGCTCCAGCTCATCCCGCTGGTCAGCGATGTCTCGGCGGGACAGGGGCTCGGATACGGACTGGCGGGCCAGGGAACGCTGGCACTGCTGCTCGCGGCGCCCGGTATCGGCGTCATGATCGGCGGTCCGGCGGCCGGGGCACTCGCCACTCGCGTCGGGCCGGCGATGACCCTGGCGGGTGGGATCGCACTCGGGACCGTGGGAACCATCGGGATGTTCCTCGGCGTCTCCCAGTTCCCGGTCGCGGTGTTCTTCGCTTTCCTGCTGGGTTTCACGGTCGGCGTGCTCGGAACCTCCGGCTTCAACCTGGCGGGCGGCCTGGCGCCCGCCGAACGGCAGGGCATCGTCTCCAGCCTGGTCATGGTCGTCATCGCGATCGGATCGGTGGTGCTGGATTTCGTGGGCGCGGCGGTGCTCAAGTCGACCACCGTGTCCGTCGGCGGCGAAACCGTGAATTCGGGAACGGGTGTCTTCACCTACATCACGATCGCTTCCGTCGCCTTCGCGATCGCCGCGGTACTCGTCGTCTTGCTGGTGCGAAAGTCGCCACATAACCATAAAACGCCCTCACCGGCGCCTCTTTGACGGAATCGGAGAACGGAAATGAACACGGCAAAAGGAACGGTCCTCGTCTCCGGCGCGAGCATCGCCGGACCGGCCGTCGCATTCTGGTTGCGGCGGTACGGGTTCTCGGTGACGGTGGTGGAGAAGGCAGGCGGACTGCGAGGAGGCGGATATCCGATCGACGTCCGTGGCACCGCGCTGGAGGTGGCCGGCCGGATGGGGATCCTACCGCGGCTCCATGAAGCGCATATCGAGACGCGTTTGCTGACCTTCCTTGATTCCACCGGCGGAGAGGTGGCGTCGGTGCATCCGCAGACGGTGGTCGGCGGAGTCGAGGGGAGCGATGTCGAGGTGCGGCGTGGTGATCTGGCGGAGATTCTGTACGGAGCCACCCGCGACGACGTGGAGTACGTGTTCGACGATTCCATCGACGCGCTCGAACAACACGAGAACGGTGTCGAAGTCACCTTCCGCGGTGGAACACGGCGCGCGTTCGATCTGGTCGTGGGTGCCGACGGACTGCACTCGCGAACCAGGGAACTCGTCTTCGGGCCCGAACACCCCTATCACCGTTACCTGGGATATTGCTTCGCCGGATTCACGATGCCCAATGAGTTCGGCCTGTCGCGAGAAGGTGTGCTCTGGAACGTGCCCGGCCGCGGGGCGGCGCTCTATGCGGTCAAGGGCAGCGAGCGGATCCACGGTTTCCTGGTCGCCGCTCGCCCCGAGCCACCGTATGAGGTGCTCCGCGATCCCCAAGCGCAACTGGACCTCGTCGCCGCGACCTTCGACGGCGACGGCTGGGAAATCCCGGCCATGGTCACCGCGATGCGCGACGCGGACGACCTGTTCTTCGACACCGTCAGCCAAATCCACCTGCCGCGCTGGTCCAGCGGCCGGATCGCCTTGGTCGGCGATGCCGCCTACGCGCCGTCGTTCCTGACCGGGCAGGGTTCCAGCCTCGCCCTCGTAGGTGCCTACATGCTCGCCAGGGCACTGGCCGTCCACCGTGACCACACCGCCGCGTTCGCCGCCTACGAAGACGACACGCGGGGATTCGTCGAGGTGAACCAAGCACAGGTCGGCGTGGGCGACGCGGCGCTCTTCCCGGTCACCGCCGAAGCCCTCGCGCGACGCGACAGCCGGCTGCGTGGCCTGACCGCCTCGGTGCCGGGAACCGGGCGACCGGCCCATACCGCCCTCACGCTGCCGGAGCCCATCGCCGAGCCGCAGCGCGGCTGAACGCTCGCGGCCTAGCGCGGTGTCCGGTAAGTATCGCTTGACGTGCTGATCTGTGGAAAGGGAGCGGGGGACCTTTGGTGTCGAGTGAGGGCCGTCGCTGACCGTGTGGATTTTGGTGCGTTGGATGACCCGAAATCCACACAGTCACCGGGGGGCCGCGAACATGACTTGCAGGACACGGCCTAGCGCGGTGTCGTCGACAACGTCGGTGTCGGCGACACCGAGTCGCGTTCGACGGAAAAGACGGCGAGGAAATAGTTCGCCTGGGCACAGTTGACGTTCTCCCCGCCGGTGAGTTCCGCGGTGAGCGTGTCGCGCTCGACGGTCAGTTCTGCGCCGTCCTCGGCGCAGCCCGGCAAGACGAAGGCGAAACCGCGCCGGTCGGCAGGCGGGACGAACGACAAAGCCCCACGAACTTCGTCCAGGTTCGTCAGCTTGGCGCGTTCCAGGGTTCGCTGGAACTCCTCGGCAGGGGCCGTTCCGAGTTCCACTGGCCGCAGGCCCGTCAACCGGGTGCTCGAGCCCTTGAGTCCCGCGAATGCCTCCAGCTCCGCCGTACCCTTGCCGATGCCACATCCCGCCAGCAGCAGCAGACACGCTGCGATCCATCTCATGCGCCGAGGACGTAGCGGGCCGCTCCGCCGGTTGCACCGCTCGGGTATCGAAGCGAGACGTCACGCCTGTGTGCCTGGTTCGAGCCTTCCCGGCCGAAAGGGCTCGACGCCGACGACGTGGCGAGCGCGGGTCGGCTCGACGAGCACCTTGACCCGCCGTTCGCCCGGGATCCGCCATTCGAAGCGGTCGGTTCCGACGTACTTCTTCGCCAGCCGGTCCATGCAGTGATCCGCCTCGTCGCCTTCGACGAACTCGACGGCCCGGCCGTGGATCACGACGCGGTCGTAGGGGTTGTCCGTGTCCAGGCAGGACAGCGACACGCGGGGATCGCGGCGCAGGTTCTCTTCCTTGACCCTGCCGACGGCGGTGTTGAACACGATGTGGTCGCCTTCGAGGTCGATCCACATGGCGGACACCTGGGGTGAGCCGTCCCCGTTCACCGTGGCCAGGTGCCAGAACTTCGGTGCCGCGATCCAGCCGCGGATCTGCTCGTCCAGCCCAGTCACGCGGCCCTCCAGTGAGTCCGGATCAGGACGACGATTGTCGCGCGGACGACCGCGGATGTCGACCGGCGGAGTGGTGGCTATTGACACCCATGACAGTATTTTTCCAACTAGACGACTAGTGCGTTGCCGGGGTTGTGGCCGAGCAGACGACGATCCGGGTCGGCGCCTCTGGGGAGAGGACCTTGTCCATGCAGCCAACCCGTCGTATCTCTCTCGTTCTCGCACTCGGCGCCGCGGCGGGGATCGCGTTCGCGGCGCCGACCATGGCGGGGCCGTCCACCGCCGCGGACGACTACTACCAGGACGCGCTGGGCAAGACCGGGCCGGAGCTCAAGGCGGCACTGCACGGGATCATCAGCACCAACACCAAACTGACCTACGAACAGGTGTGGGACGGGATCAGGGCCACCGACGAGGACCCGGCCGACCCGGCGAACGTCGTGCTGCTCTACAGCGGCCGCTCGCAGGCGAAGGCCGCCAACGGCGGCGAGGTCGACGACTGGAACCGCGAGCATGTCTGGGCCAAGTCGCACGGCGACTTCGGCACGGCCGTCGGACCCGGTACCGATTTGCACCATCTGCGCGCGGAGGACGTGTCGGTCAACAGCACCCGCGGGAACAAGGACTTCGACGCCGGTGGCTCGCCGG
Organism: Amycolatopsis sp. lyj-108; assembly: GCF_046549005.1. Lineage (NCBI taxonomy): Bacteria > Bacillati > Actinomycetota > Actinomycetes > Pseudonocardiales > Pseudonocardiaceae > Amycolatopsis > Amycolatopsis sp. lyj-108. Next base: position 135,556 of record NZ_JAJPWQ010000003.1, on the reverse strand, counting down.
TCGGCGAGGCGCCCGGGAGTTCGACCGACGACGACTCGTTCGAGCCGCGGGACGCGGTCAAGGGCGACGTGGCCCGCATGATCCTGTACATGGCCGTCCGCTACGACGGCACCGACGGGTTCGCCGATCTCGAACCCAACGACGCCGTCGGCAACGGCTCCAAACCCAACATCGGCCGCCTCTCGGTCCTGCTGAGCTGGAACACCCAGGACCCGCCCGACGCCGCCGAGCAGCGTCGCAACCAGGTCATCTACGACCGGTTCCAGCACAATCGCAACCCGTTCATCGACCACCCGGAATGGGCCGCCTCCATCTACGGATAGTTCCTCTCGCCCCAAAAGGCAGTTTCCGTGGTCCCTTAGACGATCCCTTCGAACTCGTCAAATGTGCGCCGAGGACAATATCGTCCTTTCTTGTCTCATTCGGCCATATTTGCCGCACGGAGGGAAGAAACATGCGAAAGAGCATTCGGAGGATCGGGGGCGTGGTCGCCGCGACGGCGGTGGCGGGCGGCGTCATGGTCGCGGCCGCCGCGCCCGCCCAGGCCGGCTTCGTCACGCCGGTGTACGGGATGACCTGCGACACCGGCTACAACTCGAGCTACCGGGCGTGGGGAGTCTGCTGGGCGCCCATTCCGGCGAAGTGGAAGCTGCGGGTGGACTGTACGTTCGGCGGAACGTACGACACGATTTGGCACTACCCGCCGCAGAATGAGTGGTACCGGATCGACCACCACGTCAGCTGCAACATCGGCGTCAACTCGGTCCACGTCGTCGAGGGGACCTGATCGGTGGTCAGCGGGTGAGCTTCCGGTGGAAGCACACCCGGTCCTGGCCGGGGCCGTCGTAGTCGCTGTGCAGGGGGAGGCCGTCGGCCACTCGGTCGCCGGTTTCGAGCGTGAACCCCATGGCCCGGTGAAAGGCGATGGATCCGGTGTTGCCCGGCGAGGTGACCGCGCGGACTTCCGTGCGGCCCGCCTCGGCGGCGCGCTCGAAGAAAGTGGTATACAGGCGGCGGGCCGTTCCCTGGCCACGAAGGTTCGGATCCACTCCCACGAAATGGATGTACGCCTCGGTGGCGTTGTCCGGTGCGTGGAAGCCGACGAGGAATGCCCTGATTCCCGCCTCGTCCTCCAGGATCAGGCTCGTGCTGGAGAAGAATTGCAGGAACAGTTTGGGAAGTAAAAGCGAAAGTTCGCGAGCCTGAGCGGGAGTGCGCGAATCGCCCCACCATTCCTGTACGCATTCGACGATCGTGCCGTGGTCGGAGACGTGAGCTCGGCGGGGCTCGGGCATGGCGTTCCCTTCTCGGAGTCCAAGGCTTGACGATCTTGGTTCGGCACCGTTTCTACCAGGGATCGACCGAGGTGACACGGTCGCTGGACGGTGATTTTCCACCAGGCCCTTGAGTAACACCGAATACACACGTGTGAATTGATGTTCACGGTGCTGGGGCGAGAGATCGTTTTCCCGTGCTGTAGAATCCTGATTCTGGGTGATGATCATCGGCTCGACGCTGTGTCGGCGGATCATCTGTTGAGAACACTGGGGTTTCTCGGGCAATCCGTGCTGGATGAGCTGGACGCTGCGGTCCGTGGCTCCGTTGCCGGATTGTCGGACAAAGCATGGGGAGTAACACGTGTGTAGCGTTCATCTGACCGATCCGCCGTCGGTGGCGGATCCGGGCCGCGACGAGGACAGACCGAGAGGCGATGGCCGGGCGCCCACGCGCCGGGGGATCCTGGGAGCCTCCTTCTCGGTCATCGTCGGCACGGTGCTGATCGCCGTCCACGCGAGCTTCTACGGCAACTGGATGATCGACGACGCGGCCATCACGTTCGCCTACTCCCGGAACCTCGCCGACGGCTTCGGGCCGGTGCTCCAGCCTGGAGTGGAGCCCGTCGAGGGTTTCTCGAACCCGGTGTGGATGGCGCTGCTGGCCCTCGGCAAGCTGCTCGGCCTGTTCGACCACGGCACGATCTTCGGCATCCCCGATTACGTCCTGTTCCCCAAGGGACTGGCGCTGCTCTGCTGCATGGCCATCCTGGCACTGGTGTACGTCGGAGCGAAGCGCCTGACGCCCCGGCCTGCCTTGGTCACCCTGATCGCCGGGACGGCTCTCGCGGTCAATCCCTCGTTCGTCATCTGGTGCTTCTCCGGTCTGGAGAACTCGGTCTACGCCCTCATGGTCACCGCTCTCGCCGTGGTCATCCTGTGCGGCGTCGACTCCGGCACGCTCCTGACCGCGAAGATCGCCATGTCGGCAGGCGCGCTCGCCGCCCTCGCCGGGCTGAGCCGTCCGGACGGGGTCATCTACGCGGCCGCGTTCCCGATCGTGGTCGCGCTGTTCACCCGCCGTGGCGGCGTGCCTCCCGCCATCCGGGCGGTGCTGCTGTCCGCCGCCGGGTTCGTCGTCCCCTTCGGCGGTTACCTGCTGTTCCGCTGGATCGAGTACGGGCGCCTGCTGCCCAACACGGCGATCGCCAAGGCGCAGCCGCTCCCGGCCATCACGGACGTCGCCAAGGCGGGGACGGTCCTCCAGTACGCGGGCTGGCTGCTGGTCGCGGTCGCGATCGTCTGCCTCGCGCTGGTGATGCAGAAGCCGTCCAAACTCCGCGCGGGCGTCGTCGCGCTCCTGGTCCCGTTCGCGTTGTCGGTGATCGCCTTCTGCGTCCTCCAGGCCGACTGGATGGGGCAGCTTCGGTTCGCGACCCCGATCTGGGCGCTGGGGGCGCTCGGCGGCGCGGTCGTGATCGTCGAGACCCTGCGGAACGCGCGTATCCGAGGCCGGATCCTGCTGACGGTCACGCTCGTCGTCGCGACGGCGTCGTCGATCAGCGGGTTCCACACCCAGGGCAAGAGCTACCAGGCCGTCCCGAAGACGCCGTTCTGCAGCGTGGTCGAGCGCGACGCCAGGGTGACCAACGGCGTGGCGGATCTCCTCAAGCTGCCCGGCTCGGCGAAGATCGGCGTGATCGACCTCGGCGGGATGGCGCTGGTCAGCAGGCTCCAGGTGGTCGACCTCGCCGGTCTCGCCGACCGCGTCATCGCCGACTACCTCAGCACCGCCGACTTCGCCGGAGAGCGCCGCTACGTCTTCGACGAGCTCAGGCCGGAGCTGATCTCGTTCGTCGGCACCTGGGACACCACGCTCGGCTTCGCCCAGGACGAACGGTTCGGGCAGGAGTACGAAGTGCTCTACCGCAGCCCTCGTGACCCGTCCGCGTTCGGTGACGTCGGGGTGTGGGTGCGCAAGGATCTCGTGCGCGATCCCGCGGTTCTCGCCGCGGCACAGCGCTACGTCACCACCGAGACCCAGAAGGTCGTCGCGGCCAACTCGGTCGCGCATCTGCGGTCCTGCGGGGACACGCTCCGTCCCGGCCAGACACCCCGGCCCTGACGTTCACCCGGGCCACTAGGGCGCGCACCGGTCGCCGTCGACCGCGAACTCCGCCGGCGACCGGTGCGTGCCCGTGCTGTCCGCGTTGAAGCCGATCGACACCGACGCGTCCGGGGCGATCCGGGCGTTCCACGAAGCGTTGCCCGCCCGGACGGCCGCGCCGGTCTGGCTCCACGCGGCGTTCCATCCCTGCGAGATCCGCTCCTCGTCGCCGAACGCGAACGTCAGGGCCCAGCCGTCCCACGCGGTCGTGCCGGTGTTCTTCACGGTGAGCGCCCCGGTCAGGCCCGTCTGCCAGGTCGAGGCCGTGTACGTCACCTGGCAGCTCGCCGCGGCCGGCGGCGGGGCGGAATGCTCGGCAACCCAGTTCGACAGCCAAGCGAACGCCGAGTTCCAGTTGACCGTGACCTCGTTGAGCGAGTACGCCTCGATGTGGTCGACCCAGCACCGTTGCGGCGCGCAACCGGGCAGCAGCCGCTGCGCGACCGGATCCTGCAACGCGCTGTTGGGCCCGCCGGACAGGACACCGGGCGGCGCTGTCGGCAGCGACGGGGCGAGCTGGTTCGCCCAGTGCCGGTGGTGCACGTTGCGCACCGGCCGATCGCCCCAGCCGGAGACATACGAGAAGCCGACCGGATTGCGGCCCAGCAGGTAATCCATCGTGGCGAAGGCGCCGTCCCGGTACTTCGCCGCGTGGGTGAGGTCGTGGGCGAGGCCCAGCACCATGCCGTTGTTGGCGACCAGGCCGTTCGATCCCCACTCGTAGCCGCCGTCGCCGGTCCGGTACGGCGCCGGATGCCCGGCGGACGCCATGGTCGCGAGGTGGGCGTCCGCGGTCGTGACGATCGCGGACCGGATCGCCGCCGTGGGCACCTCGCGCGGTGTCAGTACCAAGGACACGTCACCGAGCGCGCCGGTGGCTCCCCAGTCGAATCCGCGCGCGTTGAAGCTCTTTCCGCCGAACAGCGGTGAATTCGTCACGTCCGTGCGGTAGCGGCCGGTGGTCACGTACAACTCGGCCGCGGCCCAGTAGAACTCGTCGGTCACCGTGGGATCGCTGTACGAGCCGCCGCCGGTGCCGTCGGCCGGGTCGGCGATCATGCCGGGATGCGCCTTCGCCGCCGCGTACGCCTTCTCCGCGGCTGAAAGCGCGCGGGCCGCGAAGGCGGCGTCGTAGGGCGCCCACAGCCGCGAGGCCTGTGCCGCCGCCGCAGCGAGGTTCAGGGTCGCCGCCGTGCTCGGCGCGGACAGCCTGCGCGGCTGGGCGTCCTCGTGCGGCAGGGTGGGCAGGCCGGTCCATTGCTCGTCGTGGATCTTGTGGTGGGCCATCCCCGCCAGCGGCCGCCCGTCGGGAACCTGCATGCTCATCAGGAATTCGAGTTCCCACCGCGCCTCGTCGAGCACGTCCGGCACGCCGTTCGACCGCTCGGGAATGGCCAGCGTGCCGTCGCCGAGCGCCGTCTTGTCACCGAGCAGCGCGGCACGCTCGTAGGCGTTCTGCAGCTGCCACGCGGCGATGCCGCCGTTCACCACGTACTTGCCGTGGTCGCCGGCGTCGTACCAGCCGCCGCGCACGTCGAGGGTGTACCCGCACTCCAGACCGGCCCGGCAGGGTACGTCGTCGTCCCCTCGGTTCGGTGCCACGTTCACGTGTCCGGCGGGCCGCGCGTACTCGGCGCCCACGTACCGGGCTTCGATCGGGGTGCCGCTGCGCTGGTGGTAGAAGAACGCGAGCGAGTCGGACCGCAGCCCGGTCATGGCGTTCGCGGAGATGTCGAACGGGTGGCTCACGTCGGCGCCGACGCTCAGCGTGTAGCCGCCGCCCGGCCGGTCGTAGGACGAGAAGTCGATGACGTGGACGTTCTCGTTCGATGCGGCGTCGTGGCCCTTCGGAGTGGTCTGGCCGGTGGCGACGGAGGTGCCCGCGCCATCCCGCAGCGTCCACGTCAGCGGGGTGGCGGACCCGGTCGCGAGGCTCGCCTGTTTGGGCAGGCCGGGTACGTAACCGACCTGGTTCACCCGCAGCGGCCCCGCCGGTTCCACTCCCGGTGGCGGCAGCACGCCGCCGACGAGGGACACGTTGTCGACGCAGATGGTGTTGTCGAAAGACTGTCCGCCGAACCAGAACGCGAACTGACCGTTGCCGGCCGCCGGGAAGTCCACTGTGGACTGGAAGGTCAGGGTGAAGGTCTGCTTGGCGGGGGTGACGGTCACGTCGGTGCGCGCGAGCTGCCGGTACGGGTCGACGGCCTCACCCGCGACCGCGGAGATCCGCTGTTCGACGACCGCCCGCGCGTCGAACTTCATCGTGTAGGACTGACCCGCCTCGTACGGCACGCCGTTCTGACCGGACAAGGCGTCGTACCCGTTGGCCGTGCCGCCGGTGACATCGACGCAGTACTCCCCGCCGGTCACCGAGGCGCGGGTGTTCGCGCCCGCCCACCAAGGTTCGACACCGCCCGCCGAGAAGTCGCCGTTCACGATCCGTTCGTACTCGGCGGCCCCCTCCGCGGCCGAGGACGACGCTTGCGGAACGACCGCGAAACCCGCGACGAGTCCGGCGGACAGCAGTACACGCCAAATGTCGATCACCACGTCGTGATCCTTTCGAAGGCCGACTGTTGGGAGCGCTCCCATAATCTAGCCCGATCTCGTGTCGCGGGGAAGAGTGCGCTCTGAAATCACTGGTACCAAACCATTCTCACTCGTTCGGCCTGTGTCTTCGCTATTCGAGTCGCGCTAAGGTGCCAACGCTGGGAGCGCTCCCAGCAAGGTCGGAAAGAAGGCGCTATGCGATACGGAAAGGCCATGACCGCGATCCTGGCCGCCGTCACGACGATGGCGGCGTGCTTCGTGACCGCGACCCTGAACGCACCACCGGCGTCGGCACACGGCGCGATGATGAAACCGGGCAGCAGGACTTTCTTCTGCTGGCAGGACGGATTGACCCCGCAGGGCAACATCGTGCCGAAGAACTCGGCCTGTAAGGCGGCCGTGGGGCAAAGCGGGGAGAACTCGCTCTACAACTGGTTCTCCGTGCTTCGTTCGGACGGCGCGGGCCGGACCAGGGGATTCATCCCGGACGGGAAGCTCTGCTCGGGCGGGAATCCGAGTTTCGCGGGCTACGACCGCACCGGGAACTGGCCGATGACGCATCTGACGGCGGGCGCGTCGTTCGGCTTCTCCTACAACGCGTGGGCCGCCCACCCCGGCTGGTTCTACCTGTACGTGACCAAGGACGGATACGACCCCGGCCGCGAACTGCGTTGGGACGACCTCGAGGACCAGCCCTTCCTCACGGCCGACCATCCGCAGGTGAGCGGCAACGTCGGCAGCGTCGACGGCCAGTACAAGTGGACCGGGAACTTCCCGTCGGCCAAGTCGGGCAAGCACGTCATTTACTCGGTGTGGAAGCGATCCGACAGCGCCGAGACGTTCTACGGTTGCTCTGACGTCGTGTTCGACGGCGGCAACGGCGAGGTCACCGGGGTCGGCGTGGTCGACGATCCGCCCGATCCCGGCGAGCCGCCGAACGGCGCGTGCACGGCCACGTTGGCGAAGACCGGCACCTGGAACGGCGGCTACCAAGCGGAAGTGACCGTCACCAACCCGGGCGCGGCGACACTGTCCGGCTGGCGGGTCGGCTGGACCGTCCCGGCGGGGGAGACGATCACGAGCGTCTGGAACGGCACACTCGCCATGGACGGTGCCGGCACTCGCGCCACCGTGCGAAACGCGGAGTGGAACGGGTCGATAGCGGCGGGTACCACCCGTTCGTTCGGCCTGACCGCCACCGCGACGGGGAGTGCGGCCGCGCCGGAACTCACCTGCTCCAGCCCGTAGCGTCCGGCTCAGTGGTGCCCGTGCTCCGGGTTGGCGAACACGCAGCCCGCGACGTCCGCGGGAACCTGATGCACTCGAGGATCAAGGGAGCCGCATCTGAAGTAATACAGTCCCAGCTCGCCGACACCGAGAAATCCCGCGGAGATCGCGAACCCGTTACCGAAGGCGAAGGCCGGTCCGTCGGCGATCCGGCCCGCCGTCATCGCCGACTGCCAGGATTCCTGGAAACGCCGCTGCTCGTCGCCGGCGAACAGGAAGAGTCCGACGACCGGGAATTCCGGGGAAACCCGGCAGGTGGCCCATTCGGCCACATGCGGCTGAAAGCGGGCGGCGATGTCCGGCCCGACGAACGTGCGCAGCTCCGCGGGATCCCGGCGGGAAACGTCGGCGCAATCGCCTGCGTTCTCACGGATCCAATCGACAAGATCGTCCATTGTGGTCAATCGCGTGCCGAGTGCCTCGGCACCCGCGGTGGCCTTCGGCGCCGGCGCGGAACAACCCGCGAGTATTCCGGCGGAGATCAGCAAAGTGGTGGCGAGTCGCCTCATGCTTTTCAGCTCTACTCCGAAAATCGCCGGATCACAACCGAGGAGGACCTGTGAGATCACGACCACCGGGGCGCTCGATGAGAGCGCGTCCCAGTACGGCGCTGGCCACCACCGTGGCGCTCGCGGCAGCGGTCACCGCCGGTGCCGTACCCACGGCCGCGGCGGCCGAGGTGTCCTGTACGACAACGTACAAAATCAGCAGTGAATGGGACAACGGTTTCGGTGCGACTGTGGCGATCCGCAACGAAGGCGCCGACGTCATCCCCGACTGGAATCTGACCTGGACCTTCGCCGACGGACAGCGGATCACCCAGCTGTGGAACGGCACGCACACGCAGTCCGGTGGCGCGGTGAGCGTCCGCGGCGCGGACTGGCAGCGTGCGATCAACCCCGGCGCTACCGTGCAATTCGGCTTCAACGCGGGAAAGAGCGGGGCCGCGAACCGGTCGCCGGTCGACTTCAAGGTCAACGGCATCACTTGCGCCGGTCCGAACAGCGGCCCGGCGGTGCGGCTCACGAAGCCGGTCAACAACGCGACGTTCGCCGTGCCGACGCCGATCGAACTGGCCGCGTCCGCCAGTGACAGCGACGGTTCGGTGTCGTCGGTGGAGTTCTACGCCGGGACCACCCGGCTCGGCGCCGACACCAGCGCCCCGTTCGAGTACACCTGGACCGGCGCGACGGCGGGGGAGTATTCGGTCACCGCGCGGGCGATCGACAACCTCGGTGCGGCAACGGTTTCCGCGCCGGTCGCGGTGCGGGTGCTGGCGGCGCCGTCGGTCATCGCCACCCCGTCGACCGTTCGCGTCCGGCAGGGGACCTCGGCCACCGTGGACGTGAAACTCGCGACTCCGCCGACCGGACCGGTCACGCTGAACGTGGCACGCACGACGGGCAGCGCCGATCTCACGGCCACGCCCGCGACCCTCACTTTCGACCAGAACAGCTGGAACACGGCCAAACCGGTGACGATCGCCTCGGCCGCGAACGGCGGCGCACTCGCCACCGCAGCGTTCTCGATCACCGGATCCGGCCTCACCGCGGCCACGCTCGACGTGGCGGAGATCGACGCGTCCGCGTCGGACTACCGGGCCGCCTTCCTCGAGCAGTATCACAAGATCAAGGACGCGGACAGCGGCTACTTCCGGAATTTCGACGGGCTGCTCGTGCCGTACCACTCGGTGGAGACGCTGCTGGTCGAGGCTCCGGACCACGGGCACCAGACCACGTCCGAGGCGTTCAGTTACTACCTGTGGCTCGAAGCCGCGTACGGACAGCTCGAAGGTGACTGGACGCCGTTCAACCAGGCGTGGGCGTCGATGGAGAAGTTCATCATCCCGGCGCACGCCGACCAGCCCACCAACGACAAGTACAACGCCGCCGACCCGGCGACGTACGCGCCGGAGCATCCGAGGATGGACCGGTACCCGGCGGTGCTGGACGGCAACGTCCCGGTCGGGTCCGACCCGATCGCGGGTGAACTGCGCGCCGCCTACGGCACGCCGGACGTCTACGGCATGCATTGGCTGCTGGACGTCGACAACACCTACGGCTTCGGCCGCTGTGGTGACGGCACCACCGCGCCCGCGTACATCAACACCTACCAGCGCGGGTCCAGCGAGTCGGTGTGGGAGACCATCCCGCAGCCTTCCTGCGACACGTTCGCGCACGGCGGGCCGAACGGGTTCCTCGATCTGTTCACCAAGGACGCCACCTATGCCAAGCAGTGGAAGTACACCAACGCGCCCGACGCCGACGCGCGGGCCGTGCAGGTGGCGCACCTCGCCAACCAGTGGGCGACCGCGCAGGGCAAGGGGGCCGCGGTGGCCGGTGTGGTGAAGAAGGCGTCGAAGATGGGCGACTATCTGCGGTACGCCATGTTCGACAAGTACTTCAAGAAGATCGGCGACTGTGTCGGCCCGAGCACTTGCCCGGCGGGCAGCGGCAAGAACAGCTCGCACTACCTCATGTCGTGGTACTACGCGTGGGGTGGCGCGACCGACACGTCCGCCGGCTGGGCGTGGCGCATCGGTGACGGCGCGGCCCACCAGGGCTACCAGAACCCGCTCGCCGCACACGCGCTCGCCAACGACCCGGCGCTGAAGCCGGTCTCGGCGACCGGCGCGGCGGACTGGGCGGAAAGCCTGGACCGGCAACTGGAGTTCCTGCAATGGTTGCAGTCCGCCGACGGTGGCATCGCGGGTGGCGCGACGAACAGCTGGGACGGCCAGTACGCCGCGCCGCCCGCGGGCTCATCGACGTTCTACGGGATGTACTACGACCAGCAGCCCGTCTGGCACGACCCGCCGTCCAACAGGTGGTTCGGGTTCCAGGCGTGGGGCCTGGAGCGGGTCGCCGCGCTGTACCAGCTGACCGGCGACGCACGGGCGAAACGCATTCTCGACAAGTGGGTACCGTGGGCGATCGCGAACACGACGGTCGGCTCCGGCGGGGAGTTCCGGATCCCGTCCGACCTGGAATGGACCGGCAAACCCGATACGTGGAACCCGGCGACGCCGGGGACCAACGCGAACCTGCGGGTCCGGGTGCTGAACCACAGCCAGGACGTCGGCGTCGCGGCGTCGTACTCGAAGATCCTGCTGAACTACGCCGCCAGGTCCGGAAACGCGGAAGCGCGGACGGTCGGCGAGGGACTCCTCGACGCGATGCTCGCGCACACCGACTCGATCGGCATCGCGGTCCCGGAAACGCGGACGGACTACAACCGGTTCGACGACGAGTACGACCCGGCCACTGGTGAAGGTGTGTACCTGCCGCCAGGCTGGACCGGGACGATGCCCAACGGCGACCCGCTCGCCGCGGGCGCGGACTTCCTGTCCATCCGGTCGTTCTACCGGGACGATCCGCAGTGGCCGAAGGTGCAGTCCTATTTGGATGGTGGGGCCGCACCGACGTTCACCTACCATCGGTTCTGGGCGCAGGCGGAGATCGCGACCGCGTTCTCGCTGCACGTACAGCTGTTCGGCTGAGCTCTCCGGTGCGGCTCGGCTCGTGAGGCCGGTGGGTGTCGCGACGTGGTCGCTGGATGGTCGTGAGTGCTTCGGGCCGCCCCAGTACATGAAGGACCCCTTCCTTGCGCCTAGGTACAGGAAGGGGTCCTTCATGTACTCCCAGGCCACCGGCGGCGGGTGGGGCGGGATCGCAGGTCCGTGAAGGCCTCCTTCCCTACCTTGAGAGCAGGGAAGGAGGCCTTCACTACAGCCCGAGCCGCGGCAGACCCGCTCACCAGTGGCTTTCGCAACCCCTCCGGCCAGGTGTCTGGTGACCGTGAAGTCCACACAGTCGCGCCTCAAACGTCCCGATCACGACCTCAGTGGGCCGAAAGCGTCCTTCGCCTCATCAGACGCAGCGAAGGGAGCCTTCACACCACCAACCCCACCGCCCGGCTCAGGAGAAATCCGCTGCCATGACCCGGTCGAAGCCGACCTCGCGGCGAGGACCGGTCAGCGTGCGGGGGACGGCCGCGACGATCCGGGCACTCGACGTCCCGATCCGCAGTTCGACGTCGCCGGGTTCGACGATCCGCTTGCCCGCCCGTCCGGTATAGGACGTCAGGTCGGCGTGCAGGCCGATCTCGACCACCTCGGTCGCGCCGGGGGCCAGGTCGACCCGCTTCGCCGCGATCAGCTGCTGGACCGGACGGGCGACCTCCGCGACCGGGTCGTGCAGGTAGATCTGGACGACCTCCGTCGTGGTGCGGTCGCCGTCGTTGCTCAGTGTCACCCGCACCCGGCAGCGGCCGTCCGTCGGCCACGTGGGATCCGGCGCGGTGACGTCGTCCCAGCGGACGGCGCCGTAGGAAAGCCCGTGCCCGAACGGGAACAGCGGTGTCGGGTCGACCGTGCTGACCTCGCTGCGCAGCCCGAGCGGGGCCGTGAGATACGTCGACGGCTGGGACGCTTCCTCGCCGGGGAAGCCGACGGGGAGCCTGCCGGAAGGGTTGACCCGTCCACTGAGGACACCGGCGAGCGCGGCCGCGCCCTCTTCCCCGGGGTAGAAACCGCACACGATCGCGGCGAGACGGCCCGCCTGCCGCGACAGTTCGTACGGCCGTCCACAAAGGAGCACCAGGACCATCGGCGTCCCGGTCGAGAGCAAGGCTTCGAGGAGTTCTTCCTGTCGTCCCGGCAGTTCGAGGTCCGAGGTGTCGCACCCCTCACCCGAGGTCCCGCCGCCGAACAGACCGGCGCGGTCGCCGAGGACGGCGACGCAGATCTCCGCTTCCTTGGCCGCGGCGACGGCTTCGGCGATGTCCGAGTCCTCGCCGCCGACCACGGGGCAACCGAGAGCGTAGGTGACGTCGTGGTCCTCGCGGAGCGCGTCGAGCACGGTCGGAACCGCCACCCCGAACGGTACTTCCGGATGATGCACGCCGATGTGCATCGGGAACGAGTAGCAGCCGAGCATCGCGCCGGGATCGTGCGCCCGCGGTCCGACCACGGCGATCCGGTGGCCGGGGGAGAGTGGAAGGACACCGTCGTTGCGCAGCAGCACGATCGAGCGTTCGACGATTTCCCTTGCCAGCGCACGGGATTCCGGATCATCGAGGTCGATCTCGTCCGGGACCTCCGGCACCCAGCCCTCGTCGAGGAGGCCGAGTTCGCATTTCTGCCGTAGCACCCGTTCGAGGGCGCGGTCGACGACGGCGGCATCGACCGCGCCCTGTTCCACCGCGTCGAGCAGCGGATCACCGTAACAGTCCACAGTGGGCAGTTCCACGTCGATCCCGGCGGTCAGCGCCTGCGCGGCGGCCTCACCGCGATCGGCCGCGACGCCGTGCAGTTTGTACAGGAACGACACGGAGAAGTAGTCCGCGACCACGGTTCCGTCGAAGCCATAGGTGTCACGCAGCAGGCCGGTGAGCAATGCCGGATCCGCGGCGGCGGGGACGCCGTCGTTGTCGATGTAGGCGTTCATCACCGATCGGGCGCCCGCGCGCAACGCCATCTCGAACGGCGGCAGCAGGACGTCGGCCAGTTCCCGGGGGCCGATCGACACCGGCGCGAGGTTGCGGCCGGCGCGTGAAGCCGAGTAGCCGGCGAAATGTTTCAGTGTCGCGATCACCCCGGCGGATTCGAGCCCGGCCACGTAGGCGGCGCCGATCGTCCCGACCAGCTGCGGATCCTCGCCGATGGTCTCCTCGACCCGGCCCCAGCGCAGGTCACGTGCGACGTCGAGGACCGGCGCGAGTCCTTGGTGGACACCCAACCGCCGCATCGTGCCGCCGATCCGTGCCCCCATGCGGTACACGAGATCCGGGTCGAAACTCGCTCCCCAGCACAGCGGGGACGGGTAGACCGTGGCCTGCCAGGCGGCGAGACCGGTGAGCGTCTCCTCGTGGACCAGCGCCGGGATGCCGAACCGGCTGCTCCCGACGATCTCCCGCTGGGAGCGCGCCAGGCTGCGCGCGCCGATCACCGGATCGACGGGCCGCGTGCCGTACACCCTGGTCAGCTGCCCGATGCCGTGCCGCACCAGTTCGTCCCAGTCCAGCTCCGCGTCGGCGAAGTCGTGCTGATGCGGAGCCATCTCGCCGCCGGAGTCGATGCCGACCCAGACGCCGTACAGCTGGGCGAGCTTCTCCCGCAAGGTCATCCGGTCCATCAGGGCGCGGACGCGGTCGGCGGGATCCGCGGTGGTGTCCTGCCAGGGCCGGGGTGAAGCGCTGGGCTGCGTGGTCAAGGCCGTCCGCCCTTCGTCGTGGTTCCGAGGGCACGCGTCGAGCGGCGCACCACGAGACCCGTGGACAGGGTGATGTGGGTTTCCTTCTCGGGTTCCCCGCTGATCAGCGAGATCAGGAGGGTGATGGCGCGGTGGCCCATCTCGCGGATGGGCTGGTCCACTGTGGTCAGTGGCGGGGTGCAGAGCGCGGACTCGGGGACGTTGTCGAAACCGACCACCGACAGGTCGTCCGGTACGGACAAGCCGAGTTCCGCGGCGGCCCCGACGGTCGCGATCGCCGAGATGTCGTTGGCGGCGAACACCGCCGTCGGCCGGTCCGCGCTGGTCAGCAGTTCGCGGGCGGACCGGGCGGAGATCTCCGGATCGTAGGCGCCGAGCCGGATCAGGTCCTCGTCGATCGGGACACCGGCGGCGGTGAGCGCCCGCAGGTACCCGGTTTTGCGCAGCTCGGCCGATTCGAGATCCGGCCGTCCGGAGAGGAAGCCGATCCGGCGGTGGCCGAGCTCCAGCAGATGCTCGGTCGCCAGCCGGCCACCGCGCAGGTTGTCGGAATCGATGGTGGGCACCGTCGAGGGGCCGGTGTGCGGGTCGACCGCGACCACCGGCGTTCCGGGGACGGCCTCCAGCGAAGCCACCGGGGTGACCAGTACCGCGCCGTCGACCAGCGTGCCGGAAAGCCGTGAGAGATAACGCTTTTCCCAGCCCGATGGATCTCCGGTCCGGCCGCCTGCCGAGTAGACGACGAGTTCGTAGCCGGTGCCTCGGATGGCGTCCGCCGCACCCTTGAGCAGTTCGGTGGAGAACGGTTCGAGGTCGGCGACCAGGATCCCGATCACGTTCGTCTTGTGGTTGCGCAGGCTCTGGGCGACGAGGCTCGCCTCGTAGCCGAGTTCGTCGATCACCGCACGGACCTTCGCGAGGGTCGCGGCGGCGACGCCGTAGCGGTCGTTGATCACTTTGGACACCGTGGCCACGGAGACGCCGGCACGGGCCGCGACGTCACGGATCGTGACCCTCGAACTGGGCTGCATACGGTCAGACTAGCCATGTAAAACGTTATCGACAACGATTGACATCGGAATTTCAGGCGCGCAAACTCATCGCCAGTCCGGGCGCAGTCACGCCCCGTCCTACTCGGCCGAAGTCGTCAGGAGTGGACTCACCATGCTTTCGAACCGCCGAATCCCCGCCGCCGCCGCGCTGGCGGCGGCCGTCCCGCTCGCGCTCGCCGGCTGCTCAGGGGGCACCGAGACCGCGGCCGAGCCCAGCGGTCCGGTCACCCTCACCTGGTGGCACAACGGCACCACCGACCCGATCAAATCGATCTGGGCCCAGGTCGTCGCCGACTACCAGAAGGCGCATCCCGAGGTGACGATCAAGGGGCAGCCGCTGCAGAACGAGGAGTTCACCACCAAGGTCCCGCTCGCCCTGCAGTCGAACGAACCGCCGGACGTCTACCAGTCGTGGGGCGGCGGCGAACTGGCCTCGCAGGCCACCTCGGGCAAGGTCGCGGACCTGACCGGCCCGGCCGGGGAATGGCTCTCCTCGGTGGGCAAACTCGCCGAGAGCTGGCAGGTCGACGGCAAGCAGTACGGGATCCCGTGGGAGCAGCACTTCGTCGGTTTCTGGTACCGCAAGGACCTTTTCGCGCAGGCGGGTGTCACCGCGCCGCCGTCCACTTTGGACGAACTCGACACCGCCGTCGCCAAGCTGAAGCAGGCGGGTCTCACGCCGATCGCGGTCGGGGGCAAGGATCGCTGGCCGGACGCGTTCTACTGGAACTACTTCGCGCTGCGGGCCTGCTCGGCGGAAACGCTGAAGCAGTCGGTCAAAGCGGCGAAACTCGAGGATCCCTGCTGGACCAAGGCCGGCCGCGACCTGCAGGCATTCCTGGCGACCCAGCCGTTCCAGCCCGGATTCACCGGCACACCGGCGCAGCAGGGCGCGGGCAGTTCGGCCGGGCTGCTGGCCAATGGCAAGGCGGCGATGGAACTCCAGGGCGACTGGGAGCCCGGCACGATGTCGTCGCTCACCGAGGACAAGGACCTCGACTCGAAGGTCGGCTGGTTCCCGTTCCCGGCGGTCCCCGGTGGGCAAGGTGATCCCGCCGCGGTGCTCGGCGGCGGCGACGGCTTCTCCTGTACCACCCGTGCGGCCAAGGCGTGCGCGGACTTCCTGCGGTACCTCGGCAGCGAGCCGGTGCAGAACCAGCTCGCGGCGAAGGGCGCCGGGCTGCCGATGACCGCGTCGGCGGCGAAGTCCCTCAAGACCGAGTCGCTGAAGACCGTCTTCGACTACGGGCAGAAGGCGCCGTACCTGCAGATGTACTTCGACAAGGCGTTCCCGACCGCGGTGGGGGCAGCGCTCAACGACGCCGTGGCGAACTTCTTCGCCGGGCAAGGCACCCCGGAAGGCATCGTCGACGCGGTGAACAAGGCCGCGGCGGGCGACAAGTGACGGCGACGGCCACGCGGGTGCGGGCGGCGGCGCGGCCGTCCGCACCCGCTGCCCGGATGCGGGCGCCGGGAGCGCGCAAGAAGCTGGAACTGACGTTCCTGCTCGGGCCGGCGCTGGTGCTGTTCACCGGGTTCGTGCTGGTCCCGATCGGGATCGCGGCGTTCTACAGCCTCTACGAGTGGAACGGTTTCGGCCCGCTGGACGATTTCGTCGGTCTCGGCAACTACGCCGACGCCCTGTCCGGCTCGGTGTTCCAGGGCGCCATCGGGCACAACCTGATCATCGCGGGACTGTCCCTCGTGATCCAGCTGCCGCTGTCGATCGGGCTCGCGTTGCTGCTCAACCGGAAGCTACGCGGCCGCGCGGTGCTGCGGGCGCTGGTGTTCGCGCCCTACGTGCTGTCGGAGGCGATCACCGCGGTGATCTGGCTGCTGATGTTGCAGCCGAACGGTTTCGTGGACCAGATGATTCGCGGGATCGGCCTCGGCGGGCTGGTCCAGCACTGGCTCGCCGACCCGGGGATCGTGCTCTACACCCTGTTCGCGGTGATCACCTGGAAGTACATCGGCTTCGGCATCATCCTGCTGCTCGCCGGGCTCCAGGGCGTGCCGGCCGAACTGCGGGAAGCGGCCGCGCTCGACGGCGCGTCGGCCTGGCAGACCACCCGGCACGTGGTGCTGCCGCTGCTGGGTCCGACCATCCGGATCTGGGTGTTCCTGTCGGTGATCGGCTCACTGCAGCTGTTCGACCTCGTGTGGATCATGACCCTCGGCGGTCCCGCCGACGCGTCGGCGACGATGGCGACGTACCTGGTCGACCATGGGTTCAAACGCTACGAATTCGGCTTCGGCAGCGCGGTCGCGGTGATCCTCTTCGTGATCTGCTTCGTGTTCGCGTTGCTGTACCAGCGGTTCGCGTTGCGCCGTGACACGGACGGCGCGCTGACCAGGATGGTGGACTGATGCGCCGCGCCGGGACGCCGATCGGCTACGTCGCCGCGATCGCCGTCCTCGGGATCACCGTGGTGCCGCTGCTGTTCGTGGTGCTGGGCGGATTCCGCACCACCGCGCAGATCAACGCCTCGCCCGCCGGCCTGCCCGGCCCGTGGGTGTGGGACAACTACGCGGCGATCCTCGGCTCATCGTCGTTCTGGACGTTCCTGGGAAACAGCGCGCTGATCGCGGTGATCGCCACGGCGCTGACCGTGGCACTGGGATCGATGGCCGCGTATGCCTTGTCCCGCTACACCTTCAAGGGCCGCGAGGGTTTCTACACCCTGTTCACGCTCGGCCTGCTGTTCCCGCTCGGCGTGGCGACCTTGCCGCTGTACCTGTGGTTGCGTCGGCTGGGGATGCTGGAGAGCTTCTGGGGCGTGGCGATCCCGGAAGCGGCGTTCTCGCTCCCCGTCACCATCGTGATCCTGCGGCCGTTCATGCGGGCGATCCCCGGTGAGATCGAGGACGCCGCCGTACTCGACGGCGCGAGCAGGCTCGGCTTCTTCTGGCGGATCCTGCTGCCGCTGTCGGCACCCGCGCTGACCACCGTCGCCGTGCTCGCGTTCGTGACCAGCTGGAACTTCTACCTGCTGCCTTTGCTGGTGTTCAACGACTCCGCGAACTTCACGCTGCCGCTCGGCGTCGCGACGTTCCAATCCCAGTACTCCCAGGACACCGCGCGTGTGCTCGCGTTCACCGCGCTGTCGATGATCCCCGCACTCGCGTTCTTCGTGCTCGCCGAACGGCGCATCGTCGGCGGGCTGACCGGATCGGTGAAGGGCTGATTTCAAGTTCGCTCGGAAAGTTTCGCGATCGACCGGAACAGGAGTGATGACAATGAAAGCGTTCTCGGCAACGGTGGCCGTACTGGCGGGAGTGGCACTTCTGCAGGCGCCTCCGGCGTCGGCGGCCGGCCCGTTGAAGGACATCACGAATCGCTACGTTGGCAGCGCCGTCGCGGCGAACCACCTGGCGAACGAAGCGGATTACCGTTCCGTGCTCACCCGCGAATTCGACAACGTCACCCCGGAGAACGAGATGAAATGGGGTGTGGTCGAAGCGAACCGCGGTCAGTACAACTGGTCGGGCGCGGACGCGATCGTCGACTACGCCCAGCGGAACGGCAAATCCGTGCGCGGGCACACGCTCGTCTGGCACAGCCAGCTGCCCGGCTGGGTGAACAACCTCGGCGCCGGCGAACTGCGGTCGGTGACGCAACGGCACATAGCCATCGAAATGGGCCGCTACCGGGGAAAGATCCGGGCTTGGGACGTCGTGAACGAGATGTTCAACGACGACGGCACCCGCCGTTCCTCGGTGTTCCAGCAGAAACTGGGCGACGGCTACGTCGCGGACGCGTTCCGGTGGGCACGGGCGGCGGATCCGTCGGCCAAGCTGTACATCAACGACTACAACACCGAAGGCCTCAACGCGAAGAGCGATGCCCTGTACAACCTGGTCCGGACGCTGAAGCAGCAAGGCGTGCCGATCGACGGCGTCGGTTTCCAGGCGCATCTCGCGACGCAGTACGGCTTTCCCGGCGGTTATCAGGCGAACCTCGCCCGCTTCGCCGCGCTGGGCGTCGACGTCGCCATCACCGAGGCCGACGTCCGCATCCCGATGCCCGCTGACACCACCAAGCTGAACACCCAGGCGAGCTACTTCAAGCAGCTCTGGGACGGTTGCCACGCCGTCGCGCGCTGCGTGGAGTTCACGACCTGGGGCTTCACCGATCGCCACTCGTGGGTGCCGGACACGTTCCCCGGACAGGGCGCGGCCTGCCTGTTCGACTCGAACCTGCGGCCGAAGCCGGCGTACGGCCGGATCAACCCCTGAGCCCGGTCTCGTGACCATGGCAAGGGGACCACCTGATCAGGCAAGCTCGGCGTTCGAGTACCGCTCGTAGTGGAGCACGGCGCTGAGCGGGAGACGTTCCCGCCAGCCGTGCCGCTCCAGATCGGGAATCGACGGCAGATCGCGCACCGGGCCGACGCACAACCACGCCACCGGGCGGATGTTCTCCGGCAGGCCGACGAGTTCGCGCAGGAACTCTTCCCGGTAGAAGCTGACCCAGCCGAGTCCGAGTCCTTCGGCGGTCGCGGCCAGCCAGAGGTTTTGGATGGCCAGGCACACCGAGTACAGGCCGGCGTCGGCGATGGCGTGCCTGCCCAGCACCGCGGGCGCCCCGCGCGACGGGTCATAGCCGACCGCGATGCCGATGGAAGATTCCACGATGCCCTCGATCTTGATCCGCGCGAAGGTATGGGCACGCTCGGCGTCCAGCCGGCCCGCGAACACCTCCCGTTCGGTTCGCACGTGTTCCCGGAACTTCTCTCGAACGTCCATATCGGACACGACGATGAAGTCCCAAGGTTGTGACAGGCCGACACTCGGTGCCGCGTGAGCCGCGCTCAACACGCGATGCAGCATGTCGTCCGGAATCGGGGCTCCGGTGAACTCGGCCCTGGTGTCCCGCCGTTGGAAGATCGTCTCGTACAGCAAGCGCTCGCCCGTGTCCCGCGTCATGGCCTAGATGGTGCCTCGCCGGATCGGAACCCCGTCGGCCAGGGCGCCCGGGCGGGCCAAGGTGGACAAACCGCCCTCGGGCGGGTGCGACAGACTGGTTCCCGTTGGCTGACAGAGGGGCGGACGCGGTGGAGTTCCAGGTGCTGGGGCCGGTGCGGGTTCGAGGGGCCGGGCGAGCGCACGCGTTGTCGGGACGGTTGCAGAGCATCCTGCTCGGCGTGCTGCTCGTGCGGGCCAACCGGCCGGTGCCGGTGGACACCCTGACCGGTGCGTTGTGGGGAGACAAGCCGGACCCGCGCTCCGAACAGCGGTTGCAGCTGCACGTTCACCGGTTGCGGGGTGTGCTCGCGGAGCCGGACCGGCTGTCGTTCGGCGCGGCAGGCTACCGGCTGAGGGTACTGCCTGGGGAGCTGGACTCGGACCGGTTCGCGTCGCTGTTCGAGGAGGCACGAACGATCGCGGACGAGGAGCCGCAGCGGGCGGTCGAGTTGCTGCGCGAAGCGCTGAGCCTGTGGCACGCCGATCCGTTCCGCGACGTGGACGTCCCTCTCCTCGCCGACTGGGCACAGCGGCTCGTCGAACTCCGGTCGGTCGCGCTGGAGACGCTCTACCAGGCCGAGCTTGCCTGCGGGCTGAACGCGGCGATCATCGGCGAACTGACCGAGCTGGTGCGCCGGTATCCGGTGCGGGAGCGGCTGCACGGGCTGCTCATGAGCGCCCTGTATCGCGCGGGGCGGCGGGCCGACGCGCTGGAGGCCTATCGCACGGCACGGGACACGTTCGTCGAGGAACTCGGCGTGGAACCGGGGCCCGAGTTGCGTGAGCTGCATCGGCGGCTGCTCGCGGGGGAGAGGCTGGGGCCTGCCGAGAAGACGTCGTCCGCTCCCGCCCAGTTGCCGATGGACGTGCGCGAGTTCGTGGGCCGGGACGCCGAGCTCGCGGAGCTCGACGACCTCCTCTTCACCGGCGAGGCCGCGGTGATCTCGGTCGTCGCCGGAACCGCCGGGGTGGGGAAGACGGCGCTGGCCGTGCGGTGGGGGCACCGGATGCGGGAACGGTTCCCCGACGGTCAGCTGTATGTCGACTTGCGTGGTTACGGCCCCGACCAGCCCGTCTCGCCGGAAGACGCGTTGGGCGGCTTCCTGCGCGCGCTGGATTTGGACGGCGCGGCGATTCCGCAGGACCTCGCCGAACGCGCCGCGCGGTTTCGCACCCTGGTCGCCCGGCGGCGGATGTTGATCGTGCTGGACAACGCCCGCACGGTGGAGCAGCTGCGGCCCTTGCTGCCCGGTAACCCGTCGTGCTTCGTGGTGGTGACCAGCCGCGACGCGTTGGCAGGCCTCGTCGCTCGCGAGGGGGCCCGGCGGCTCGATCTCGACAGGCTGTCGAGCGAGGACGCGCGCGGGCTGCTGCGCGAGCTGCTCGGCGACCGGGTCGATGCCGAACCGGCCGCCGCCCGGGAACTGGTGGAGCGGTGCGCCCGGCTGCCACTGGCCCTGCGGATCACCGCCGAGCTGATCCGGTCACGGCCCGCCCGCGGTCTCGGCGAGTTCGTCGACGAGCTCGCCGGACGGCAGAGCCCGCTCGATCTGCTGGACGTCGACGGTGATCCGCAGACCGCCGTCCGCGCGGTGTTCTCGTGGTCGTATCGGCGGCTGGACGACTCGGTGGCCCGGATGTTCCGGCTTCTCGGCCTGCACCCTGGGCACGACACGGACGACCGCGCGGCGGCAGCCCTTGCCGGAACCGGCGTGGGGGAGACGCGCCGGATGCTGGACGTGCTGCGGCGGGCACACCTCGTGGATCAGCCTTCCGACGGCCGTTACCAGGCGCACGACCTGCTGCGGGCGTATGCCGCCGAACTCGCGGAAGCCACCGACAGTGCCGGCGAGCGCGAAGCCGCGCTGAGCGGGCTGCTCGACCATTACGTGTCCACGGCTTCGGCCGCGATGGACGTCGTCGCGCCGGACGACTACGCCCAGCGGCCGAAGGCGTCGGAATCCCTCGGCGAAGCGCCGCTGTTCTCGACCTACGACCACGCTTGGCGCTGGCTCGACGCCGAGCGGGCCAACCTGCTCGAAGCCGGACGGCACGGCGGACCGGCGAGCGTGATCCAGGTGTCGGAGACCGTGTGGCGTTACCTCGACACCGGCGGCTACTACGACGACGCCGCGGCTCTGCACGCTCGCGCGCTCGACGCAGCCCGCGACCTGAAGAACGAACGCGCGGAAGCGAACGCGCGGCGCGTGCTCGGCGTCACGATGTCCCGCCTCGGCCGTGACCGCGAAGCGATCGACCATCTCGAGTGGGCGCTGGCCGCGTTCCAGCGCGTCGGGGATCAGGAGTTCCAGGCCGCGACACTGAGCTTTCTCGGCTGCGTGTACGGCAAGAGGGGCGAACTGGAGGAGGCCAGGCGCAGATTCGAGCGGGCGCTCGCGCTGACCGAACGCGGCGGAAGCGGATTCCTGCACTGCGCGGTCCGGATCAATCACTCCCGGAACCTGTTGAGCCTCGGCCGGGCCGAGGAAGCCAGGCATCATCTCGACGCGGTGTTCGCCTCGCGTGAGGACGATCGCGACAAGTACATCGAATGCAACGCGGTCAACCTGCGGACCAGGGTGTTCGTCCACCTCGGACAGGACGAGGCCGCCTTCGAGCACGCTCGCCGCTGCCTTGCCCTCGCCAGGGAAGCGGGTTTCCGTACGCAAGAAGCGGATTCCCTGGGGTTTCTCGGCGTGGTGTACCGGCGAAGGGGCGATCTCGAGCGGGCCTTGCGCCACCACGAAGAAGCGGTGGCGCTCGCTCGTGCCGTCGGCGACACGGAACTGATCGCCGAGGCACTCAACACGCTGGGCACCACCCACGCGGCCGCCGGCCGCACCACCGAGGCCCTGCATTGGCACGGCGAAGCACTGGCCGTGGCCACCGAAGCGGGCCACGGCGAACAGTTGGCTCACGCCAACGCGGGCATCGGTGATGTCCACGCCGAACTGGGCGAACACGACCATGCCCGACGGCACTGGCTTCAGGTGCTCGCCTTCTACCGCGACCTCGACGTCCCCCAAGCCGCCGAAACGCGAGCGAAGCTCGGGCTCGACTGACTTTCTTCGCCATGAAAGCGGGATGAAAGTCCTGCTCGCATCCTTCGAAGCACGCGAGTGGCCGACCCGGCACCACGGTCGACGAAGGGGAACATCGATGCAGCTCACGCGAAGAGGTCTCACGGGGTTGACAGCGACGATCGCTGTCGTTCTCGGGCTCGGCCTGGCGACCGCAGGGCCCGCCGCGGCCGCGGACGGCTCTTGGAAGGCTTACGGGAACACAAATCCGATCACCTCGAGCGCCAGCGACTGGACGTGCGGAACCACAGTGACCGTCTCTACCTCCGTGCTCGCGCAGACCTGCATGGTGGTGTCGCCGAGCAGGGCCTCCATGCAGGGGGCGGTGATCGTGCGCAACAACCGATCCGGCATCTTCACCACGAACGCGTCAGTGGCTCTGTTCAGGCCGTCCGGCCATCAGGTGATGGACACCTGGAAGTGCCGGGAGTCCGGAGTGGGCGCGAATTCGTGGTCGGTGTGCTTCGGGCAGACCATCACCTATCCCGGCTCGACCCGCGCCGAGGGGACCGTGGACCATCGGGAGATCCCGGGTTCGCCGATGAGCGGAAGCTGAAGTGACGCGTTTCTGAGTCACCACCGGTGTCCCGGCCTCAGCGGCCGGGACACCGGTTTCTCTGCGTAATCGTCTCGCGGCGCGAGGCCTTGTCGGGTGTTCACCTGACATTCCGAGAAGTCCTTTCATTGTAAGGTCTCCGGTCGATCGGCCGAATAAAAAAGATCGCTTTTCGCGGGAACCGGCCGGTGAATTCCGGCATCGGAGTCGGTGAAAATCATGGATATGGTGATGGGGGCGTGAACATGACCTATGGGTTCGGTGCGGTATTCGACGATCTGCACCAGACGGCGAGCAGGATCTCCGACGTCGTCACGGTCGTCGACGGCCTGCCGTGGAACGGTCCGAGTGGGGACTACGGGAATTCCGGCGTGCAGGAAGGCTGGGCCCGATTCATCGAAAACGCGAAGGTGTATGTCGATGGCCTGCGGGGCAAAGCGACCGAGCATGGCGACCTGGTGCGCACCGCCGCCGGCCGGTACCAGGTGTCGGACCAGGAATCGGAACAGGCACTGTCCCGGCTGGGTGGCCTGCTCGACGGTTTCGCCGGTGATCCGGCCGCGGCCATCGGACCGGGGATCGGTGGTGTGGCAGGCGGCGGAATCGCGGCGCGGCTCAACCCCTGACGTATCCGGTGACAAGGCGCGGTAAAAGAACTTCGAAGGGATGTACTGCTGATGGCGGTTCAGCTGGGGGAGACCACCGACCCGAGGGAATTGATCCCCGGTCAGCCGGAATCGATCACCGATGACCTTCGCCGGTTGGTCGGCAATATCGAACTGGTCGGCGGGGCAGGGGACGGTCTGCAGGGTATCGATCCGAGGGAGTGGACCGGTGAGGGCGCCAACTCCTTTCGTGACGCGTTCGGCGCCGCGATACCCGAATGGTTCCGGGCCGCGGATTTCCTCGGCCGGAATGGTGAGACACTCGCCGACTTCGGCGACACACTGACCTGGGCACAGGGTGAGGCGCAGCGCGCGATCGAAATGTTCACCGAGGCGCAGGCCGCGAGCAGGACGGCGCTGGAGCAGTTCACCGGACTGGCGCGGCAGGCGGTGGAAGCGGGGCAGTCGATCGGGCTGTTCCAGGATCCGGGGGCGGCGCTCGCGCAGGAGGCCCGGTCGATCCTGGACGCCGCGCGGGAAGCGGTGGCCTCGACCGGCGGCTCGGTCGCGCAGGCGTTCGGGATGGGCGGCGACGGGGCCTCGCTCGCGACCACGGTGGGCAACTTCGCCGCGATGGCGTTCGGGATGGACTCCGACGGCGAGGGCGGCTACTCGACGGACCTCCCCGGTGGCGGCCCGTTCGGCGCCGACGACCGGCAGACGGAGCGGGTCTTCAACCCCGAGACCGGCGAGTACGAGGACGTGGACCCCGGCGGCTGGCAGCGGAACGGCCTCAACAGCAGCTACGCCAACGAATACGGTGACGCGGACGCCGATCTGGTGGACCTCCGGGCCGTCGCCGAGGCCGCCGGCATCGATGTGACAGAGGCGGGCTGGGAACGTGAGGCGGCCGCGGCGCTGCGCGAGGGCAGCATCGATGGCGAATTCGACAACGGCTCGGTCTCCGGGAGCGGCACGCTTTCGGGTTCGGTGCTCAGCGCCAGTGCCGGGGCGAGCGGGACCGCGAGCTGGCTCGGGGCGAGCGGTGCCGCCCATGCGGAGGCCTATCTGGCCCAGGGCCATGCCGAAGGCGAGCTGAACTTCGGTGAGCACGCCGGCGTTTCGGGCAGTGCGGACGTCATGGTCGGTGCCGAGGCATCGGCTGAGGGGAACATCAGCTGGACCGGGGCGGAGGGCAGCGCCGAAGCTTTCGCCGGGGTCAAGGCGGGCGGTGACGTCAGCGCCGAGGCGGCAGGCCTCGGAGCCGGTGCGAACGGCGAGGTGTGGGCCGGTGTCGGCGCGGAGGCCAGCGGGCAGTTCGGCATGGGGGAGGACGGCAAGTTCCATGTCGGCGCGTCGCTCGGTGCCGCGCTCGGCGTCGGTGGCAGTGTCGGCTTCGACGTGTCCGTCGATCCCGCCGAGGTCGCCGACACCGTCGCCGACGTGTCCGATGACGTCGCCGATGTCGCGTCGGATGTCGCCGATGGGCTCTCCGACGCCGCCGGCGACGCGTGGGGCTCGGTCGATGACTGGATCTAGGATCGAACGAATGCCCGTCCGGGAAAACACAGAGACGGAGACACCATGGTAGCCACCCTTCCCGTGCCGATCGAGTTCTCGCTTCCCGCGGGCTGGCTGTCGGCGCCGCCGGACGAGGTCGGCGCGGGCGGCAGCGCCTTCGTCGCGCTGCATCCGCCTGCCAGCGCGGGATTCACCGCCAACATCACGATCGCGGGCGAGATCCGGGAGTCGTACATCCCGCTCGCGCATGTCGCCGACGAAGCGGTGGAAACGCTGCGGCGGACCGACCCCGATGTGCGGCTGGGCAAGCGAAAGGAGTCCGGGTCGCCCGAGAACCCGGGGCTGACCCAGTCCGTCCGGCTGTCGACGGTGCTCGACGGCCGTCGCCTGGATGTCGTGCAGCTGCAGGTCTTCCTCGGCATGTGGGACAAGCGCGACCCGCGTCGGCGGGCGGTTCTGCACATCGTGCTCAGCGCGCTCCCCGAGCAGTTCGACCAGGTCGCCGAGGACTTCCAGAAGTTCGTGTCGACCATCCGCCCCGAGGAAGGCGAGCACACACGATGAGCGAGTACGCCAGGCGATTGCTCAGCCGGATAGAAGCGATCGACAACGCGAACGCCGACAACCGCCGGCGCGCCGAGGCCTACCAGCGGATGGAAGGCGAGCTGAAGACCGTCGAGGGCACCGCCACTTCACCGGACGGCCTGGTCACCGTGGTCGCGAGCGCGGCGGGTGAGGTCACCGGCCTCACCTTCGGCGACCGTGCGCGCACCATCGAGCCGTCGGCGCTGTCGGCCACGGTCCTGCACACGATCGCCGCGGCGCGAGCGGACGCCGTGCGACGGCAGGCAGAGGTGGTCCGTCGTGGTCTCGGTGACACCAGCCTGCTGGACAAGGTGCTCGACGAGGACCGGAAGTTGTTCGGCGATCAGCGGCCACCCGAACCGGGAGAGCCGGGGCGCACTGGCGGTGCTCCGGACGGGAGCCGGCCGCGAAGGCGCGACGACGACGAGTTCTTCGGGGAATTCCAGCTGTACCGGGGCGGCAGGCGTCATTCGAGAACCGGCACCGCCTGACCTTGGGGCCGGTAAGGTCACCCGGGCGAGGGATGCCGGGTTCGACGGTGGGCGAGGTAGCGGGTGACGGGGGAAGCCGGGCGGCTGCTGAACGGTTTCGGACACCGTTACGCCGTCGCCGTACGTGTCGCGACTTTGCCGCCCATCGCGGCGATAGGTCTGCTGAGAAGCTCGTCCGCGGAGTTCGCGGGCACGGTGGCGGTGGTCGCCGCCGCCGTGGTCTGGACCTGTGCGCGGGGATGGTGGCTGCGGCGGGCACCGATCGGCGTGGACGTGGCGGTCCTGCTGGGTTTGTGCCTCACCGTGTTCTGGACCGGCGCCGAGGCGGACGGCAACACGGGCTGGCTCCGGCTCCTGGTCATTTTCGCGTGCGTGACCTGGCAGTGGCACACCACGCCGGTGACCGGTGCCCTCGCGGCGCTGATCACCGGCGGCGGGATGCTCGTCATCTTCGCCGTCGCCGGGCTCGACCCGAGTGCGTCGCAGTTGTGGGTGCCGGTGATGGCCGCGATGTCCAGGGTGGCCTGGGTGCTGGTCACCCGCGCCGCCGAACGCGCCGATCGGATGGCGGCCGAGGCCGAACGGGCGCGGCGGGAGGCCGCCGTGGCGGCGGCCGTCCGCGCCGAGGAACGTGAACTCGCGAATTCACTGCACGACACCGCGGCCACCACCTTGTTGATGGTCGGCCTCGGTCAAGTTCCTCCGGACGCGAAGTGGCTGGCTCCGCAGGCACGCCGCGATCTGGCCAGGCTGAGTTTCGTCCACGACGGGCGGACATCGCCGGAGACCGACCTCGTCGAGATGCTCGGCGCGGATCTCGGTACCGGCCATCTCACCGTCGAGCTGGACGTACCGCCGCGGTTGCCGCTGCCGTCCGACGTGGCAGGCGCGATCGCCGGAGCGGTCCGGGAGGCGCTCAACAACGTGCGCCGTCATGCGGGGACCGACCGGGCCAGGGTCCGGCTGCGCGGCGGCACCCGGTCGGTACTCGCCGAAATCTCCGACGAGGGAAAGGGATTCAACGCCGGCGACAGTGTCCCGTCGCGGCGCGGGCTGCGGGAATCCGTGCTCGGCCGGATGGACCGGGTCGGCGGCACGGCGATGATCACGTCGGCCGAAGGGGCGGGCACGATGGTTCGGTTGGAGTGGTCGTCATAAGCGACGACGAAGCGACCCAGGAACAGCTGAGGCGCGGACTGCGGATCGCCGTGCTGGTCGTCGCGGTGCTGACGGTCGACGTGCTCGGGCTGACCAATCTGGTGCGGGGACTGAGATCCCACGACCTGCCGTCGGCCCAGTTCACCGCACTCGCCGCGCTGACCGCGGTGCTGGCCGTCGAGCTGGTGCTGGTCGTGCGGCGGCGGCCGTGGGGAGTGTCGCGGTGGCCTGCCGTCGCCGTCGTGCTGGCCACGTCCACGCTGGCGTACCTGACGCTGCCGGACGGCAAGACGGCGACCACTGTGGACTGGTTGTTCGGAGCGGCCAACTGGGTCGGCATCGTCGTCCTGCTCGATCGTCCTTTTCGGACAATGCTGGCCTTCCTGCTGGCGCACGAGTCGCTCGCGTTGGCGAACCTGCTGCTGTTCCACGACGTGAGCCGGTCGGTGCTGGCGCGGTTCGCCACCGGTTCCGTGACGGTGTTCGGCCTTCCGCTGTGCGTCGCCGTGGTCGCGGCCGTACTGGGCCGGATCGGTGCGCAGGCGGCCAAGGCCACCCGGGAACTGGAACGAGTGCGCACCGCGGAGGCCGTCGCGGCAGGCGCGCACAGTCGTCGCACGCAGCGATTCGCCGAGCTCGCCGACACGACCGTGCCGTTGCTGGCAGGGCTGGCGGACGGTTCATTCGCGCCATCGGATCCCTTGGTGCAGCGTGGATGTGCGATCGAAGCGGCCCGGATGCGCCGGCTGTTCGCCGAAACCGACACGGTGGAGAACCCGCTGCTGCATGAGCTGAGGCATTGCGCGGACATCGCCGACCGCAAAGGCGTCGAGGTCGATTTGGACGTGCGTGGCCAGTGGCCCGTGCCGCCGGTGGCCGTCCGGCGGGACCTCACCGATGCCGCTTTGACCGCACTGGCGACGGCAGGCTCCTGGGCGCGGGTCACCGTGGTCGGAAGCGCGGAGCTGGTGTCGGTCAACGTGGTCGCGGACTGTGCCGAGCCGATCGTGTCCACAGCGAGAACCCCGGACGTGCGGATCGAGATCTTCGACGGTGACGGAACAGTGTGGATGGAGGCCCAATGGCAGCCGGCGGAGAGCTGATCACGGCGGTGATCGTGGACGATCACGCGGCGATCACGGCGGGCGTACGGTACTGGTGTGAGCAGGCGGATCCGCCGATCGGGCTCGTCGACGCCGGTGATCGGCTCGGCGATGTGTGGACCGGCCCCGGCGCCGCCGCCGACGTGGTGATCTTCGACCTCGAACTGGTGCCTCGCAAACCGGACTTCGGCGAACTTCGCCGCCTGGTCGAGAGCGGCCGCCGCGTGGTCGTGTACTCGCAGCACGCGGACAACGCCACCGCGATCAAATGCGTCGATCTCGGCGCGCTCGCGTACTTGACCAAACGTGAAGGCCCGGAGCATCTCGTGCCCGCTATCCGGGCGGTCGCCGACGGACAGGCCTACACGGCGCCATCGCTCTCGGGTGCGCTCGCCGCGGACGACGCCCCGGGCAGGCCACGCCTGTCCCCACGGGAAATCGAGGTACTGCGGGCATGGTTCGCCGCCTCCTCCAAGGAACTCGTCGCCGCGAAACTCCACATCACCGTCAAAACCGTCGACACGCACATCACCCGGGTGCGGGTGAAATACGCGGGCGTCGGACGTGGCGCCCGCACCAAGAGCGAACTCGTCACCCGGGCGCTCGACGACGGTGTCATCACGCTAGCCGAACTCAACGAGGCGTCGTTGTAAGGCGTTCACCCGACATCCCCGGGGCCGCGACCGGACTAACGTCGCCGGAGCAGGGGACGCCGCGGGCATTCGGTGTTGAGGGGCACCGAATGCCCGCGGCCCTTCGCCGCGACCAGGAGCGCGTCGCTCCGAGGAAGACGTTCGAGGAGTTCGATGAGCCAGCCCGGTCCGCCAGGGTCGTATCCGGGGCAGCAGTACCACCAGCCCTATCTTCAGCAGGTTGCGGGCTGGGGGCGGCAACCGCCGCCACGCAAGAAGAAGACCGGGCTGCTGATCACGATGCTGGCACTGGGCACCGTCATGGTGCTCGGGCTGGCCTTCGGCGGATACTGGTTCTTCATCAGGGAAAGCGACTCGGACGGGCCACCGCCGGTGGACGCCTCACAGGACCTGGCGAAGGCGCCGATCGGTTGTGCGCTCTTCGACAAGGGTGAGGTGGCTCCCTACATCCCCGGACGGACCGAATTCAAGGCGCTTTCGGGCGACACCACGTCGGACTCCCTGGCGCAGGGGCAATGCCTCTGGGGCAATACCGAAACCTTCCTCAAGGACAAGGTCCGGGCGGCGCACGTGATCGTCACCAGCTACGTCTATCGCGCCACCCGCACGAAGTCCGGTGTGGACGCCGCGACGGAACACCTGAAGCGCCGGGTCCGGAACGGGTCTTCGGTGAACGTGAAGGACGCCGATGAGGCCTTGGTCGTCGAGCAGGGGAAACGCGGCCACTCGGTGGCGATCACGGCGCGGTACCGCAATGTCGTCTACCACGTCGACTACACCAACCAGACCGATGGCGCGCCGGTCAAAGACGGGGTGACCGCCTTGGCCACCGCCGCCATCGGGAAGGTGGCACCGCAGGGCTGAGACCGGTCGCGGAGTAACCAAATTTGGCTAGCCGTGCGGGCGCTGCTAACCTACCCAAGTAGCTAAATTTGGCTAGTTGGGAGATGCTGATGTCGGTGACGCCCTATGTGATGGTGGACAGCGCGAAGGACTACAGACAGTTCCTCGAAGGCGCGTTCGAGGCCGAGGTGTCCAATGTGATCCCGCTCCCGGAGGATCCGGAGCGGATGGTGCACGCCGAGGCGCGGATCGGTACCGGCGTGGTGTTCTTCGCCGATTCGGGAGCCGGAGGAATGCGCTGCCTGAAGTCGCCGTCGAATCCGGTGCACGTTCAGCTGTGGGCCACCGTGCCGGATCCCGAAGGGGTCTTCGCGCGGGCGGTCGACGCGGGCGCGAGCCCGGCCATGGAGATCACGGTGCAGGGGGACGGCAGCCGGATGGGTGGCTTCGTCGACCCGTTCGGGACCTTGTGGTGGCTCAGCACGGACACGCCGGGCTGATCACGTGTCGACAGTTCGCATGCTGGTTCTGGGCGCGGTCCGGCGGCGTGGCCGCGCCCACGGCTATCAGGTTCGTTCCGATCTGGAGTCGTGGGGCGCGCACGAATGGGCGACGGCGACCTCGGGTTCGGTGTATCACGCGCTCAAAGCCATGACAGGGCAGGACTTGCTCGTTCTTCACGAGACCGTTCCCAGCGAGGCGGGCGGGCCGCCGCGCATGGAATACGAGATCACCGCGAAGGGCGAACAGAGCTACTTCACCTTGCTCCGCAAGGCGCTCAGCAGCCGCGATCCTCGGCTGGACCTGCTCGCCGCCGCGGTGGGCCTCATCGAGGACCTGACCCGCGCCGAGGCGATCGAACTGCTCCGGCAACGCGCCCAAGCGATGCGGGAGTGGCAGGAGAGCATCACCGCGCACCTGCCGCCCGACGCCGACCTGGACACCTGGGGTCCGGTCGGCGAGGTCCTAGGGTTGTGGCTGCACACCGCCGGACACCGCGTCGAATGGACCGACCGGCTGATCCGGCGCCTGCAGGACGGTGCCTACCGGATGGCCGGCGAGGCGTGACTCGCGTGCTTGGGCTCGATCAGCGGATGGCGAGTGCGACGAAGCGGGTGTTCTCACCGGGCCAGAAGTTGTCGTCGCTGACCACGAGAAGGGTGCGTTCGCCCGTGGGCAGGGTCGGGCCCCAGGACATTCCCTCGTAGTTGTCGATCAGCGGCAGTGGCAGGTCGCGGAAGTCCACCAACAGCTTCTTGCCGACCGGTGTGACGGTGGCGCCCGCCAGTGAATCGACGTTCTTGATGTCCGTGGCACCCCGCGTGCTCATCTCGAACAGCTTGACGTTGTAGCCGTGTCCGGTGGCGTAGCCGCGTTCGATCACCAGGTATCGAGTCGGATCGATGGGATGCGCCGAGATCTCCGGGATCCCGGAGTCCGCGAACGAGCCGAGCGGATTCGGCGTCGCGAACAACGGCTCCTGCGGATAGGCGTACTGGGCCAGCGGCGTGCCGGCGTGCGTGTGCACCGTGACCCTGGACAGTCCGCCACGTTCCGGCGTGGGAACCGGCCCGTCCTGCAGCAGCGGTGACTCCACCGTGCTGGTCGGCAACGCGCCACCGGCGGTGAAGATCATCGCCTCCAGTGACGGCTGGATCACCGGATCCGTCGGCGTGGGTGTGCCGCGCGGCCGATGCCTTCCTGGCTCCACCAGTACTTCCCGGTCCACGGATCCACCCGGATGTCCTCCGGATCGACCGTCGTCCCGTCCCCGGCCGAAGACGGCGGATACACCTGCCCATCCGGACGCAGGAACGGTTTCGTCCCGGTGAACCGCACGTCGGTCGCAAACCGAGGTCCGTCCGGCTCAGCCACTGTCTACAGTGGACAAATTGGGCGCCTGCCCGCGCTCGCTCATCGTGGGTCGCGGTGTCACGCTGGGTCGGCCATTTGGCCGATGTACACCCGGCCGATAGGCCGATCCAGTCGTGATCATCACCCCATAGCGTGACGACTGTCAGCAAGTAGTCATCTACGGGGAGTTGGCGACAATGCTTCGCAAAACAGGGATCTTGGCGGTCGGCTTGGCCGCGGTGGGAGCGGTGCTGGTACCGGCAACCGCCGCGGCGGCCGAAGGTCCGACGCCATACGTCATCGGCGGGCACGACGCCACCGAGGACTATTCGTTCATGGTGTCGCTGCAGGAGGGCGGGAAGCATTTCTGCGGCGGCTCGCTGATCAGCGAGAACTGGGTGGTGACCGCGGCACACTGCGTGCAGGGAGCGCAGCCGGGGCAGGTCAGGGCCAGGATCGGGGCACGGCAGCACAACAGCGGGGGCACCGAGGCCGGCGTCAGCCGGATCATCGTGCATCCGGACTTCGCCAGGCAGAAGCCCCCGGGCGGGGACATCGCGCTGGTGCGGTTGGACAAACCGGTGACCGAACAGCCGATCAAGATCGCCGGGGCCGCGGGCGACGCGGGAACGGCGACCCGGATCCTCGGCTGGGGTGAGCACTGCGCCGAGCAGAACTGCGGGGCGCCGGAGACCCTCCAAGAGCTGGACACCAAGGTCATGCCGGCGGAGGAATGCCGAAATGTGGCCACGGGCAAGGAGATCTGCACCGGTTCCGACACGCCGGACGCGATGGGCTGCTACGGCGACTCGGGCGGGCCGCAGATCAAGGGCAAGCCGGGCGAGTGGGAACTGGTCGGTGCCACCAGTCGCGACGGCGACGCGGACCCGAAGTGCGCCAGCGGTCTCGGCATCTGGACCGATGTGACGGTGTACCGGGACTGGATCGCCGAGCAGCAGGCGAGCTAGACGGAGAAACGGCGCTCTGCGTGGTTTCGCGCGGGGGTCGTGAGTGAAAAGAGGGTTGGAACCACCCTTGCCGCTCACGACCCCTCGCGAAGCCGTTCGTCCTTTGTGGACAACGTCACCGAGGCGCGAGTGACTCCAAAGAGGACAGCGGTGCCTTGTGCAGGTTCGAGATGATGTTCCTCGGCTTGTCCGCGGCCTTGCTGTAGTAGTGCGCGCCGGACTCGAACGCCAGGTACACGTTGCTGCCGTAGACCGTCAGTCCCTCGGACATGCTCGGCGCGCGGAAGCAGTGCTTCTTGGCCGTGTCCAGGTCCTTGTCGCCGGCGCCGCGCCGGACCACGTAGATGTTGCTGCGGTTGTTCCTGCCGTGCGACGTGCTGTAGATGAACACGTCCTTGGTGACGACGAGGCCCTGCGTCTTCGTCGGCACCTCCCACGACCCCGGCCGGTAGCCCAGCTTGCCGTCGGAACCGACGGTGTACGAGTGCATCGATCCGCGCTTGGCGTCCTCGAACTTGCCCGCCCACAGGGTGTTGGTCGGGCCGTGGCTGGTGAGGAAAGAGGAGGCGTAGACGGTCTGCGCCTTCCCGTCCTGTTCGATGGGCAGCGACTTCTTGATCGCGTCCTTCAGCTTCGCCAGCGAGTACTTGCGGATCGTGTCGCCCTTGCCCGACACGAACGCCCAGCCCTGCTTCTCGAATACGGCGATCCCGCCGACGTGCGAGTACGCGAGCAGCGCCTGGCCGACCTGCTTGCCGGTCTTGGCGTCGATGCCGATGATGATGGCGCTGCGGTGGCCCGACTCGTACGAGGTGACCAGGATCAGGTCGTTCGACCCGTCCCAGTTCGACCAGGTCGCCGTGCCCTGGGGGATGTTGGTTTCCAGCGCCGGGATGGGGTGGCTCCTGCTGAACCGGTCGTCGTAGGCGTAAGAAGCGGATTTCCCACGGTAGAAGGGTCCGTCCTTGCCGCTGGACTTCGTGTCGCAGCTGATGGCCGCGGCCTCGGCGGAGGCGGTGCCCACCACGGTGAGGCCGAGCAGCAGCGTGCTCGCCGCGGCAGTGATCGTCGCTTTCTTGAGTAGGGTCTTCATTCGTTCCCTTGTAGTCGTTGTACGTCCAGTTCTCAACTGGGACTCGCCGGAAGCGCGCGCGGTTCCGGGCGGTACGTGACTATCCACAAAGGACACTGACTGCTAGTCAAATGCCCGATCGGCGCCTATATGGGCGGTTCTGGCGTGAAGTACATGAAGGCCCCCTTCCTGTACCTAGGCGCAAGGAAGGGGTCCTTCATGTACTGGGGAAGACGTGAAGGTCGAGTTTCCTCAGCTGAGCAGAGGGAAGGGGCCTTCACGCGCTGTCGCTGTAGTGCCGAGGCTCAAGAAGGCGTTCCTGCCCGCCCGCAGCAGCGGGTCCGCCTCACGCCGGGCCGAGCTCAGTCCAGCCTGCCGTGAGGGGCCCCTTCCCTACCCGCAGAGTAGGCAAGGAGCCCCTTGTGGACCTGCGATCCCGGCCCGCCGCCCGCCGTAGGTACCTAAAACACGGTTCGCTCCAACCTCATTGCCACTCACGACCCTTCTGGAAATCACGCAAACAGCCCAAACATGACTCGCGTCCAACCGGGCCCGAAGGCGTCCATCACTGCATCAGACGCGGCGAAGGGAGCCTTCGCCCCACCGCCGGCCCCGCCCGCGGGTGCCACACGTGCGCCATGCAGCATCTCCTAGGTCGAGCGTAACTTTACGTCGGACGTAAGTCCGTCTCGAATCGCGAGTTCCGGGAAGTCGTCGCGATCGGGAATCGTATTTCTGAATCGATTGCGGCGAATTTACCCGTTGCTGTTGTGAACGTATTTCGTGGCACGGTGTCGGTTAATATCCGACACATTACCAAGCGTAGTCAATCGAGTGTCGATGGTGGCCTGTGGTCGGTTGGGAAGTGTCGTTCAGGTGGCGGATTCGGTCGCAAGACGGGGATAACTGCACCGTATGGTCCAAGATCAGTAGGCCATTCGAACCAAATCGACGGAATTCGTATTCCTCCGCGCGGCCGGTCGTCTTAACCTTGCGTAATTCTTCACCTGAATGTTCACTGGGGAGCAAGATGAAGTCCACGCCGTTGTTGTCGCGCGCCCGAAAAACCTCGGAGCGACTGCTCGACGCCCGATGACACCAGCCGGCTGTGTCAGCCGATTCGACGTGCACGCCCGGCAAACGCCCGACCGGATCGCGGTCTTCGAGCACGGCACCGGGCTCACCTACGCCCGGCTCGCCGGGCTCGCGGGCGGCCGAGCGCTGCGGTTGCGTGACGCCGGTGTCCGGCCGGGGGAGCGGGTCGGACTGGTCACCGGGCACGGCAGCGCTGCGATCGCGGCGATCTTCGGCGCCCTCGCCGCGGGCTGCACCTACGTCCCGCTGGACCCGACCTTCCCCCGAGAGCGTCTCGAGTACCAGCTCGCGGCCGCGCGGGTGACCGCCGTGCTCGCGGATCCGGAGTACCTTGAGCTGGCGGAGTCCTTGTGCCGCACCGGGTCCGCGCGGCTCGTGCGTTCGGGCACGGAGATCGCGCCGCTCCCGGTGCCCGAGTTCGATCCGGACAGTCCGGCGTACGTGCTGTTCACGTCCGGGTCCACCGGCCGCCCGAAGGCCGTCGCGCAGACCCACCGCAACCTCCTGCACGTCGTCGACAACCAGATCGCCGCGCTCGGCATCACCGCGGCCGACCGGCTCAGCCTGCTCGCGTCGTTCGGCTTCGACGCGGCGATCCCGGACCTGTACCCGGCACTGCTCACCGGCGCCGCGCTCGTGCCGGTCGACTTGCGCGCGCACGGCATCTTCCACGCCGCGCGCGAGCTGGCCAGGCACGAGGTGACCGTCTACCACTCGACGCCCACGGTCTACCGGCATCTGCTCGACGTCCTCGGCGAGACCGGCCTCCCGTCCGTGCGGACCGTGCTGCTCGGCGGCGAGCAGGCGACCCACGCCGACGTCCGCCGCGGCCGGTTCGCCCCGGAGTGCGTGTTCGTCAACGGCTACGGCGCCACCGAGGTGACGTTCGCCGCGCACTACCGGACGACCGCCGCCGAGCTGAGCCCGGACGCTGACGGGCCGCTGCCGATCGGGCGCGCGCTGCCAGGTTTCACGCTCACCGTGCTGGACAGCGGAGAACTCGAAGTGCGCGGGCGGCACCTCGTCGACGGCTACCTCGACCAGCCGAGTCCGGCGTTCGGGGTGACGGCCGACGGCGGACGTCGTTACCGGACCGGCGACCTCGGCCGGCCGCTCCCGGACGGGAACCTCGTCTGCCTCGGACGGCTCGACCGGCAGGTCAAGGTCCGCGGCTTCCGGGTGGAGCTGACCGAGATCGAGGCCAGGCTCGCCGAACAAACCGGCGTGGCCGAAGCCCGCGCGATCGTGCGCGACGGCGACCTGCTCGCGTATGTGACCGCGGCCGGCCCGCGTCCGGACGGCCGGGTGCTGCGGGCCGCGTTGGCGGACGTCCTGCCCGGCTACTCGGTCCCCGCGGCCGTCGCGGTGCTGGGCGGCTTTCCGTTGACCGTCACCGGAAAACTCGACGAACTGGCGCTTCCGGACCCGCGGGCGGCCGCGACCGTCCCAGCCGAGCGGCTGACCCCGGCCGAGGAACGCGTGCACCGGATCTGGTGCGCGGTGCTGGGCCGTGACCGGGTCGGGCGCACCGAGGCGTTCTTCGACGCCGGCGGCGACTCGCTGCGGCTCGGCCGGGTGCAGGCGCGGCTGGCCGACGAGTTCGAAGTCGACGTCCCGCTGCTCGCCCTGTTCGAGCGCACGACGATCGCCGGACAGGCCGCCTGGCTCACGGAGTCCACTTCGGACAGTCGGCCGCCTGTCGCCGCGGAGGAGCAGGCCGGGGATCTCATCGCCGTCGTCGGGCTGGCCTGCCGGTTCCCCGGCGCGCCGGACGCCGCCTCGTTCTGGTGGAACCTCTGCGCGGGCGTCGACTCGATCCACGACTACGCCGACGACGAGCTGGCGGCGCTGGGCATCGGGCCGGGCCTGCGTGCCGACCCGGCGTACGTGCGGGCGGGCGGCCGGATCGAAGGTGTCGAGGAGTTCGACGCCGGGTTCTTCGGATTCACCGCAGACGAGGCCGCGCGGACCGACCCGCAGCACCGGCTGTTCCTCGAAACGGCCTGGCAGGCACTCGAGGACGCGGGACGCGACCCCGCCGCCGAGACCGGTCCGGTCGGGGTGTTCACGGCCGCCTCGGTGAACCGCTACTTCCTGTTCCACCTGTTCGGCAACCCGGCGGTGACCGGCGACGTCGACCCGGACGACTGGGAGGGGCGGCTGACCGGCCGCCAGCTCACCGACCACCTGCCCGGCCAGGTCGCCTATCGGCTCGGGCTGACCGGGCCGGCGGTGGCCGTGCAGAGCGCGTGCTCCAGCTCGCTCGCGGCGGTGGCGCTGGCCGCGCAGAGCCTCGCGGACTACCGGTGCGACGTCGCGCTGGCCGGCGGGGCGAGCGTGACGTGGCCGCGGTACCGCACTGGCGGGCTCGCCTCCCCGGACGGCCGGTGCCGCGCGTTCGACGTCGCCGCGGCGGGCGCCGGGTTCAGCTCCGGCGCAGGGGTGGTCGTACTGCGGCGGCTGGCGGACGCCCTCGCCGATCGCGACCACGTCTATGCCGTACTACCCGGCTGGGCGATCACGAACGACGGCCCGGACCGCGCGGGCTACGCCGTGCCGGGGACGGCCGGGCAGGCGGCCGCGGTGGCCGAGGCGCTGGCCGTCGCGGAGGTCGCCCCGGACGAGGTCGCGCTGCTCGAAGCCCACGGCAGCGGCACCCCGCTCGGCGACGCGATCGAGGTGGCCGCGCTCAACCGCGTCTACGGCGACACGCCGCCGGAAACGTGTGCGCTGGGCTCGGTGAAGACGAACATCGGTCACCTCGACGCGGCGGCGGGTATCGCCGGGCTGATCAAGGCCGTGTTGTCCGTGCGGCACGGCGTCATCCCGCCGAACCTGCACTTCACCGCCCCTCACCCGGAGGTCGACCTGGCGGGCGGCCCCTGGTACGTCCCGGCGAAGGCCACCGACTGGCCCGCCCGCGAGCGGCGGGTGGCCGGGGTCAGCTCGTTCGGCATGGGCGGCACGAACGTGCACGTGATCGTGGAGGAGGCCCCTGCCGACCCACCACGGCAGGCGGCCAGCGGTCCGTTCGTACTGCCGGTGTCCGCGCGCGACGCGAAGGCGTTGCGCGAGGCGGTGTCCCGGCTGCGCGACCGGCTCGCCACGGACGCTCCGGACCTCGGGGACACGGCGTACACGCTTTCGATCCGGCGGGCGTTCGCGTGCCGGGCCGCCGTGGTGGCGGACTCGGTCGCGTCGGCGGTCGCGGCGCTCGATGCGTTGCTGGCGAACGGAACCGACGTCGAAGGCCCGGCCGGGGCGGAGCGGGACCTGGCTGCCCACTGGGCCGCGGGCGGCGAGATCGAAGGGGGAGCGGACGGCGATCCCGGCCGCGTCCCGTTACCGGGCTATCCGTTCCAACGGGAGCGGCACTGGATCGACCCACTGCCTCACCACACAACCGACCAGGAGACCCCTCGGTGACCGACACCTTGCCCGTCGTGGGTGGCCACGGCCCGCCACTGTCCTATCCGGACACCACGCTCACCGGGCTGATCCTCGCCCAGGCCGCGCGCACCCCGCATGCCGTCGCCGTCCGGCAGGGTGACGCCCGGCTCACCTACCGCGAACTGGTCGCGTCGGCGACCGGCGTCGCCCGGCTGCTGCGGGCACGGGGTGCCGGACCCGGCACCCGCGTCGGCGTCTGCGCCGACCGGCGGCCGGAGCTGATCTCGACCGTCGTGGGCGTGCTGCTGTCCGGGGCCGCCTACGTGCCGCTCGAACCCGGCGGCCCGAAGGCGCGGCTGGCCGAAATCGCCGCGGACGCCGGGATCTCCCTTGTCGTCGGCGACCACGCGAAAGCCGAGTTCGGTGCCACGGAAGGCATCGAAGCTCTCGACGTGCCCCCGCCCGCCGATGGGCCCGTCGAGTGCCCCGCCGGGCCGGACGACCTCGTCCACCTCCTCTACACCTCCGGCTCCACCGGACGGCCCAAGGGCGTGCTGACCAGTCACCGCAACGTGGTCGCGTTCGTCACCGGGTTCGCCGCCGCCCTCGGGATCCGGCCCGGCGCCCGGTCGCTCGGCATCTCCTCACTCGGCTTCGACGCCTTCACCATGGACGTGTTCGTCCCGCTGGCGCATGGCGGATCGGTCCAGCTCACCAGTGCCGCCGACCGCGCCGACCCCGAACGGCTGCGGCGGTTCCTCGTCGAGCACGACGTCGAGTGGGGCTTCGTCACGCCGACGCTGCTGTCCATGGTGGACCCCGCGGCCGTTCCAGGCTGGCGCGTCATCGCCTGCGGTGGCGAGCCGGTGCCCGCGGACCTCGCCGCGCGCTGGCTGCCGGGCCGACGGTTCTTCAACGCCTACGGCCCGACCGAGACCACCGTCGTGGTCGTCACCGACGAGGTCACCGGCCTCCCCGCCGACCCGCTGCCGCTCGGCCGCCCGACGCCGAACCACCGGGCGTACGTCGTGGACGCCGAGCTGCGGCCGGTCGCGCCCGGCGAGATCGGCGAGCTGCTCATCGGCGGCCCTGGCCTCGCGCTCGGCTACCTCGGCAGCCCGGAGTTGACCGCCGCGAAGTTCATCGACGACCCGATGACGCCGGGGGAACGGCTCTACCGCACCGGCGACCTGGTCCGCGAGCTGCCCGACGGCCGTCTCGAGTTCGCCGGCCGCGCCGACCGGCAGGTGAAGGTCCGCGGCCAGCGGATCGAGCTGGGCGAGGTGGAGGCCGCGCTCACGACTCATCCGGACGTCGACGCCGCCGCCGTGGTGGCCGTCCCTGGGCAGGCGGGTACCCGGCTGGTGGCCTTCCTCGCACCGGCGTCCGCACCGTCCGATGTGGACGAACTGGGCCGGGACCTGCTCACCGCGGCGATGCGCCCGGCCGTCGTCCGGGTGCTCGACCGGCTGCCGGTCAACCCGGTCACCGGCAAGATCGACCGGCCCGCGCTGCGCGACCTGGCCGAAGCGGCGCTGGCAGGACAACGGGAGGATCTCGGCCCGCTCGGCACCCCGGCCGAACGCGCGGTCGCGGCCATCTGGCGGCGAGTGCTCGGCGACGGCGCAGGGCCGGATTTCCTTGCCGCGGGCGGGAATTCGATCGCCGCGATGCGTCTGGTCGCGGCGCTGCGGGCGGAGCTGGCCGCGGACGTCGCCACGGAGGACGTCCTCGCCGGCGGCACTCTCGACGGGCTCACCCGGCGGGTCGCGGTAGCGCCGCCGCTGACCGGGCCAGGGCTGACCACCGGGCACGCGCCCGCGCTGTCCCCGCCGCAGCGGCGGCTGTGGTTCCTCGACCAGCTCGCCCCGGACGCCGCGCCGTACAACATCGCGATGGCGTTCCGGCTGACCGGCGCGCTGGACGTCGACGCGCTGCGCCACGCCCTGCGCGCGGTCGCCGAGCGGCACGACGTGCTCCGCTGGCGGATCCGGGCCGTCGACGGCACGCCGCTGGCGGATCTCCTGCCAGTGTCGGACGTTCCGCTGCCGGTGGCGCCGGTGACCGAGGACGGTCTGCGGGCCCGGCTGGCCGCCGACGCCGCGACGCCGGTGCACCTCGACCGCGAGGCTCCCTGGCGCGTGCGGCTCTACCGGCTCGGCGAGACGGAGCACGTGCTCGGCTTCACGCTGCATCACGCGGTGTTCGACGGCTGGTCGCAGGACCTCCTGTGCGCCGACCTGTCGGCGGCCTACCGGGGCGAGCCGCTGCCGCCGCCGGTGGCGTCCTATGCGGACTACGCGGCCTGGCGGGCCGGACGCGACGAACGCCGGGAGGCCGTGGACGTCGCTTGGTGGACCGGCCATCTCGCCGGTGCACTGGCCACAGTGGACATTCCACGGGACCGGCCGCGTCCGGCCGTGCAGACCTACCGGGGCGCGAGCCTGCGTCAGTCCTTTCCGGACGGTGCGGCCGACTCGGTCCGGGCGCTGGCCGCCCGCACCGGCACGACACGCGCCGGGGTGCTGCTCGCCGTGTTCGGCCAGCTGCTGCGGCGGCTCACCGGCGCGACCGACCACCTGGTCGCCACGGTCGTCGCGGACCGGCAGCTCGCCGAATGTCAGGAGGTCGCGGGGTTCTTCGTGGACATCGTGCCGGTGCGGTTGCGGGCGGACGACGCCGCGGACTTCGCGACGCACGTCCGCGACGGCGGCGCGGAACTCCTGGCCGCGACCGCGCATCCGGCGGCGCCGGTCGAGCGGCTCGTCGAGGCGCTCGGCGTGCCCCGCGATCCCGCGCACGCCCCGCTCGTGCAGGTGATGTTCAACGTCCTGAACTTCACCGAGCCGCGGCTGGACCTGCCCGGCATGCGGTCGGCGTGGCTGCCGGTCGACAAGCCGGGGTCGCCGTTCGACCTCACGGTGTACGTCCACGACGACGGCGTCGAACTGCTGTACAACCCGGACCTGTTCGACCACGCCCGGATGGCCGCGCTCGCCGAGGACTACGTCGCGCTGCTCGGCGCGCTGGCCGCGGCGCCGGACGCGCCGGTCGGGACGAGCGGGCCGGAGCTGCCGCGGGCGGGCGTCCGCACCGCCGCGCCCGCCGCGATGACCCGTGCTCGGGCACGGCCGCCGTCGGTGGCCGCGGATCCGGCGGCGCTCGCCGTGACCGAGGCCGTGATCGCCCGTGCCTGGTGTGATGTCCTCGGCGTCGCCGAAGTCGGGCACAGCGACAACTTCTTCGACGTGGGCGGGAATTCACTCGCCCTGGCACGGGTGCACGCCCAGGTCACCGCCCGGCTCTCCCGCCGGATCCCGTTGGTCGACCTGTTCAGCCACCCCACCGTCCGCGCCCTCGCCGCGCACCTGCACTCCGGCGGCGCCGCCGGCCCGGAGCTGGCCCGCGCCGCCGAGCGCGTCGCAGCCCGCCGAGGCCGCACCCAGACCAGAAGACCCCGTCGCACCGCCGGCCCGGCCGGCCCCTGATAGGAGCACCACCGTGACCCACCTTCCCGAAATCGGCACCGGCGATCCCGGAGCCGAACCGATCGCGATCGTCGGACTCGACATTCGCGTTCCCGGCGCGCGTGACGCGCGGCAGTTCTGGCGCAACCTCGTCGACGGCGTCGAATCGATCGTGCCCGCCACCCGCGAGGAGATGATCGCCCGCGGCGCCGAACCGGCCACTGTGGACGATCCGAGCTGGGTGAACGCCACCGCCGTGGTCGACGGCTTCGACGAGTTCGACGCCGAGCTGTTCGGCATGACCAGCCGCGAGGCCGAGATCACCGACCCGCAGCACCGGCTGTTCCTCCAGTCGTGCCACGCCGCGCTGACCGACGCGGGCTACGACCCGGCCCGCTTCAGTGGCGCGATCGGCGTCTACGGCGGGTCCGGGGGCACCGGCTACCTGACGGAGAACCTGCTGCGCAACGAGCG
This sequence comes from Amycolatopsis sp. lyj-108, assembly GCF_046549005.1. NCBI lineage: Bacteria > Bacillati > Actinomycetota > Actinomycetes > Pseudonocardiales > Pseudonocardiaceae > Amycolatopsis > Amycolatopsis sp. lyj-108. Next base: position 93,131 of record NZ_JAJPWQ010000003.1, on the reverse strand, counting down.
GATCATGGCCTCGCAGCACGGCGGCATCGGCATCTCGACCGGCAACCAGCCGAGTTACCTGACGACGTCGGTGTCGTACAAGCTCAACCTGCGCGGGCCGAGCCTCGCGGTGTTCACCGCCTGCTCGACGTCCTTGGTCGCGGTGCACCTCGCCTGCGAGGCGCTGCGCAACGGCGAGTGCGACATGGCGCTGGCGGGCGGGGTCAACCTGGAGATGCCGCACGGCATCGGCTACATGGGCGTCGACGGCTTCACCTCGCCGGACGGCCACGTGCGCGCGTTCGACGCCGACGCCAACGGCACGGTCTGGAGCAGCGGCGCCGGGGTCGTGCTGGTGAAGCGGCTGTCGCAGGCGATCGAGGACGGCGACCACATCCGGGGTGTCGTGCTGGGCAACGCGATCAACAACGACGGCGCCACCAAGGTCGGCTTCTCCGCGCCCAGCGTGTCCGGGCAGACGGAGGCGGTCGCGCAGGCCGTCGGCATGGCCGGTGTCGACCCGCGCACCATCGGCTACGTCGAGGCGCACGGCACCGGCACCGCGCTGGGCGACCCGATGGAGATCACCGCACTGTCCACTGTGTACGGAAACGGGGCCGCGGACACCGGCTGGTGCGCGATCGGCTCGGTGAAGTCCAACATCGGCCACCTGTCGCAGGCGGCGGGCGTGGTCTCGTTGATCAAGGCCGTGCTCGTCATGGAACACGGGCTGATCCCGCCGACCATCAACTACCACGAGCCCAACCCGGGTATCGACTTCCCGGCGAGCCCGTTCTACCCGGCGCGCGAGGTGACGAAGTGGGAGGCGGGCCCGGCACCGCGGCGGGCGGGCGTCAGCTCGTTCGGCGTCGGCGGCACCAACGCGCACGTCGTGCTGGAGGAGGCGCCGGTCCTCGAGCGGTCCCGGACACCGCACCCGGCGCATCTGCTGCGGGTGTCGGCCAACACCGCGGAAGCGCTCTCGGCCGCGGTCGACCGGCTGGCCGAACGGCTGGCCGGGGACGTCGACCTCGACCTCGCCGACGTGGCCCACACCCTGGCCGCCGGGCGCACCGAGTACCCGCACCGCGCGGTCGTCGTCGCCCGTGACCCGGAGGACGCGGTCGACGGGCTGCGGGACCCCCGGCGCCTCGTGTCCGCACAGGCCGGGGAGACGAACGTGGCGTTCTTGTTCCCTGGCCAGGGTTCCCAGTACGCCGGGATGGGCGCGGAGCTGTACGAGGCCGAGCCGGTGTTCGCCGCGGCCGTCGACGAGTGCCTGCGGCTGCTCGAATCCGAGCTGCCGGAGCTGCGCGACCTGATCTTCCGGCCCGGTGGCGAACAGGCACTGCGGGAAACCCGCGTGACCCAGCCCGCGCTGTTCGTCGTCGAGTACGCGTTGGCGAAACTATGGCAAAGCTGGGGCGTGCGGCCCGCGGCGATGATCGGTCACTCGGTCGGCGAGTACGTCGCCGCCACCGTCGCCGGGGTCTTCACTCTGCCGGACGCGCTGAGCCTCGTCGCCACGCGCGGCCGCTTGATGCAGTCGATGCCCGCCGGGGCGATGCTGGCCGTCCAGCTCGACGAGGAGAGCGTCGCCACGCGGCTGCCGGGCACCCTCGCGGTCGCCGGGGTGAACGGGCCCGGCACGTGCGTCGTGGCCGGGCCGTCGGACGCGGTCGCGGATTTCGCGGCGACGCTCAAGGCCAGCGGCGTGCAGTGCCGCGAACTGGTGACCTCGCACGCGTTCCACTCGCCGATGATGGATCCGGTCCTCGCCGACTTCACCGAGGCCGTCGCCGCCGTCACTCGCACGGCGCCGGCGCTGCCGTTCCTGTCGAACGTCACCGGCGACTGGATCACCGACGCCCAAGCCACTGATCCCGCCTACTGGGCTTCTCACCTCCGTCAGGCCGTCCGGTTCGGCGACTGCGTCAAGAATCTGTTCGCCCGCGGCGGCCGCTGGGCGCTCGTCGAATGCGGCCCGGGACATCAGCTGTCCGGACTGGCCCGCGGCCAGGTGCCGAAGGGCATGCCCGCGCCGCAGCCGAGCCTGCCGGGCCGTACCGAGCGGATCGGCGACGTCGAAACCCTGTACGGCGCGGCCGGTCTCTTGTGGACGAACGGGGCTTCTCTCCAGCCGCGGACGTTCGGCCACCGGGTACCGCTGCCCGGCTACCCGTACGCGCGCAAGCGGTACTGGGTCGATCCGGATCCGATCACGGCCGCCCAGCCCGCGCGGCGGACCGGTCCGCTGCCCCTGTCCGAGTGGTTCGCGGTCCCGGCGTGGCGGCAGGCGGAACCGGACCTGAGACGCGAGGCCTTCGCGAACGCGCTCGTCTTCGCCGCCGACGACGTCCTGCCCGGCCTGCTGCGCGACGCGGGGGTGACGGTCACCGAGGTGCGCCCCGGTGACGGGTTCGCCGCGACGGAGAACGGGTTCACCGTCCGGCCCGGGGTGCGCGAGGACTACGACGCGCTCGTGGCCGCGCTGCCTACCCGCCCCGAACGGGTCGTGCACGCCTGGACGCTGGCCGGGGAAGAGCGCGGCATGGCCGCACAGGACCACGGGTTCTTCAGCCTGCTCAACCTCGTTCAGGCGTGGGGCGAGCCGGTGCGGATCGACGTGGTGAGCACCGGAACCGCCGACGTCACCGGGACCGACCTGACCCGCCCGGAGCACGCGACCCTCGCCGGAATCGCCCGGGTGGTGCCGCTGGAGGTCGCGGGCACGGTGGTGCGCCGGATCGACGTCATCGACGTCATGGACGCCGTCGCCGAGCTGTTCCGCCCGGCCGACGCGGCTGCCGAGGTCGCGCTGCGTTCCGGCCGTCGCTGGGTGCTGGACTACACCCAGCTCGAACTGCCCGCGAGCACCGAACCGGTGCTGCGGGACCGCGGCCGGTACCTGATCACGGGCGGGACCGGCGGCATCGGCATCACGCTCGCCGAGGACCTCGCCCGCCGGGTGCGGGCGAAGCTCGTGCTCCTCTCCCGCGCCGGGCTGCCGCCGCGGGCGGAGTGGGACGCGCACCTCGCCGCGCACGGCGGCACCGACCGCGCCGGGCGCACGATGCTCGCCGTGCGGCGGATGGAGGCCGCGGGCGCGGTGGTCCACGTCGCCGCCGCCGACGTCACCGACGCGGCGCGCCTGCGCGAGGTCCGTGAGCTGGCCGAGCGCGAGTTCGGCGGCCTCGACGGGATCGTGCACGCCGCCGGACTGCCCGGCGGCGGCGTCGCCGAGGTGAAGGAGCGGGCAGCGGCCGAGGCCGTGCTGGCCCCGAAGATCGCCGGGACGCTGGCTCTGGCCGAGGCGTTCGCCGACCTGCCGATGGACTTCGTCGCGCTGTGCTCGTCGATCACCGCGGTGGCGGGCGGCATCGGACAGGTCGATTACTGCGCCGCCAACAACTTCCTCGACGCCTACGCGCGGGGAAACCACGGCTGGCGCGCGCGGCTCGTCTCGCATGCCTGGGGTGGCTGGGACGAGGTCGGCATGGCGGCGGAGGTGGCCGCGCCGACCACGATTCGCACCGCCCGGTCGCGGGCACTCGGCCCGATCGAGCACCCCGTGCTCACCACGCGCACCGAGGACGGCGCGCACGGGCTCGTCTCGGCGGCCACGCACTGGCTGCTCGACGAGCACCGGATCGCCGGGGTGCCGGTGGTACCGGGCACGGGACACCTGGAGACCGTTCGCGCGGCGGTGGCCGCGGCGCTGCCGAAGCCCGGTGACGGGCACGTCGTCGAGCTGCGGGATGTCGCGTTCCTGGAGCCGTTCGGCGTCCCGGACGGCGCCACCGCGGAGTACCGCGTGGAGTTCGACGGCGACGACTTCACCGTGACCAGCCACGTCGCCGGCGCGAGCCGGACCCACGTGCGCGGATCCGCCGGATGGATCGCGGCCGAAGCGACGTCCACTGTGGACATCGAGGCGATCACCGGGCGGACCGAGCCGATCGACGACGGGAACGGCTTCGGCACCGGCCGCACCAGCATGGTCACCTTCGGCCCGCGCTGGGCGGCACTGCGCGAACACCGCATCGGCGCACAGGAGGAGCTGGCCACGATCACGGCTCCCGACGCGGCGGCGGGTGACGTCGGCGCGTGGGGGCTGCACCCGGCACTGCTGGACGTCGCGACCGCGTTCGGTCGTGGCCGGGGGAGTGGCACCTACCTGCCGATGAGCTACGGCCGGATCGTCGTGCACGACGCGCTCCCGGCGAGTTTCCGCAGCCACCTGCGCTACCGCGACTCCGGCGGCGACCAGGTGGTGGCGGCCGACCTTTCGCTGTGCGACGACACCGGCCGCGTGCTCGTCACGATCGAGGACTTCGTGCTGCGCCAGGTGGATCAGGACGCCGTCGGTGGCGGCCTGACTTCTCAGCCCGCCGTGTCCACTATGGACAAGACGTCGACCGGGATCCGGCCGGTGGACGGCGCCGAGGCGTTCGTCCGGGCGCTGGCCCCCGGTCTCGGCGGGCAGGTGGTGATCACCACCCTGCCGGTGCGGGAGCTGATCGAGCACCAGGTCAGCGTCGAGGAGCTGGACGAACCCGACGAAGCATCGGTGAAGGTGTCGGAGGACGACTACGTCGCCCCGCGCACCGACCTGGAGGCCGAGATCGCCCGCCAGTGGACCGAGCTGCTCGGCGTGGAGAAGATCGGCATCCACGACGACTTCTTCGCCCTCGGCGGCAACTCGCTGGTCGCCATCCAGCTCATCGCCCAGGTGCGCAAGGCCACCGGCACGCGGCTGGCGATGAAGACGCTGTTCGAAGCGTCCACAGTGGCCACTCTGGTCGAGCGGATCGAGGAGCTGCGCGCCGACAAGGCCGAGGCGCCGGCCGAATCCGCCAGGACCACCATCCCGAAGCTCGAGCGGTGACCCGGTCCGGAAACCGCATGTCGCGAAAGCCACCTTCGCGACATCTGGCGTCCCGAAAGTGGCTTTCGCGACATGCTCGCCACTGGCAGCCGAGACCCGACCGGTCTTGAGTCCGCCAACAGACACTCAGAACAGGAAATCATGAGCGACACGAAGGAATGGACGTTCCCGGCCTCGTTCGGGCAGGAGCGGATCTGGCTGTCCGGCCAGCTCGACCCGGCGTCCCCGGTGTACAACCTGCACTGCCAGGCCCGGCTGGGCCGCCCGCTGACCGCGGCGCAGTGGCGTACCGCGCTCGGCGTCATCGTCGGGCGGCACGAGGCACTGCGCACTTCGTTCCGCATGGACGGCGGCGCGCTCGTGCAGGTGGTGCACGCCGAGGTGCCGATCGAGCCCGAGGTGCACGACCTGCGGGACCTGCCCGCCGACGCCCGCGGTGACCGGCTCGCCGAACTCGTCGGTGATGTTTCGCGCGAGGCCATCCCGCTCGACTCGCCGCCGCCGTGGCGGGCCCAGGTGTGCCGTACGGCCGACGACGAGTGGGTGCTCACGTTCGTCGTGCACCACACCGTGTTCGACGCCGCCTCGGTGCTGGTGCTGGGGTCCGAGCTCGGCGAGGCGTGCGACGCAGTGTTCGAGGGCCGCGAGCCGAAGCTGCCCGAGTTGTCCATCCAGTATCCGGACTACTCGGCCTGGCAGCGCGGGCAGCTCGAAACCTCCAGTGAACAGCTGGACTACTGGCGGACACAACTCGCCGGGCTGCCGCCGGTGCACGGCCTGCCCACCGACCGGCCGCGGCCGTCGGAGCTGACGTTCGCCGGTGACCAGGTGCACTTCGCCCTCCCGGACGGACTGATCGACCGGGTCGGCGAGCTGGGCCGGGAGCTCTCGGCGTCGCCGTTCATGGTGCTGCTGGCCGGTTACGCGGCACTCCTGTCGCGACTGTCCAGAGTGGACGACGTCGTCGTCGGTGTCCCGGTCGCCGGCCGCGACCTGCCCGAGCTCGCCGACCTGATCGGCATGTTCGTCAACCAGATGGCCGTGCGGGTCGACTGCTCGGGCGCACCCGCGTTCACCGAGCTGGTCGGCCGGGTCCGGACCACGCTGCTGGAGGCGATCGACCACAGCCAGGTGCCGTTCCAGGCGGTCGCCGAGGCGGCCGTGGCCGAGCGCGATCCCGGTGTGCAGCCGGTGTATCAGCTCGGGTTCAACTTCCTGCCCGATTCGGGGCTGGAGCCGGTCCGCTCGGCCACCGCGAAGGACGACATCGCGATCGACCTGACCGCCGTCGACGGCAGGCTCGTCTACCGCACCGACCTGTTCGACCGCGAGACCGCCGAAGCGGTGGCCGAGCGGTACCTGCGGCTGCTGACCGCGGCGCTGGCCGATCCGGCTCGGTCCGTCGCGGACCTGCCGCTGCTGTCGGACGCCGAGCGTGAGCTGGTCCTGACCGGGTGGAACCCGGCGCCCGTAATGTCCACTTCGGACACTGTGCACGCCCGGTTCGAGGACCAGGCACGGCGGACTCCGGACGCTCCTGCCGTCGACTTCGGCGGAGTTCGCCTGACGTACGCGGAGTTGAACGCGCGAGCCAACCGCGTCGCACACCGGCTGCGCGAGCTGGGTGCCGGTCCCGGCACCGTCGTCGGCGTGTGCGTGCCGAACTCGGCGGACCTGCTGACCGGCGTGCTCGGGGTGTTGAAGAGCGGCGCGGCCTACGTCCCGCTCGACCCGGACAACCCGGCCCCTCGGCAGGCGCTGATCCTCGCCGACGCGGGTGTCCCGTTCGCGCTGGTCACGGGGGAGTCCACTTTGGACACCAAGACGCTGGCGCTGGACGACCCGGCCGAGTGGTCGGCCGCGGCTACCGAGGATCCGGAACCGGCGGCAGGGCCGGGCGACGTCGCCTATGTGATCTACACGTCCGGCTCGACCGGGAGGCCCAAGGGCGTCGAGGTCGAGCACCGGGCGGTCGACACGTACCTGGCCTGGGCGCGTGAGGCGTACCCCGGCCTGGCCGGACGGGCGTTGCTGCACACGTCGGCGTCGTTCGACCTCACCGTGACGACGCTGCTCGGGACCCTCACCGCCGGGGGAGCGGTGGTCGACGGCGGCCGCCCGACGTTCGTCAAGGCAACCCCGACGCACCTCGCCGTCCTCGCCGAGGAGCTGTTCCCGACGGGTGAGCTGGTGCTCGGTGGGGAAGCACTGACCGCCGAGGCCGTTCAGCCGTGGCGGGAGCGGCACCCCGGCACGCTCGTCGTCAACGAGTACGGCCCGACCGAGGCCACGGTCGGCTGCGTCGTGCACCGGACCGAACCCGGGGACGAGCTGCCGTCCGGACCGGTCCGGATCGGCCGCCCGGTGCCCGGCACCCGCGTGTACGTCCTCGACGAGCGGCGGCAGCCGGTGCCGCCGGGCGTCCCGGGCGGGCTGTACGTCGCCGGGTCGCAGCTTGCCCGCGGCTACCTCGGGTTGCCGGATCTGACCGCCGAAAAGTTCACCGAAGGTCCGTACGGCCGGATGTACGCCACCGGCGACCTCGCCCGCTGGCGCCGCGACGGCACGCTCGACTACCTCGGCCGCGTCGACGAGCAGGTGAAGCTGCGCGGCTACCGCATCGAGCCCGGCGAGGTCGAAGCGGCGCTGCGCGAGCTGCCGGAGGTGCGGGACGCGGCCGTGGCGGTCCGCGGCGACACGCTCGTCGGCTATGTCGTCGGCAGCGCCGAGGGGGCGGCCGACGCCCTGCGGAAGACGTTGCCGGACTACCTGGTGCCGACCCGGTTCGTGACGCTCGACGCGCTGCCGATGGCGGCCAGCGGCAAGCTCGACCGGGCCGCGCTGCCGGATCCCGAACCCGGCGAGGCGCCGGCGTACGTCGCACCCCGGACCGCGGCCGAAGAACTCGTGGCCGACGTGCTCGGCGAGCTGCTCGGCATCGACGACCTCGGCGCGCACGACGACTTCTTCGCCCGCGGTGGCAACTCACTGCTGGCGATCCGCGCTATGTCCCGGATCCGTAAACAGGTCGAAGTCGACATCCCGGTGCGGGGGCTGTTCTCCCTCACCACCGTCGCCGGGCTCGCCGCCGAGATCGAGCGGCGGCTCGCCGAAGACCTCGACCAGCTCAGCGACGAAGAGGTCCAGCGTCAGCTGGCCGAAGGCGAGCTCTCATGACCGCGATCGACGAAACCAGTAGCGCGGCCGCACGCCGAGCCCTGCTCGAACAGCGGCTGCGACGGCGCACGGAACGGGCCGCGACCATCACGCCGCGCCCCGCCGACGCCGTCGTCCCGCTGTCCTATCAGCAGGAACGCGTCTGGTTCATGGAGCAGTTCGCGCCGGGCACCGGGTCGTACCACATCCCGGTGCCGATCCGGCTGACCGGCAGGCTCGACGTCACGGCGCTCCAGTCCGCTTTGGACACCCTGCCCACGCGGCATGAGGCGCTGCGGATGCGTTTCCCGGCGGGGGAAGACGGTCAGCCGACCGTCCACATCGAACCATCGGTCACTGTAGGACTGTCCATTGTGGACGCCGGAAGCGAGAAAGCGGCCCGTGCCGCGGTCGACGCCGCCGCGGCCGAGACGTTCGACCTGGCCACGGGCCCGCTGCTGCGGGCGACCCTGGCCAGGGTGTCCGACGAGGAGCACCTGCTGGTTCTGTGCACGCACCACATCGTGGGCGACGGCTGGTCGGTCGACCTGCTGCTGCGTGACCTCGCCGCGCAGTACCACGCCCTGAGCACCGGCGGCACGGCCGAGCTGCCCGCGCTGAGCATCGGGTACGGCGACTTCGCGCATTGGCAGCGCCGCACGCTCACCGGTGGTGAACTCGACCGGCAGCTGGAGCACTGGAAGGCGCAGCTCACCGGGGTCGAGCCACTGGAGCTGCCCACCGACCGGCCCCGGCCCGCCAAGCAGAGCTTCGACGGCGCGATCCACGAGTTCTTCGTCGAGCGTGAGCTCGCCGGCGCCCTCGGCGAGCTGAGCCGCGGGCACGGCGTCACGCTCTTCATGACCCTGCTTGCCGCCTACCAGGTGCTGCTGGCACGGTACTCGGGCCAGGAGGATTTCGCGATCGGCTCGTCGTCGGCCGGGCGAGGCCTGCCCGAGCTGGAGGGCGTGGCGGGCATGTTCATCAACATGCTGCCCCTGCGTGCCCAGCTCGCGGACGACCCGTCGTTCGCCGAGCTGCTCGAACGCACCCGGCGGCACGTGCTGGACGCGTTCGACCACGCCGACGTCCCGTTCGAGCGGCTGGTGAACGCGCTCGGCGTGCCCCGTGACGTCAGCCGTTCGCCGGTGTTCCAGGCGATGTTCGTGCTGCAGAACTACGAAATGGGCCGGATGGGCGCGGCCGGACAGTCCGATGTGGACTTCCGCTGGCTGCCGATGGACCTGCCCGCGACCCGGTTCGACTTCGAGTTCCACGCGATCGAGGTCGAACGCGGGCTGATCGGCAAGTTCGTGCACAACACCGCGTTGTTCACCGCGGACACGGTCGCCGGGATGGCCGGGCGGCTGGTCACGCTGCTGCGCTCGATCGTCGCCGACCCGGACCGGAGACTGTCCGAATTGGACATCCTCGACGCCGGGCAGCGGGAACTCGTCCTGGAACACTGGAACGCCACGACGGCCGAGTTCCCGCAGACCACGCTGCACGCGCTCGTCGAGGAGCAGGCCGCCCGGACGCCGGACGCGCCCGCGGTGACCTTCCGCGGCGCGTCGCTGACCTACCGCGAGCTGGACGATCGGGCCAACCGGCTCGCGCACCGGCTTCGTGGCCTCGGCGTCGGACCGGGTGTGCTCACCGGTGTGTTCGCGGAGCGGTCGTTCGAGCTGGTCGTCGCGCTCCTCGGCGTGCTGAAAGCCGGTGGCGCGTACGTCCCGCTCGACCCGGAGTACCCGGCCGACCGGCTGGCGTTCATGCTGCGGGACGCGGCCGCACCCGTCGTGGTGACGCAGGCGGCGTTGCGCGAAACGCTGCCGCCGGGTGACGCGACTGTTGTTGTCGTAGACGACCCCGCCGGCCTCCCCGAGACGGCAGGCCCACCCGAGCCGCTAGCCGGACCGGACGACCCGGCGTACGTCATCTACACCTCGGGCTCGACCGGCCAGCCGAAAGGGGTGCCCAACGGTCACCGCGGCATCGTCAACCGGCTCGACTGGATGCAGCGCGCGTACCGCCTCGACGGCACCGATTCGGTGCTGCAGAAGACCCCGGCCGGCTTCGACGTGTCGGTCTGGGAGTTCTTCTGGCCGCTGATCACCGGCGCGCGGCTCGTGCTCGCCGAACCCGGTGGCCACAAGGACGCCGCGTACCTGCGTGAGCTGCTCGCGTCCGAAGGCATCACCACCGCGCACTTCGTGCCGTCGATGCTCACGCTTTTCCTTGCCGAGCAAGGTGTCGAGACCTGCACGGCGCTGCGGCGGGTCGTGTGCAGCGGCGAGGAACTGCCGCTCGACGCCGCCCGCGAGTTCGTCCGGCGGCTGCCGGACTGCGAGCTGCACAACCTCTACGGCCCGACCGAAGCCGCCATCGACGTCACCTCGTGGCACTGCACGCCCGCCGCGCTCGCCGAGGTCGCGTCGGTGCCGATCGGGGCGCCGATCCAGAACATCCGGATCTACGTGCTCGATCCCGCCGGGCGGCCCTGCCCGGTCGGCGTGCCCGGCGAACTGCACATCGCCGGTGTCGGCCTCGCCCTCGGGTACCACGACCGCCCGGAGCTGACGGCTGAGCGGTTCGTGCCCGATCCGTTCCACAGTGGACGGATGTACCGCACCGGCGACCTCGCGCACTGGCGCCCGGACGGGACGATCGCGTTCCTCGGCCGGATCGATCACCAGGTCAAGTTGCGCGGCCTCCGCATCGAGCTGGGGGAGATCGAGACGACCCTGCGTGCCCAGCCGGGTGTGCGTGACGCCGCCGTGATCGTCCGCGAGGACACGCCGGGGGACAAGCGGCTGGTCGGGTACGTCGTCGGCGACGCCGAGCCCGGCGCGCTGCGGACGGCGCTCAAGCAGAGCCTCCCGGACTACATGGTCCCGCCGTCGTTCGTCGCGCTCGACGAGCTTCCGCTCACCCCGAACGGCAAGCTCGACCGCAAGGCGCTGCCCGCTCCGGTCGCGTCCCGTGACGCGACCAAGGAGCTGGTCGCGCCGTCGAACCCGGTCGAGGTCCTGCTGGCCGAAATCTGGCGGGACGTGCTCAAGGTGGACGAACTGGGCGTCGACGACGACTTCTTCGACCTCGGCGGCCACTCGATGCTGGCCACCCAGGTGGTGGCGCGGATCGGCAAGGCGGGCGCCGGCCAGGTCGGCGTCATGGATCTGTTCCAGCACCGGACGATCCGCGAGCTGGCGTCCTTCATGGACGGTGACGCCACCGACAGGCCGCGGCATCTGCTGTACGAGCTGACCAAGCCGACCAAGCAACGGACGCTGACTTACGTCTGTTTCCCTTACGGCGGCGGCAGCGCGATCGTCTACCAGCCGTTGGCAGACGCGCTCCCGGAGGGCTACTCGCTCTACTCGGTCGCCATCCCCGGCCACGATGTCGGACTGTCCGAAGAGGCCGTGCCCTTCGACGACCTCGTCGAGCGGCTGGCCGACGAGATCCTCGACCGCGTCGACGGCCCGCTGGCCATCTACGGCCACTGCGGTGTCGGCAACGCACTCGCCGTCGCCGTCGCCCGGCTGCTCGAAGAACGCGGCCGGGAGCTGGAAGTCGTCTACATCGGCGCGATCTTCCCGTTCGCCCGCATGAAGGGGCCGGTGGGCACGCTGCGCACCCGGCTCGAGAAGCTGCGCAGCAACCGGTACTACTCGAACTGGCTCAAGGGCATGGGCGTCGACACCGACGACCTCGACCCGGCGCAGGCCGACCGGATCATCACGAACATGCGCGCCGACAGCCGCGCCGCCGAGGAGTACTTCAGCGGCCTGCTCGACGCCCGCGTGGCCAAGTTGCGCGCGCCGATCGTGTCGGTGGTCGGCTCCGAGGACCCGGTCACCGACTACTACGCCGAGCGGTACCGGGAATGGGAGTTCCTCACCGACACCACCGCGCTCGTGGTGCTCGACCGGGCGGGGCACTTCTTCCTGCGCTACCGGGCCGACGAACTCGCGGAGATCGTCACGCGCGTGCATCCGGCGCTGGACGATCCCGGCGAGCTCGACGTCCGGGCCCGCGGCGAAGACGCGGCCTGGGCGGTGCACGAGACCCATCGGGCGGAAGTGGACGAAAAACCCGCGGTGCGGCCGAGTATGGCCCGGTTCGTCACGATCACGATCGGGCAGCTGGTGTCCTCGACCGGCTCGGCGCTGACGTCGTTCGCGGTGCCGATCTGGCTCTACACCCGCACGGGTTCGGTCGCCGACCTCGGCCTGCTGTGGGCGCTCGCGCTGCTGTTCGGCGTGCTCGTCCTGCCGGTGGCCGGCGCACTGGTCGACCGCGGCGACCGGCGGCGGATCATGATCGCGGCCAGCAGCGCCGCCGGCGGGATCCAGCTGATATTGGCGTTGCTGCTGATCACCGGGCACGTCCAGCTGTGGTTGTTCTACGTGCTGATCCCGCTCGGGTCGGTGGCCGCTTCGTTCCAGCGCATCGCCTATCAGTCGTCCGTGGCGCAGCTGGTGCCGAAGCAGTACCTCGGGCACGCGATGGGTCTCGCGCAGCTGTCCACCGGTTTCGCCCAGCTGCTGATGCCGGTGCTCGCGGCCGGGCTGCTGGCGACGATCCAGCTGTCCGGCATCCTCATCCTGGACATGGCGAGCTACGCGTTCGCGATCGTGGGCCTGCTGCTGGTGCGGTTCCCGGACATGATGGGCTGGCGCCCGCGTGAACCGCTGCTGACGGCGATCGCCGGCGGACTTCGGTACTCGTGGAACCACCGCGGCTTCCGCACGATGCTGCTGTACTTCGCGCTGGCGAACGTCTTCCTCGCACCCGCGCTGGTGCTGGTCTCGCCGCTCGTGCTGTCGTTCGGCTCGGTCACCGACGTCGCACAGGTGGCGCTCGCCGAGGCCGTCGGCGCGGTGGCGGGCGGGATCGGGATGGCACTGTGGGGTGGCCCGCGGCACCGGCGGATGGTCGGCGTGCTCGTGGGCAACATCGGCATCGCGCTCGGCAGCCTGGTGATGGGCCTACGGCCGTCGCTGATCGTCGTCGCGGCCGGGGTGTTCCTCCTGGCCGCCGCGATGTCCGTGTCGCAGGGCATCTACGCGACGCTGGTGCAGGTCAAGGTGCCACAGCGGTTCCACGGCCGGGTGTTCGCGATCAACCAGACGATCACCTGGTCGACGCTGCCGATCGGGTTCGCCGTGCTGGCACCGCTGGCCGTCGGCTGGTTCTCGCCGCTGCTGGCGCCCGGCGGCGCGCTGACCGGGTCGGTCGGCGCCGTGCTCGGCACAGGGGAGACGCGGGGCATCGGGCTCGCCTATGTCGTCTTCGCGCTGCTCCTGTTGCTGATCAACGTGGGCGGGTTCTCGATGCGGCGGCTGCGTCGCTTCGACACCGAGGTGCCCGATTCGCTGCCCGACGATCTGGTGGGGGCGCAGGAACGGGAGCGCAAGCTCGCGGGGAAGGAAGCCGCATGAGTACGGCAGTGCTGATCAGGGAGGCCCGCGGGCACTGGGTCGGCGAGGTCGCGCCTGCGATGCGGGCGGCCGGACACCGTGTGGTGCTGCTGGCACCGCCGATGGACGAGGCCGAGCGGGCCGCGCTGGACGACGTGGTGGACGATGTCTTCGCTCTCGAAGACGTCCACGATCCGGAAGCCGTCTCGGCGAAGGTCCGCGAAGTCGACGGTGGTGCGTTGGCCGGTATCTTCACCGGCTCGGACGGCGCCATCGCGAGCACTGCCCGCGTGGCGGAGCTGCTCGGGGTGGCACGCTGCCCGGCGTCGGTGTTCGCCTTGTGCGCGAACAAGTTCGCCGTCCGCGAGGCCCTCGCCGCGGCCGGGTTACCCGGACCCGCTCACGCCCTGATCTCGTCGGCCGCCGAGGCGGCGCCGGTCGCTTCGGCGGTCGGGCTCCCGGCGATCGTCAAACCGGTCAACGGTGCGGGCAGCAACCTCGTCCGCACTGTGTCCACTGTGGACGAACTGGCGGCCGCTTACGAGCTGCTGGCCGCGCGCCTGCCCGAGTCCGCGGATCCGCGTTATCACCGTCCACTGGGGACACTCGACCCTTCGACGATGTTCCTTGTCGAAGGATTGCTGTCCGGCCCGGAGTACGCGGTGGACGTGCTGATCCGCGACGGGGTGGCCGAGCCGGTCGAAATCCTCGACAAGCCGCTGATCGACGAGCGGAAGTTCGAGCTGGCGCTGTCGTGCCCGCCCGCCGGGCTCACCGCAGACCGGGCCGAGCTGGTCACCGCGGCGGCCGTCGCCGCCGTCCGCGCGCTGGGTCTCGACAACACGTGCGCCCACGTCGAGCTGATCGACGACGCCGACCGCGGTCCGACGATCGTCGAGGTCAACGCGGGCAGGCCTGCCGGGTCGATCATGCCGCTGCTGGCGAAGCTGCGCACCGGCATCGACGTGTTCGCCGAGCTCGCGGCGCTCGCGGTGGGCGCTCCGCCGCCGGTGCGGGAACCCGCGAAACTGCCGATCCCGCTGGGCATGCTGATCCTCTACGCGACCGGTTCGGGCCGGTTGACCGGTATCGGAGGACTCGACGAGATCGCCGAGCTGCCCGAGGTGATCGACGTCGTCACCACCGTCTCGCCGGGGCAGGTGCTCACCGACGAACAGGAGATCTACGCGGTCAACCTCGTCGTTGCCGGGTTCGCCGATCACGACGACCTCGCCGCCCTGCACGCGGAGGCGAGCAAGCTCGTCCGGCTGGAACTGGAGGACGTGTGAACACCGCGTTCGTGGTCCGGGAAACCGCCGGGCAGTGGATCGCCGACGTCGTGGCCGCCGTGCGCGCGGCCGGGCTGGGGGCCGAGCTGGTGACCCAGCCCCTGGAACCGGCCGAGCAGGCACAGCTGACGGAACTGGTGGACGGCTTCGTTTTCGTCGACGACGTCCGTGACGCAGAAGCGGTGGCCGAGTCGATCCGGGCGCGGACCGCGCGTCCGGCCGGGTTGGTGACCGCCGCCGAGGGGATCATCGCCAGCGTCGCCCGCGCGGCCGAGCTGCTCGGCGTCGCGCACTGCCCGGCGTCGGTGTTCACCATGACGCACAACAAGTTCGCGGTCCGGCAGGTGCTGGCCGCGGCCGGGTTGCCGGGTCCGCGCTGTGCGCTGATCTCGTCGGCTGCCGAGGCGGCGTCGGTGGCTTCCGCAGTCGGGCTCCCGGCGATCATCAAGCCGGTGAACGGCGCCGCGAGCAACCTCGTGCGCACGGTGTCCACAGTGGACGAACTGGCGGCGGCGTACCGGCTGTTGGCCGAGCGGTTGCCGCTGTCGGAGGACGCCCGGTACCACCGGCTCGTCGGTGGCGGACCGTCGCCGATCGACCCGGTGAAGGTGTTCCTCGTGGAAGGGCTGCTGCGCGGCCCGGAGTACGCGGTCGACGTCCTCGTGCGCGACGGTGTCGCGGAACCGGTGGCCGTGGTGGAGAAGCCGCTGATCGACGAGCGCAAATTCGAGCTGGGCATGGTCTGCCCGCCGCTCGAACTGTCCGAAGAGGACACCGAACGGCTGTTCGCGGCCGTGACGGCCGCCGCGCTCGCACTGGGCCTGGACAACACCTGCGCGCATCTGGAACTGATCGACGACGCCGAGCTGGGCGCGACGATCGTCGAGGTGAACGCGGGCCGCCCGGCAGGCGGCGCCCAGCCGGTGCTGCTCAAGCTCGCGACCGGCATCGACGTCATCGCCGAGGCCGTGTCGCTGGCACTGGGCACGCCACCGCCCACGCGCGGTGTGGGCCTGCCGGTGCCGGTGGGCTACCTGATCTTCTACGCCGAGGGCACCGGGCGGCTGGTCCGCGTCGAGGGCACCGACGAGGTCGCCGACCTGCCCGAGGTCCTGGAGGTCGTCACGATCGTGCGTCCCGGCCAGCTGCTCACCGACGACCAGGAGATCTACGCGGTGAACGTGCTCGCCGCGGGGTTCGCCGACACCGAAGACCTCGCCGCGCTGCACGCCGAGGCCGCCAAACTGATCCGATTCGAACTGGAGGGCTCATGACCGAACTCGCGGCGAACCTCGACAGCGCCCATTACGTCGAGGGCAACGAACACACGAAGCTCACGGTGTACGCGGCCACGGGCCTGGACTGGGTGCGCGCACACCGCGAAGCGCTGCAAGACCGGCTGCGCGAGCACGGCGCGATCCTGCTGCGCGGGATGCCCGCCGATCTGGCGGTGTTCAACCAGGTCACCGAGGAGATCGGCGGCTCGCTGCTGACCTACACGGAACGGTCGACGCCGCGATCGGCGGTCTCGGGCAACATCTACACCTCGACGGAGTACCCGGCGGCCGAGTCGATCCCGATGCACAACGAGAACTCGTACTCGGCGCACTGGCCCGCCCGCCTGTTCTTCCTGTGCGACACGGCGGCCGAAACCGGTGGCGCGACACCGATCGCCGACAGCCGCGCGATGTACCGCCTGCTGCCGGCGGACCTGCGCGAGCGGTTCGCGGGCGGCGTCACCTACGCACGGGCGTTCCGTGAAGGCCTCGGGCTGACCTGGCAGGAGGCGTTCCAGACCGACGACCGCCAGGCGGTGGAGGACTACTGCACCGGCAACGGGCAGACGTACGAGTGGACCGACGAGGGCCTGCGCACGCGGCACGTGCGTCCGTCCTTTGTGGAGGAACCGCATACCGGCGCGACGGTGTGGTTCAACCAGGCCAACCTGTTCCACGTCTCGAGCCTGGGGGAGGAGGTCAGCGAGGCGCTGCTGGAGCTGTACCCCGAAGAGGACCTGCCCCGCCACGCGTTCTTCGCCGACGGCTCGCCGATCCCGCAGGCGGACCTGGCCACGATCAAGGCAACCTACGACGAGGTCAGCTACGCGTTCCCGTGGCAGCCGGGCGACATCATGGTGATCAACAACATGCTGATGGCGCACGGGCGCGAACCGTTCACGGGGAAGCGGCGGACCCTGGTCGCGATGACCTGACCCGGCTGTCTGGATTTTCGGTCAGGGTCGTGAGTGGCGAATCGTGTTCTTACCCGAATCGCCACTCACGACCACCCCGTAGGCGCGTTCGCCGGACGCGCCACGTTTACGAGCGCCTGTGGAACCTGCTCTCGGTCACGCAAGTGTGAACTCCTTCTCGGCGCAAATCACCCTTCAGTGGGATTTGTTCGATTTCATTGTCGCTTAAAATTACGAACGCTTGTTCGATTTTTTTTTGCGGTATTCTTGTGGGGTGTCCGAGACTTTCCTTCCCGAGTTGCCGCAGGAACTGTGGCGCGCCGGCAAGCTGGAGCTTGCCCATGGCGTGCAGCAGTCTTTGCAGGTGATCAGGATGACCACCGCCGGACTGGGGCAATTCCTGGCGGAGATCGAGTCTCGGGGTGTCAAGGACTTGTACGGGTATGGCCGTACGGCGAACTGGTTCGCTGATGTAGCGGGGTTGTCGGTTGGTGAGGCGGGTGCGGTGGTGAATCGGGCCATCGCCCTGAACCCGACCCGCGCGTTGGACGGCACGGAGGTTCCGGCTGTCGCGCCCGCTACGGCTGCTGTCGCTGCCGAGGGGCTGGTCGGGGATGAGCGGATCGACCAGATCCTGGAGATCTTGAAGAAGCTCCCGGCCGATACCTCTGTTGAGGATCGGGCGAGTGCGGAGAAGATCCTCGCCGACCTCGCTCGCGACGCCGGACCCCGCCAGCTCTCCGACGCCGAAGCGAACCTCCTGGCCTGGCTCGACCCCGACGGCAACGAACCGAAAGACCCCGAACCCAAGGAACCGCGCCGCGAGATCACCCTGGAGCGCCGCAAGGACGGGTTCTGGAAGCTCACCGGCTTGCTCGATGACGAGACCGGTGCTCGCACCGCGGCGGCTTTGGAGGCGTATGCGGCGCCGCGGCCGGTCGACGAATTCGGCCAGGCCGATCTGCGGATGAAATGCGAACGCATGGGCGACGCCTGGGTCGACATCCTGGACTTGGCGATCGCGTGCCCGGATCAGCCTGGGACCAGTGGCTATCGCACTCTGCTGCATGTCACCGTCGGACTCGACGCACTGCAATCCGGTCTCGGGACCGCGTGCCTCGACTTTGTCGGGACGATGACTGCCCGCGAGGCCCGGCTGGCGGCCTGCGACTGTCTGATGCTGCCGGTCGTGATGAGCGCCGCCGGTGAGCCGCTGGATGTGGGGCGGTTGCGGCGGTTCGTCACTCCCGGTCAGCGGCGTGCGTTGAACATCCGTGATGGTGGCTGTGCGTTCCTTGGGTGTCATCGGCGGCCGAAGCATTGTCACGCTCACCATATTCGTCACTGGGCAGACGGAGGCCCTACGGATCTCCGGAATCTGGTGCTGCTGTGCGGTTTCCATCACCGGTTGATCCATCACGGTGATTGGGAAGTACGGATGGCGGGCGATGGGTTACCGGAGTGCATCCCGCCGCAATACCGAGATCCGCTCCGAAAACCCCGGCGCAACACCCTCCACCACGTCTGACCCCGAGGAGCCCGCCAGTCACAACGGCGACGGGCCCCTCGGCATGCCCACCGGAAAGTTCCACCGACCGCATCGTCCGCCGCGACCCGCGTGACTGCGACAACAACACCGTCGTCCGCTACGGCTTCAACGGCGACTCCGCAGACCTGACCTCAACGCCGAGAACCCACCTCACTTCGCTGGTGCTGGTCTTTCGGGCAGGGTCCTTTACATCAGCAGGTTGGCAACGACGGCGCGTTCACCCCCATCCGGAGGTCCGGGGCGATCTGCTCCCGATCGGCGAGCCTCACGACTGCGTCCTTGTTGGCAAGAGTGGCGGTTCGGGTGTGCAACTAGGCGCTGTCCTGTGAGTATCGCCTGGTGTGTTGACCTGCGGAAAGGGAGCGGGGACCTTTGGTGTCGCGGGAGGGGGTGTGTGGATATAGGGACGTTGAGTGTCCCTATATCCGCACACCGCTCACTTGCTGTCAGGGTCGTCGCTGACTGTGTGGATTTTGGTGCGTTGGATGACCAGAAATCCACACGGTCACCGCGCGGGGGAGCAAAGGACCTTTGCTATCGCCTGCGGGCCAGCCCCTTCCCCTCTGAGGCGTCGGGAGCGACGATTTGGTCTTGTCAGGTAGAAATCCCTGATTGCCTACCCAGGTCCCCCGGGTCGATCTAGAGTTGGGCCGCATGGAGCCTGTCAGCGGACTCGTCGCCAAGTCCGCGCCAAGCAGAATGAGCTTCTACACCGCCATCTACTTGACCAGTGTGCTTCTTCCAGGGGCCGTAGTGGTGACCGAGCTTCTCGTGCTCTGCGTGCACCTTGCCAGGCGCGGACAGTCCGACATCGCGTTCATCATGAACACGCTGGCCAATGTCAAGGGCGCTGCCATTGTCGTGCTCGTCTTGGTGGCCGTCGCGGCCAGCTTCGTGATCGGCTATCTGGCCAGGGAGGTCGGCTTCAAGCTCACCGCCCTGGTGGAGCGGTTTGACCGCCGCAAAGCAGCGCCCACGCTTCCTGCGTCGTGGGCCAGGATTCGGGTTTCCTTCGGCGACGACTTCGCCGAGCGTCTCGCCGGCCTGCACCCGATCCTGCGACACCTGGATTCCCACGAGCAGCGCCGAGACGACGCCCTCGATCGCAGCCTGCCCGCGGGCGGCGGACATCAGGCGAACGCGTCGTTGCACCTGTTCTCCTACAGCAAGCTGTGGCTGCGCGGACGCGCGCCTGCGCTCAGCGTCGACAACACCGAGGCGGAGATCAACATCCTGGTGTCGACCATCGTGCCCGTGCTCCTCGTCGCCCTCGACGCGACCGTGCTGTCGGGCACGCCTGTCGCTGTCAAGATCATCGCCCTGCCGGGAGCAGTGCTCATCAGCCTCGCGATCATGGCCGCCGTGCTGCGCCTGCGCAAGACCGAGCAGGGCGAGGCACTGCGCAACCTGGCGTTTGACTTCGCCATGCGCGAGGCGGAGGCCAAGTACCCCACCGTGGAACGGGGCGCGGAAGAGGAAGCGGCCTAGCGCGAGTAGTGCCGAAGATCGGGCAACATCCCGGAATCTGTTGGGCCACAAAGAATGTAGAGCAACAACCGGGTATCGGCGTCGGCCAGGTACGCCGCCGCCGCGCGATGGTTGCCGTCGAGCAGCACCACCTCGTCACCGACTCGGTAACCCGGGAGTGTCAGCTGCACGGGCCTGGCCGTGCGGGTGTACTCCGCTCGCAGCGCAGCGATCATGGACGCACGAGCGCGCGGCCACGACGCTTCGGTGACCGCGACCTCTGACACCCGCAACGGACGGGTGCCTTGGTGGTCGTAGCCGGCGTCGCGTCCGGACTCATCGGCGTACCAAACGGTGCACAGTTCGCCGAGTTCCTTGCGGGAACGGCTATACCGCTCCTCGACGACACACTCGTCAACGACCCGTTGCCAGTCCAGCTTCGCCCGTACGACTCCATCACCGAAGATCAGCGCGAAGGCGGATGTGTCCATACCAGGAGACGGTACCGGCCAGCCCCACGGCGGGCCGAGCGGCAACGACACCCTAACGGTCCAACGTCCGCTCATGCCACTGATCGGTCGATCGTGACGTGCGCTTCCACCGATGACGCGAGTCCGCTCCGGCATGCTGGCGGCATGGCAGCGCACAGGTACATGCCGAACGAGTTGCCGGGCAGGCTGGTGGGGTCTCGGCTGTACTCCGTGAACTTCGTGTACGACTACGTACAACTGCAATTCGACCGACCCGGCGGTGACTTGCCCATCCTCACCTGCGACGCCGTGCCGACGGTCACCGTCGTCAACGGCACGTACCCCGATGGCAGAGCCGGCTACGCCGACGCGTTGCGGTCCCTGATCACCGCAACGGTCGTCTCCACTGAGGAAGCCACGGGTACGGGACTGAGCCTCGAGTTCGACACGGGCAGTCTCGCCCTGCACCCGACGCGGGCCGAACTCGCCGGACCCGAGATCGCAACCCTGACCGGCTTCACCGACGGCCAATGGATGTGCTGGCGCCCAGGAGAGGACTCGTTCGAAGACCTCGCCTGACTCAACCAGGGCACCAGGGCACACCACGAGCATCTGTGGACACCGCACCGTCGATACCTGACGAACATCCGCTTCTGCCGCTGATCGTGCGTCCGCCGAACCCGCGCGCATGCCGGCGTCATCCTCGCTATGCCGTCACCGATAGCAGTGAAAGCAGTGAACGGTCCCGGAGGAATCCTGCTCGATTTGCTTGATGGCCACTGTCTCGTGGTCGACCACCATCGCCTCCCACAGCCAGCGAGCTCCTTCGTCGACCAGGCCTTTATGATCCACGTACTCGTAGTACCGGCGAGGGCCGGGGCTCTCGTCCAACGCCCGATACCGTGCGACGCTTGCCCGGAACGCGGCTTCGGTCTCCGGCGGCCAGCGCCGTTGTGCTGCCGGACGCCGGTAATGCGTCTCCACGTCCGCCGGAAAATCGGTCATTACCGGAGTATGCCGGTGGTATCGAGTTCTGCTGGCGGGCGCTCCCTGCCTCGGTGCCCGAAGCTGCCGATCTGCTGCTCGGGCAGTTCGGCCCGGCGCGGCGGGGTGCGGTCCTCGAACATCGGGCCGATGAGCTGCACTCCGACCGGCAGGCGTTCGGCTGAGAAGGCGTTCACCTCTCCTGTCTGTCAACCTCGTCGCTCGGCTCGTTCTGGTAACGTCCCGTTTCTAGAAACGCCGTGTTACTGAAACGAGGTGGAGCAGCCGTGAGTGTCGCGTTCACGCGCAACAGTGACATCGAGATCGCCTACGAGACGTTCGGCAGGCCAGGAGGGCGTCCCTTGCTGCTGATCCAGGGCGGTCTGGCCCCCATGGAGGGGTGGCACGAGGACTTCTGCGCGTCTCTGGTGGAGCGAGGTTTCCACGTCGCCCGGTTCGACAATCGAGACGCGGGCCGGTCTTCACGTGCGGCGACGCGGTACACCCTGGCGGACATGGCCACGGACGGCTCGGCCGTGCTCGACGCGCTGGGCTGGGCCGGTGCGCACGTTGCCGGTGTGTCGTTGGGTGGCATGATCGCCCAGACCATGGCCACCCGTCATGCCGACAGGGTGCTGAGCCTGACGTCGCTGTCGTCGGCGCCCGATCACCTGATGCGGTGGGAGCGGCGCAAGATCAGCGCGCTGGTCAAGTTCGCCGCGGCGCACCGGAAGAAGCCGGCGGACCCGCACGCCGCAGGCACGCAGATGGTCAGGGTGTTCCGCATCGTCGGATCGACCGGCTATCCGCACGACGAAGACTGGATTCGCGATCTCGGCCGCCGGATACACGAACACCGGACCGATCTCGCCGCGTTTCGCCGCCAGGCGGCGGCGGTCTTCGCGTCCGGAGACCGGCGAGCGGAACTGTCGCGCGTCCGCGTTCCGGCTCTTGTCATCACCGGAGAGGCCGACCCGCTGCAAACGGTCCGCGCCGGACGGGCGACCGCCGACGCCATCCCCGGCGCACGATTCGTCACCTATCCAGGAATGGGGCACGACCTGCCGCGGGAACTGTGGCCTGCCGTCATCGACGAAATCCACGCGATCGCCACAGCCTCCACCGGCGGAACACGGATCTGACCCAACCTCGGGTCGTCTGGCGAACGTCCGCTTCTGCCGATGAGCGTGATCCGGCCAGGCAGCGCGGTACCATCTGGTGTGCCCCCGGTATTCGATGTCTACGTGTGGGTGGAGCCCGGCGACCGGGACGGCTCGCTGTCGCGCTTCATCGATCGCTACGTCGACGTTGAGCAGCCGGGCGACCCGAGATTCCCGGCGTTCGTTCGGACTTTTGTCTCGCACGACCCCGCTCATGGTGACGCTGACGCGCTGGCGGAGCTACGCCGGGATGACGCAGCCGAACGTGCCTTGTCGCTGTACCTCCGAGCGATCGGGCATTACGGCGCCATCGTCACCGTTACGGAAGAAGGAGCCCTTGTACTCGGCCTCAGTCTCGATGATCCATCGAACGCGTCCGAGATGACGCGGGAGGCAGCTGATCTGATGGCCGCCCTCATGACGGAGTTCGCTGCAACTGGCGGGATAGCCGGAGTCGAACTCCCGCCACCACAATCCGCATCCGAGTGGAGAGACGCATACGTCCTCCTACGTACCGGATCATTGATGGCGCTGCCCATCGGGCCATCCGAGGAGTGATCACGATGACCTGGCCGAAGAAGGACACTCGTCGAGTCTCGCTTCGCAACGGCCAGTCGTTCCTCTGGCACCTCGATGCCGACTGGGAAAGAACAACGCGCGTGATCCGCGTCAAGGAGGACGGCACCGACGGACAGGTTCTGCTTCTCGACCCCTACCATCACGCTTTCCTGCCTACGCAGACGCAGGTCCGCCGCGCCATTCGTGACGCCTTTCGCGCCGGCTGGCGGCCCGCCACGCGATGTCCGCCACTTGAGATGGTCTTCGACTGCGAGCGCTTCGTTCCCGGGCGTCGCCACCCCGGGGGCTGAGCGGCCGGCCTGCCGCAACCGGGTTTACCGGGCGGCCCCTGATATCTTGCGGGCCATGTCGGAGTCCAACGCCACCGAACACGGTCAACAGGCCGATCCGCCGCGCCGTAGCGCCGGGCGCGTCATCCGCGGAATCGTCCTGATCCTTGGCGCGGTAGCCCTGTTCGTCGTCGGGATCGATGCGATCGCCGATCCAGATTCTGTCATCGCCGGTTCCTCGAACTCGGCGCGCAGCCCGGACACGGACGCCGAGGCGAAGATCGGCGGCCTGCTGCTCTGCTTCTTCGGGATCACGGTGCTGACCTTCGGCATCGGGCTGATCGTTTCGAAGGGGCCCCTCTTCGGGAAGAAGGCCGGGTGATCCTCAGATACCCGGCACGAGACGCTCGTGGACCTCGAAGGCCTCCGGCACACCCATCTCGGTGTACGCGGCGTGCGCGGTCTGCCAGTGTTTCCGTGCGGTGACCGGATCACCGGCGGCGAACAGTGCGTCGCCGAGTCCACTTTGGGCTCTGGCCAGTTCGTAGCGGCTGTCCGCCGCGGTCGCCGACTCGATCGACTGCCGCAGGCAACGCACGGCGTCGTCCGCCCGCCCGGCGGCGAGCAGGGTCGCGGCCATGTCGTTGCTCGCGGCCAGGAGTCCTTCTCTGCTCCCGATCTCCTTGGCCAGATCGATGGCCTGCCGGTGATGCGCCAACGCGTCGTCGAACCGTCCTGCCGCGACGAGCAGGACACCGAGATGGTTGAGTACCTTGCCCTCGTCGGCCCGGTTGTGCGTCTGCCTCGCCACGGCGAGCGCCTGTTCGTAACAGGCCCCTGCGTCGGTGTCCTTTCCCATCCGCCAGAACGTGGTGCCGAGACCGTCGAGCGTCCGGCATTCGCAGAGGTGGTCACCGCTCGCCCTGGTCACGTCGAGGGCCTGGGACAAAGCGTCGACGGCGGCGGGATAATTCCCCAGCCGCATCTCGGCGAGGCCGATATTGCACAACTGCCTTGCCCGGAACGACTCGTTGTTCCTCGCCACGGCGAACTCCATGGCCTGCCGGAAACAGGGTAACGCGGCGCGATAGTCGCCGAGGCTGGTCAGCAACAGGCCTACGTTCCCCGACAGGTTGACGACGTAATCGGATTCACCGGCGGCGGAGAACTCCTTGATCGCGTCCTCCAGGACGACGAGTGCCTCGGCGGTTTTCCCCCGCTGCCACTGGGTCATGGCCAGCCCGTTCAGAACGTGCCCTCGGGTGACACCGGACGCGACCCGGACGGCGTTGCCGAACAGGGCGAGTGCGTCACTCACGTGAACGCGAGCCTCGAAATAGCTCGTCATCACGCACGCGAGGCGCGTCACGTGCTCGTCACGTCCCTCGCTCAGCGCCCAGGTGGACGCGACGACGAGGTTGACCCGCTCGGCGTCCAGCCATGCCATCGCCTCGTCCGCCCCGTCGAACCCGAGGGCCCGCACAGCGGGGGTAGGCAGGTCCTCCCACCGCTCCGCCTCGTGGGGGAAACAGGTGACGAGCGCGGCACGGGCGGTGGCCAGCTGGAAGTCGAGCAGCCGGACCGCCGCGGCCCGGCGCACCCGGGCTTGGACGTTCTCCCGGACGCGTTTCTCGGCGAACACCCGGACCAGGTCGTGCAGTTCGAACCGGGACGCGCGGGCGGTGACCATGTTGGCCGCCACCAGGTCGTCGAGTTGCCGTCGGACGACGCCGACTTCGACGCCCGCCAACGCCGCGGCCGCGTGGTCGTCGACATCTCGACCTGGGTAGGCAGCGAGCAGGCCGAGCAATACCCGGTCCTGTTCGGCCAGCTCGTCATACGACGTGCGCAATGCGACTTCGACCCCGTCGTCCAGCCGCAGCATGGTCCGCAGATCGGCAAGGCGGTCCCGGTGGTCGGCCATCGTCCACTCGTCCGAGGCGGCCAACCGGCGGGTCACCAGTGCGAGGGCCAGCGGTAGCCGTCCGACCAGTTCGATGATGTCGGCCGCTTCGCCCTGCTCCGCGTCGACGCGTTCGTCGCCGATCCCGTCGCGGAGCAACTCGACCGACTCTTCCGGCGTGAACACGTCGAGCGACACGTGCCGCGCCGCCTCCAACCCGACGAGGCGGCGCCTGCTGGTGACCAGCACCAGGCAGGTCGGCAGGGCGGGCAGCAACGGCAGCACCTGGTCGACCGACGCCGCGTTGTCCAGCAGGATCAGCGCACGCCGTCCGTCCAGCAGTCGGCGGAACAGCGCGCTCCGGTCGGCGAGGGTGAGGCAGCCGATCTCGCTACCGGACGCCCCGAGCCGTCGCAGAAAGCCTTCGAGCACCGCGGCCGGGTCCGCGGCGGGCCGATCCGCGTCGAAGCCGCGGAGATTCACCACCAGCCGCACGTCGGCGAACCGGCCCCGCTCGGCCAGCAGCCGCGCGACCTCGCTGGCGAACCGGGTCTTGCCGACCCCGGCCATTCCGGAGATCGCCCACACGCCGGCGTCGTCCGGCCCAGCTTCCAGCACCTGGCGCAGGTGCTCCTGCCTGCCGACGAACCCGCCGACCCCGGCTGGCAGGTGATCGGCCACGCTGATCACGGCCGCCTCGGTGGCGTGTCCGGTGATCACCCGGTGCGCCTGCCGCCATTCCGCCGCGACGTCCATGCCGAGCAGCACGGCCGCGATGTCGACGACCAGTTCGACGTCCAGCCGCTTGCGTCCCGGCAGCAGACAGCGATACACGGTGTTGTAGGCGGGCAGGTCGACCGACCCCCGGGCGGTGCGCAAGCGCCGCACCCGCCGGTGCAGTTCGCGGTGGGTCAACCCGGCCCAGGCCAACGCCTGCCGCAGCCGCTGGGAGAGCTCGTCGTACGACCGAGCTCCGACCGGGCTCAGCGGCTGTTCCTCCGTCACGGGAACCCCCTGGACACGTCGAACCGATCTGCCCGGCGGTGACTCCCGGACCGAATGCTGACCGACCTTAGACGAGATTTGGCGACCGGCGGTTTCTCCTGTTCGGGCCTTTTCGATCGGCCGAACGGACTACTCTTTTCGATCATGGATCCCGACCGGACGCCGGAGCCGCTGGGCGCCGGTTCGTTCGACGAACTGGCCGCCCGGCTGAACACGCTGCGCGGCCGGCACGGCGTGTCCTACCGGGAGCTGCACCGACGGGTCGTGCGGGGACGGCGGACGGCGGGGAACCCCGATCTGCCGGTGTTCAACACGGTCTATCGCTGCCTGCGGCCGGGCAGACGGCGAATGGACGCGGATCTCGTCGCGGACATCGTGCGTGCGCTCACCGCCGACGAAGCGGTGGTGGCGCGGTGGCGGCAGGTGTGCCAGGTGATCGCCGGGCGCACCGCCGACTCGTCGTGGGTGACCGTGGCGGGTGAGCTGCCCGCCGACAGCACGGAGTTCGTCGGCAGGCACGCCGAGCTGGCCGCGATCATCGGGGACGGCGAGCGGTGCTCGCCGGTGGTGGTGATCGACGGTATGGCCGGTGTCGGCAAGACCAGTCTCGCCGTCCGTGTCGCGCACCGGCTGGTACACCGGGACGGCGCCGCGGTCCGGTTGTGGGCGGACCTGCGTGGCTACGACGCCGACCGCGCGCCCGCCGACCCACTCGCGGTGCTGGACGAGTTCCTCCGGCGGCTCGGGGTGCCGGGCGGGGAGATCCACCGCCTCGGTCCCGCGGGCAGGCTGACGACGTACCGGCAGTTGCTCGCGGATCGGCGTCCGGTCGTGGTGCTGGACAACGCGGCGGACGCCGACCAGGTGCGCCCGCTGCTGCCGGACTCGCCGGGCGGCGTCGTGCTGATCACCAGCAGACGGCGCCTGACCGGCTTGGCCGGTGCGCGGATCGTGCACCTGGAGGCGTTTCAGGGGACCGAGTCACTCGACATGCTGCGCAGGCTGGTCGGCGCGGCCGAGATCGCCGAGGACACCGAGGCCGCCACGAGGATCGCCGAGCTGGTCGGTCATCTGCCGCTCGCGTTGACGGTGGTGGCCGGCGGGATCCGGAACCGGCGCGACTGGACGTTGCGCGACCACGCCGCCCGGCTCGCGGAACGCCGGGACAGCCTGCGGGTCGAGGACGAGCTGGAGAACGCCATCGGCCTGTCCTATGCCGACCTGCCCGCCGAGGCCGCGCTGCTGCTGCGACTCCTCGCGATCCATCCCGGCCGCGACGTCGACACGCGCGCGGCCGCCGCGCTCGCCGGGGTGGATCTGCGCGCGGCGGAGGCACTTCTTGGCGAACTGGTCGCCGGGAGCCTGGTGCAGCGGCGCGTCCGGGATCGGTTCGGCCTGCACGACGTCGTCCGCCTCTACGCGGCGGGGCTGGCGCGGGACGTGGACGCCGCTTCCGCGCGGCAGGCCGCACTCGGCCGGTTGTTCGACCACTACCGGCACGCCGCCTCCCGCGCCATGGACCGCTACGCCCCGCACGAACGCGACCGCCGGCCCGAAGTGTCCACTTCGGACGTTCCGCCGCCGGGCTTCGGCGACGTCGCGGCGGCGACGGAGTGGCTGGACGCCGAACGGCACAACCTGGTGGGCATCACCGCGCTGGCCGAAGAGCAGGGCAGGCACGAGGACGCGGCCACGATGTCGCCGATCCTGAACCGGTACCTGTACAACGCGCTGCACTTCGCCGACGCGGAGATCGTGCACGGCATCGCGATCCGCGCCGCCGACCCGCTGGTCCAGGCGAGTGCGCGGATGAGTCTCGGTGCGGTCTATCTGCGGTCCAACCGCTACCAGGAGAGCATCGACCAGTTCAAGCAGGCGCTCACGCGGTACGACGCGGGCGGTGACCGGGCCAGCTGGGCGCGGGCACTGAACAACCTCGGCAACGCGTTCGACCGGCTCAGCGACTTCGCCGCGGCCGAGGACTGCTACCGGCAGGCGTTGCTCGTGCACCGGGCGACCGGCAACCGCACCAGCGAGAGCCGCGCGCTGGGCAACCTCGGGAACAGTGCGATGCGCGTCGGCGACTGGGACAAGGCGGCGACGTATCTGGACGAGGCACTGGCGATCATGCTGGAGGTCGGGGACCGGGTCGGGGAATGCCTGACCTACGGCAACCTCGGCACGGTGCACGAGCAGCAGGGGCACTTCGCCGAGGCACTCGACCACTTCCGGCGGGCGCTCGTCACCGCACGCGAGTTCGGCTACCCGTTCCCGGAGACCGAGGCGTTGCTCCACATCGGAGTGCTGCTCGCGCGGCTGGGTGAGCACGACGACGCTCTGGCGCACCTGACCGAGGCACTGGACCTCGCGCGCCGGAACAGCTTGGGCGAGTTCGAGATCAAGGCGCTCAACGGCATCGGCGTCGCACTCGGCGACCTGGGTGACGCCGCGGGTTCGATCGCCAGGCACCGGGAAGCTCTTGCGGTCGCCGAGAAACTGGGCGACCGCTACGAGCAGGCGCGGGCGCACAAAGGGATCGGGCACGGAGCGGCCGTCACCGGCGACACCGGCATGGCCGACGATCACGGGCGGAAGGCGCAGGCGCTGCTCACGGAGATCGGACTGCGCTAGGCGGCAAGGGCTGTTTCGGCGGGGTAATGCAATGTGGCGTGTCGCGAAAGCCACTTTCGAGACGTGTGATGTCCCGAAAGTGGCTTTCGCGACATGACGCCGGCGGGACTGGCAAAGAGGCCCACGCCAATTCGCTTGATGCGCGACGCGGCCGGTGCACCACGGATCCGGGGCGCCATCGAGGGGGGAGTGGCGGTGTCCCGGATCCGTGGTGGCCGTCGGTCACGCCGGCGCGAGCCGGCTCACTTCCAGCTGTACGCGACGCCACCGAAGCCCGGCTGGACCTTCGCCCGCACCCTGGGGGTCGAGGCGAGGCCGAGATAACCGCCGCCCTTCTTCGGCGGGCCCGACCAGCGCACGACAACGGTGCCGCCGGTTCCGCATCCCGCCGTCTTCCACGTCTTGACGCTCTTGTTCTTCTTGGTGCTCCAGTAGTGGCCCTCCGCCTGGACACAGATCCTGCTGTTGCTACCGGGCGGGAGCTTCCACGTGTAGCGGCGGTGCTGCGGGTTCTTCTTGGAATCCGGGCTGATGTAGCCGCAGCCCGCCTTGTCCACCTTCCAGCGGCCGTAGCCCGCCAAACCGCCCCGCCATCCGCCGCAGTCGCCGGAAGCGTCGATGCCCTCCGTGGTCACGTCGGTCAGTGCGACCTCGGTCGTGGTGGAGTCCACCTCTTCCTCGGCCATCGCCGGCGCGCTCTGCACGGCGAGTGCCATTCCCGCGACCAGCAGGCCGGTCGTGACCCGTGTCGTCCATTTCTTCACTGGTGTTCTCTTTCTCGTTGTTCGGATCGAAAGCCGAGTTCGACAGGACGGCCGGCCTTCTGGGTTATTTCCGCGCCAGAAGGACACGACTTGCCCGCGTGAGTTATTTTCCGTCAGCCAATCAACTTGCCACGGCGAACATTATCGGCAATACGTGGAGCCGCCTAGTGATCTTGTGCGGTGATCTTGATCGAGGTTGTTCGAAAACGCCGGATCCAAGGCATCAGCCGAGGTCGACGAGCGATCCGACGCCCCAGTGCCGGGCTCGCGCGGCGATGGCGCCGTAGAGCGCCACGTCCAGCACGCCCATGCCGAACGGGTTGAGCACGACGTGCGGCCGGGCGGTGCCGTGGCTGGTGTACCGGCCGGTGAGCAGCCCGCCCAAGGTGGCGTCGATCGGTTTCGCCGTGCCGTCCGATGGGCGGGTGACCCGCCCGGCGCCCATCAAGCGGCCGAGTGGGCGGCGCGGGTTGTCCGCCACCAGGTCGAGGTCGTCCACGTACAGTGCCGCGGCGTCGAGGAACGTCTCGTCCGCGAGGTCACCCAAGGACACATTGACCAGCAGCGCGCCGGGCCGAGCCCAATCGGGGGTCACGTAGCCCTCGTCGGCGGTGGTGGTGAAGACCGCGATCTCGCCGGCCGCGACCGCGTCGCGGGCACTGCTGTGTACGGTCACTTCGAGGCCGTCGCGGGAGAGCAGGTCCGCGAGGCGGTGGGCGGCGGCCGGGTCGCGGTCGTGCAGCGACACCGCGCGCAGGGCCGTCAACCGCCGGGCCAGCAGCGTCGCATGCATCCGCCCCTGCGCCCCGCAGCCCACGATCGCGAGCGAACCGGCGCCGGCGAAACCCGTGACGTCGACACCGACCGCGCTCACCGCCGCCGTTCGCACCGCGCTCAGCAAGCCCGCCTCCATGATCGACGTGACCCGGGCGGTCTCGGCGTCGAAGCACAGGCCCAGCCCGCCCGCGCGTTCCAGGCCCGCCGCCGGATTGGACACGCTGGCGTTGATGATCTTCATGCCGTGGTGCGGCCCCACCGCGCCGGGCATGCCGATCGACCGGGTGTACGCGCCCCGCGAGTTCTCCCACCGCAGGTACGCCTCCGCGGGGAGCAGGCTCTCACCGCGGTCGTGGTCGGCCAGCGTCCGCCGGACGACCTCGACCGGGTCGATGCTCGCCAGGCAGCGCCGGACGTCCGCGCGCGACAGCACGGTCACCCGGCCCGCGCCCGCCAGTCCCGTGTCCGCCTGGTCGTACCACTGCTCGCTCATGCCGAATCCTTGCCGCGGCACCATTCCAATGCCGCCATCGCGCTGTACATCTTGTTCTCCGCCTGGGCGAACGCGATGCTGTCCCGGCCGTCCAGCACTTCCGCGGTGACCTCCTCGCCGCGGTGCGCGGGCAGGTCGTGCATGAACACCGCGTCAGGGCTGCTCCGCCACAACGCCCGCGTCACCTGGAACGGTGCGAACACCTCGCGCCAGTCAGGGTCCGGTTTGGTCGTCCCCGTCGTCTCCCACCGCGTGGTGTACACGACGTCGGACGTGGGCAGGTCGTCCATGTCGTGAAGCTCCACAATGGACGAACGGTGGCGCGCGGCGTGTGCCCGCGCACGCTCCAGCACTTCGGGATCGAGGCCGTAGCCGGGAGGGGTGCGCAGCTGCAGTTCGGTGCCGGGGAAACGGGTGAGCGCCAACGCGAGCGCGGCCGCGGAGTTGTTGCCCTCGCCGAGATACAGCACCCGCAGCCCGTCGACGCGCCCGAACCGGCGGACCATCGTGGTGAGGTCTGCGAGCGCCTGGGTGGGGTGTTCGTCCGCGGTCATGGCGTTGACCACCGACATCCGCTTCTGATCGGCCATGGCCCGCAGTTCCGCCGGATCGCCCGCGGTGCGCACCACGAGCGCGTCGAGCATGGTGGACAGCACCCGCCCGGTGTCCTCAATGGACTCTCCGGTGTTGATCTGCAGGTCGCCCGGCCCGTAGGAGATGACGCGCGCGCCGAGCCGCAGTGCGCCCGAGGAGAACGCCGTGCGGGTGCGCGTGGAGGTCTTGCGGAAGTAGATGCCGACGACCTCACCGGACAGCGACGTGGCCGCCTGCCGAGGGTCGTCGGCCAGCCGCGTCGCCCGGGCGACGACGGAACGCAGGTCCTCGTCGGTGAGATCGTCGAGCGAAATGAGGTGGCGCAAGGTTTCTCCTTACCGGGCGGCGGTCAACGGCCGGGTCTTGACCTCGGGTACCTCGCCGAAGTGCTCGAGTACCCAGGAATCCGAGTAGATGGTGTCGAGGTAGCGGTTGCCGTCGTCGGGGAAGACGAGCACACAGCGGGAACCGGCGGGGATGCGGTGGCGCAGCTTGCCGAGCGCGGACACGGTCGCGCCCGACGACCCGCCTGCCAGGATCGCTTCACGCGCCACCAGCAGCCGGCAGGCACGCACGCATTCCAGGTCCGTCACGTGGACGATTTCGCTGATCGCACCGGCGGAATCGACCGAGCCGACCAGCGGCGGCCGCCACCCGGCACCGTGCCCGGGGATCAGCCGTTCCTCGGTCGGGGTGTGGAAGATCGCGCTGCCCGCCGCGTCGACCGCGACCAGTTTCGTGGCCAGGCCGTGGTCGCGGATGTGGTCGGCGCAGCCGCGCAGCGTGCCGCCGGTACCGACCGAGCAGAACAGGTAGTCGATCCGTCCGTCCAGCGCGGTGACGATCTCGGCCATCGTCTGCTCATGCGCGGCCGCGTTGAGCGGGTTCTCGTACTGGTTGGGCCAGAACGCGTCCGGCAGCCGCGCCACCAGTTCCCGCACCCGCGCGATCCGCGCGCCGAGCAGGTCACCGCCCGGTGCGGAGACGACTTCCACCGCCGCACCGTAGGCCCGCAACAGGGAGACGGACTGCGCGGTCGTACGGGTGTCGACCACGCAGATCAGTTCGAGTTCGAAGTAGGCGCACAGCTGGGCGAGGCCGACACCGAGGTTGCCGGAGGTCGACTCCACCACCACCGACCGGCCCGGTACCAGCTCACCGGCCTGGATCTTGCCGCGCAGCATGTGCAGCGCGGTGCGGTCCTTGACACTGCCGCCCGGATTGAACTTCTCCATCTTCGCGAACACCTGGACGCCCGCGATCGGCACGACCCGCTCCAGCGCGACCAGCGGGGTGCCGCCGATCGTCGCGAGCACTCCGCTCAAGTCACCCGTGCTCAACGGACACCCGCTCTTCCCTGGCCACCGGAACCGTGGCCGCGAGATTGCCGCCGGACACGACCGCCACGGTCGCGCCACGCCACCGTCCGGTCAGGTGGGCGGCGGTCGCCACCGCGCCGCTCGGCTCCGCGAGCACCCCGAACCGGTCGGACAGGAACTCCTGCGCGGCGACGATGGCGTCCTCGTCGACGGTGACGATGTCGTCCACGAGCACCCTGATGTGCCGCCAGGCGAGCTCGCCGAGCACCGGCGCGCGCAGCCCGTCCGCGATCGTGCGGTAGGTCCGCTCCACCGGCCACCGCACCAGCCTGCCCAGCCGCAGCGACTCGGCCGCGTCCCCGGCCAGCGCCGGCTCGACCCCGACGACACGGGTGCCGGGGGAGACCGCCTTCACCGCGGCGGCGACCCCGGCGAGCAGGCCGCCGTTGCACACCGGCACCAGGACGGTGCGCACCTCCGGCAGATCCGCCACGATCTCGGTGCCGACCGTGCCGTGCCCGGCGATCACGTCGAAGTCGGCGGAACCGACGACGGTGGCGCCGGTCCGCGCCGCCAGTTCGGCCGTGGTCCGCTCGCGCAGCGCGGGTGGCACGACTACGACGTGCGCGCCGAGCGCGCGCACCGCGTCCACCTTCAACGCGGGCGCGGTGGCGGGAAGGACGACCGTGGCGCGCAGGCCGTGCAGTGCCGCCGCGTAGGCCACCGCACGCCCGTGGTTGCCGGACGACTGGGCGAGGACGTGGCCCGCGGTGAGCCCGGCGACCGCGTTGAGCGCGCCTCGTGCCTTGAACGAACCGGTCCGCTGCCGGTGCTCCGGTTTGAGCCACAGGTCGCCGACCGGGCCGAGCAGGGGAGTGCGGTGCACGGCGTACCGGATCCGCTCGGCGGCGGAACGCAGGTCGGCCGGGGTGACGAGAGAGGACATCGGCGTCACCGCGCCAGGTTCCGGTCGGCGAGCGCCTGCACCCGGTCGAGGTCGGCGTCGATCTCCGCCGGTGGCGCCGCGTCCGGCAGCAGGTCCTCGATGTCGCGTAGCGGCCGGTACCGCAGCCCGAGCACACCCCACACCACCAGCACGGCACCGGACACCACCATCAGCGTGGCGAAGCCGCCGAGCCGATCGGCGAGCGGTCCCGCGGTCAGGAATCCGAGCGGTTGCATGGCGGTCGCCAGCATGACGTTGATCGCCAGCACCCGGCCCTGCAGCTGCTGGCCGACCTTCGTCTGGATGATCGACAGCCAATGCGCGTTGCCGATGCTCATGCACGCCAGCCGCACGAACAGGCCTGCCGCGACCACGAACACCGACGGCCACGCCCCCATCAGTGCCACCCCGAGCCCGGAGCCGATGACGAAGGCGATCATGCCGGTGGAACGGCGCGCGGTGCCGCCCCAGGTGATCACGACGAGTGCGCCGACCGCGGCGCCGATCCCGCCGACGGCACTGACCACCCCCAGTTCGCCCGTCGAGCCGATCGACAGGACCAGCGGGGTGAGTCCCACCCACATCACGGCGGTGAAGTAGTTGACCACCGCGAAGTAGCCGATCATCACCAGCAGCGGCTTGCGGCGCAGCACGAACTTCCACCCGCCGGTGACCGCCCTCGTGAACGGTTCGACCTGGGTGAAGAACATCCGGTTCGGGAACCGCACCAGCACGAGGGTGGTCACCCCGATGGCGAACGTGGCGACGTCGACCACGACGACCGCGGTCAGCCCGGACAGTCCCATGAGGACACCGCCGAGGACCGGCCCGAGTACGGTGCCGAGCCCGGCGCCCATGTCGGCGAGCGCGTTGGCCTGCGGCAGGTACGGTTTCGGCACCAGCTGGGCGATCGCCGCCAGGTAGGCGGGCCGGTGGAACGCCGACGCCACCGACATGACCCCGACGATCACGCAGACCGCCACGAGATCAAGCCGTCCCAAGGCGACCAGGACGGCGAGCGCGGCCATCGCCGCGCCGCTCGTCAGATCGCAGCACAGCATGATCCGCCTGCGGTCCACCCGGTCGGCGAGCGCGCCGCCGACCGGCGTCAGGAGCATGCTCGGCACACGGGCGAGCAACACGACCAGCGCGAGGTCGATGACGCGTCCGCTGAGCTGGTAGGCCCACACGCCGAGGGCGAACGCGCTCAGTTCGTTGCCGATCATCGACACGGCTTGGCCACCCGCGACGGTGTAGAACGCGCGTAGCCCGCGCCGGGTCTCGGTCGCGGCGACCGGGACGTCGTCGACTTCCGGCGGCAGGTCACCGGCGGCCCAGCGGGGTAACCGCTCCCGTAGCAGTGCGGCGACGTCGGCGGCCTGATGGCGCAGGAAGTAGTGCCCGGCCTTGGGCAGCACGGCCAGCTCGACACGGTCGGCGAACACGCCCCACTCGCGGTACCGCTCCTGGTACAGCTCGGTCGCCGGGTCGCTCGATCCGACCACGCACAGGACCGGTGCCGTGAGCCGGGGCTTCTGCCCGGCGTCCGGGTCGAGCGCGCGGCCGAACCACGCTTGCGCCTGTCCGGCGTCGTGCCGCAGCGCACCCAGCATCGCCGCGCTCGCGGCCTCGTCCATGTCGTCCAGCAGCCCGCCGGTGGCCCGCAGCGTGTCCTGGTAGAGCCGGTCCGCCACCCAGCGTTCGCGCGGGAACCGGCGTTGCAGCCAGGCGGAAAGCTTGCCCGGCAGACGTGCGGAGGGAAAGCTGCCCGCCACGACCACTCCGGCGACGGTGCGGCCGTCGGCCTCGAGCCGCGCGGCGAGCGCGGTGGCCACCGCGGAGCCGACGCAATGCCCGTACAGCGCGACCGGGCCGGTGACGGTCCGGCCGATCTCGTCGGCCAGGAGGTCGACGACCTCGTCGAGAGTGCGGAACGCCTCGTCGGGCCGGGCCACGTCGTGGCCGGGCAGTTCGACGGCGAGCAGGTCGATGCCCGGTGTGGCGGTGGCGAGTTCCGTGGCCAGCGGCTGGAACACCGCGGCCGAGCCGCCGCCGTAGGGCACACAGACGAGCGTCACGTCCGGTGTGCCCGCGCGGGCGGGGGAGAGGCGGTGCAGCAGGCGGCCGTCGCCGGTCTCCTGCCCGGCGTCGAGGTGGGCGGCCAGTTCTCGGACGGTCGGGTGCAGGAACAGGTCGATGACCCGAAGCCGCTCGTCGATCAGCCGGACCGCGCGGACCGCCGTGAACGAATGGCCGCCGAGGGCGAAGAAGTCGTCGTCCGCACGGACGTCGGGTACAGCGAGCACCTGCGCCCAAACCTGGGCGATGCGGTGCTCGGTCGGCGTTTCCAGCGCGCCCGAACCGGTCACCGGCACGGCGACGGGCTCGACGGTGACCGGGCGGGACCCGGCACGGGTCGGACCGACCGCGGCGACCGGTTGGTCCACATCGGACAGCAAGCCGGTCAGGAGCGACTGGAAGTCGGCGACGATCCCCTCGGCGGTGCCGGCGTCGAAGAGGTCGGCCCGGTAGGCGAGGCCACCGAGGTAGGTGTCGCCGTCGTTGACCAGCACCATGCTGAGGTCGAACTTCACCTGCTCGTTCGCGTCGCGGACGGCCGTCACTTCGACACCCGGGATGGCGGGCGGCGTCGCCGGCTGGTCGAGGACGTTCAGCAGTACCTGGAAGATCGGCGTCGCGGCCACGGACCGCTCCGGCCGCAGCCGCTCGATGATCCTTTCGAGGGGCGTCTCGGCGTGCGCGAACGCGCCGAGCACGGTCTCGCGGGACCGGCCGAGCAACTCCCGCACGGTCGGGTCGCCGCCGAGGTCCGTGCGCAACACGAGCGTGTTCACGAAACAGCCCACCGTCGACTCTGCGTCCGGGTGATGCCGCCCGGACTCCGGCACGCCGACCGCGACGTCGCCGGTCCCGGCGCGGCGGCCGAGCAGTTCCTGCCAGCAGGCCAGCAGCACCATGAACGGCGTCACGCCCGCCTCGGCCGCGACCTGCCGGACGCGTGCGGTGAGCGCGGCGGGGAGGGCGAACCGGACGTGTCCGCCCGACCAGTCGGCCACCGCCGGGCGGGGCCGGTCGGTCGGCAACGCGAGCAGCGGCGGCAGCCCGGACAGGCGGTCGCACCACCAGTCCAGGTCTTCGTCGCGCCCGCGGGCGGCCAGCCAGGCGGCGTAGTCCGCGTACTGGACGGGCGGGGCCGCGTCCGATGCCGATCCCGCGAGCCGGGCGGCGTACGCGTCGGCGAGGTCCTTGCCGATGACGCCGCGCGACCAGTTGTCGGTCGCGATGTGGTGCACGGTGAGCGCGAGCACGTGCTCATCGGCGGCGATCCGGAACAGCGAGGCCCGCAGCGGCGGCTCCCGGTCGAGCGCGAACGGCCGCGCGAGCTCCGCCCGGCATGCCGCGTCCACCCGGTCGGCCGCGATGTCCAGAAGGGACACCGGCACGCGGTCGGCGGGCACCGGCACGGCGACCGGGGTGCCGTCCCGCTCCTCGATGACGCTGCGCAGGACGGTGTGCCGTGCGGCGACGTCCCGCACCGCGAGCGCCATCGCCGCCGCGTCCAGCGGTCCACGCAGCCGCAGCACGAGATCGGCGTGATAGGCCGACCCCGGGCCGAGTAGTTCGAGGAACCACAGCCGTGCCTGCGCGGACGACAAGGGCGCGGGCGCTTCGGGGTCCGGCCGCACGGGGATGGGCGCGCCGCCGAACACGCCGCCCGGGTCGGCGGCCAGCACGGCGGCGAGGTCGGCCAATACCGGGTGCTCGAACACCGTGCGCACGGCGACGTCGCGGCGCAGCGCCTCGCCCAGCCGCCCCGCCACGCGCACCGCGGCGAAGGAATGACCGCCCACGGCGAAGAAGTCGTCGTCGGCGGCGATGCCGTCGATCCCGAGCACGTCGCCCCAGATCCGCGCCACGAGCCGCTCGGCCGGGGTCGCCACCGGCCGCCGCGTGACGGGCTCCCGCTCAGCCGCGTCGGGTAGCGCCGCCCGGTCGATCTTGCCGTTCGCGTTGAGCGGCAAGCGATCCAGAACGGTCAGCGAGGCAGGCACCATGTAGTCCGGCAGACGCTCCCGCAGCGTTCGGCGCACAGTCGCCACATCGAGCCCCGGACCGACCAGCCAAGCGGCCAGGCGCCGGTCGAGGCCGGCGCCGACGGGAAGCACCACGGCCTCGGCCACCCCGTCGACGTCGCGGAGAGCGGCGGTGACCTCACCCAGTTCCACCCGGTGGCCGCGCACCTTCACCTGGTCGTCGGCGCGGCCGAGGAACTGCACGGTGCCGCCGGCCCGCACCCGCAGCAGGTCGCCGCTGCGGAAGCACCGCACGCCCGTGCCCAGCGGATCGGGTACGAACCTGGCCGCGGTCTGCGTGTCGTCGCCCAAGTAGCCGCGGGTGATCTGCGGCCCGCCGATCACCAGTTCGCCGGTCATGCCGTCGGGCACGACCATGCCGCGCGCGTCGACGAGATGACCGACGACCCCGGGCAGCGGCGTGCCGAGTGGCACGTACCCGGTGCGCTCGTGCGGCGGGACGGCCGCCACGTCGCACGTCATCGAGATCATCGTGCTCTCGGTGTGCCCGTAATGGCTCTGCACCCGCAGACCGGGACGGGCCGCCTCGACCCGCTCGACGAGCGACCACGGGCACGCCTCGCCGGCGAGGATCAGCAGCCGTCTTGGCAGCACGGAGGCCAGATCGCCGTGCCGGGCAAGGAGTTCCAGGTGGCTGGGCACGCATTTGACTACGTCGACCGGATGCTCGGCCAGATACCCGGCGAAGGCCTCCGGATCCATCGCGGTGTCCCGGTCGACCAGGTGGACGGTGCCACCGGTGGTCAGCGCGCCGTACACACAGGTGAGGCCGAAGTCGGCCGCCGGAGTGGAGACGACCGCGAACGACGCGCCCGCCACGTCGCCGAGCCGGGGCAGCATGCCCGACAGGTAGTGCGCGACGTTGCGGTGCTCGACCGCGACCCCCTTCGGCGCACCGGTCGAACCGGACGTGAAGATCACGTGGATCAGGTCGTGCCCCGCGACCGGGACATCCGGCCGGGTGCCGGGCTGGTCGGCGACCGCGTCGTCGACGGTCAGGACCGTGACCCCGGGAACGGTGATGTCGAGGCCGGGTTCGGCGAGCAGGATCCGCGCGCCCGCGGTGGCGAGGATGGCGGCCACCCGCGCCCGCGGATAGGTGGTGTCCATCGGCAGGTACGCGCCGCCGGATTTCATGATGCCCAGCACCGCGCACGCCACGTCCGTGCCCTGTTCGAGCAGTAGCCCGACCGGCTCGTCGGCACGCACGCCGAGCGCCCGCAGCCGGTGCGCGATCCGGTTGGCGCGTTCGTCGAGCCGCCGGTAGGTGAGCGTGCCGGTCGCGCCGACCACGGCGACCCGGTCCGGGCAGCGGTCGGCGGTGTCCTCGATCAGCGTGTGCACCGGGCGGAGTCCGGTCCGCTCCGGCTCCGGGCCCGCCAGCGCCGGGGTGGTGACGACTTCGAGGGGCACCTCGGCCACGGGCCGGTCGAGGTCCGCGGTGATCCCGTCGACGAGCGTGACGAACCAGCGGGCGATCCGTTCCGCGGTGCCCCGGTCGAACAGGTCGGTGCGGTAGGCCAGCCCGCCCGAATAGCCGTCGCCGGACCGGGACAGCGCGAGGTTCAGGTCGAACTTGACGCTGCGCACCGGCGGTTCGGTGACCCTGGTGGCCAGACCGGGCAGCTCGGGTGCCCGCGACGGTTCGTCGAGCACGTTGAGCATGACCTGGAAGACCGGTGACGCGTCGAGCCCGCGTCGTGGCGCGACCCGCTCCACGATCCGCTCGAACGCCACGTCCGTATGCGCGAACGCGTCGAGCACCGTGGCCCTGGCGGCGGCGAGCAGTTCCCGGCCGGTGCTCGCCCCGGCCAGGTCGGTGCGCAGCACCAGCGTGCCGACGAAGCAGCCGACGATCCGTTCGGTGTCCGGGTGGTGCCGTCCGGACTCCGGCACACCCACCGGCACGTCGGTCGTCCCGGCCAGCCTGGCGAGCAGTGTCTGCCAGCACGCCAGGAACACCATGAACGGGGTGGCGCCGGTGGTGCGGCCGATCTCCCGCAATCGCGCGGTGAGCGCGGCGGGCACCTCGACGCCGACCTCGGCGCCCTCGTCGCCGGCCACGGCCGGACGGGGCCGGTCGGTCGGCAGCTCCAGCACCGGAGGGAGCCCCGCGAGCCGCTCGGACCACCAGTCCAGGCCGTCCTCGGCGGTGTCCGGCCTGGAACCGTTCCACGCCACCAGGTCCGCGTACTGAAGAGCCGGTGGCGGCGGCATGTCGCGGACGCCGAGGCGGGCCGCGTAGCAGGCGGCGAGGTCGTCGAGCACGACGGCGACCGACGGGGCGTCCATCGCGATGTGGTGGAACGTCAACACCAGCACACGCCGGTCGGCGGTGACCCGGAACAGCACGGCCCGCATCGGTGGCCTGTCCTCGAGCGCGAACGGACGGGTGGCCTCGGCGGCCACCGCGGCGTCCAGCTCCGCCGCCGTGACGTCCACAGTGGACACCGGGACGGCGGGCCCGGCGCACCGCATGGGCTCGCCGTCGATCTCCCGGTACACGCCGCGGAGCACGTCGTGGCGGTCGGCGACATCCCAGACCGCGGCGAGCAGCGCGGTCTCGTCGGCCGGTCCGGTCAGTTCGAGCACGAGCGGCAGGTTGTAGGCGTGGCCGCCGGGTTCGAAGCGGGCCAGGAACCACAGCCTGGCCTGCGCGGGCGACAGCGGCACCGGCGATCCGTCGCGGGGGAGCCGGGGGATGGCGGGCGTCGCGGCGGGGGCGCCGCCACGCAGTGCGGCGGCGGCGCGGTCGGCGAGCAGCTCACGCATGCGTCGCTGTGCGGGAGAGATCACTGAGTCGGTCATGCCGTGCTCCCCGTCGGGACACCGATGGCGTTGTCCTCCGCCAATGCGGTCATCGCGATCCGTTCAAGTTCCGCCGCGAACTCCCGCAGCACCGGCCGGTCGAACAGGCACCGCACCGGGACGGGGAAGCCGAGCGCCTCGCCGAGGC
This sequence comes from Amycolatopsis sp. lyj-108, assembly GCF_046549005.1. NCBI lineage: Bacteria > Bacillati > Actinomycetota > Actinomycetes > Pseudonocardiales > Pseudonocardiaceae > Amycolatopsis > Amycolatopsis sp. lyj-108. The sequence continues at coordinate 52,221 of NZ_JAJPWQ010000003.1, read as the reverse complement.
GGCCGACGACCTTGGTCGCGGCGAGCGAATGTCCGCCAAGGCCGAAGAAGTCGTCCAGCGCGCCGACCCGCTCCCGGCCGAGCACCTCGGCCCAGATCACCGCGACGAGCTCCTCGACCGCCGATGACGGCGGGCTGTCCGGTCGCACCGGTGCCGAGGGCGCGGGTAGCGCGGCGCGGTCCACCTTGCCGGTCGCGGTGACCGGGAACGCGTCGAGCGGCACCCACCGGTGCGGCACCGCGTAGTCGGGTAGTCGTCCGCGTAGTACGGCCGACACCGCGCCGATGTCCACAGTGGACGGAGTGAGGTAGCCGACGAGGTGTGGTTCGCCGTTCCCGGAAAGCACCACGACCACCGCGTCGGTCACCCCGGCGACCGTGCGCAGCACGTGCTCCACCTCGCCGAGTTCCACCCGGTTGCCGCGGATCTTCACCTGGTGGTCGGCGCGGCCGTGGAACTCCAGCGCGCCGTCGGCACGCCAGCGGACCAGATCGCCGGTGCGGTAGGAGCGGACCCCGTGCAACGGGTCGGTGCCGAAGGCGGCCGCGGTCGGCTCCGGGCGGTCCCGGTAGCCCGATGTCACGCCGGCGCCGCCGATGCGCAACTCGCCGACCGCGCCGGGAAGCGCGGTCTGGCCGAACGGGTCGGCCACCGTGAGCAGCGTGCCGCCGAGCGGTCCGCCGATCGGTATCGGCCGGTCGGCCGCCAGGTCGGCGGTGGTCACGAGATGGGTGGTCGCGGTGATGGTGGTCTCCGTGGGGCCGTAGCAGTTGCGCACGCTCGCGACCCGGGCGGTGAGCTGCCGCGCCAGTGCGACGTCGAGGGCTTCACCGCCGGAGAGCACGTGCAGTCCCGGCAGATCGGGAAGTCCGGCGGCGACGAGCATCCGCAAGGTGGTCGGTGTCGGGTTGAACCGGGTCGCGCCGGTCGCGACGAGCCGCCGTACCAGCGCGTGCCCGTCGACGGCACAGTCCCGGTCGGCGATCGCGCAGTGCGCGCCCGCGGCCAGCGTCGTCCAGATCTCGCCGGTGGCCGTGTCGAACACGAGCGGTGCCACCGCCAGCCAGGTGTCGTCAGGCCGCACATCGGTGACCTCGCGGAAGGCATGGACCAGCGCGGCGAGGTTCCCGTGTGTGACCGCGACGCCCTTCGGCCTGCCGGTCGAACCGGACGTGTAGAGGACGTAGGCGAGGTCGTCCTGGTCCGGCTCCCGCAGCGGGCGAGTGTCCGTGACAGGGACGTCGAGGTCCACGACGGTCAGGTGCGGCAGCGCGGCGCGGGCCACTTCCAGCGCGTGGCCGCGGGCGGCGACGACCCGGATCCCGGCGTCGGCGGCGAGCGCCGCGATCCGGTCCGCGGGATGGCCGGGATCCAGCGGCAGGTACGCGCCACCCGCCCGCCACACCGCGAGCAGCCCGGCGGGCAGGTATTCGTCGCGGGGCAGGCATACGCCGACCACATCACCGCTGGTGACACCCGCGGCGAGCAGGCCGCGGGCACCCTGTGCCGACCAGGTGGCCAGGTCCGCATAGGACAGTCGCCCAGTAGGCGATGACGTCGCCACCGCGCCGGGTGGCTGCGCGAGCACGTCGGCGACCACGGTTCGCGTGACAGGCAAAGGTTTTCCGGTGCCCCAGGCGAGCAGCGCGGCACGGTCCGCGTCGTCCAGGATGTCCAGTGTGGACAGTGCGGCCTCCGGATCGGCGGTGAGCCGGTCCAGCAGGGTGCCGTACCAACGGGCCCACTGTTCGATCGTGGCCCGGTCGAACAGGCCGGTGCGGAACACCAGCCTGCCGGTGTAGCCGTCGCCGGTGCCGGCGAGGTCCAGGTTCAGGTCGTAAAGCGCGGTGGCGATCGGTTGTGGCAGCACCGTCACGGCCAGGTCGCCGAGCGCAGCGGTCGGCTGTTCGTCGAGGACGTTCATCATCACCTGGCACACCGGGGTGCTCGCCGGGTCCCGCTCCGGTGCGAGCCGCCGCACGACCTCGTCGAACGGCACGTCGGCGTGCGCGAACGCGTCGAGTACCGCGTCGCGTGTCCTGGCCACGAGGTCGAGGCCCGACCGGACGCCGGCCCCGAGGTCGGCACGGACGGCCACGGTGTTGACGAAGAAGCCGACCATCCCGGCCAGTTCGGCGGAGTGGCGACCACTGTACGGCACGGCGACCGCGAGGTCCCGTATCCCGGCCAGCCGCGCGAGCAGCAGTTGCCAGGCCGCGAGCAGGATCGTGAACGGCGTGGTCCCGGCGTCGTTCGCCATGGCGCGGACCCGGCCGGTGACGACCGAGGACAGCCGGATCGGGACCTCGTCCGCTGTCCAGTCGGCGATGGCGGGGCGGGGCCGGTCGGCAGGCGGCCGCAACGGGGGCAGGTCCGCGAGCCGCCGCTCCCACCAGTCGAGCCCCTCGGACCGGTCCTGCTCGCGTTCCCCCGTGGCGTGGTCGGCGTACTGGAGTGCCGGTGGTGTCGGCCAGTCGTCGGGTTCGGTGCGATAGAACTGGTCCACTTCGGACAGCAGGAGCCGTTGCGAGACCGCGTCGGTGGCGATGTGGTGGCAGGTGAGGGTCAGCACGTGGTGGTCCGGTGCGAGCCGGAACAGGACCACGCGCAGCGGTGGCGCGGCGTCCAGCGCGAACGGCCGCCGGATCTCGGCCGCCACCGCGGCCTCCGTCTCCGGCTCCCCGATGTCCACAGTGGACATCGAAACGGCGTTGAGCGGTCCGAGGACCGCGACCGGCTCCCCATCGATCTCGGTGAACCGGCTGCGCAGCACGTGGTGCCGCGCCGCGAGCGCACGGATCGCGCGGTACAGGCGCGACTCGTCCAGTGCGCCCCGGATCCGCAGCACGGTGGGGGAGTTGTAGGCGGCGCTGCCCGGGTCGAGCTTCGCCGCGAACCACAGCATGCGCTGCGCCGACGACAGCGGTACGGGTGCGGCCGGGTCCGCGCGGGTGACGAGCGGCTGGTCGTCGCAGGCGGCTTCCCCGTCGATCCGCGCGGTGAAGTCGGCGAGCACCGGGTGGTCGAACACCATGCGGACGGTGACCCGGCGTCTCAGCCGGGTGCGCAGGAGGCCGACCACCCGGGTCGCGGCCAGCGATCGGCCGCCGAGCGCGAAGAAGTCGCTGTCCGGGCCGATCGCCTCGTCGAATTCGAGGCATTCCCGCCACGCCTGCGCGACCACCGCCTCGGCGGCCGACAGCGGCGCGGCCGCGGCCGGTGGGGCGACGGGCACCGGCGGTAGCGCTCGCCGGTCGAGCTTTCCGTTGGGCAGCAAGGGGAGTGCGTCCAGGGTGCGCCACGAACTCGGCACCATGTAGGCGGGCAGCAGCCGCCGCGTCCGTCGCTCGACGGCCGCCGCGTCGACGGTCGCGGGGGTGAGGTAGCCGATCACGTGCGCGTCCACGCCGTCCGCGGCCACCGCCACCGCCGCATCGTCTACATCGGACAGTGCGCGCAGCACCGACTCGATCTCGCCGAGTTCGAACCGATTGCCCCGCACCTTCACCTGGTCGTCGGCGCGGCCGAGGAACTCCAGTGTCGCGTCCGGCCGCCACCGGACCAGGTCGCCGGTGCGGTAGCAGCGCTCGCCTGGCCGCACCGGGTCGGCGACGAACGCGGACGCGGTCAGTTCGGGCCGTGCCCGGTAGCCGGTCGCGACGCCGGTGCCGCCGATCCACAGCTCACCGATCGCGCCGGGCGGTGCGAGCCTGCCCGCCTCGTCCACCACGTACAGCCGGGCGCCCGGCGTCGGCGAACCGATCGGGACACGTTCCCGGTCGTGGCCGGTGATCCGGTGCGCGGTCGCCGCGACCGTGGTCTCCGTCGGGCCGTAGCCGTTCCACAGCTCGCCGACCAGCGGCAGGGCCCGCGCGGCGAGGGCCGGGTCGAGCACTTCGCCGCCGAGCATCAATCGCAGCCGGGGGTCACCCGGCCAGCCCGCGGCGAGCAGCATCCGCAGGCTCGTGGGGGTCAGGTCGACGATCGTGACGCCGCCCTCGGCGATCCGCCGCGCGAGCAGGTGGCCGTCGACGGCGCTGTCGCGGTCGGCGACGACGCAGTGCGCGCCGGTGGCGAGCGGCCACCACAGCTCCTCGGCGGACACGTCGAAGGCGAGCGGCGCGAGCGCGAGCATCGCGTCGTCCCGCGTCATACCGGGGCGGAGCCCCCGGGACCGGATGAACGCGTGCAGGTTCGCGTGGCTGATCTCGACACCCTTGGGCCGCCCGGTCGACCCCGACGTGTACAGCACGTAGGCGAGTGCGTCGCCGTCCGGCAGCACCGGCTCGAAGGGCACTTCGTCGGTCCGGTCGGCATCGACCACGCGCAGGCCCGGGACGGCGTCGGCGGTCTCCGATGCGACCGGCTGGGCGCCGCCACGCGTGAGCACGACCCGCAGGCCGGCCTCGCTCGCGAGCCGGGCCAGTCGCGCGACGGGTTGCTCGGTGTCGAGCGGCAGATACCCCGCACCTGCCCGCCACACGGCGAGGAGCGCGGCGGGCAGGAACTCGTCGCGCGGCAGGCACACCCCGACCGTGTCCCCGGCCGCCACCCCGGACGCGGCGAGGACGCGCGCGATCCGGTCGGCGTGGCCTACCAGTTCCGCGTACGTCAGCTGCCCGCCCTCAGCCGACACCGCGACCGCGTCCGGTGTCCTCGAAGCGTTGCGCCACACCGCTTCCGGCACGCCGGCCGCGTCGTCGGCGGGCAGTGCGGGGCCGGTGCCCCACGTCGTCAGCTCGGCGAGTTCCCCGTCCGCCGTCAGTGCCAGCGCGGACAGGGCGATGTCCGGTGTGGACACCGCGGCGTGCAGAAGGTGCAGCAGGGAACGGGTGAACCAGCGGGCGCGGGCGGGGGCGAGCCACGACGGGTCGTGCTCGACGATCAGCTCGGCGCCACCGGCGTGGGCGTTCACGAACACCGTCAGCGGGGTGTGGCTGCCGCCGGTCGGCAGCTCGCCGAGCAGGTCCAGCCGCGTGCCGGGTCCGTGCGCCGACAGCGGGATACCGTCGGGTTGCACCGCGATCGACACCGGCGTGAGTGGTACCCCGGCGGGCCGGTCGCCGCCCCACAGTTCGGCGAGTTCACCGCTGGGCGGGCCCCGATGGTCGATGGCGTGCGCCGCCGTGGTCATGGCCGCGCGCAGCAGGTCGCGGAACGACGTGTCCGCCTCGAGCCGTAACCGGACCGGCAGGACGTCGACCAGCGGTCCGACGGTGTGTTCGAGCACGGGCAGGTCCCGGTGCGCGGTCGCCATTCCCAGCAGAACGTCCTTGCCCCGCACCAGTTCGCCGACCAGCACCCCCATCGCCGACAGGTACACCGCGAACGGCGTCACCCCGGTCGATTCGGCGAGCGCGCGCACCGCCGACCCCAGCGACTCGGGCAGTGGCGTGCTGATCCGCTCGCCTTCGAAACGCCGCCGGCCGTGCACGACGCGGTCGAAGAGGGCGTCCGGCGGGATCGCTCCCGCCAGGGCATCCGACCAGTACGCGGCCAGCCGGTCTCGTTCACCGGGCACCTCGGCGAGCGCGCGTTCCCGCAAAGCCACCGCACCGACCTGCGCGAAGGGGGCCGCGGGCGCGCGGGCCAGTTCCGCCATGAGCACGCCGATGGACGCGCCGTCGGTGGCGATGTGGTCGGACACGACGACCAGGTCGGCCACGTCGTCGGCGAGGCGGAGCAGCGTGATCCGCAGAAGAGGCGTGTCCTCGGTGAGGTCGAACGCGTGCCGGGCGGCGGCCGCGGCCAGTTCCCCGGCACGGCGGTCCGCGTCGGCGAGCCCACGCAGGTCGCGCACGTCCACCGGGACCCGCACCGGCGCGCCCACCACCATGACCGGTTCGCCGTCGTGGTCACCGATCGTGCCGCGCAGCACCTCGTGCCGCGCCACGATCCCGTCCGCGGCGGCCCGCAGCGCGGGCACCGACACCCGGCCGCGCAGCCGCAGCCGCCACGCGACCGTCGTCGCGGTGCCGGTCGAGCCGAGCTGGGCGAGCGTCCACAGATCCCGTTGCGTGCCGGTCAGAGGGTAGTTCTCCCGGCCCGGATGTGCCTCCAGCGCCACCGAGGGCGCCGCGGCCGGGGCGTCGGCGAGCCGCCGGGCGACCGCCGCCACCGTGCCGTCGGAGAGGAATTCCGCCAGCGTCACCACCCGGCCGGTGCTCTCCCGTAGCCGCGCGACCGCACGCGCCGCGGCGAGGGAGTGCCCGCCCGACTCGGAGAACCGGTCGTGCACACCGATTCCCGGCAGTCCGAACGCGGCCGCGACCACCTCGGCGACCAGCCGCTCGGCCTCGGTGCGCGGGGCGGCGTACTCGGTGTCGCCGCGGTCGAACACCCACGCCGCCAGCGCGGTCCGGTCCGCTTTCCCGGTCGTGCCGAGCGGAATCGCGTCGAGCACGGCGATCCGTGACGGCACCAGGTGCGTGGGCAGCCGCGACCGCAGCCAGCGCAGCAGCTCCGGCTCGGACAGCCCGTCACCGGCCGGTTCGACGAACCCGACGAGCCTGCGCTCCCCGTGTTCGTCGGCAGGTGCGAGCACCACGGCGTTGCCGACGGCCGGATGGGTGAGGAGCGCGGCTTGGACCTGTCCCGGCTCGATCCGGAAGCCGCGCACCTTCACCTGGTCGTCGGCGCGGCCGACGAAGTGGTGCACGCCGTCGCGGCACCGGACCAGGTCGCCGGTGCGGTAGTGCCGGACGCCGCGGGAGTCGACCACGAACTTCTCGGCGGTCAGTTCCGGCTGCCCCAGGTATCCGCGGGTCACGAGCGCTCCGCTGACCCACAGCTCACCGACCTCGTCGTCGCCGAGCGCGCGACCCTCGGCGTCGCGCACCGAGAACGCGGCGCCGGGCAGCGGTGTGCCGATCGGCGGGTCGTCCGGCTCGTCCCGGCCGACCTCGTGGCACGAGCAGTTCACCGTCGCCTCGGTCGGGCCGTAGCAGTTCACGATCCGACGCACGCCCTTGTTGGCGTAGAGGCGGTCGACGAGCGATCGGTGCAGTGCCTCACCCGCGATCGCGACGGTCCGCACCGAACGCGGCAGCGGGGTGCGCGCCAGCACCGCCAGCACGGACGGCACGCCCTGGACGAACGTCACCTCGTCCCGCGCGGCCAGCCCGGGCAGCGCGAGCAGGTTCTCGGCGAGCACCAGGCTCCCGCCGGTCACCAGTGGCGGGAAGAGCTCGGCGACGGACGCGTCGAAGCAGACCGACGCGGCGCCGAGTACGCCACGCAATTCGTCGTCGCTGTAGGTCGCGGCCGCCCATGCCAGCAACGCGAGCACGTTGCGATGCTCGACCTGGACACCTTTCGGCCTGCCGGTGGAACCGGACGTGTAGATCACGTACGCGAGGTCCGCGCCGGAACCCGGGACACCGGGGAAGGTCGTGGGCGATGCGGCGACGTCTCCGATGGCCAGCACCGGCACGTCGGCGCCCGCGAGCGCGGCCGGACCCGGTTCGTCCGCCACCACCAGCGACAGCCCGGAGTCCGCGACGACCGACGTGCCGTGCGCCGGGGGAGCGGACGGGTCCAGCGGAACGTACGCACACCCCGCCTTCAGCACTCCCAGCAGCGCGGGCACCAGCCACCGGCCGCGGCGCAGGCACACACCGACCAGGTCGCCGCGTGCCACCCCGCGGCGGAGCAGGGCGTGCGCGACCGTGTTCGCGGCCTCGTCCAGCCGGGCGTAGCTCAGCCGCTCGTCACCCGCGACGAGAGCACAGCGGTGGGGTGTCCTTCGCGCCTGCTCCTCGAACGCCTCGTGTACCCGGCCGAACGCACCCAGATCTACCCGCAACCCGCTGAACCCCCTCATGACCCGGCCGGACTTCGCAGGCCTCGGCAGATTCAACTTCCGGTTCGGCGCCCGGTCCAGGAACTCCGACCGGAACAATGCGGACGGCAAGTTCCGGTCACGAAGCCACCATCGCGATGCCCATCGCGTCGTAAAGCGACCGCGCGCGTTCGCGGTACGGCCTGGCCTTGTCCGGAGCACCGACGTCTTCGTGGGTCGCGGCGATACCGGTCAGCGCGCGGGCTTCCTCGTGCGGTTCGCGGGTGAGCCGGGCGAGTTCGGCGGCCCGTGTGTAGTGCGCCAGCGCGGCCGACCGGTCGCCGCACGCCAGCGCGCTGTCCGCGAGCCCGTTGTGCACGAGGGTTTCCAGCGGACGGATGCCGGTCGCCACCGCGATGTCGAGCGCCGCCTCCTGATGCAGGCGGGCCGCGGCCGCGTCGCCCTGCCGGAGGTGCACCAGCCCGAGATAGGCCAGTGCGTACCCTTCGGCCTCCCGGTGGCCCTCTGCCCTGCTGACCGTCAGCGACCGGTGGAGGTGGTCGTGGGCTTCCGTCCACCGGCCCAGTGCGCGGTACACGTCGCCGAGATTGTGCAGCGAGATCGCCTCGCTCAGCCGGTCACCGATGCGCTGGGAGATGGTCAGGCACTGCCGATAGCAGTCGAGAGCGGCGTCCAGTTCGCCCCGGCGTTCGTGGATGAAGCCGAGGTTGGACAGCGAGCGTCCCTCGTTGAGGCGGTCGCCGGTCTCCTGGGAAACCGTGACCGCCCTGCTCAAGTGATCCGCCGCGGCGGCGTACCGGCCCAGCTGCGCGTACACGGTGCCGAGGGTGTTCAGCGCGCGGCCGGTGACGACCGGGCTCCCATCGACGTCGAGGCAGCGGGTCAGATGCGTCACCGCCTCGTCGAAATGGCCGAGCCTGGCGCAGATCGCGGCCAGGTCGACGAGCGCCTGCTGGGTGCCGATGGCGTCGCCCGCCCGCTGTGCCTCGGTGAGCGCGAGACGGTGCAGTGTGCGCAGGGCGCCGTAGTGACCGTGCACCCGCAACGCCTGCCACAGCACGGTCGAAAGGTCGCGGGCATAGGTACCGCCGGTGGCGGACGACTGTTCCGCGATGGCGATCAAGGTGGGCAGTTCCGCCGCCAGCCAGGTCGCCGCGTCCTCGGCGCCGGTGAACACGACGTTCTCGGTGATCGGGGTGAGCAGGGGTCTTCGGTTGGGGTCGCCCGCCGTCAGCGCCCCGGCCGCGTCTGCCGCCCTGGCCACACAGTGTCCGGCAAGGCGGCGCAGGGCCGCCGATCGCCGCTCCACCGGTTCCTCGCCGGCACGGCTGCGCGCGTAGTCGCGGACCAGGTCGTGGAATTCGAACCGGCCGTCCGCGCGGTGCGCGAGCAGCAGGTGGCTGTCGATGAGCGCGTCGAGGAGCCGGTGGGTCTCCGGCGGATCCGTGCCCAGCAACGCCGCCGCGGCGGAGATATCCCAATGGGGGCCGGGATGGAGTCCGAGCAGACGCAGGGCCGACGCCACGTCGCCGGGCAGCGCGTCGTAGGACCAGGACAGCACGGAGGGCAGTGAGGTGGTCTTCTCTTCGGTGGTCAGTGCGGCGAGCCGGTCCCCGGCCGGACGCATCGAGGACGCCACGTTCGCCAGGTTCCGGTTGTGCGCGAGCCGCTCACCGACGATGCGCAGGGCGAGTGGCAGACCACCGCATCCCGACACCATGTCGGCGAGCGCGGTGCGGTCGGTGAATCTTCGCCCGGGGCCGGCCAGCCGGTCGAGCAGGGAGAACGACTCCTGCTCGGTCAGCAGCGGCACCGGCACCCGGTGCGCGTCGGCGCTGATCGTCAGCCCGTGCAGTGCCGCGCGGCTCGTCACCACCACCGCGCAGCCCGCGTTGCCCGGCAGCAGCGGCCGGACCTGGTCCGCCGAGCGGGCGTTGTCCAGCACGATGAGCACCGAACGGCCGGCCAGCACACTGCGCAGCATCGCGGCCCGGTCGTCGAGGTCGGCGGGCACGTCCGCCACGGGCACGCCGAGCGCCCGCAGGAACGACTGCAGCACCTCGCCCGGGTCTGCGGGCGCACCCGGACCGTACCCACGCAGGTTCGCGAACAGCTGCCCGTCGGGGAAGTCCTGCTTGACCCGCTGCGCCCACTGCACGGCCAAGGAGGTCTTGCCGACCCCGGCCATGCCTTCCAGCACCGCCACGACGACACCCCCGCCGTCCTCTTCGCCGCGAAGGGCGTCGAGCGCGTCGATCTCCCGCTGCCGCCCGATGAACGACGTGATGCCCGAAGGCAGTTGCGCGGGCACTGAAACGACCGGTGTTCTCGCGGGCGACACCGCGTCCGGGCAGTAGTGCCGCACGAACCGGCTCGCCTGCTCGCCCTCGAGACCCAGCCCCAGCGCCAGCGCCTCCACCGAATGGCGCCGTGGCCGGGCGACCCGGCCGCGCTCGATGTTGCTGATGCTGCGCACCGTCAGCCCGGTGCGCTCCGCCAACTCCTCCTGCGTGAGCCCGGCGTCCCGCCGTGCCTCACTCAGTAGCGAACTCGGACGACGGTCCATTTTCCGGATGTTAGAGCGGGTGCGACGCCGAAAGTCGTGGTTCGCCGAAGATTTTGATCGAAATTGGTCGAAAACGCTCGGCGGGCCGGGTCCTCGGCGAGCGAGGGACCCGGCCCGTCCGGTGATCTGAGATCAGGGGTTGAAGAGGCGGTGCAGCCAGCCGAAGGTGTCATCGAACCGGTCCCACGTCCATGAACCGATTTTTTCGTAATGGCGCTCGATTATCAGCTTCTGGCCGCCCGACCAGCCTGGTGGCAGTATCCTGCTGATGATCTTGATCGCACCGACTCCGGTGAGGACGGTGTTCACCATCGCCTTGCCGAGGGCCGTGTGGAACTGCGAGCTTTCCCAGCCATAACGCATGCCGGACGATCCTGCCGCGAGGAATCCGGAAGCGACGGACACGATCTTGGCGGCGGTGCCGATGGCGGCGAGAGTACCGGCGAGCGGCAGATTCCATGCGAAGACCAACGCGCCGAGACCGGTGCCGGTGGAGACCAGGCCGGCCCAGTCCGAGAGGTTGTCGAAGAACTTCGCCGATTCCTCCAGGAGCCGATCAGGGTTGTTCTGCCACATCCCGATGATCGACGAGTCGCCGTGCGCGTTGGCATCCTCGCTGTCGTCCCTCGCCGCTCTCTGCGCCGCGAGCGCGGCCTCGGCTTCCGCGGCCATGATGACGATGTGCCGGGCGCGGCTCGCCTCCTCCGCCGCCGTCGCGGCGTCTTTGCCTGCCTGGATGGCGGACGCGCGGGCGCTGTTCGCGGAGGCCTGGGCTTTGTAGGCGAAGCTGACCGCTCGGTCGGCGCAGTCGAACGCGCGCAGCATCGAGGAGTTCGCCGAGCGCCGTGCCTTGTTCGCGACGGCGGCCGCGGCCGCCGCCTGGTCGGCGGAGCGCCGGGCGTCCGCGGCGGACTGCTCGGCGGCGGCGGCGTTGTTCGCGGCTTCGGTGGCGGAACGCTGGGCGTCCGCCGCGTACCCGGCTGCCCGGTTGGCCCAGGTGACCGCTTCGGCGGCGGCCTTCCTGGCCTCCGCGGCGGCTTTGGACGCGAGGGCCGCGTTCGACAGCGCGTCCGACGCGATCCTGGCCGCGTGGGCGATCGCCGCCCGGATCGCGGCGACGTGCGTGGCCCAGTCGTGGTCGAGCTGGGTGGTGTCGAACTGGGTACCGGCGACGAAACCGCGGCGCATGTTCGTGGTGCCCGCGAGCGCGATCTTCGCCGCCGCCTTCGTGTACGGGCCGCCCTCGTTGAGCAGCCGGTACGCCTCGACCTGGTCGTCCTCGGCGGCCGCGTCGACGATGGACACCTTGAGGAACCGGTGCAACGCCGCGGCCGATCCGTCGTTCAGCGCCGCCTCCGCGGCGGTACGCACGGCTGTCCCGGGATTGTCGGCGAGAATGGCGAAGATCGTCCGTCTGTTGTCCTCCGCCGCCGCGTTGATCGCGCCGGTCGTGAGGAATTCGGTGACCGCCCCGGGATTGTCGGCCTCCAGCGCCTGGGTGGCGGCGGTGGCCACCGTCATCGTCGACACACCGGCCACGGCGGCGACGGATTCGGCGTCGTCCTGCCGCTGTGACAGCAACCGGTCGGCGCTCAGCCAGACCAGCACGTCCTCGTCACCGCCCGCGACGGCGAACTCCGCCGCCGACTTGGTCCAGCTTCTGGTGAGCCCGTTCGTGATCAGCTGGAGCGCGGCCTGCCGTCCCAGCGTGGCCGCGCGGCCGGTGTCGCCGGCGCGCATCGCGGTTTCGGCGTCGGCGATCAAGGTGCGGGTCGCCTCGTCGGTCAAGGCGATCTGCGTTTGCTGCCGGGCGATCCTGGCCCGTTCGTCCGCCTCCTCCCGCGCGTCCCGCTGGGCGAGTTCGACGCCGAGTTCGGTCTCCTCGACCAGCGAGGCGGCCTCGGCGTCCCTGGCCGCCTGCTCGACGGCTCGTGCCTGGTTGACCGTGTCCATGGCCAGGTTGGCCGCGGTGACGGCGCGCTGGGCGGCCGCCGTTGACCTGTTGGCGTAGTCGATCGCCTCACCGGCGTGGTTGGCGGCCTCCTCCGCGGCGGCTGCCGCGGCATCCGCGTGGTCGGCCGCGCTGTTCGCGGCGTCGCGTGCGGCGGCGGCCGCCGATGAGGCCTGATGGGCGAACGACCGTGCGGCGGCCGCCGCACGGTTGGCGCGCGCCGCCGCGGCCGTGGCCTCGGCCGCGGCCTGCCGGGCTTCCGCGGCTTCGGCCTGTGCCACCCCGGCGGCCGACGCGGCATCGGCCGACGCGTTCGCCGCCGAAGCCGCGTCGGTGGCGGCGGCCGCGGCCGAGGTCCCTGCCGAGACTGCGCTCCAGCTGGCGATCCGAGCCTGCTCGGCGGCTTTCGCGGCGTTCCGCGCCTGCCCGGCGGCGTTGCGGGCGGTGGCGGCGGCCTGTCGTGCGGCGGACGCCGCGCTCGCGTTCTTGGACGCGGAAATGGCGGCGTTGTACGCGCGAGCGGCCGCCTGGCCCGCCGCGGCGGTGGCGTGCGCGGCGGCCTGGGAGGCGTACGCGGCGCGGCGTGCGGCCTGCTGGGCGGCACGGGAGGCGCTGATCGCGGTGGCCGCGCAGGAGGCCGCGTTCTTCGCCGCGCGGGCGGCGGCGTTGGCCGCCTTCGCCGAGCGGCGCACGTCGTTCTGCGCGGCGCGGGCCTCGTCCAGCGCGGCGAGCGCGGCCTGTTTCGCCTTGGCCGCGGCCTCCTTCGCGGCGTTGGACAGGGCAACGGCCTGATCGGTGCACCGCTGCGCGATACGGCCTTCCCGTTCGACGATTCCGACCAGTTGCTGGATGGTGGCGGACTCTTCGTCACGGGCGCGGGCGATGTACTGGCCGGTGCGCAGGAACCAGTCGATCGCGTCGGGGGTACCGGCGTCGAGCGCCCGCTGGGCGTAGAGCTTCACCTGCGGTGACCCGGTGTTGAGCATGGTGAAGACAACGATCCTGGCGTCCTCGTCGTGGGCCGGGTATTGGCCGGTCTCGATGAACGAGGTGAACGCGGCCAGGGTGTTGGTGTTCAGTGCGTTGGTCGCCGCCCGCTGCACCGCGGTCCCACCCGTGTTCTTGATGGTCAGTACCTCGACCCGCTTGTCCTCGGTGACCGCGGCGTTGTAGCCGTCCCGCAGGAAGGCCGACATCGCGGTGCTGCCGCCGGACAGGGCGGTGCCGATCCCGGTGGTGGCCGCGCGGCCCGCGAACGGCAGCGCGGCGAAGAGGGCGAACCGGTTGTCCTCGTCGATGGCTTGCTGGAGCCGGTTGTTCAGGAAATCCGTGATGTCCGCGTCCGAACCGAGCAGCGCGTTCTTCCCCTCACGACGGACCGCCTTGCCGCCGATCTTGTACTGCCACAGCGCCCGGCCCCGGGCGGTGTCCGGCAGTCCCGTCTCCGTCGGGCCGGTCTCGGCGAAAGCCGGGCGGGCGCCGGCGAGTACGAACCCGGCAGGCAGTGCGGTCAGCGCGGCGGCCCCTCCGAGCACGCGGAGCGCTTGGCGTCTGGACCATTCGTTCGAGGACATCACGGATTTCCTTTCCAGAGCGGAGCTTGCTTCAGAGTGGAGGCGGAGCCTTACCAGCCGAAATTGCTCAGGCCGGTGCCGTACTGGATCTGGTTGAACCCGGCTGTGTTGACCGTCTTGCTGTAGGTCAACGTGATTCCACCGGCCGGATCGACGGCCACCGCGGGCTCGACGTCGGGGTTGGAGTTGGCCACGGTGGTGGTCCGCAGCGTCGGCAGCCTGCCGGTGGTGGTGCCGTCCGCGTTGACGCCTCGCACGTACACCTCGCCGCCGTAGCGCCAGGCGACGACGGCGCGCCGCTGGCCGTCGATGCCGACCTTCGGTTCCGCCCCGTTCGGGCCGTAGTCGGTGGCGCCCCCGGCACCCGCCGCGGTGTACGACCGGACCGCGACCTGTCGGTTGCCCGCGCTGTCGTTTTGCCAGCCGACGACGAAGTTGCCCGCGAAGTCGGCGGCGATGCTCGCGTCCCGCTGATCCCCGGTGCCGCCGGGGGAGCGGTACCCCAGTGACTCCGAACCGTCCGGGGCGAACCCGCGAATGCGGATGCCGAACACACCGCTGCCGGTGTCCATCTCCCAGACCACGACCGCGTTTCCGTTCGCGCCCATCGCCACGTCGGGGTTCTGGCTGGGACCGGCGCCGGGGCTGATGATCTTCTCCCACTTCTTCAGGGTGATGGCGGAATAGAACGCCAGGTGTACCTGTTTCGGGGTGCCGTTCGAGGTTTCGAAAGCGATGGCGAAGCCCGTGCCGTCCGGGTCGGCGGCGATCCGGGGGTTCAGCTGCTGTCCGGCCGCGTTCGCGTTGACCGTGGTCGCGCCGGTTTCGCGTGCGATGGAGTCGAACGTCTTCACCTTGACGTCGTAATACCCGTTGCCGTCGCGGTCGTCCGCGTAGGTGACGATGGTCGTGCCGTCGTCACGGACCGCGACGTCCGGCTGGATGTGCTTCCAGTTCCCTGCTCCGGTCGAGGTGACCGCACGGGTGAACTTGGGCTGACCGTTCTGGTACAGCCGCAGGTAGACGTTCGTGCCGACGGTGTCGGCGGGATTGGTGCCCAGCCGGTCGTCCTCCCAGACCACCGCGGTCATCGCGCCGTTGCGCGAGGTCGCGACCGCCGAGTCGGTCTGGTTGTCACCGGAGACCGTGGCCGCGTCGGTCCAGTGGACGCCCAGTGCGACGTTCGCGATCCACGGCCGCACGTCGTCGACGCGGGTGTCGACGGCCCCGGTCCGGGTCTCGGTCGACGGCGTGCCGAAGCAGCCGCCTTGCCAGGAGCGGCTGTTCACCGCGGCCACCTCGACGCCGGAGCCGGTGGTGCGGAGCGCGGGACCACCGGTGTCACCGGCGCATACGGCGGCGCCGTTCTGCCCGGTGAGGGCGAGGTTCCCACCGGTGACCCCGTCGACCGTGAAGGTGCCGGTGTGCTGGCGAAGCGGCGCCCACTCGGTGGCGGTACGGCCGTAGGCGGGGAGCGTCAGTTGCTCGCCTGCCGTCGGTGCGGTCGAGCTGACCGCGACCGGGGTGACACCCGGGACGGAAAGGTTGAGCTGGGCCATCATCAGGTCCCGCGACTCGTGCGGCACCAGCCGGAGCACGTTCCGCACCACGCCGGCGGTGGTCGTGAGGTCGGGGCGGCCGATGGTCGCGGTGACAGGCTGGGGAGGTGTGCCCGACGGCGGGAGGCTAGTGCCGGGGGTGGCCGCGAAGCAGCTCACGGCGGTGAGCACCCAGCCAGGCGCGACCAGCGCGCCCGTGCAGGCGCGGGCGCCGCCGCCGATGTCCAGCCGCACGACGAACGCGTGGTCGGCGTTGCCTCCGACGACGGCCGCCGCGGGTGCGGTCGTCACCGCGGTGGCGGCAAGGGCCAGCCCGGACAACAGGGCCAGCCTTCTGGTGGGTCTTGTCATGACTGAGTTCCTCACACGATGCTGGAAGCGGTGGCCGGTCAACGGGAGACCTTGATTTCCAGGAGCATGTACTCGCCGCCGGTGCCCTCCGGATCGGTCTCGCCGACGCCCGCGTAGCTGTTCGGCGGCACCTTGTACGTCTTCTTCGTCGCCCCGTCGTCGGGGGTCAGCACGACGTCGCTGGTGAAGTTCCCGGTGCTCACGCCGTAAACGGACGGCATCTCGACGGTCAGGTGCCCGGTCTTCCCGGAGACGCGGAAGCACACGTAACCGGAGCCGGGCTGGCCCCGCTCGGCGATCCGCAGCAGATCCGGATCCGTCGTGTCGGCAGGGCAGGTGGCGAGCAGCACGATGTGGCCGTCGCCGCGTTTGAGCAGAAACCCGCGCTCCGCCTGGATTTGCGCGGCCTGCGGGTAGTTGAAGTCCTCGATCGCGAGTGGTGGCAGATCGTCGGCCCGCGGGGTCACGTCGGCCCCGGCGGGCACGGCGCCGAGGGCGAAGGCGACGAGAGCGGCGAGCGTGGCGGCCATCGCCGCTCTCCACGGATGCTTCATTCGGGTCTCCTCTTGCGGTGGGTTCCCGGCGCTGACGTGCCGGTGGTCGGTCGATACGAAACCGCTGCTCGTTCGAATTCGGCGCGAGCCTGGCCGGACAGGCCGAGTCCGGCCGCGATGAGCCGGACCGTGTCGCGGCGGGGCCTGCCGACCCGGCCGTGCTCGAGGTCTCTGATCGCTCGGACGCTGACGGTGGAGCGGGCGGCGAGAAGTCGCTGCGTCGTGCCGAGGCTTTGCCGGTGGCTCCGCAGCAACTCGCCGAAGCGGACCGGACTCTCATCCGCCGGGATCACGGTCCCGCCCAGGTTCGCCCGCAGCGCCGACACGCAGAGCCGCACCTGGGTGGCGTCGAGCAGGATGGTGTGAACACCTTGAGTCACTGGCGTCCTCCGCGTTCGCTCAGCGACTCGCGTCACCGATGCCGCATCAGCGTCGGTAAGCGGCGGGGGAGGGGCAACCGGAAACTTCCCCGAAGAAGTGCCGGTTCACCGTCGGTGACGCTATCCGCAGCAGATGTTGTAACCGTGGTTCCGCCAGAACAACGACGGGCTCGGGTTGTCGAGAACCGGATCGCCGGTGCTGTCCGACGCGGTCTCGTGCCTGCCCGGCCGGTACTCGACATGCGTGTGCGTGGCGCCGGCGCCGCGGTACTCCTCGGTACCGATCTGCTGGCCACGGTTGACGAACTCACCGACCGTGAGCCCGTTCGACGGGTTGAGATGCAGGTAGATGATCGTGAAATCCTGATCCCGGTTGTAGATCGCCAACGTGGACAGGCCGCCGCTGCCGTTGCTGCCCTCGGTCTTCCTGATCACGGAGCCCTGGGTCATCGAGTACACGGGAACGCCGAAGCCGCGCGCGAAGTCGATCCCCTCGTGCCGGCCCGACGTATTCACGTAGCCGTCGAAATAGGAGGTGATGCGGCCGGAGTCGCTGTGGTACAGCCCGGTTTCGAGCCAGTCGTTCCCCACCAGACCGAGCAGGTGCCCGACGTTTTCGTTGTACGTCGAGGTCAAATTTCCTTTGGCGCCGTGCGTGAACGAGTCGATCGGTCCTGTCCAGCCACCCTTGAAGAACACGGTGACCACCGCGTCCCTCCGATTCCACACCGAGGCCGCGTTGTTCCTCACGCACAGGCCCTTCCCCGCACCCGCACCGAGGAAGTGATAGCAGTCGGAGCCCGTGCCGTAGTTGCCGACCGACGCGTCGAAATCGCTGACCGATCCCTGCTGGTTGCTGTTGTAATACAAGCAGAACTCGCCGTCCTCGCAGACGCCGTTCCGTGCCGTCGCGGCCTGTGCCGACGGGCTGACCAGGAGCGTGCTGCCCAACGCCAATGCCACGCCGAATAGTACGACCATCAATCTTCTCAACGACGTTCCCTTTCTCCTTGAATGCGGCGAATCAGCCAGTGCGCGACGGTACGGACGTGATGGACGCCAGGGAAGCGACAAGGCGCAAACTGCCGCTCTTTCGGCGGTCGGCTTCGGCCGTGTCGCCGCTCGCGTCCAGTGCGTCGGGCAGCCTGGCAAGCACGTCGACGTCACCCAGGTGTTCGTGTACGTGTGCTGCTGTTTCGTCGTGCTGTGTGGCTTCGCGGTACCTGCTCGACCAGCGGTTGAATCTGGAGTTACGCTACGAACAAAAGGAGCTGGCCATCTATGCGATGACCAGCCCTGGTGCGGATACTGCGTGTGTGTCGGAGGTGGTTACGAGTTTCCTCGAATCGTTTCCAGGCTGCTGTGGCAACTGGTGGTGATCGGGTGCCGCTCACCGAGAGCTTCGCCGCAGACTGCCAGGGTGGCGCGTTGTTCTTGTTCGGCGGCCTCCCGCTGACCGAGATGGTAGAGGAGCACGCCGTGATTCACGCGGCGGCCGAGGGTGACCGGATCGCGCTCGCCGAGAGCGGCCGCCGATGCCTCGACCAGTATTCGTTGCTGGTTCACCGCTTCGGGCAAGTTGCCGGAGTCGAACAGGAGGTAGGCGAGCAGGCTTTGGCTGAACAGGGTTTCCGTGTCGGCCGGACCGAGAGCGCGAGCGCAGTCGTTCTTGCTGGTGCGTAATTCGCGCTCGGCCTCCTCCAGCATGCCGGCGCGGTGCAGGGCGAAGCCGAGCAGGTTCCTGGCTTTCAGCGTCTCCCGATGATCCGGGCCGAACCGGCTCGAGGCAAGTGAGACGGCGGTCCGGCGGGCTTGGATCGAATCGATTTCCGACATGCTTCCTCCCCTGGCGGTGAACTTCCCTCTCGATCGAGAGTACGCACATCATCGGCTCGCATGGCGAGATCGAGGGGCACCCGGCGGGGTTCCGGGCGCCCCTCGATCAAAGTTCACTCAGCGGGATTCAGTACCCGCCGTCG
This sequence comes from Amycolatopsis sp. lyj-108, assembly GCF_046549005.1. Taxonomy (NCBI): domain Bacteria; kingdom Bacillati; phylum Actinomycetota; class Actinomycetes; order Pseudonocardiales; family Pseudonocardiaceae; genus Amycolatopsis; species Amycolatopsis sp. lyj-108. The sequence goes on along the minus strand of NZ_JAJPWQ010000003.1, from coordinate 33,506 downwards.
ATGTACCTGCAGACGTGGATGATGCCGAACCGGTCATACTCGCGCTGTTGTCGAACAATGTTCAGCGGCGGAACGAACCCGCGGACACCGCCGCCGGGACCGTTTCTCGCCGGTAACGGTCAATTCGATCGCGACATGGCGGTGTTTCCAGCGGTTTCCGGAACTGTAAAACGTTCGGTGTAACTCCCGATCATGGAAGTGGATCTGATGGCCGACATGATGTCCGGCGTGGAGAACGCTGAGGACTCGAAGCCTGTGACCGGCCTGGACGGCTTGGACGAGCAGCTCGTCGAGTAGCTGCTGAGCCGTGCCAGGGCCGGTGGGCTGAAGCTGACCGGTGAGGGCGGGGTGCGATGCGCCGACGTCATCCGTCATGGGTTCCAGCTGCTACCCGGTCTTTCCGTGTGCGGTTTCGCGAGAGGTGATCCGGTTCGTGCGACCGACCGCGCGGCCCACCGTGTTGCGTACCACGAGGCCTGGTCGGGTGCGGGGCACCATGAGTCTGGAGAGCAGGCCGACGCGTCGCTGCCGCGGTCGCACTTCGCGGCGGAGCCGCGACTCGTAGGTGGCGAAGGCGCGGGCGTGATCGCCGTGGTGGGAGGCGAGTTCTTCCGCGAGGGCATACGCTCCTGCCATCGCCATGCTGGACCCGTCGCCCAGCAGGGCTGTGGCCGCCGCCGCGTCCCCGAGCAGTACGACCCGTCCGCGGGACCACGAGGACATCCGGACGGTCGTCAGGGGGTCGAAGAACGGGGCTGGGTGGTCGAGGTACGCCGCCACGAGTTCCGGCGCCCGCCACCGCACGTCGGCGTACGTGTCGGCCACGGTTTGCTTGTGGAGAGCGATGTTTTTGCGGTCGTGGGGCGCCGGCGGTGCGGCCCGGAAGGTGAAGATCGCGAGCGGCGTGGTGCGCGAGGGGTGGACGACCAGCATCCGGTTCGGCACGGTCAGCATCGTCAGTTCGCTCGGGTCGTCGATGGCGTCGGGTTCCAGCGGGACGGTCGCGCCGTATAGACCCAGGTCGCGCACGAACTGCCGCTCGGGCCCGAACACCAGACGCCGTATGGTGGAGTGCATCCCATCGGTACCGACCACCAAGTCGAAACGCCGTGGCGCGGACCGTCGAAAGGTGACGTGGACCCCGCCTTCGTCCTGATCGAGTGCGGTGACCGTGTCATCGAACACGAACTCGGCATCGCCCCGCGCCGACCGGTGGAGTACCTCGGACAGGTCGGTCCGGGTCACCTCGACCGTCGGCGACCCTCCCGAGGAGGTGGGAAGTCTCAGGACTCGTTTGCCTGCCGGGTCGAGCAGGGTCAGCGACCGATTGCGGGTGGCGAGCTCGCGCAGCTGCGGAAGGATGCCCATACGCTCGGCGACCGGTATCGCGGGCCCCTTCACGACGATCGCGCTGCCACCGGAGCGCAGCTGCCGGGCGTGCTCGACGACGGTCGGCCGGTATCCATTCCGGGCGAGCCAGTACGCGAGCGCGGGCCCGGCGATTCCGGCACCGACTATCAGCACCTCGGGCTTCTTCATGACAAGACCTCTCGGAGCGCCGACGGCCACATTCCCGGCCGCCTAGGTACGATTGATTTCGTACTCGAGTAGAACACGCCACTGAGGTACGATGCAAGACGTACCTAAAGGAGGTGTCCGTGGCCGGAACGAACCTGGTCGGTCCAGAGGTCGATGCGCTCGAGCTGGGCGTGGTGCTTCGCGCTCTCGCTGACGAGCACCGTCGTTCGGTGATGACGGAGCTGGCCGCCGACCACACCGACAGCGAGCGAGGCTGCAACTCCTTCGCTCTCCCGATCTCGAAGCAGACCCAGACCCACCACTTCCGGGTCCTGCGCGAAGCAGGCCTCATCGACGAGATCAACTACGGCAACCGCAAGGGCATCCGCCTACGACGCACGGACGTCGAGAGCAGGTTTCCCGGACTGCTCGCACTCCTGGAAGCCGAACACCAGGACGGCACTGCTCCTCGCTGATGAGATCGGCCTTCCCGGCGCGCACCGGTGCCGGCACGTCCGGGCTGTTCACCAAGCCCCGCGACTCAGCCCGCTGATCCATTGCCGACTCCACCCCGCCGGCCAACACCAGTCCCCATCAAACCTGCGTAAACCAAAGAGAATTACGAGACACTAGGTCGGAGTGGGATTGTGTCATGCACCCGCCGGCCATTAAGTCGGCTAGTCCCGCGACGGTGGTCGGAATATCAGCTGAGTGCTTGAATCTCGGTCGCCGGCCTCTCCTGGCCGGCGGCCCACGACGCCAGTAGGGCCAGACCGTCCGCGGTCGCCGTGCCGGCGGGCGCGGTGTAGACGGTCAGGAGCAGGCCGGGTTCGGCAGGCAGCTCCATGGACTCGACGTCCAGGTCGAGTCGGCCCACTACTGGATGGTGCATGCGCTTGCGTCCGGACCGGTGGAGCCGAACGTCCTGAGATGCCCACTGCTGCCGAAATAGTTCACTGCGTGTCGATAATTCACCGACCAGGGCGATCAGTTCCTCGTCGTGCGGATTGCGGCCTGCTTCCATGCGTAGCTTCGCGGCCACATCGCAGGCGATTCGGTCGTAGTCGACAAAGAACGTTTTTGCCGCTTCGGGATCCAGATAGACGAATCGCGCGGTGTTCGCCGGCCGTCGCGTGTCGGCCAGCACCGGTGAATACAGCGCGCGGGCAAGGTGATTCACGGCCAGCACGTCATAACGGCCGTTGCAGATCCACGCCGGCGCATCGGTGATGGCGTCGAGCACCTGCTGAAGCGCCGGACGCACCGTCACGGCGGGTCGCCGCCGGCGTGGACCGCTGGGTGCCCTGGACTGCCGCGCAAGGTGGAAGAGGTGATCGCGTTCGGCCTCGTCAAGTTGCAAGGCAGAGGCCACTGCGTCGAGCACCCCATCAGAGGCGCCGGTGAGGCTGCCGCGCTCCATACGCACGTAGTAGTCGACCGATACCCCTGCCAGTAGAGCTACCTCTTCGCGACGCAGACCTTTGACCCGGCGGTTGCCTCCGTAGGCGGGCAGCCCGGCCCGCTCTGGCGTGATCCGCGCGCGGCGCGAGCTCAGGAAGTCCTTGATCTCAGCGCGCAGATCGATCTTGACCACCCCTTCACCATAGGCCCTGTCCGCGGGCGTAGGGAGGTACTGCTGGTACCCCCGTCGAGACCCGGCTTGGAGGTGTTCACGAGGGGCCGACGCCTAGGTACCCGATGCGGTCGTGGCGGTGCCGCCGTCGACCGGGACGATGGTGCCCGTCAGGTAGGACCCGGCCCGGCTGGCGAGGAACACGGCGACACCTGCCATGTCGTCGTCGCGGCCGAGCCGGCGCAGGGGAGCCTTCGCCGCGATCGTGTCGCCGATGGCATCGATCGTGGCCGCCATCATCTGCGACGGGAACACTCCTGGGGCCACCGCGTTCACCGTGATGTGCTGTGGGCCCAGTTCCCTGGCAAGCACCCTGGTGAGTTGATGGAGTGCCGCTTTGCTGCTGGCGTACGAGTAGTTGGGCGCCTCGGCGACGTGGATGGCGGCGATACTGCCGATGTTGATGATCCGCGCGGGATCATCGGCGGTGCCCGCCCTGCGCAGTGCGGGCAGCAGCGCCTGCACCAGCCAGAACGGCGCCTTGAGGTTGAGGTCGATCACTGCGTCCCAGGCCTCGGCCGGGAACGTCTCCAGCGGCTCGCGCCACATCGCTCCCGCGTTGTTGACGAGGATGTCCAGTCGTTCCGAGCCGGCCTTGACCAGATCAGCGAGGCGCTGACACTCGTCGTACCTGGACAGGTCGGCGGGGATTGCTTGAACGTCGCCGAATTCCGACAGTAGACGCTGTGCCTCCGCGCACGCGTCCGCCTTGCGTGAGCTGACGACGACGCGGGCGCCCGCCTGCAGAAGGCCGCGCGCGATCATCATCCCGATGCCCCTGGTGCCGCCAGTGACAAGTGCGTACTTCCCACTCAGATCGAAAAGGTCTGAGTGAGTGGTGAACTGGTTGTCCGCCATTGATCGTCGTCCGTTCTATCGTGGAAGCATGCGCTGACACCGGCTCAAACAGGTTGACAGGCGTCTTGGACGTCTGGGAGACCCTGGTGATACAGGTACTGTGAGAGCCTCTCTTGCCTGATGTGTTCGGCGATTCGCCGGTGCTGGAAACGGACGTTCGAGCGTGGCCTTCAGTCCAGCCGAACGGTGCGGTGACAGCCGGCCAGTGTGGCGGGGCGATGGGCGATGACGAGGACACCGATGTCGTTCCCGGCGGAGGCGAGTGCCGCGGTGATGGCTTCGTCGGCTTCGGGGTCGAGGTTGGCGGTGGCCTCGTCGAGGATGAGAACGCGCGGATTCATCAGCAGTGCCCTGGCGACGGCGACTCGTGCTCGCTGGCCACCGGACAGTCCGTCACCGGATTCGCCGACGACGGTGGCGAGTCCGGCCGGGAATCCGGCTCCCGGGGCCAGGATCCCCGCCCGCCGCGCGGCTTGTTCGACTTCGGTGTCGTCGGCTTGGGGGTTGCCGAGCCGGATGTTGGTGGCGATCGTCCCGGTGAGCAGGCCGGGTTCCTGGGGAACGGCGCTGATCGCGCGGCGGAGTTCGTCGTCGGTCAGCTCGGTGAGGTCGACGCCGTCCAGGGTGATGTGGCCGGCGTCGGGGTCCCACATCCGGGTCGCGAGCAGTGCGCACGTGGTCTTGCCCGCACCGGACGGCCCGGTGAGGGCGACCCTTTCCCCAGGGCGGACGGTGAACGACACGTCGTGCAGGACCGGTGGAGCGTCGTCGCGGTAACCGAAGGACACGTGATCGAAGACGAGTCCGGTCGCGCGATCGAGGGGCGGCAGGGGCCGGGGCACGCGGGGTTCGTGGACCGCCGGTGCCCGGTCGAGGATTTCGGTGATCCGGGTACCGGCGGCCCGTAACGTGCCGACGTTGCGCAGCAGATCCGAAATCTGCGCGATCGGGCCGAGTGCCGCGGTGGCCAGCACCATGGCGACCGGTGCGAGTGCGCGGTCGATCGTGTCGAGATTCGCCGCGCAGACCGCGAGCGCGCCGATCGCGCTGAGCGCCAGAGCCGCGTCCGTGACAGCGCGTTCCCCACCGATCCGGGAGCCGATCCTCGTTTGCACAGCGGTCAGCGCACTTGTCTGTTCTTCCAGGGCGGCGGTGCGCCGGTGCAGGGCTCCCGCACTGCTGAGTTCGCCGAGCCCCCGGACGGTGTCGACGAGTTCGGCGTTGAGGGTCGCGGCGGCCTCGGTGAGTTCGGTGCCCTGTCGCGTTCCCGCTCGGCCGGACAGCCACGGCAGCGCCGCGGTCACGACGACGAACGGTACCCACGCCAGCAGCAGCCACGGCGTGACGAGGAGCGACAGGGTCGCGGTGGCGGCGATCATCATGGCCGAGGTGAGTGCTTGGGCCGCGGTGTGGGCGTAGAGCCATTCGAGACGGTCGATGTCGGCGAAGGCGACGGACACGAGATCGCCGCTCCTGCGTGGCTTCCGGCGGTCGGGCAGGCTCACGCGGAGCCGGTCGAACACCCGGGAACGCAAGGTGCCGATCAGCCGGTAGGCCAGCTCGTGGGAGACCCAGGACTCGCGCCAGGTCATCGCCGCGGTCACTACGGCGAGTCCGCAGAGGACGGTCGCGACGATGGCCAGTGGCGCGGTGCTGGTCGCCGCGGCCTGCCCCGCGAGCCACGTGCCGAGCACGGTCGTCGTCAGCGCACCGAGTTGGACGGCCGCGTTGCTCACGACCGTCCAGACGAAGGTGGCCCGCTGCTCGCCGATGACCGGCAGGAGTCGCCTGAGCGGTCCGCTCACGAGTGGACCACCTGCCCGGACTCGATCGTGACGATCGCGCCCGCGTCACGCAGGGCGCTCTCGCGGTGGGCGATCACGACCCGGGTGGTGCCATCGCAATGCTCCGCCAGCCGGGTGAGAACGCGTTTCTCGGTCTCGACGTCCAGTGCCGAGGTCGCTTCGTCGAGCAGCAGCACCGGAGGCGCGGCGAGCACCGCCCTGGCGATGGCGAGGCGTTGCCGCTGGCCGCCGGACAGCTGGTTCCCGTTCTCGGTGAGGACCGTCGCGAAGCCGTGGGGGAGTGCCTCGACGAACTCGATCGCGTCCGCGACGTGGGCGGCGGTGCGGATCTCGTCGTGCGTGGCGCCGGGCCGGGTGAGCCGGAGGTTTTCTTCCACGGTGCCATGGAAAAGATAGGTGTGCTGGCCGACGACGCCGATGCTCGCGCGCAGCGCCGCGAGGGTGTACCCGGTGATCGGGGTTCCGTCGAGTTCGATCGTCCCCTGCTGCGGGTCGGCCTCGCGGATGAGAAGCCGGGCGATCGTGCTCTTCCCGGCGCCCGACGGGCCCACGATCCCGGTCGTGTTCCCCGGTGAGCATGCGAAGCTGATGCCGGAAACGCCCGCGCCGTTCGGGTACCGGTACCCGACGTCCCGCAGCCGCAGCCGGGCCCCGTGCCGAGCGGGTTCGGTGCGCGTGCCGGTGTCGGCGACCTGCGGACGCGCCGTCATGATCTCGTCGATGCCTTCGACCGCGCCCAGCCCTTGGTAGCCGACGTGCCAGTGGGCGGACAGGTCGAGTACGGGGCGGAAGCATTCCCTGGCGCACAACAAGAACAGGAACACCGACGCGGCGGGCGCCTGGCCGCCGACGACTCCGGCGCACGCGACGACCACCGTGGCCGCGAGGCCGAGGTGCAGTGCCAAGGCGCTGACTCCCGCTTCCACCAGCGAGACGCGCAGCTGGGCCATCGTGACCTGGTGCAGGCGGTCACCGCGGCGGGCGAGTGTTTCGCCCGCCCGGCGGCCCGCGCCGAAGAGCCGGAGGACGCTGATCGACTGGGTTGCCTCCAGATAGTCGGCGGCCAGCTTTTCGTAGGCGCTCCACCGGGTTCGGCCCGTCCGGAGCAGCCGGGCATCCCAGAAACGGGGGACGGCCACGGCGCACAGCACCGCCGTCGCGAGGATCGCGGCGGCGGGGACGGATACGGTGAACAGCCATCCGGCGACGGCGGCCGGAACCAGGCAGGTCACGAGCAGTTGCGGCAGATAGCGGCTGTAGTAGGCGTCGAGGGCTTCCACCCCGTCGACGACCGTGTGCGTGATCGCCCCCGTGCGCTCTCCCCGCGTCCAAGCCGGTCCCAGCAAGGTGATGCGGTGCAGAAGTTCGCCGCGCAGCCTGGTGCGGATGGCGATGCCGAACCGGGCCGCGGCGACCTCCCGCGTCCACAGCAGGACCGCGCGCACGCCGACGACGCCGGTCAAGGCGGCGATCGCGGGTGCCACGGTGGTGAAGTCCCCGCCGCGGGTGAGATCGGTGAGGACGGACGCCGTCAGGACCGCTCCGCCGACGTAGCAGGCCGACACGAGTATCAACAGCACCGCGAGCAGCAGGACGGGCGCGAGCACGACACCCGCCAGCTGCAAGAGCCTGCGATGGATCACCGGGTGAACGCGTCCGCATGGAGCCGTTGCGCGATCTCCCGCACCACCGAGATGTTCCCGAGGGTGCCGGGATAGGTGTCTGCGGCGTCGATCGCGATCAAGCGCTGTTCGCGGACGGCGGTCATGGTGGGGAAGGTGCGGGTGAGGTAGTCGATGCTCGCCTGTTTCTGCGCGGCCCCGTTGACGGCGAACACGATCGCGTCGGGGTTCTTCGCGGCGAGCGCCTCGGGGGTGATCTGCGCGGCGAAGAACTTGGCGAACTGCGGGTCCTTCGGTGAGAACACGTTGTTCCCGCCCGCCCTGCGGATGATGTCGTACTCGATGCCGGCGCCGATGGCGGTGACGGTGGTGCCTTCCAGGAACACCTGGGCGACGGTGGGCTTGGGGCGGCCCGCGATGGCCTTGTCCACGGCGGCCAGATCCGCTCGGCCTTGATCGACCAAGCCCTTCGCCTTGTCCGGCACGGCGAAGATCCTGCCGAGGTTCTCCAGGTCGGTGAAAAGATCCTCGACCGTGCCGTTCATGCGGCGTTCGGCGCAACCGCCCGCGGCGACATAAGCGGCGACGCCGCTTTGCCCCAGTTGCTCCAGGCTGGCGAAGCCCTTCTCCGCGGTGAATTCGTAGGTGGTGGGGGAAAAGACGAAGTCCGGCTTCGCGGACAGGAGCTTCTCCCGGCTCGGCGGTCCCGACTCGCTCAGCACCGGGATGGTGGCGGCCTGTCCGGCCACGTCTTCCGGGAGCGGTGCGGTGGCGGTCTGTGCTTGGCCGACGAGCGAACCCGCGAGACCCAGCCGCAGCAACAGTTCCGTCTGCGACGGGCTGAGCCCGACCGCGGCGCGGGGCGCGGCGCCGACGGTGACGTCGCGGCCGCAGTTGGAGACGGTGACCGCCGTGCTCGCGTTGTTCGACGGCGCGGCCGGAGTGACCGAAGAGCCGCAACCCGCGATCAGCGACATGCTGACACCGAACGCGGCAAGGGGCAGGGTTTTACGCATGATTCTCATTTCCGGGTGTGCTGAGCGGTGAACGGGTCTCCGCACGACTGCCGAAGACCAGCACCGGCCTGCCGTCGCGTGGATGGGTGAGCTGGTCGACGGCGACTCCGAACACGTCTTCCACGACGCGTGGGGTGAGCGCTTCGTCCGGTGTTCCGGTGGCGACGACGCGGCCGGCGTCGAGCACCGCGATGTCGTCGCAGTAGGTGGCCGCGAGGTTGAGGTCGTGCAGGGCGGCGACGATGGTGCGATCGAGCCCGGCCGCGATCCGCATGAGCTCCAGCTGGAAGGCGATGTCGAGGTGGTTGGTCGGTTCGTCGAGGACGAGGACGGGCGAGTCCGCCGCCAGCGCGCGGGCCAGCATCACCCGCTGCCGCTGTCCGCCCGAGAGCCGTCCGATGGGCCGGTCGGCGATGTCGGTGGCGCCGACCCGGTCGAGCGCGGTCCACGCGAGATCGAGATCGGCTTCGGTGTCGCGGCCGAATCCGTGCTGGAAGGGCACCCGGCCCAGGAGCACGACGTCGAGGACCGTCAGGTCGAACTCGGACGACGTCTCCTGAGTCATCACCGCCACCGCCCTGGCGACGGTCCGCCTGTCGGTGCGCCACACGTCGTGCTCGCCCAGCAGCACCCGGCCCGATGACGGCGCGACGGCGCGGTAAAGCGTGCGCAGCAAGGTCGACTTGCCGCTGCCGTTCGGGCCCACGAGCCCGAGGAAACGGCCGGACCGGACCTCGAGGTTCACATTCCGCAGCACCCGGTTGCCGCCCAGCGTGGCGCTGACGTCGTGGAAATGGACCTTCACCGGCCGAACCCCGCCCGCGTGGCCGTGTCCCGGCGCATCAGCCACAGGAAGAACGGCGCGCCCACGACCGCGGTGAGGATCCCGATCGGTATTTCGCCGGGCGCCGCGACCGTGCGCGAGAGCAGGTCGGCGACCATGAGGAACACGGCGCCGCCGAGCACCGCGACCGGCAGCATCCGGCGATGGTCCGAGCCGACGAGGATCCGCGCCACATGCGGGATCACGAGGCCGACGAAACCGATGCCGCCGCTGACCGACACGATCGACCCGGTCAGGAGGGCAGCGGTCACGAGAAGCACGGCACGGAGCCGGTTCACGTCGACTCCCAGCGCGGTCGCGGACTCGTCGCCGCTCAGCAGCGCGTTCATGGCCCTGGTCCGCAGTCCGACGACGACACAGGCGGCCGCGAACGCCACCGCCGGCACGGCCAAGGAGGCCATCGACGCGGCGGAAACGCTGCCGAGCAAGAAGAACAGGACGCTGAAGACGTTCTGTGCCTCGGTGGTCAGCGTCAGATAGCTCGTGATCGCGCTGAACAGGGAACCGAGGGCGACACCGGAAAGGATCATCCTCGTCGGCGACAGGATGCCGCGATGCCGGGCGACCAGCGCGACGCACACACTGGCCACCAACGCCCCGGCGAAGGCCGCCGCACCAAGGGGAAGCCCGCCCACGGCGGCCGAACCGAAGGTGATCACGAGAACCGCGCCGACACCCGCGCCGGAGGACACGCCGAGCAGGTACGGCTCGGCGAGCGGGTTGCGCACGATCACCTGCATGATCGCCCCGGCCAGCGCCAGTCCCGCCCCGGCGAGCCCCGCCAGCAGCGCGCGAGGGAGCCGGAACTGCCATACCGCCTGGTCCTGCAACACGGTCAGGCTGCCGTCGGACATCCACGGCACGTTCGGCGCCAGATGACCGACCACGATCCGCGCCGCGTCCGCGAGCCCGACCTCGACCGTCCCCACCGAACCGGATACGACCAGCATCGCGAGGATCGCGACAGCGAGCACCGTGACCGTCCCCCGGTGCAGAAGCCGGGACCGGGCAAGTGCCGCCTGCCGGTCGCGAACGCCGGAGGGCGACGCGGACGGCCGCGAACGAACAACCATGGGGGACGCCGATCGGTCTGTGGTGGAGGGACACCGGAGCCTAACTGCACGCGATAATCGTTATCAACAGAGTTTATCGGTAATGATTATCATCACAGCTTGACCGATCGGCGGCAGGTCGAGACGCGTGACGCCTTCGATGCCGCGCCGCTCTCGGCCGTCACCTATGGGGCCCGATCGGCCGGGGGAGTGGCGGCCCACGCGTCGCGGGCGGAGACGGCGGCGTCCACCGCCGCGGTCGCGTCCGTTTCGGACGCCTCCCGTCGCCGGACGCCACTCGCCACCGACGAAGACGTCGTCGGTGTGCGGTACCTGTACGCCTGCCGCTTCAACGATTCTTCCGGCAGCGCCGTCAGACGGCCGAGGGGCCGCGATGTTCAGGATTGATGCCCATTCGAGGATGATCGTCGCGATTGCTTCGGCCTCCCGCTCGTGGTCGGTGTCGTAGGCAGTCCTCCGGAGCGCCCGTTTCATCGCATCGTCGCCGATATCCGGGTACTGATCGCTCAGCGATCGTGTGCCTGGCGTTGTGAGCCGTTGGGAAGGACGTCGCTGTCGAGAGCACCCTGATGGCCGCCGAGGATGTGGCCCAGTCCACGATCCCGTCGCTGGAGCCGTCATGTCCGGACTGTCATGCCGAGATCGGCCATGTTCACCACGAGGGGGTGCGGACGTAGCTCGCTGTTTGGCCACCGGTTCGACTGCTTATACGGCCCTGGCCTGCCCGACCTCAACCGCCTGATGACCTCAGCCACCTGGGACCCCGTTGCGCACCGCTGGACCAGCCCCGGGCACCGACACTCGCCGCCGGCGAGTGTCGGTGACGCACTGCTTCCAGTCGCCTTCGGGTTCGTAGCCCGCTATGGCGGTGAGGAGGGCGCGGTCGGCGACGGCGCGCAGGAGTTCGGCCTTGTTCCGGAAATGCCGATACAGACTCGAGGAATCGGTGCTGAGCACCGCGGCGAGCTTGCGCACGCCGAACGACTCCGCGTCGCCGTCCTCCAGGAGTTTCCTGCCGCGTCGAGGATGTCGTCGCTGGACCAGCGCCGTCGACCTGTCATCCCCCGGTACTTCTTCCCATGGCCGTCAGTGGCACAGTTTTACGATCGCACGCGCCGGGTGCAACGCCGTCGGCGCGCCTGGTTCACGGGAAGGGGGCAAGCGGCCATGGACGACTCGTACCGCCTGGAAGCAGGCTCGCCGTCGGTCGACGACTACCTGCGGCTGCGTCGCGAGGCGGGCCTCACGGAACCGGCGAGAGAGCAGGCCGAGCGCGGGGTCGACGGCGCTTGGGCCTCGGTCAAGGTGACCCACCGGCCCACCGGTGAGACCGTCGGGATGGGCCGGGTGATCAGTGACGGCGGGTGGTACTTCCACATCGTCGACATGGCCGTTCTCCCCGCCCATCAGCGGCGCGGTATCGGGGACGCGGTCCTCGACGCCCTCCTCGCCGAGATCGACGCCGCGGCTCCGGGCGCGTACGTCAATCTTCTCGGTGACCAGCCCGGGTGGCGGCTTTACCGGCGGCACGGTTTCGTCGAGACCGCTCCCGGGACGGTCGGTATGCGGCGCACATTCGAGGCGAACTCCTGACAAAGTCCGCGCCGCAGGCATGTCATTTCACGATGGCGCCGGGAATTGACCGTTCGATGGCGCCGGATGCAATAGGCGAAATGGCCGAAAATGTTTACGCCTTTTACTGCGAAGCGGCGCACATTCGGTAATTGCGGCGCACGCTGGTCCCTTTGCCGAGGTTGGCGCCGTAGACGTGCAAGGTGATGGCGACGGTGTCGCCTTCGTTGTGCACCTGGTGGATGTCGTCGGGTGGCGCGACGCCGCTGACCGACCCGGTGGGCCGTAGCCGCTGCGCCTTCCGGACCAGGCGGTCGCCGTCGATGTCGAAGATGCTCTCGGTCTCGGTTCCTTGGAGAACAAGGAATGTGCACCACACCAGATGGTCGTGGATCTCGCTGAGCTGGCCGGGCCGCCAGACCAGTGCGACGATCGAGAAGTCGGACTCGGTGTGCAGGGTGGTGCGGGTGTATCCCTCGGGGGATCCGGCTCGTTCCTCTGCGGTGAGCAGCCGCGAAGTCGGCCGGAGTTCGGTGAGAACGGCCGCCACGGCCTGTGCGGTGGCCAGGGGTTCGGACGTTCTTCCGGTGCATTGGCGGAGACGTTTTATCAGCTCGGCGAGGCCGGGTCTGGCGGTGGTTTCGGATGCGACGGTCATTTGTACTCCTTCTCGTCGCTTCTCATCGTGGTCCGTTGGCCGCCCGGCGTCCAATGACGACGTTCTTTCCTTTTCATAGGTATTCTTTATCCATGCTGAACCTGGTGCAGCTCACGGTGCTGGCGGCGGTCGCCAGGCACGGTTCGATGACCGCGGCGGCGAAGGAACTGCACTACACGCAGCCGGCGGTGAGCCACCATCTCGCGAGGTTGGAGGCGGCGACGGGGGCGAAGTTGGTCCAGCGGATCGGCCGCGGCATCCGGCTCACACCCGAAGGGGAACTGCTCGCCGCCCGCGCGGCCGAGATCGTCGGCCGGGTCGAAGGCGCCGAGGCCGAGCTGGCCGCGCAGGTGGGATTGCGCGCCGGGAGGGTCCGGCTGGCGGGGTTCCAGTCGATCTTGAGCACCATCGTCCCCGGTGCGGCCGCCGCGCTGGCCCGCGACCATCCCGGACTCGAACTGGGACTGGTCGACGAACATCCGGGCGAGGCGCTGCGCATGCTGCGGGAAGGCAGGATCGACGTAGCCCTGATCTTCCGGTACGCCGACACTCCGCGCGAGGAGCGGGGACTCCGGCTGGTGCACCTGCTGGACGACCCGATCTACCTGCTCACCAGCGAACCGGGGCAGACCATCGCCGATCACCGCGACTCGACCTGGATCGGCGGCTGCGCTCGATGCCAGGACGAACTCGTCACGATCTGCGGGCGGGCCGGGTTCGCGCCGCGGATCTCGATGGTGAGTGACGACATCGTCGTCATGCAGGCGCTGGTCGCGGCCCGGATGGGGGTGACCACGCTGCCGCGGCTCGCCCTTCGCGCGCACCGGATGCCGGGCGTCCACGCCACCGAACTGGCCGAAGACCCGCGTCAGATCTACGCCGTCACCTACGGCGATCCGCCCGCTCCGCCCGCTGCGGTGGCGCTCATCGACGCACTCCGGGCCAGCATCCGGGCTTGAGGCAGGCGTGACGTGTCCGATTGCTGGTCCAGGTCGTGAGTGGCGTTTCGGGTTCTAACCCGAAACGCCACTCACGACCCGCGCTTGGCCGGGGGCGAAGGTTCCCTTCCTGTACCTAGGCGAAGCTGACGCCTACTTCGAGGACGGCCAGTGGAAGAACACGGTCGAGGGCGGCCATGCGTAATGGGGGGGCATGTATCCACAGTGTGGAGGTTGCCGGGTTTCACAGTTGCCGTTGCGCTCTCGTAGTCGTGCGTGGCACAGGCGTGGCGAAGCAGATGCTCACACAACTGGTCACCGGGCCGGTCAGGTGGCGCTTCGACGAGGCCCTGAGAGCGCGGCGGAGGTGCTCGACTGAATCGGCGGCGACACCGGCACGTTCAGCGCGGCCACCGCGCTCGACAAGCGCTCCGATGGCTACAGCGGCGCCATCGGAGCGGTCGAGTCGTCCCCGAACTCCCCTCGGAACTCCTCGACGTACCACCACAGCAGCTCCCGTCCCTCAGCGAACAGGAATGCATGCCGCTCACGCGGGCACCCTTGCCCGCCACCAGAACCGGCCTTGCTGACCCAGATCCCAGTGCACATCACCCAGCCGGACGCCGCATAGCTCTGCCTGGACCCTGGACACCGAGGTGATCTTGGCCATCATGTAGTCCCGGACGGCCATCGGGTACTTACGGGCGTTCGGCAGATCGGCCCTCCATCTGCCGAAGAACTCCCGCATCGCCGTGCGTGACGGCGGGATCCGGAGTGTGAAGTCGCCGCAGTGCTCCAGATTGCTTCAGCTACTGAACAGCCACTGAAGTTCGGAGCGCCAATTCTCAAAGTGGGGCGAAACGAAAGACGCATTGGGTCGCAGGGCGACGAAGGATTCTTGGCCGTACCTCCAGCAGCTCCGCAGGTCCGCCATCGCACCAATCCGTGGGGCTTCGTCGCCCTTCGCCAGGTCGCGCAGCGCGGCAACGAGAAGCATTGCAACATGAAGCATTGCATTGTTACAGTCGGACGGTCATCATGCGGAGGTAGGAACCATGGCCATCAGGCAACAGCAGGCGTATCAGGACGAGGCGCTCGCCATCCGTGCCCGCGACGTGTCCTTCGATTGGACCGGCGTGCCGATCGAGTACATCCCCGGTCACTCGTACGCCACGCACTTCTGGAACGTCATGCACCTCGTCCTGCCCGAGGGTGAGCGCGCCATGGCCGACGTCCTGGGCCGGGCGCTGCCGCGGATCGAGGACCCGCGGCTGCGGGAGGAACTGGTCGGCTTCATCGGCCAGGAGGAGACCCACGCCAGCTCGCACGAGTCCTTCCGGGTGTACTTGCAGGACAACGGCGTCGACATCCCGAAGATCATGCGGCTGATGGAATTCGTCATGGACAAGGTCTTCGGCGACCACGGTCTGAACGGGCGCGCCGGGGAAGCCTGGTTCCGCGAGCGGCTGGGTCTCTACGCCGCGGCCGAGCACTTCACCGCGACAGTCGGTGAGTGGCTGCTCGACAATCGCCGGTTCGACGAGATCGGCGTGGACCCGACCATGCTTGACCTGCTCCGCTGGCACGGCGCGGAGGAGATGGAGCACCGCAATGTGGCCTACGACGTCTTTCAGTATGTCGATGGCAGCTATGCCCGGCGGGTGCGCACGGCGTTCCTCGCCTCGGCGGGCCTGCTGGTCCTCTGGCTTTACACGGCCGGCTGGATGTACGCCAGTGACCCGAGGGTGACCAGGCACCGGTGGACTTGGCCGCTAGCGTTCGTCAAGGACGTCCGTCGTGGCCTGATCCCGGGGCTCCGTTTCGTCTTCAAGGAGATCCCGCAGTACCTCCGCCCCGGTTTCCATCCCTCGCAGATGGGCCCGATCGACAAGGCCCTGCGCTACCTCGCGCAGTCTCCGGCCGCCAACGGCGGCAAGGCATGAGTGAGGCGTGTACAGCCGTGACCCGTGCGCCGTCGCGGACGTTGCGGGCGCTGGCCCGGGGTGCTCGGGCGTACTCCCAGGTGTTCGCGGCGAGCTCAGTGGCACCGTACCTCTCCAAGTCGAAACCGGTACGCCGTAAGGGATTCGAGCTGGACCTGGTCGTCTCCTCGATCACCGCCGAGGTGACGGACGTCGTCAGCTTCACGCTGCGCCGCCCGGGCGGCGGCGACCTCCCGGCCTGGGTCCCCGGTGCCCACCTCGACGTCTTCCTGCCCTCGGGTATCCAGCGGCAGTACTCCCTGTGCGGCGACCCCGCGGACCGCGGTAGCTATCGCATCGCGGTCCGCCGCATCGACGGCGGCGGTGGTGGATCGGTGGCGATGCACAGCGAGGTCGCCGAGGGCCACCCCCTCACCGTCCGCGGCCCTCGCAATGCCTTCACCTTCATCGACGTGGAGTCCTACCTGTTCATCGCCGGCGGAATCGGGATCACCCCCATCTTGCCGATGGTGCGCGAAGCCGCCCGCCGAGGTGCGGACTGGACCCTGGTCTACGTCGGCCGCTCCCTGGCCACGATGCCCTTCGTCGCCGAACTCGAGGCGATCGGCGGGGGCCGCCTGGAGTTGCGCCCGGACGACGAGTACGGCGCACCCGACGCCGCCGACCTGGTTCGGCGCGCCAAGCCCGGTGCCGCGGTCTACGTCTGCGGCCCGCCGCCACTCATCGACGCCGCACGTGCCGTCCAGCCCGCGTTCGACCCGACCGGATCGTTGCACAGCGAGCGATTCTCGGCCCCGCCGGTCGTCGGCGGCCGGCCGTTCGACGTGCACCTCGCGCGCGCCGGCGTGACAGTCACCGTCGGCGCGGGCGAGTCCGCCCTCGCCGCCATCCGCCGGGCGGTGCCCGCGGTCCGCTACTCCTGTCAGCAGGGCTTCTGCGGCAGTTGCAGGCACCGGGTGCTCGACGGGGGAGTGGACCACCGCGACACCAAGCTGCGGCCCGCCGAGCGGGAGACCGACATGCTCATCTGCGTCTCCCGGGCAGCAGGCGACCACCTCACCCTCGACCTGTGAGCCGGAGGACTTTCATGACCCAGCACGTCCGCGTGGCCATCGTCGGCGCGGGATTCGGCGGCCTCGGCACAGCCATCCGCCTCAAACAGGAGGGCATCGACGATTTCGTCGTGCTCGAACGCGCGGGGGCGGTCGGCGGCACTTGGCAGATCAACAGCTACCCGGGTGCGCAGTGCGACATACCATCGCTGATCTACTCCTTCTCCTTCGCGCCCAACCCGGACTGGAGCCGGCTTTACCCGCTGCAGGGCGAGCTGCAGGAGTACCTGCACCGCTGCGCCGTCGATTTCGGCGTGCTGCCCCACGTGCGATTCTCCACCGAGGTCACCGACGCCTCCTGGGATGACGACGCCTGCCTGTGGCGGATCTCGACCAGCACGGGCGACCTCACCGCGCGGGTTCTGGTCGGCGCCATCGGGCCCTTCAGCGCGCCATCGATCCCGGATCTGCCGGGACTCGAAAGATTCCGTGGCAAGGTGTTCCACTCGCAGGCATGGGACCACGACCACGACCTCGCCGGTGAACGCGTAGGCGTGATCGGTACCGGCGCGTCGGCCGTGCAGTTCATCCCGCGGGTGCAACCGCTGGCAGGCCGGTTGAGCGTCTTCCAGCGCACGCCCATCTGGGTGCTGCCGCACCCCGACCGCCCGGTGGGTGCGCTGACCCGTCGCCTCTACCGGCACCTGCCGGGCGCCCAGACCGCCGCCCGCAAAGCCTGGGCCCTCACCTTCGAGGCGCTCGTCCCAGGCTTCATCCACGAGCCGCGACTGCAGAAACCCCTCGGGTGGATGGCCCGGGCGCTGCTGATGCGGCAGGTCAAGGACCCGGACCTGCGGGCCAGGCTCACCCCGTCGTACGCCGTCGGATGCAAGCGGCCCACTTTCTCCAACGCGTACTACCCGGCGCTCACCGCGGCGAACACGACGGTGGTCACCGACGGGATCGTCGAGGTGACCGAGCGGGGAATCGTCACCTCGGACGGCGCCGAGCACCAGCTCGACACGATCATCTTCGGCACCGGGTTCCGGATGACCGACCACCCTGGCTTCGGCCTGATCCACGGACGCGACGGCACCAGCGTCGCCGACCAGTGGCGGGCCGGGGAGATGGCCGCCTACCTGGGTACCACCATCCACAACTTCCCGAACCTGTTCCTGATCCTTGGCCCGAACTCCGGTGTCTACACCTCGGCGGTGATCACCATCGAGAACCAGGTGGAGTACCTCCTCGACGCCCTGCGGGAGATGGAGCGCCGCGACCTGGCCGGGATCGAGGTCACGGCCGCGGCGGAGCGGTCCTTTGTGGAGTGGGCGGACCGGGGTCTGAGCCGGTCGGTCTTCCTCACCGGCGGCTGCCACAGCTACTACCTGAGCCGCGGCGGGCGCAACTTCACCCACTACCCGGGTTTCTCGGCGGGCTTTCGGGCCCGCACCCGCAAGATCGACCTCGACAACTACGTCGTACGCCGAGTGGAACCCTCCGTTGAGGATGTTCCGGCATGAGGCGGCCGACCTACGAGGTGCGCGACAAGGTCGTGCTGATCACCGGCGCCGGGTCGGGCATCGGCTTGGCCCTGGCCGAACAGCTGCACGGCAGGCATGCGCGGCTGGCGCTGGTCGATGTCAACGAGGCGGCTCTGGACCAGGCGTCGAGGGCTCTGGGCGGTGACCGGGTTTTCACCGCCGTAGCGGACGTGACCGACCGGTCCGGGATGGCCGACGTGCTGAACAGGGTGATCGCCCATCACGGACACCTCGATGTGGTCGTCGCCAACGCGGGTGTGACCCCGGCGCCGGCGACGATCAGGACCATGGACCTGGCCGACTACGACCGTGTCGTCGCGATCAACCAGACGGGCGTCCTCAACACGGTGCGGCCCGCGCTGGAGGCGGTCATCGCCTCGGGCGGGCATGTCGTCGTGGTGGCTTCGTGTGCCGCGTTCTCACCGGGCGTGGGCAGCGTGGCCTACATGTCCGCCAAGGCGGCCGCGGAACAGATCGGCCGCGCGCTGAAGCTGGAGTTGGCCCCGCACGGCGCCACTGCGGGGGTGGCGTACTTCGGTTTCGTGGACACGCCGCTGGCGACCGCGACCCTGGACGACGACCCGATCGGGCGACGCCTCGACGAACTGCTCGGCTGGCCGCTGAACCATCGGATCTCCGCCGACGCCGCGGCCGCCTCCATCGCGAACGGCATCGCCGACCGCGCGGGAGTGACGGTCGCCCCGGCCCGGTGGCTGCCCTACTCGCTGTTCCGCGGCGTCATCAACTCGGCCATGGACCGGGTCCTGGTCAGGGACCGGCGGGTGCACCAACTGATCCGCGACCTCGAGGCGCGCCGGAAGTCCGCGCGGTGACGCGCAACCAGCGGCCGAGCCTGATCAGTGGGCTCGTGGCGGCTTGTGGGCTGCGCATGGTGCGACCGCAGATCGATACCGTCCGGCTCGAGGGCGCCCATCTGCGCTATCTGCGCGGCGCGATCACCATCGCCGGGATGCTTGCCGGATGGCCAGGCACCGCGAAGATCCAGCCACTGCGGACAGCGCGGTTCGACGGCGAGTGGGTGCGGGCCCACAACGCGCGGCCGGTCGCCGCCGGCGCCGTCCTCTACCTCCACGGCGGTGGCTACGTCGCCTCGTCACCGCGCGCCTACCGGTGCGTGACCGGGCCGCTCTCCCGGCTGACCGCGCTCCCGGTGCTCGCGGTCGCCTACCGCCGCGCGCCCGAACACCCGTTTCCGGCGGCGCTCGACGACGCCGTCGCGGCCTACGAATGGCTGCTGGACCAAGGACACCAGCCGGAGCGCATCGCCATCGCGGGTGATTCCGCCGGTGGCCATCTGGCGGTCGGGTTACTGACGACCTTGGCCCAGCGGCGAAGCGCGATGCCCGCCGCGGTGACGCTGTTCTCGCCGCTGCTCGACCCCACCCTCACCGAGGCGATCCGCCGCGACGCGGTGCGACCCGACCCGGTGATGACCCCGACCTTCGCCGCGCGGTGCTCCGCGGCCTTCCACCCCGCCGCGGAGTTCGCCGACCCCCGACTTTCGCCGTTGACCGCGACCCTCGCGCTGCTGCGACGATTCCCGCCAATCCTGACCCATGTCGGCGGCACCGAGTGTTTCGCCGGGGACGCCGAGCGACTGCACGAGCGACTGGATCTGGCCGGTGTCACCAACCGGCTGTTCGTGGTGCGTGGGCAGGTGCACTCGTACGTCACGCTCAACCGGGTGGTCCCCGAGGCGAGCCTGGCGCTGCGTCGAGCCGCGATCTTCCTCCGCTCTCACATGGTCGGCACGAATGCCGAACCCGCGGTCATCCAGCCGGAGGGTGCGCTCCGGTGACGATCGGGGCGAGGTAGGCCCGGGCGAAGTCCAGCAAGTCGGCTTCGTCGTCGAGTGGGAGGTGGCCTCGGGGGGTCACGATGAACGAGTGCGCGAGCCGCACCATGACCTCCGCCCGGGCGGGATAGTCGTCCGCCGGGGGCAACAGGTTGTCCCGCACTGCCTGCTCGAGCATCTCCACGGTCCCCGCGACGGCGATTCGGATGAGCCCGGTCGCGTCGGTGGTCATCTTGGGGAGCGACGACTCCGGCTCCAACCGCAGCAGGCGGTTGATCAGGCCGTGGGACCACAGCCGGGACACCACGGTGGCGAAGGCGACCGCGACGCGGTCTGCGGCCGTGGACGCTTTGCTCGCCGTGCCGAACACATCCGCGAAGATCCGTCGCGCTTCCCGGGCGTTCACCGCTTCGACGACGTCGCTCTTGGACCCGAGTCGCCGGTAGACGGTGACCCGGTCGACTCCCGCGCGGCGGGCGATGTCCTCCAGGGTCGTCCGCCGGATGCCCACGTCCTCGAACAGTGCGAGGGCGGCGTCGAGGATGCGTTCCGTGGAGTCAGTGGTACTGGTCGTCACCCGCACCACTCTACGGACCGGCCGCAACAATCCGCCAGTTATGTTGCAATTCCGAATGCAACATTGCAACACGCAAGGTTGCATCGTACTGTTCGGCTGTGGCAGCGCCGACTTCCGAGGAGCCTTCGATGACCGACCGGCCAAGTACCCTGTGTGAAGCTTTTCAGCGCACGGCTGCCGTCGCTCCCGATGCGGTCGCCCTGCGCACGCCCGGCGATCTCGAGACGCTGACCTGGCGCGAGTACGCCGAGCAGGTGCGCCGAGTCGCCGCGGGCCTGGCCGCGCTGGGCATCGGGCGAGGTGACGTCGTCGCGCTGATGCTGTCCAACCAGGTCGGGTTCTACCCCCTGGAAGTCGGGGCGCAGCACGTCGGCGCGACTTCGTTCTCGGTCTACAACACCCTTGCCGCGGCCCAGCTGAAGTACGTCTTCGACAACGCGGGCAACCGGCTGGTGTTCTGCGAGGCCCAGTATGTCGAGCGGATCCGCGAGAGTGGCGCTGAGATCGACCACATCGTCGTCGTCGACGGGTTCGCCGAAGGTGCGATGACTGTCGCGGACCTGGTCGCGCGCGGTGCGGCGAACTACGACTTCGACGCGGGCTGGCAGGCCGTGCGGCCCGACGACATCGCCACTCTGATCTACACCTCGGGCACCACCGGCAACCCCAAGGGCGTGGAGTCCACCCACGCGAACCTGATGTACGAGGCGTACGCGTTCGCGGAGGTCCTCGACGTCGAGTTCGGCGACCGGGTCACCTCGTTCATGCCGACCGCGCACATCGCCGACCGGTTCACCGCCCTGTACCTGCAGGAGGTGTTCGGCACTCAGGTCACCACCGTCGCCGATCCGCGCCAGATCGCCGCCGCGCTGCCCGACACGCGCCCGACGTTCTGGGGGGCGGTCCCGCGCGTGTGGGAGAAGCTGAAGATGGCCATCGAGTTCGGGGTGGCCACGGAGCGGGACGAGGCCCGCAAGCGGGGCCTGCTGTGGGCGCTGTCGGTCGCGGCCAAGAAAGGCGCCGCCGAACTCGCGGGCGAGAAGCTGTCCGATGAGGACGCCGCCGAGTGGGCCAAGGCCGACCAGATGGTGTTGTCGCTGCTGCGCAAGAAGATCGGCCTCGACGAAGCGCGCTGGGCGATGTCCGGCGCCGCGCCGATCCCACCGGAGACCCTGGCCTTCTTCACCGGTCTCGGCATCCCGATCGCCGAGATCTGGGGCATGTCGGAGCTGACCTGCGTGGCCAGCGCGGCACACCCGCGCGACGCCAAGCTCGGCGCGGTCGGCAGGCTCCTGCCCGGCATGGAGGGCAAGATCGCCGAAGACGGCGAGTTCCTCATCCGCGGACCGCTGCTGATGAAGGGCTACCGCAAGGAGCCGGAGAAGACCGCCGAGGCGATCGACGCAGACGGCTGGCTGCACACCGGCGACATCATCACCATGGACGACGCGGGCTTCCTGCGGGTGGTCGACCGCAAGAAGGAACTGATCATCAGCTCGTCGGGCAAGAACATGTCGCCCGCGAACATCGAGAACACGATCAAGGCGGCGTCGCCGCTGGTGGGCGCGCTCACCGCGATCGGTGACAACCGGCCCTACAACACCGCGCTGATCGTGCTCGACATCGACGGCGCCGCGGCCTATGCCGCGCAGCGCGGGCTCACCGACGCCACCGCCGAGGCCCTGGCCGTCGACGCCGACGTCATCGCCCGGATCAGCGCCGGTGTCGCGGCGGGCAACGAGAAGCTGTCGCGGGTCGAGCAGATCAAGCGATTCACCATCCTGCCGACGTTCTGGGAGCCGGGTGGCGACGAACTGACCCTGACCATGAAGCTGCGCCGCAAGCCGATCTCCGCCAAGTACGGCCAGGAGATCGACGCGCTCTATGCCGCTGAGCCCGGCGACGGTGTGCACGAGGCCGTGGCCCGCGAGAGCCGGTAGCGGCGATGACTCGTTGGTACTCGCTCGGAGATGCCGCAGGTGACGCCGTGGCGACCGCGGCGACTCGACATGTGCACGTCGTCGAGCTCGCCGCGCCGCCTGCCGCGGTCTGGTCGGCACTGACCGCGCGCGACACGCTGGTGTCGTGGTCGCCCCTGATCACCGGCGTCGAATGGAGCACCCCACGCCCATTCGGCGTCGGCACCACGCGTGTGGTGACACTCGGGCCGGGTGTCGTCTCGTTACGGGAACGGTTCTACCGCTGGGAAGACGGCAAGCGGATGACGTTCTCCGTCGACGCCGCGACCCGGCCCCTGTTCACCACGTTCGGTGAGGATCTGCGTCTCGACGAGACCCCCGCCGGAACCCGGCTCACGTGGACCTTCGCCTACACCGGTGCCCCAGCGCTGCGCCAGGCCATGAAGCTGGGCGCTCCGCTCGCCGGGAAGCTCCTGGGCGGCATCGCGCACGGCATAAGCAAAGTGGTCGAACCGAGTATGCGGAAGGGTGTTGCCCGATGACCAAGGCACAGGTGCGCCTCCCCACAGCCGCGACGCCACCGACGTTCCAGGTGCGCTCCCCGGCGACTGGAGACATCCTCTCGCGCTACCCCGAGCACGACGCCGCCCACGTCGCGGCCGCGGTGGCGGCGGCGCGAACGGCGGCGCCCGCGTGGGCGGCGTTGAGTTTCGCCGAGCGCGGCAGGATGCTCGACCGCTGGCGCGGCGAGATCGCCCGCGGTGCCGACATCCTCGCCCAGGTGATGAACGCCGAGGTCGGCAAGCCGGTGTCGGACGCGCGGCTGGAGATCGTGATGGCCCTGCAGCACTTGGCATGGGCGGCCAAGAACGCGGGAAGCGTCCTGGGCCGCAGACGGATGTCCAGTGACCTGATGACCATCAACCAGGCCGCGACGCTGGAGTATGCGCCACTGGGTGTGGTCGGGGTCATCGGCCCGTGGAACTACCCGGTGTTCACCCCGCTCGGGTCGCTGTCGTTCGCACTCGCCGCCGGCAACGCGGTCGTGTTCAAGCCCAGCGAGTTCTCCCCAGGCGTCGGGGAGTGGCTGGTCCGGGCGTTCGAGCGAGCCGTGCCGGAGCACCCGGTGCTGCACCTGGTCACCGGGTCGGGCACTACCGGGGCGGCGCTGTGCGAGTCCGGTGTGGACAAGATCGGGTTCACCGGCTCGACCGCGACCGGCAAGGTCGTCCTCGCGGCCTGCGCGCGCTCTCTGACCCCCGTCCTGATGGAGTGCGGCGGCAAGGACGCGCTCGTCGTCGACGCCGACGCCGACCTCGACGCCGCGGCGGACGCGGCGGTGTGGGGCGCCCTGTCCAACGCCGGCCAGACCTGCCTTGGCGTGGAACGGGTCTACGTACACGAGTTGGTCTACGACCAGTTCCTCGAGCGGGTCCTGACGAAGGCCGAGGACGTGCGCGCAGGCGAGGGTGGGGGCGCGAAGATCGGCCCGATCACCATGCCCAGCCAGGTCGCGGTCATCCGCGCGCACATCGAGGACGCCCTCGACCGCGGCGGGCGTGCGGTGCTCGGCGGTCTCGACACCATCGACGGCCAGTTCGTCCAGCCGACGATCCTGGTCGACGTACCGGAGGACGCGCTCGCCGTCACCGAGGAGACCTTCGGGCCGACGATGACCATCGCCAAGGTCGACGACATGGACCAGGCGGTCGAGCTGGTCAACGCCAGCCGATACCACCTCGGCGTCACCATCTTCGCGCGCGGGCGCGGCGGGGAGATCGCCCGTCGGATCCGGGCGGGAGGCGTCGCGGTCAACGCGTTCGTCGCCTACGCCACGATCCCGACCCTGCCACTGGGCGGGGTCGGCGAATCCGGCTTCGGCCGAGTGCACGGACCTGACGGACTGCGCGAGTTCACCTACCCGAAGGCCGTGACCAGGCAGCGATTCCCGGCCCCGCTCGCACTGACCACATTCGCCCGCACCGAGTTCACCGATCGCGTCGTCCGGGTCCTGACGGCACTCCTGCACGGGCGAAACCGGTAACAGCACCGGGAACTATCGACTGGAAAGGCAGGCATCGGCGTGTCACCGCAAAGTGCGCGGTCTCCCTGGACGACGACGATCTGGCCGCGGCGCGACCTCGTGCGCACCAACGTCACCAGGAAGGGGACGCCGCACCAGGACCGAACCATCGAGCAGGGCCACCCCGACCGCGAACCGCACGCGCGCGGGTGAATTGGGTCTGAACCGCATGTCGACCCCCGAGGGGTGCAGAGGCGGCGTGCCGGCCGCCAACATCGGCTCGATCTGTGGCCTGGCCGGATTCGCCGCCCGCGCGGCGAATTGGCCGAGCGCTACGGCGAACGTTTCAGCCCGCTCGCATCGCTGCTCGAGAAGGCCGCGAAAGGCGAGACCTACCAAGTAGTCCCCGGTCGTGCCGCCGCCCCTGCCGCAAAGGCAACGACTTCCCAAGGAGCGCAATGACTTTCGAAGCCATCAGGTACGCAGTGGAGGACCGGATCGCCACGATCACCCTCGACCGCCCCGCCGCCCGCAACGGCTACACGATCCGGATGGCCGACGAACTCCCCAAGTCGTTCGCCGCCGCGGACGCCGACGAAGACGTCCGTGTCGTAGTGATCAACGCCAACGGCAAGGACTTCTGCGTCGGCATGGACCTGACTGAGGGCGGCGACGACTTCACCGCCGCAGACTGGGTGGAACCCGCGTCGCGCGCGACCAGGCCGCTGACGAAGCTGAACAAGCCAGTCATCGCGGCGGTCCACGGCGCCGCGGTCGGGGTCGGCAGCACCCTGATCCTGCCCGCCGACATCCGGATCGCCGCGTCCGACGCCCGCTTCGGTTTCGTCTTCGCTCGCCGCGGCTTGTTCCCGGAAGGTGGCTCGACTTGGTTCCTTCCGCGGATCGTCGGACTCGCGCGGGCTCAGGAGTGGATGCTCACCGGTCGACTGATCCCCGCGGCGGAAGCCGTCGCGGCCGGACTGGTGTCACAGGTTGTCGAGCCGGAAGCGCTGCTGGACAAGACGTATGAGATCGCCCGCGACCTCATCGCCAATACCGCGCCGGTGGCCACGGCGGTCGTCCGCCAGACGCTGCTGCACATGCAGGGCGAGGACACCCCGGAGGCGGCCTTCCGACTCGACTCGAAGCTGATCGCGCACGCGTTCGCGAGCCCCGACACGATGGAGGGCATCGCGGCGTTCCTGCAGAAGCGGGAACCGAGGTTTCCCGGCACGGTCGCCACCGACATACCGCAGTTCCTCCCGTGGTCGGTCCCGGCGCTCCGATCAGACTGACCAACCCCGCCAGCAGCGCACCTCGGGTGTTGGAAGCGTCGCCATACGCCTAACGAGGTCATTCGTCCCGCCCGAACAGGTCTACCTGACTCCGAGGGTTCCGGCTGCGGCTCCTCACGATTGATGAGCCGTCAGCCGAGGCGTCTGCGGCTGGCGATCGCGCCCGGCAGCAACCCCTGGTTGGTGGTGACTCGGCAGATCACCTCGGATGAGAAGGCGCTGCAGTGCATCCGCCAGCACGGCCGGCCTGTCGTCGACGAGGCCGGGGCTGTGCGGGAGCCCGTGACCAGGCTCAGCTGGGCTACGACCGGATGACCACCTGCTCCTGACACGGCGGATGCGTTCCGCTTGGCAGAATCAACCAAACGCTGCACATCATGGGCGTCGTCCCGCTTCGCAACCTGGCTGCCGGACGGATCTAGAGTCGTCGAAGGGCACGTCAAACCGGACCGAGATGCTCAAACGGCAGATGTTCGGCCGTTCCAAGCCCGACCTCCTGCGCAAGCGCACCTCTTCGCCAACCAACCGATCACGGAAAGCGTGTCAGAACCAAAACTCGCGAGGCGTTGACCCCGTCCGGCGGGTCTGTCGTCGAGTCAGCCGTTGCTGAGTATCGGTGCTCGAGAAAGGGCGGTGCGGTGACTCCTAGAACTGGTTGCTCGTTGTGCACCAGACCGAGTGCGATCGCGCAGAGCGGGTAGTCAGAGCTTGGTCTGGTACTCGCGTGCGACGTCGACCAGGAGTTGGTGCATGGCGAGTTCGGCGGGTGCGCGTAGCCGGTCCTGGCGATGCGCCAGAAGGACACGTCGTGCCGGCACGTCGGCGCCGAGGGCGAGGACGCGGACGTCCGGGTTCGGGTTCCGTACCGCGGTCCTCGGCGCGAGCGCGATTCCGAGCCCGACGCTGACCATGGCCTGCGCTTCCTGGTAGTCGTTTGCCTCGAACGCGATCTTCGGGGTGAACCCGGCCGCGCGGCAGCTGCGTTCCAGTACCTCGGCCACCGGATGGTCGTGGGCGCGGACGATCCAGTCCTCGTCGGCGAGGTCGGCCATGGTGGTGTACCGCTTGCGGGCGAGGCGGTGGTCGGCGGCGACGATGAGTACGGTCGGATCGTCCAGCAGCGGGGTCAGCGAGATGTCGGCCACGGCGACGCGGTTCCACGCGTAGTCCCACAAGAGCGCGATGCCGACGGCGGCGGCCCTCGCAGGTCACCGCCAACGCGACGTAAGTCGACCGGTTGGCGACCTTCCCGTCGCGGATCTTCACGTGAATGGCGTCGATGAAGATCACCGGATAGACCGGGTCCAGCGGCCGGTTCTGCCACTCGACCATGCCCCCGATCACCTTGTCGGTGATAGTGGAGATGGTCTGTCGCGACACCTCGGCACCATAAACCTCGGCTAGGTGCGCGGACATCTCACCGGTGGTCAATCCTTTGACAGCCAAGGAAATCACCATCTCGTCCGGGCGGGGAACTATTGGTGGTACTTCGTGGTCACCGCCGCGACGGTCGGGTACGGAGACTTCTCGCCGGAGACCACGGCAGGGCACGTCGTGGGGGCCTATGTCATCATCGGCGGGATCGCGACGCTCACCACGGTGTTCACCAAGCTCGCTTCCAGGCTCGAACAGGCGAAGGGACGGCGGATGCAGGGGATGGAGACCGTTCGGGCGAGCGGGCACACGCTCCTGATCGGCTATACGGCCGGTCGCACCGAGCGGATCGTCGCGCAGTTGCTCGCCGACGGGGTGACCGGCCTCGTGCTGTGCGCAGGCGACGACGTGCAGGTGCACCCGATGCCGTCTCAGCCGGTGGACTTCGTCCGAGGTGAACCGACCGCGGCCGACGTACTCGTCCGGGCCGCCGTCGGCGGCGCTGGCACGGTCTTGATCGACATGCGCGACGACAACGAGGCCCTGGCCGTCGCGGTGACCGTGGATCATGCGAATCGGTCGGCACACGTTGTGGTGACGTTGCGGGACATGGAGAAATCCGAGCTGGTCCGCTATGTGGATTCGAGGATCAAGTGCGTGCAGTGGCACACACCGCGGATGGTCACTGAAGAACTGACCTCGCCGGGAATCACCGAGGTGTATTCCGAGCTGATGACGGCGGGCGGGGCGGGGACGTATTCGGTGACGTTGCCGACGTCGCTGGGGAGGTTGAGTACCGAGAAATGCCGGTTGGCACTGGGGCGTGCTTTCGGGGCCACGGTACTGGCCGCGCGGACCGACGACGACCTCGTGGTCAATCCCGCCTGGGATGCCGAGCTCCCGGTCGGGGCCGTGCTCTACTACGTAGCTGCAATAGACCCGCCTTGCTGGCGCAGTAGTTCGCGCCGCCCTTCCGTGGCCGGATCGCTGTGGTCGCACCGACGTTCACGATCACGCCGCCACCCCCGAGGAGCGTGCCGGGCGCCAGTGCCCGGCTGAGATGGAACGGCCCCGACAGGTTGGTGGCCACCACCTGTTCCCAGTCCTGTTCGGTGAGTTCGAGGAACGGCCTGTCCCGGTTGATCCCCGCGTTGTTCACCAGCACCTCCGGGGTGCCGTGCTCGGCAAGGATCCGCTCGCACCCGGCCCGGATCCCCGGCGGGAACCCGAGGTCGAGGCGCACCGGGGTGACGCGGCCGGCCCGCGCGGCCAGTTCGGCGGAGCGCTCATCGCCGCGGTACAGCGCGAGCACCCGGTAGCCGAGGGAATCCAGTCTCAGACTCAGTTCCTGCCCGATCCCCCGGGTACCCCCCCGCTGACCACCGCGATCCGGTCGGTCATGCCTGGACTTCCATGAGGGCACCGCTGCGCAGTTCGGATCCCGCCGGCGCGGCGGCCGGGTCGGTACCGAGGTCGAGCACGCGGTTGTGCTCGTCGACGAACACGACGCTGGGCTCCAGGGTGCGGGCCTCGGCGTCGGAGACGGCCGCGTAGGCGATGATGATCACCAGGTCACCGGGGCTGATCAGCCGGGCTGCGGCACCGTTGATGCCGATCACCCCGCTGTCACGCGGGCCCTTGATGACGTAGGTGGACAGCCGGTTGCCGAGCACCAGGTTGTCGGTGGTGTACCAGTGTTGGTGGATCGGACGAAGCCGGCCGGCTGTGAACGCCGTGTACCGGAAGGGGGTGTCGTTCGCAGACCATGGGAAACATTCACTGGCGATGGATGAGGTTTTGTACTGCCGCCGGCTTCGCTCGCGTACGAGACTCGGGCTTTCGGATCAACTTGAGGAGGTCGATTGAACAAGATGCGAATGATTGCGGCGCTGACCGGCGCCGTCGCGCTGACTGGCCTGGCGGGGTTCTCGGCGGCGGCGAACGCTGCCCCCGAGCCCAAATCTTCCGGCTATCTCGTCGGCACGAGTGGTGGGCCGTATGGCGCGGCGGCTTCGTCAGGACGCGACCGCGATTTCGTACAGACAAACGTGGATTTTACCGTTGGGCCGAAGTATTTCAGGAGTGAGACCGCCAGCGTGCACACCACCGCGGATCCGGTGACCGGCATGTCCACTGCGGAGGCGTCATTGGCGAAGGTGGCGATGGGCTTCGGCCCGGTCAAAGAGTTCGAGATCGACGCGGCGCTGGCGAAGTGCACCGCCGGGCCAGAGGGGGTGACTACCGGCGGCGGGGCCGGCACCGCGAAAATCGCTGTCCCTGGACTAGTCAAGGTCGAGAAGAATGTGACCGAGAAGCTGCCTGACGGCGGTGTTTCGGTGGACGCGCTCCGGGTGACCTTCGGGGGTCACGAATTCAAAGCCGGGCACGTCGAGTGTCACCCCGGAGTCAAACCCGTCGACACGCCGGTGATATCGACCTCGGTGGGCGCGGGTGCGGCGGCGGTGGGCGCGGGCGCGGCGGGTGTGTTCTTCCTGCGTCGTCGCCGTAACGCGGGCGAAATCTAGCGGGAATGGTCTTCGCGATCGTCGTCGCTTTGTCACTGACACTCAGCATCGTCTTTCTGGGCTACATGGTGGTCTTATCGATCACCTATCTGCGTCGGAGGCCAGGCGGGGAGGGTAGTGCGGAGGATTTCGAGTGGCACTTTCTCATACCGTGCAGGGATGAGGAAGCCGTCATCGGAGCCACGCTCGCATACCTCCGGGTGGCCTTTCCCGGCACACATGTGTGGGTCGTCGATGACGCGTCCGAAGACAGCACCCGCTCGGTCGTTTCGCGGCTGGCTGCGACCGACGACGCCATCCACCTGATCAGTCGTGAGCTGCCGAATGCCCGCACGGGCAAGGGCGACGCGTTGAACGCGGCGTACCAGCGTTTGCTGGGAACGACGAGAGACGCCGGGCGCACGATCGTGGGTGTCGTCGACGCCGACGGTAGGCCCGCCTCGAACTGCCTCGCCGTGCTCGCCGCGGAAAGATTGTTCGGGCGCGCGGCCGTCGGCGCCGTGCAGATCGAAGTACGCATGATGAACCGGTCGGCACGCACTCCCTTGCCAGGCAGGGGGCGGACGAAGAATCTGTTCGCCCGCACGCTCGTGCGGATGCAGGACCTGGAGTTCCGCGGCCCGATCGCAGCGTTGCAACTACTGCGCCGCCGTGCGGGCACCGCGGCCATGGGTGGGAACGGACAATTCACCCGGCTCTCGGCATTGCGGGATATAGACTGCGGCGATGGCAGGCCGTGGCGCGGCTCGCTGCTCGAGGACTTCGAGCTTGGAGTGCACCTGCTGCTGGCTGGCTCGGCCACCGAGTTCACTGTAGACACCTGGGTCGAGCAGGAGGCGTTGCCTGACTTCCGTCGGTTCGTCACACAACGCACACGCTGGGGTCAGGGCGTGATGCAGTGCGCGCGGTATCTGCCGAGGCTTTGGCGGTCGGACCACCTCGGGAATCTCGCCGTGCTCGAAATGTCGTACTACCTGTTCCAGCCGTGGCTACAGTTGCTGGGGACGTTTGTCTTCCCCATTCCGATCGTCGTGTTCGCGGCCGGGATTGCCGACCGACCGGATGCTATGTGGTCCTCCCTTTCTGAAGGGTTGTGGGCGTTGTTGCTTGCGTATCTGCTGATCGGGATCGGGCAGTTCGCAATCTGGGGCGTGTTGTACAGGAACCGGTCGGAGCGAGGAAAGTCCTTTGCGCGCTCGGTCGGCTGGGGGCTTGCGTACGTCGGCTATGTCTACGTGTTCTACCTGACTTCGTGGCGAGCGGCGACCCGGCTCGTGCTGCGGCGCAATGGATGGGCGAAAACGAGACGTAATAGCGAAGTTGTCCTCTCCGGCCCGGTGGCGAAGGAAGCATGACCACAATCGTCAGATACTCGACGGTGGCACTCCTGCTCACCGCGACCGTGACCGCCGTGGTGTTCAACACCGTGGTCCGTGGCTGGGAGGCGTGGGTCGCAGGACCTGTCGTCTCGTGGGTGACTGCGGGCGGCACCGAGGTGAACCCGGAAATGGCGATCGTCTATTTCGGCGTTGGCACCCCGGATCCGCAGGGCCTGCTGGTCACCCCGGAATGTACGTTCGTGCTGCTGTTCGCGCCACTGGTGCTGCTTGCTGGTGTGGTGCTATTGAGTGACCGCCTGCCGCTCACCCGCACGCTCGCGGGCTTGGCCACGGGTGGTCTAGTTCTGGTCGCGATCAACGAGATCAGGTTCGGGCTGATCGGCTGGGCAACCCAGCGCTTCGGACCGACGGGCTACGCCTGGACACACTCGCTGGTCGGCTCGCTGCTCAGCCTCGTCGGGATGGCGCTTGCATTCGGAATCTTCCTGCTCATCCTCCGGCGCGCCCGAAACACAACAAGGAGGACGGAAACGTGAAACCCGAGGTGCATCTCGTCGCGGGAACCCGGCCGGAGGCGGTGAAACTGGCCCCGGTCGCGCTTGCGATGCTCCGCAAAGGACGAATGAGGCCGGTGATCGTGGCCAGCGGACAGCACCCGGAGCTGGTCCGGCAGGCACTGTCCGCTTTCGATCTGAAGCCAGACGAGGAGCTCGACTGCCCACGCGCGACGGGTGGACAGGCTGAGCTCTACGGCAATCTTTTACCGGAGTTGGACCGGTTATGGTCGTTCCGTCCGCCCACCGCGGTCGTCGTCCAAGGTGACACCGCCACGGCTCTCGGTGCCACGTTGGTCGCGTTCTGGGGCCGGATCCCGATTGCGCACCTCGAGGCGGGGCTTCGTTCAGCCGACGTGCGGTCGCCGTTTCCCGAAGAGGCCAACCGCCGCCTTATTTCATTGCTGGCTAATCTGCACCTCGCGCCGACCGAACGCGCTGCGCGAGCGCTTGTCACCGAGTGTGTCGAGCCAGACAAGGTACTGGTCATCGGGAACACTGTGGTGGATGCCCAGTTGGCGGTAGCGAGGGCGAACCGGCCGTTTCTGGAGGAGCGGCTAAGCGCCGTTGAAGCCAGGACGAAGTCCGGCGCCCGGCGGCTGATCCTGTTTACCATGCACCGGCGGGAGTCATGGGGCGAGCCGATGGCGGCCGTGCTACGCGCCGTACGCACGTTGCTCCGTCGGTATTCGGATGTCGAAGTGGTGTTGCCCGCACATCCCAACCCTCGGGTGCGCTCCGTGGTCGAGACCGCGTTTGAAGACGAACCGCGGGTGCTGGTCACCGGGCCGCTCGACTACTCGGACCTGATCCGGCTCTTGCGCGTCTGCGCGCTGGTGCTCTCCGATTCCGGTGGTATTCAAGAGGAAGCGCCGACATTTGGCGTGCCGGTGGTTGTGCTGCGTGAGGTCACCGAACGAGCCGAGGGTATCGAGAGTGGATGTGCGGTGCTTGCGGGTACGGACGAAGATCAGGTGCTGCGCCTCGCGGGTGAGATCCTCGACGGTTCGGTGCCGACAGCGGCCGCAAATCCCTACGGTGACGGTCATGCGGCTGGCCGGGCGGAGCAGGCACTAGCTTGGATGATGGGGCTGTCGCTGGACCAGTCCCATCGGTTCGTGGCTTGCCATGCAGTTGTCCGGTGACGCGGACCTGTATCGGTGATCGCAGTTCTAGCTGGATGTCCCGTGCCTGTGGGGAGAGCAGCTTGCTGACTTGGTGCGTGCTGGTGTGGTGCAGTGCGGCGAGATAGGCGTTGGCCGGCCCCGGGGTGGTGCGGTTATTGCCCATGACGCCGGGCAGCGGTTGCTGTCCGGCGTCATGGCGGCGCAGCAGTGCGGTCAAGCCGGTGATGGCCTCCGGGTTGTCCTGGTCGCGGATGCCCGCGCGCAGCCGTTGGTATTCGGCCCAGCTGGCGATGATGTCGTTGGCGAAGTCCTCGATGAACCGCATCGCCCAGATCAGTAAGAGCGGCATGACGGCGGGATGGATCGGCGCGGTGCTGTTCTCGTTGCTGCCCTCGGCCGGCGGCAGGAAGTCTTGCATCCCAGTGGATTCCCAGGGTGGCATCGGGATGCGGTCGGCTGGGGGCAGGTGTGGCGCGGCGCCCCAGAGTCTGCTCACCGCATAGAGCGCGGCAGTGAGGGTGGTTGTGGCAACGCGTCGGTCCTTCACGTGCCGGGCGTAGTCGGTGAGCGTGTCGTCGTCGAGCTGGTAGATGCCTCGTTGGTGCAGTCCAGGTCGAAGGAGTGGGACTTGCAGTCGAGTTCGCCGTTCGCCAGATTCGCCGCGGCCTTGGGCGCCGTGGGAAGTTCGGTGTTCGTGTCCGCGGGAATCGGCTATGCGCTGATCACCCTCAGCGGGAAGGTGCTGACACCTGCCGAAAGTGTGGCCTTCCTGGGGTTCTGGGGCGTGCTCATGGGGGTCGCCAGCGCTCTTTCGCCGATCGAGCAGGAACTGTCCCGGCAGGCCGCGGCCGCCTCGACCTCAGGCACCCCGCTCGGCGCG